>NZ_JBEZCG010000001.1:0-973061 GCF_040647455.1 Streptomyces sp. NPDC041068
GAGTTGTTGTTCGTGGGGCGTGCGGATGAGCAGGTGAAGGTCCGTGGGTTCCGGGTGGAGTTGGGCGAGGTGGAGTCGGTTCTTGCCGGGCACGGCTCGGTGGGTCAGGCGGTGGTGGTGGCCCGGCAGGACGGTCCGGGGGACAAGCGACTGATCGGGTACGTCGTCACGGAGAAGCCGGATGACACCGGCACCGAAACCGACACCCAGGCGCTGCGCGCGTACGTCGCCGAGCGGCTGCCGGAGTACATGGTTCCGGCGGCGGTCCTGGTCCTCGACGCGCTGCCGTTGACCGTGAACGGCAAGGTGGACCGGGCGGCCCTGCCCGCCCCCGACTTCGCCGCCCGCGTGTCGGGCCGGGAGCCGCGTACGGAGGCCGAGCGCGTCCTGTGCGAGGTGTTCGCCGAGGTCCTCGGCCTGGAGCGGGTCGGCGTCGAGGACGGCTTCTTCGCACTCGGCGGCGACTCGATCAGCTCGATGCAACTGGCGTCCCGGGCTCGTCGTGCGGGCCTGGTCATGACGCCCCGGCAGATCTTCGAGGAGAAGACGCCCGAACGCCTCGCGGTCGTGGCGGAGGCCGTGGAGAAGGCGGCGGCCTCGGGCCGTGATGACGTCGGTGTGGGCGAGGTGCCCTGGACGCCGGTGATGCGGGCCCTGGGGGAGCGCGCCGCACGGCCGGGATTCGCGCAGTGGATGACGGTCGGCGCCCCGGCGGGGCTCGGCCTCGACGTGCTCGCCACCGGGCTCGGCGCCGTCCTCGACGCGCACGACATGCTGCGGGCCCGCGCGGTCCCCGGCGAGCCGAAGCTGATCGTCGGCGAGCGCGGCGCCGTGGACGCCGGGAGCCTGGTCCTGCGCGTGGACGCGGTGGGCCACGCAGCAGCCACGCTCGACGAGAGCGCGGGGCAGGCGGCGCGCGAGGCCGTCGAGCGCCTCGATCCTGCGTCCGGTGTGATGGCACAGGCGGTCTGGGTGGACGCAGGACCCGGACGTACAGGGCGAGTCGTTCTCGTCGTACACCACCTGGTGGTCGACGGAGTGTCCTGGCGGATCCTCCTTCCCGACCTGCAAGCGGCCTGCGAGGCGGCGGCCGCGGGCCGTGCGCCGCAGCTGGACGCGGTGGGGACGTCGTTCCGCCGCTGGGCCGAGCTCCTGTCCGCCGAAGCGACCAGTGAGCGGCGGGCGGCCGAGCTGGACGACTGGCTCGCCCTGCTCGGCGAGCACCAACCACCACTCGGGGACCGGCAGTTGGACCCTGACCTGGACACCGTACGGACCCTCCGTCAGCAGACCTGGGTGGTGCCGCCCGAGCAGGCGGCCACCCTGGTGGGCCGGACACCGAACGCCTTCCACTGCCGAGTCGACGACGTACTCCTCGCCGCTCTGGCGGGAGCGGTCGGGCACTGGCGACCGGATGTCGCCTCCGGGCTGCTCGTCGAGGTCGAGGGGCACGGTCGCGAGCCCCTGGACGGCGCGGACCTGTCCCGCACCGTCGGATGGTTCACCACCGCTCGCCCCGCACGCCTCGACACGGCCGGAATCGATCCGGCCCAGGTCCTGGCGGGCGGGCCGGCGGCGGGCCGGCTGCTGAAGGCGGTCAAGGAGCAGGCGCGCGCCGTGCCCGGAGACGGGCTCGGTCATGAACTCCTGCGCCACCTCAACCCCGAGGCCGCCCCCGCCCTCGCCGCCGCGCCGACCCCGCAGATCGGCTTCAACTACCTGGGGCGCTTCGCCACAGGCGGCACCACCACCGGTGAGGTCGCCCCCTGGCAGACGGGCGGCGCCACCGCGCTCGGCGGCTCGGTCGACCCCGACACGCCCCTGCCGCACACCCTGCAAGCCAACGCCACCGTCCGGGACACCGCGGACGGCCCCGAGGTGGAGATCCGGCTGAGCTGGCCCGCCACGCTCCTGGCGGACACCGAGGCCGAGCGGCTGGGCCGGACCTGGGTGGAGATGCTCGGAGGCCTGGCCGCGCACACCGCCGACCCGGCCTCCGGCGGACACACCCCCTCCGACTTCCCCCTCCTCGGCAGGGTGGCGCGCGAGGCCTTGCCCCAGGACGGGCGCGCGGCCTTGCCCCAGGACGGAGCCGAGGCCCTGACGCAGGACGGAGCCGAGGCCCTGACGCAGGACGGAGTCGAGCGCCTGGAGTCGGCCGTACCGGACCTGATCGACGTATGGCCGCTGTCGCCGCTACAGGAAGGCATGCTCTTCCACGCCACCTTCGACGACGAAGGCCCTGACGCCTACCAGAGCCAGCGCGTGCTCGCCGTGGACGGACCGCTGGACCCCGCCCGGCTGCGGGCGGCCTGGCAGGCGCTGCTCGCGCGGCACGACGCCCTGCGTGCGAGTTTCCACCGCCTCGCGTCGGGCGACGCCGTGCAGGTCGTGGCACGGGACGTGGAACTGCCCTGGCGCGAGGCCGACTTGACGGGCCTCACGGAGACCGCCGCGCTCGCCGAGGCGGAGCGCCTGGCCGCGGCCGACGCGGCGGAGCGTCTCGACCTGACACACGCCCCGCTGCTGCGGCTGCTCCTGATTCGCCTGGGCGAGCACCGGCACCGCCTGGTCGTCACCAGCCACCACATCGTGGCGGACGGCTGGTCGACGCCGATCCTGCTGGGCGAGGTCGCGGAGGCCTACGGGGCGCACGGTGAGCCCGCCCTGCCGGGGCGCACCGCCTCCTACGCGGACTATCTGGCGTGGCTGGCCCGCCAGGACAAGGAGGCGGCCCGTGCCGCATGGCGGGCGGAGTTGGCAGGGGCGGACGAGCCGACCCTCGTGGCACCGGCCGACCTGGGCGGAGCGCGGACGCTGTCCGAGGAGCGCTCGGTGCGCCTGTCCCGCGAGGCGACACAGGCCGTGACGGAGCTGGCTCGAGCGCAGGGGTTGACGGTGAACACCGTGCTGCAGGGCGCCTGGGCGCTGGTCCTCGCGCGTCTCGCGCGGCGCACGGACGTGGTGTTCGGCACCACCGTCGCGGGACGGCCTCCGGAGGTCCCCGGCGTCGAGTCGATGATCGGCCTGTTCATCAACACGCTACCGGTGCGGGTGCGGCTCGACGCCCGGCAGCCGTTCCTGGAGTTGCTCACCCAACTCCAGGAACGCCAGACCGAATTGATGGCGCATCAGCACGCAGGCCTGTCGGAGATCCAGGCGGTCGGCGGCGCGGGAGCCGTCTTCGACACGATGCTGATGTTCGAGAACTACCCGCGCGGCACGGCCCCGGAGCCGGATCGCGCCGAGGCCGCCGTGAGCCTCGAACTTGTCCAGGTGGACAGCCAGATCGGGACCCACTATCCCCTGGCGATCGGAGTCGTACCCGACGAGCGCCTCGGCGTCCGCGTCACCTATCGGCCGGACGTGTTCGACGGGCGCCGGGCCCTCCACGTGGGCAGGCAGTTGGTGCGGGTCCTGGAGCAGCTCGCGGACGATCCGGCGCTGCGGGTGGGCGACATCGACGTACTGGAGGCGGCCGAGCGCGCCACGGTGGTCGGGCGCTGGAACGCCACCGACCGGCCGGTCCCCGCGGGGACGTTGGGGGAGCTGTTCGAGGCGCAGGCCCGCCGCTCCCCGGACGCGGTGGCCGTGCTCGCGGCGGACCGGCAGTGGACGTACACCGAACTCGACCGGGCCGCCGACCGCGTGGCCCACCAACTGTCGGCGCGCGGAGTGGGCAGGGGTGACCTGGTCGGCGTCGTGATGGAACGGTCGGCCGACGTCGTGGCGGTCCTCCTCGGCGTGGCCAAGGCGGGCGCGGCCTTCGTGCCGATCGACCCGGCGTACCCCGAGGAGCGCATCGCGCACGTGCTGGCCGACGCCGACCCGGCGCTCGTGGTGTGTACACCCGAGACCGAAGCGGTGGTTCCCGAGACGGCGGTCCGATGGGTGCGAGAGGCGCACGACGCATACGGCGTGGGCGACGCGCACGACGCATGCGACATGGGCGATGCGCCGGGTGCCGTGGTGCCCCTCGCCGGGCGGGGGCGCCGGGCCGAGGGCGCCGCGGTCCGCGCGACGGATCCGGCGTACGTCATCTACACGTCCGGATCGACGGGAACGCCGAAGGGCGTCGTGGTCACCCACGGCGGCATCGGCAACCTGGCGACCGGCCAGATCGAGCGGTTCGCCGTACGGGGCGAGTCCCGCGTCCTGCAGCTGGCGTCGTGGAGCTTCGACGCCGCGGTCTCCGAGATGTGCATGGCGCTTCTGTCGGGGGCGGCGCTCGTGGTGGTCGGCGGGGACCGGCTGCCCCCGCACGGCTCGCTCGCGGACGTCGCCGCCGAGTTCGGGGTGACGCACATGACGGTGCCGCCGTCCGTCCTCGCGACGGTCGACGCGCTGCCGGAGGTCGTGGAGACGCTGGTGGTCGCGGGCGAGGAGTGCCCGGCCTGGCTGGCCGAACGCTGGTCGGGACGGCGCCTCGTCAACGCGTACGGACCGACCGAGGTGACCGTCTGCGCCGCGATGAGTCGGCCGCTGCGGGCCACGGCCGACGGGCCGGTGCCGGTGGGCCGCCCTCTCGTCAACACCCGGGTCTACGTCCTGGACGACTTCCTCAAGCCGGTCGCCCCCGGGACCGTCGGCGAGCTGTACGTGACGGGTCCGGGCCTGGCGCGCGGATATCTCCGCAGGCCGGGGTTGTCGGCGGGGCGTTTCGTGGCGTGTCCGTTCGGGATGCCGGGGGGCGCGGGTCGGATGTATCGCACGGGGGATCTCGCGCGGTGGTCTGTCGAGGGTGAGTTGTTGTTCGTGGGGCGTGCGGATGAGCAGGTGAAGGTCCGTGGGTTCCGGGTGGAGTTGGGCGAGGTGGAGTCGGTTCTTGCCGGGCACGGCTCGGTGGGTCACGCGGTGGTGGTGGCCCGGCAGGACGGTCCGGGGGACAAGCGGTTGGTCGGGTACGTGGTGGGTGTGGACGGGGCGGAGGTGGTCCCGGAGGAGATGCGCGCGTACGTGGGGGAGCGGTTGCCGGAGTACATGGTTCCGGCGGCGGTCCTGGTCCTCGACGCGCTGCCGTTGACCGTGAACGGCAAGGTGGACCGGGCGGCCCTGCCCGCTCCCGACTTCGCCGCCCGCGTGTCGGGCCGGGAGCCGCGCACGGAAACCGAGCGCGTCCTGTGCGAGGTGTTCGCCGAGGTCCTCGGCCTGGAGCGGGTCGGCGTCGAGGACGGCTTCTTCGCGCTCGGCGGCGACTCGATCAGCTCGATGCAGCTGGCGTCGCGGGCGCGTCGTGCGGGTCTGGTGGTGACGCCCCGGCAGGTCTTCGAGGAGAAGACGCCCGAACGCCTCGCCCTGGTCGTGGAGGCCGCCGGTCACGGGACGGCCGCTGTCGACGACGTCGGCGTGGGCGAGGTTCCCTGGACCCCGGTCATGCGGACGTTCGGCGACCGCGCCACGGGCGTGGGGCTCGCGCAGTGGGTGGTGGTCGGCGCCCCGGCGGGGCTCGGCCTGGATGTGCTGGCCGCCGGACTCGGCGCCGTCCTCGACGCGCACGACATGCTGCGGGCCCGCGCGGTCCCCGGCGAGCCGAAGCTGATCGTCGGCGAGCGGGGAACGGTGGACGCCTCGGTCCTGGTGTCCCGCGTCGAAGCGGTGCCCGGTGAGGTCGGTGCGGTCGCGGAGCGGGCGGCGCGCGAGGCCGTGGGGCAACTGGAGCCTGCCTCTGGCGTGATGCTGCGCGCGGTGTGGGTGGACGCGGGGCCCGGCGAGGTCGGCCGACTGGTCCTCGTCGCCCATCACTTGGTGGTGGACGGCGTGTCCTGGCGGATTCTCCTCCCCGATCTCCAAGCCGCGTGCGAGGCGGTGGCCGCGGGGCGCGTGCCGGAGCTGGACCCGGCGGGCACGTCGTTCCGCCGCTGGGCCGAAGTGCTCACCTCGGAGGCGGCCGAGGAGCGGCGGGTGGCCGAACTGGACGGCTGGCTTGCCCTGCTCGGCAAGGACCAGTCCCCCTTGGGACAGCGGGAGTTGGACCCGGCAGTGGACACCGCGCGGACCCTGCGCCGTACGTCGTGGGCCGTGCCGCCGGAACAGACGGCCACCCTGGTCGGGCGGACCCCGAACGCCTTCCACTGCGGTGTGGACGACGTACTCCTCGCGGCCTTGGCAGGTGCCGTCGGGCAGTGGCGGCCGGATGCCGCCTCCGGGGTTCTGGTCGAGGTCGAGGGACACGGGCGCGAGCCCCTTGGGGGCGCGGACCTGTCCCGCACGGTCGGCTGGTTCACCAGCGCCCACCCGGTGCGGCTGAGTGCGGACGGGGTGGACCCGGCGCAGGTCCTGGCCGGGGGCCCCGCCGCGGGACGGCTGTTGAAGGCGGTCAAGGAACAGGTGCGGGCGGTGCCGGGCGACGGGCTCGGATACGAACTCCTGCGCCACCTCAACCGCGAGACGGCCCCTGCCCTCACGGCCGCACCGGCCCCGCAGATCAGCTTCAACTACCTGGGTCGCTTCGGAGCAACATCCGGCGCAGGCGCAGGCGCAGGCGCAGGCGCAGGCGCAGGCGCAGGCGCAGGCGCAGGTTCAGGCTCAGGTACAGACACAAGCGCAGCCCCAGGACCAGGCGCCCCCTGGCAGATGGCCGGCGAGACCGCCATCGGCGGCTCCGTCGACCCCGACATGCCCGTCACCCACGTCCTCGCTGCCGGGGCGGCCGTGCGGGACACCCCGGACGGGCCCGAGCTGACGCTCACCCTGAACTGGCCCGGCGACCTGCTGCCGGAGGACGAGGCCGAACGGATCGGCCGGAGCTGGGTGGAGATGCTTGGCGGCCTGGCCGCGCACACCGCCGACCCGGCCTCGGGCGGACACAGCCCCTCCGACTTCCCCCTCCTGGCCGCCTCGAAGGCGCCGTCGACGCAGGCCGCCCTGACCCAGACCGGAGTCGAGGAGCTGGAGAGGGCGGTCCCCGGCCTGGAAGACGTATGGCCGCTGTCGCCCCTCCAGGCGGGCATGCTCTTCCACGCCACCTTCGACGAGGCCGCGCCGGACGTGTACGAAGGGCAGCGTGCCCTCGCCCTGGAGGGCCCGCTGGACGCGGCCAGGCTGCGCGCGGCATGGGAGGCGGTGCTGCGCAGGCACCCGATCCTGCGGGCGAGCTTCCACCGACTCGCGTCCGGCGAGGCCGTGCAGGTCGTGGCGCGGGACGTGGAACTGCCGTGGACCGAGGCGGACTTGTCGGGCCTCACGGAGACCGCCGCGCTCGCCGAGGCGGAGCGCCTGGCCGCGGCCGACGCGGCGGAACGGATCGACGTGACACGCGCCCCGCTGCTGCGGCTGCTCCTGATCCGCCTCGGCGAGCACCGGCACCGCCTGGTCATCACCAGCCACCACATCACGATGGACGGCTGGTCCCTGCCGGTCCTCATCGGAGAGCTCTCCGCGGCCTACGAGGCACACACCACCCGCCCCGACAACCGCGGCCTCCCCTCGATCACGTCCTACCGCGACTACCTGGCCTGGCTGAACCGGCAGGACAAGGGCGTCGCGCGGGAGGCCTGGCGGGCGGAGCTCGCCGGTCTCGACGAGCCGACGCTGGTCGTGCCCGCCGAGTCGGTACGGGTACCTGTCGTGCCCGACCGGATCCGGTTCGCCTTCTCGAAGGACCTGTCCCAAGGCGTCGCCGAGCTGGCCCGCAGCCACGGCCTCACGGTGAACACGGTGGTGCAGGGCGTGTGGGCGCTGTTCCTCGCACGGCTCGCGGGGCGTACGGATGTGGTGTTCGGCGCGACCGTGGCGGGCCGGCCCACGGACCTGCCCGGCGCGGAGTCGGCCATCGGCCTGTTCATCAACACCCTGCCCGTGCGTGTGCCCCTGGCGGCCGGACAGCCGGTCGCCGAGCTCCTCGCCGAACTGCAGGAACGCCAGGTCGCGTTGATGGCCCATCAGCACATGGGTCTCTCCGAGATCCACCAACTCGTGGGCCCCGGCGCGGTCTTCGACACGCTCGTGGTCTACGAGAACTACCCGCACCCGCCCTCGGCGGCATCCCCGGCCCCGGACTCCCTGCGCATCCGCCCCGACGGGGAGCCGCAGGACATGGGCCACTACCCGCTGACCTTCGTCGTGTCACCGGGAGAGCGCATGCAGGGCGACTTCGTCTTCCGCCCGGACGTGTGCGACCGTGCGCGGGCCGAGGCGATGGTCGGGTCGCTGGTGTGCGTCTTCGAGCAGCTGGTCGCCGATCCGTCGGCGCCCGTGGGCCGGGTCGAGGTGGTGGATGCCGAGGGGCGCGATCTCGTCGTGCGCGAGTGGAACCGCACGCTCGACCCGGCGGCGAGCACGGCGCCGCTGCCCGAACTCGTCGGCCGGCAGGCGGAGCTGACCCCCGAGGCGATGGCCCTGGTGTCGGGTGAACGCGCCCTGTCCTACCGGGAGTTGACCGACAGGGCCGGGCGTCTCGCGCGGTATCTCACCCGGGTCGGGGTCGGCCCGGAGTGCCGGGTCGCCGTCGTCGGCGAGCGGTCGGCGACCATGGTGGAGTCGCTCCTCGCGGTGTCGATGGCCGGTGGCGCGTTCGTCCCGGTGGACGCCGGATACCCGGCGGAGCGGATCGCGTACGTACTGGCCGACGCGGCCCCGGCGGTGGCGCTGTGCACACGCGATTCGCTGGGCACGGTGCCCGCGGGATTCCCGGGCCGCGTCGTGGTGACCGACGACCCGTGCGTGGCCGACGAGGTGCGGCGGTGCGCGGGCGGCCCGCTGCGGGACGAGGAGCGGTCGGCGCCCCTGCGGGCGGCCAACACCGCGTACGTCATCCACACATCGGGATCGACGGGCACACCCAAGGGCGTCGCGGTCACCCACGCGGGCCTCGGCAACCTCGCGCGGGCCCAGATCGACCGCTTCGACGTACGGGCGGACGCGCGGGTGCTGCAGTTCGCCTCGCTGAGCTTCGACGCGGCGGTCTCCGAACTCTGCATGGCGCTCCTGTCCGGCGCGGCGCTCGTGGTGGCGGGCCCCGACGACCTGCCGCCCCGGGTGTCGCTCGACGAGGCCGTGCGCCGGGCGCGCGCGAGCCATGTGACGGTGCCCCCCAGCGTCCTCGCGGCCGAGGAGGAGCTGCCGGACACGCTGCGGACCGTGGTGGTGGCGGGCGAGGCCTGCCCGCCGGGGCTCGTGGACCGGTGGTCGCCGGGGCGGCGCATGGTGAACGCCTACGGGCCCACCGAGACGACGGTCTGCGCGGCGATGAGCGAGCCCTTGATACCGGGCAGGGACGTCGTGCCGCTGGGCCACCCGGCGGCGAACACAAGGGTGTTCGTCCTGGACGAGTTCCTGCTGCCCGCGCCGCCCGGCGTGGCCGGTGAGCTGTATGTCGCCGGTGCCGGGCTCGCGCGCGGGTACCTGGGGCGCGCGGGGCTCACGGCGGAGCGGTTCGTGGCCTGCCCGTTCGCGGCGGGGGAGCGGATGTACCGCACCGGTGACGTGGCGCGCTGGACGGACGAGGGCGAACTGCTCTTCGTCGGCCGCGCCGACGACCAGATCAAGATCCGCGGACACCGTGTCGAGCCCGGCGAGATCGAGGCGGTCCTGACCGGCCGCCCGGACGTCGTGCAGGCCGTGGTCGTCGCGCGCCGCGACCGCCCCGACGGCAGCCGTCTGATCGGGTACGTCGTGCCCGAGAGGCAGCGGGACGTCGACGCCGACGAGGTGCGCGCGTACGTGGCCGAGCGGCTGCCGGAGTACCTGGTACCGGCGGCGGTGGTCGTCCTGGAACAGCTGCCCCTCACGGCGAACGGCAAGGTGGACCGGGCCGCGCTGCCCGCCCCCGACTTCGCCGAGCGGGTCACGGGCGGCGAGCCGCGCACGGACACCGAGCGGCTCCTGTGCGACCTGTTCGCCGAGGTGCTGAACCTGGAACGCGTCGGCGTCGGGGACGGTTTCTTCGAGCTGGGTGGCGACTCCATCATGTCGATGCAGCTCGCGTCCCGGGCGCGCAGGGCGGGGCTCGTGCTCACCTCGCGGCAGGTCTTCGAGGAGAAGACACCCGAACGCCTCGCGCAGGTCGTGGAGTTCGCCGAGGACGAGCCCGCCGTCGACGACGTCGGTGTCGGCGAGGTGCCCTGGACGCCGGTCATGCGGGCGCTCGGTGAGCGCTCCGCGCGGCCCGGCTTCGCCCAGTGGGTGGTCGTCGGGGCCCCGGCCGCACTCGGCATCGACGTGCTGGCCACCGGGCTCGGCACCGTCCTGGACACGCACGACATGCTGCGGGCGCGGACCGTTGAAGGAGAGCCGAAGCTGGTCGTCGGCGAACGCGGCGCGGTGGACGCCGCGCGGCTGGTCGCCCGCGTGGAAGCGGCCGGAGCGGCGGACGACGCCGCCCTGGACGAGATCGCGGGGCGGGCGGCGCGCGAGGCCGTCGAGCGGCTCGACCCGGCCTCCGGTGTGATGGCGCGGGCGGTCTGGGTGGACGCGGGACCCGGACGAACAGGGCGAGTCGTGCTCGTCGTCCACCACCTGGTGGTGGACGGGGTGTCCTGGCGGATCCTCCTCCCGGACCTGCGGATCGCCTGCGAGGCGGCCGCCGCCGGGCAGGACGTGGCGCTGGACCCGGTGGGGACGTCGTTCCGCCGCTGGGCCGAGCTGCTCACGGCCCAGGCGACCGGCGAGCAGCGGGCGGCCGAACTGGACGACTGGCTCGCCCTGCTCGGTGCACACCAACCCCCGCTCGGCAAAGCCCCCTTGGACCCGGAGGTGGACACCGTACGCACCCTGCGGAACCGGACGTGGGTCGTGCCGGCCGAGCAGGCGGCCACGCTCGTGGGCCGGACTCCCGCCGCCTTCCACTGCGGCGTGGACGACGTGCTGCTCGCGACGCTCGCGGGCGCCGTCGGGCACTGGCGGCCGAGCACCACGACCGGGCTGCTCGTCGACGTCGAGGGGCACGGCCGTGAGCCCCTGGACGGCGTGGATCTGCTGCGCACGGTCGGCTGGTTCACCAGCGTGCGACCGGTCCGCCTTGAGTTGGCCGGTGCGCAGTTGGACGGCGCTATGGCCGGTGGCAGGGCTGCGGGTAGCTTGGTGAAGGCCGTCAAGGAACAGGCCCGGGGGGTGCCCGGTGACGGCCTCGGCCATGAACTGCTGCGTCATCTCGACCCCGTGGCGGGCCCCGTCCTGGCGGCCGCGCCGACCGCGCAGATCGGCTTCAACTACCTGGGCCGGTTCGCCGCGGGCGGCGGCGCGGGAGCGGGCGGTGCGCAGGGCGCGGGACCGGTCGGGCCGTGGCAGCCGGCGGGCGAGACCGCGATCGGCGGCTCGGTCGACCTCGGCATGCCCGCCGCACACGTGCTGGACGCGGGCGCGGTGGTCAGGGACACCGCCGAAGGACCCGAGCTGACGATCACCCTGAGCTGGACGAGCCGGCTGCTGGAGGAGGCGGACGCGGAACGGCTCGGCGCGACCTGGCTGAAGATGCTCGACGGACTGGCCACCCACACCGCTGATCCCGCGGCGGGCGGACACACCCCGTCCGACTTCCACCTCCTGGACCTCGCACAACACCAGATCGAGGAACTCGAAGCCGGATTCGCCGGCGAGTAGCCCAGCACAAGCCGTTGTGAGGAGACAGAACGATGACCCGACCCCGATCCCTCGTCGAGGACGTGTGGCCCCTCTCGCCGTTGCAGGAGGGGATGTTGTTCCACGCCTCCTTCGACGACCACGGCCCGGACGTCTACACCGTGCAGTCGGCAGTGGACGTCAACGGCCCCGTGGACACGGATCGGCTGCGGGCGTCGTGGGAGGCCCTGCTGAGCAGGCACGCCGCGCTGCGGGCCTGCTTCAGGCCCGTCACCGGCGCGCACATGGTGCAGGTCATTCCGCGCGAGGTCGTCCTGCCCTGGAGCGAGGCGGACGTCTCCGGCCTCGACCAGGCCGACGCCCTCGCCGAGGTCGACCGGCTCTGTGCGCAGGAGCGGGCCGAGCGGTTCGACCTCGCGGTCCCGCCGCTGCTCAGGCTCCTGCTCGTCAAGCTCGGCGACAACCGGCACCGCCTTGTCATGACGCTCCATCACATCCTGCTCGACGGCTGGTCGATGCCGGTCCTCCTGGGCGAGCTGCAGGCGACGTACGCGGCGGGCGGCGACACCGCCACGCTGGGACGCGTGGCGCCGTACGGCGCATACGTGGCGTGGCTCTCGCGCCAGGACAAGGAGGCGGCGTCGGCGGCGTGGCGGGCCGAGCTCGCCGGGGTCGACGGATCCACGCTCGTGGCACCGGCCGACCCCGGCCGCATGCCCCTGCTGCCGGAACAGGCCCACACCACCGTCTCCCGCGAACTCACCGACGCCCTGGCCGAGTTGGCGCGCGGCAAGGGCCTCACGCTCAACACCGTGGTGCAGGGCGCGTGGGCGCTGCTCCTCGCGCGCCTCGCCGGTCGTACGGACGTGGTGTTCGGCGCGACCGTCGCGGGACGGCCCGCCGAACTGCCCGGCGTGGAGTCGATGGTCGGCCTCTTCATCAACACGCTGCCGGTACGGGTGCCGCTGGACGGCGGCCAGCCGGTCGCCGAGATGCTGGCCCGGCTCCAGGAGCGCCAGTCCGGACTGTTGCCGCATCAGCACGTCGGACTCGCCGAGGTCCAGAAGCTCGCGGGGCCCGCGGCCGTGTTCGACACCCTCGTGCTGTACGAGAACTACCCGCTGCCCCCGGCCGGGCCGATCCCCGGACCCGACACCGTCTCCCTCAGCCCCGCGGGCGCTTCGCGCGATGCCTCGCACTACCCGCTCACGCTCGTCGCCGTCCCGGGCGGCGACCGGATGCGCTTCAAGCTGGACCACCGCCCCGACCTGTTCGACCGCGCCGCCGCGGAGTCGATCCTCGCGCGGTTCGTGCGGGTCCTGGAGAGGATCGCGGCCGACCCTTCGGCCCGGGTCGGCGACATCGACGTACTCGACCGGGCCGAGCGGACCCGGGTCGTGGAGCGGTGGAACGCCACCGGGCGTCCGGTGCCCGCGGGTTCGGTCGTGGAGGCCTTCGAGGAGTGGGCGGGCCGATCGCCCGACGCCATCGCGGTACGACACGGCGTCGACGCCCTGTCCTACGGGGAGTTGGACGCGCGGGCCAACCGTCTCGCCCGGCATCTGGTGGGCCTGGGTGTCGGCCGTGAGGGCCGGGTGGGTCTGTGCCTGCCGCGCGGGATCGACATGGTCGTGGCCGAGTTGGCGGTGTGGAAGGCGGGCGGGGCGTTCGTCCCGCTGGACCCCGAGTACCCGGCCGACCGCCTCGGTTACGTGATCGAGGACAGCGCCGCCGAGGTCGTCCTCGGCACCGGTGACGCGCTCGCGGACGTAGCGGTCGGCACGGCACGCGTCGTGCGCCTCGACGACACGGAGACCGAGCGGGCCGTCGCCGCGCAGCCCGCCGAACGGCCTGGCGTGACCGTCCTGTCCGACCAACTCGCCTACGTCATCTACACCTCGGGCTCCACGGGACGCCCCAAGGGCGTGGCCCTCGCGCACCACGGCGTGGTCAACCTCGCGGAGTCGATGCGGCCCGCCCTGGACCTGCGCGCGGGCGTGGTCATGCTGCAGTTCGCCTCCTTCAGCTTCGACGGATCCGTCCTCGACGTGGCGGTCGCCCTGGCCTCCGGAGCGACCCTCGCCGTCGCCTCGGCCGAGGAGCGCACCGAGCCCGCCGCGCTGACGGGGATGATCCGCGAGACGGGCGTCGCAGCGGCCAGCGTCGTGCCGTCGGTGCTGCGCGTCCTGGACCCCCAGGACGTGCCAGGCGTACGCAACTGGGTGCTCGGCGGCGAGCTCCTGACCGCCGACCTGGCGAGCCGCTGGACCGCGCAGGCGCGCGTGTGGAACACCTACGGCCCCACCGAGGCGACCGTCATGGCCACCGTCGGCCCGGTGGACACCGGCATCGGATCGCACGACGAACCGCCGCCGATCGGACGCCCGCTCGGCAACATGCGGACGTACGTGCTCGACGGCTTCCTGCGTCCGGTGCCGCCCGGCGTGACCGGCGAACTGTACGTCGCGGGGCCCGGCGTGGCACGCGGCTACACGGGACGGCCCGAGCTGACCGCGGAACGCTTCGTGGCCTGCCCGTTCGGCGCGGGCGGACGGATGTACCGCACCGGGGACCTCGCCCGCTGGACCACCGACGGACAGCTGGTGTTCGCCGGACGGGCCGACGAGCAGGTGAAGCTGCGCGGGTTCCGCGTCGAGCCCGGCGAGGTCGAGGCGGTGCTCGCCGGACACGCCGCGGTGGGCCAGGCCGCGGTGATCGCCCGCGAGGACCTGCCCGGCGACAAGCGGCTCGTCGCGTACGTCGTGCCCGTCACGGACGCCGCCGCCGAGGCCGAGGGCATCGACGGCGCGATCGACCCCGAGGCACTGCGCGCGTTCGTGGGCGCCCGGCTGCCCGAGTACATGGTGCCCGCCACGGTGGTCGTCCTGGACGCGCTGCCGCTCACGGTCAACGGCAAGCTCGACCCCGCCGCGCTGCCCGCGCCCGAACGCGCCGTGCGGGGCGGCAGGGACCCCCACACGCCCGTCGAGTCGGTCCTGTGCGGGCTGTTCGCCGAGGCGCTCGGCGTCGAACGGGTCGGCGCCGACGACTCCTTCTTCGCCCTCGGCGGCGACTCGATCCTGTCGATGATGCTGGTGTCCGCCGCCCGCCGCGCGGGCCTCGCGATCACCGCGCGCCAGGTCTTCGAGCACCGCACCCCGGCCGCCCTCGCCCTCGTGGCCGTGCCGTCCGACACCGCGGCCGTCAGCGGCGACCCCGGCACCGGCGAGGTGCCGCTCACACCCGTCATGCACGAACTGATCGCACGCGTCGGCGCCGACGACGTCGGCAGGGTCGTCCAGTCCGCCGTGGTCGAGGCCCCGGCAGCCCTGCGTCCCGAGACGCTGGCCGACGCCGTGCGGGCCGTGGTCGACCACCACGACGTCCTGCGCGCGCGGCTCGTGACGGAACCGGAGGCGCGGCTCGTCGTGTCAGGACCCGGCACCGCACCCGCCGGATCGTGGGTGCGCCGCGTCGACGCCGCCGCGATACCCGCCGACGAACTGCCGCGGACGATCGCCGAGCAGACCCGGGCGGCGGTCGAGCGCCTCGACCCGCGGGCCGGCGTCATGCTGCAGGTGGTCTGGCTCGACCAGGGCCCCGACACCGCCGGACGGCTCGTCGTGGTCGTCGACCACCTCGTGATGGACGCGGTGTCGTGGCGGATCCTGCTGCCCGACCTCGAACAGGCCTGCGCGGCGCTCGCCGCCGACCGCAAGCCCGAACTGGAGCCCGTCCCCACGTCGTTCAGGCACTGGGCGCGCGCCCTGGCCGAGCAGGCCGACAGCGCGGAGCGGACGGCGGAACTGGAACGGTGGACCGAGCTGCTCCAAGGCCCCGACCCGCAGCTGACCGCGGTGCCCGCCGATCCGGCTCGCGATGTCGCGGCCACCGTGCGGCGGGTCTCGGTGACGCTGCCGGTCCCCGTCACCTCGGCCCTGCTGACCGGTGTGCCCGCCGCGTTCCACGCGGGCGTCGACGACGTGCTCCTGACCGGTCTGGCCGCCGCGGTCGCGCAGTGGCGCGACGGCGAGGACCCGCCGGGCGGCTTCCTGGTGGACGTGGAGGGACACGGCCGGGTGGAGCTGACCGAGGGCATGGACCTCTCCCGCACGGTCGGCTGGTTCACCGGCACCCACCCGGTGCGCCTGGACGCGGGCGACGCCGACTTCGAGGACATCCTCTTCGGCGGCCCGGCCGCGGGCGAGGCCGTGAAACGCGTCAAGGAACAGCTGCGGGCGGTCCCCGGCGACGGCCTCGGCCACGGCCTGCTGCGCCACCTCAACCGCGAGACCGCGCAGCAGCTCGCCGCCCTGCCCACCGCCCGGGTCGGCTTCACCTACCTGGGCCGCGTCCCCGGCGCACCGGCGGACGACGAGCGGGCCACCGCGGTCGAGCCCGCCGACGGCCGGCTGCCGGTCACCCACCCCCTGGAGGTCGTCGGCGCCGTCCACGACGTCGAAGGAGGACCGCGGCTCACGCTGACCCTGGCCTGCCCGGAACACCTCCTGGACGAGACGGCGGCACGCGGCCTCGTCGAGGCCTGGGCGGCGATGCTGAAGGGCCTCGCCACCCATGTGGAGGAGCCCACCGCGGGCGGCCACACCCCCTCCGACTTCCCGCTGGTCGCGCTCACCCAGAAGCAGGTCGAGAAGCTGGAGGACGCGGCGCCCGACCTCGCCGACATCTGGCCGCTCTCGCCGCTGCAGGAAGGCCTCCTGTTCCACTCGATGTTCGCGGACGAGGGTCCGGACGTGTACGTGGAGCAGATGGTCCTCGGCCTGGAAGGGCCGCTGGACACCGAAGTGCTGCGCGCCTCCTGGCAGTCGGTCCTCGACCGGCACGCCAGCCTGCGCGTGGGCTTCCGGCAGGTGGCCGGGTCCGGGCAGGCCGTCCAGATCGTCATGCCGAAGGTCGTCCTGCCGTGGCGGGAGGAGGACCTCTCGGACCTCGACGAGGAGGCCGCCTGGGAGGAGTCGGAGCGGATCGGCACGGACGAGCGGACCAAGGGCTTCGACCTGGCCAAGCCGCCGCTGCTGAAGGTGCTCCTGGTCAAGACCGGCCAGGACCGTTACCGGATGATGGTGACGCTGCATCACATCGTCCTGGACGGCTGGTCGTTGCCGGTGCTGCGGCGCGAGCTGTGGGCCTGCTACGAAGCCGGGAGCACCGCCGAGGGGCTGCCCCCCGTGACCCCGTACCGCGACTACCTCTCCTGGCTGTCGCGCCAGGACAAGGAGGCGGCGCAGGAGGCGTGGCGCGAGGAGATGGCAGGGGCCGAGGAGCCGACGCTGGTCGTCCCGGTGACGCCCGGCACGACGGTCAGGCCGGACGGCGACTCCCAGGAGGTCTTCGCCGTCGCCGGGCCCGCGCTCGACGCGGCGCTCGGCGAGCTGACCCGCACCCATGACGTGACGCTGAACACGGTGGTCCAGGCCGCCTGGGCGCTGGTCGTCGGCCAGTTGGCCGGGCGCCAGGACGTCGTGTTCGGCGCGTCGGTGGCGGGCAGGCCCGCGGACCTGCCGGGCATGGAGGACATGCTGGGGCTCTTCATCAACACCGTCCCGGTACGGGTGCGGTTCGAGCCGCCGCAGACCGTCGCGGAGGTCCTCGCGGACGTCCAGGCGCGGCAGTCGGCGCTGATGGACCACCAGTACCTGAGCCTGGGCGACATCCAGCGCGTCGCGGGGCCCGGCGCCACCTTCGACTCCCTCATGGCGTTCGAGAGCTTCCCCTCGGGCACAGACGCGCCGGACGGCTCCGGCGGGGGCACGCGCGAGGCCGAACCGGCGGGCCTCCGCTTCACCGAGGCGGGGATGCGGGAGTCCATCAACTACCCGCTCGGCCTGGTGGTGGACCCGCTCGGCGGGCTGCGCATGCGGCTGACCTACCGCACGGACGTCTTCGAGGAGCGGGCGGCCCGCGCCCTGCTCGACCGGCTGCTGCGGGCCCTGAGGCAGATGGCGGCCGACCCCTCGCTCGCGGTCAGCCGGATCGCGCTGACGGGCGACGCGGAACGGACGCTGGTGACCGAGGGCTGGAACGCCGCGGTGGCGAGCGCCCCGCACGCACTGGTGCCCGAGCTGTTCACGGAGCGGGCGGACCGCTCGCCGGACCTGGTGGCCGTGCGCGGCGGCGAGGACGCGGTGTCGTACGGGGAGTTGGAGGCGCGGGCGAATCGTCTGGCTCGGCACCTGGTGGGTCTCGGGGTCGGTCCGGAGTCGCGGGTGGGTCTGTGCCTGCCGCGTGGGGTGGACATGGTCGTGGGTGAGTTGGCGGTGTGGAAGGCGGGCGGGGCGTTCGTTCCGCTGGACCCCGAGTACCCGGCCGACCGCCTCGGCTACGTGATCGAGGACAGCGGAGCGGACGTCGTCATCGGCGCCGGTGAGTCCCTGGACGGCATCCCTGCCGGGGCGAGTCGCTTCGTACTGCTCGACGAGGTGGAGACCGTCCGGACGGTCGCGGCACAGTCCGCGGAGCCGCTCGGCACCCACGTCCTGCCGGACCAACTCGCGTACGTGATCTACACATCGGGCTCGACGGGGCGCCCCAAGGGCGTGGCCGTGGCGCACGGTGGCGTCGCGAACCTGGCCGAGGTGATGCGTCCCGCGCTGGGCGTGGCCGAGGGCGTGGTCGTGCTGCAGTTCGCGTCGTTCAGCTTCGACGCGGCCGTGCTGGACGTGGCGGTGACCTTGGCGGGCGGGGGCACACTGGCCGTCGCCTCGGGCCAGGAGCGGGCGGAGCCGGGCGCGCTGGCCGAGATGATCGAGGCCGCCGGGGTGAGCACCGCGAGCGTGGTGCCCTCACTCCTCGGCCTCCTGGACCCGGACGCCGTCACCGGGGTGGAGAACTGGGTCCTCGGCGCCGAGCTGATGACCGCCGACCTGGCCAGCCGCTGGACCCCGCAGGCGCGCATCTGGAACACCTACGGCCCCACCGAGGCGACCGTCATGGCCACCGCGGGACGCGTGGACGAGGACATCCGCTCCGAGCACCAGCCGCCGCCGATCGGGCGCCCGCTCGGCAACGTACGCACCTATGTCCTGGACGGCTTCCTCCAGCCGGTCGCGCCGGGCGTGATCGGCGAGGTGTACATCGCCGGGCCCGGTGTGGCGCGCTGCTACGTGGGCCGTCCCGACCTGACCGCCGAACGCTTCGTGGCATGCCCGTTCGCCGGCGGCGGGCGGATGTACCGCACCGGGGACCTGGCCCGCTGGACGGCCGACGGGCAGCTGCTGTTCGCCGGGCGCGCGGACGAGCAGGTGAAGATCCGTGGCTTCCGCGTGGAGCTGGGCGAGGTCGAGGCCGCGCTCGCCTCGTACGACGGGGTCCGTCAGGCCGTGGCGATCGTGCGGGAGGACCGGCCGGGGGAGAAGCGGCTCATCGGCTACGTCGTGCCCGACGCCGAGGACACGGACGTGGACGTGCAGGCGGTCCGCGAGCACCTGGCGGGCGTCCTGCCCGAGTACATGGTCCCGGTCGCGGTCGTGGTCCTGGAGAAGCTGCCGCTGACGCGCAACGGAAAGGTCAACCGCAGGGCGCTGCCCGCCCCGGACTTCGCGGGACGCGTCTCGGGACGCGAGCCGGAAAATGAGACCCAGGCCAGGCTCTGCGCACTGTTCGCGGAGATCCTGGACCTCGAACGGGTGGGCGTCGACGACAACTTCTTCGACCTCGGCGGCGACTCGGGCCTCGCGATGCGCCTGGCCGCGCGGGTCCGCGAGGAGTTCGGCATCGAGCTGAGCATGCGGCGCTTCTTCGGCGCCTCCACGCCCCTCGGTGTCGCCCGGCTGCTCACCTCCAAGGAGCTCCCGGAGCTGCGGCCCGTCGACCACCCCGACGACATCCCCCTCACCGCGGCCCAGCGCCGCGTGTGGCACCAGGAGCGGGAGAACCCCGGCTCCGCGGCCCGGCGTGCCTCGGTCGCGCTGCGCCTCAACGGCAAGCTGAACCGCGACGCGCTCCAGGCCGCCCTGGGGGACGTCGCCGCTCGGCACGACCTCCTGCGCTCGCTCTTCACGGCCGACGAGGGCGCCGAGCCGTGCCAGCGCGTCCAGGACGTCGACGAGGTCCGGCCCGCCCTGCCGGTGACACCGGCGACCGAGGAGGACCTGCCGCGGCTGCTGACCGACCACGCCGGGTACGAGTTCGACCTCACCCGGGAGACGCCCTGGGTGAGCCGCCTGTTCGCACTCTCGGAGACCGAGCACGTGCTGCTGATGGTGGTGCACCGGATCGCGACCGACGACGCGTCGCTGATCGTCCTGGTGCGCGACCTGGCGGCGGCGTACGGCGCACGCAGGGAGGGCCGGACCCCCGAACGGGCCCCGCTGCCCCTGCAGTTCGCCGACTACGCGCTGTGGGAGCGCGAGATGCTCCAGGACGAGCAGGACCCGGACAGCCTCATCGGCGAACAGTTCGCCTACTGGAAGAAGGCCCTCGCCGGTCTCGGCGAGGAGCTGGAGCTGCCGACCGACAGGCCGCGTCCGCAGGTCGCCTCGCACCGGGCCGACGCGGTGCCGCTCGTCCTCGACGGCGACACGCACGCCCGGCTGATGGAGGCGGCGGAGGCCGACGGAGCCACGCTCTTCATGGTGCTCCAGGCCGCGCTCAGCCTGCTGCTCTCCGGGCTCGGCGCCGGACCCGACGTCACCCTCGGCACGGTGCTTCCGCTGCGCGACGAGGAGGGCGACCTGGACGGCCTGGTGGGCCCCTTCGCGGACCCGCTCGCCCTGCGCACGGACGTCTCCGGCGACCCCACGTTCCGCGAACTGCTCGGCAGGGCACGGGACATGTACCAGCGGGCGGTACAGAACCCGGACGTGCCGTTCGCGCGCCTCGTGGACACCCTCGCGCTGCCCGCCGCCGCGACACGGCACCCCGTGTTCCAGGTCCTGCTCGAAGTGCACGGCGACGCGGCTGAGGTGTGGGAGTCGCCGGAGCTGCCGGGCCTGAGCACCACCCGGCTGCCCATGGGCGCACCGGCGGGCGAACTGGACCTGGCGATCGGTCTCACCGAGCGGCACGGCGTCGAGGGCAGGCCCAGCGGTGTCGACGGGACCGTCCGGTACGCCGTCGAGCTCTTCGACCGGCCGACCGTCACCGCGTTCGCGCGGCGGTTCGTCCGCGTCCTGGAACAGGTCGCCGCCGACCCGACGCTGCGCCTGAGCCAGGTGGACGTCCTGCTCGACCCGGCCGAGCGCCGCGAAGCCGTCGAGGCCTGGAACGACGCCGAGGCCTGGAACGACACGGCGCCGGAGGCATTGGACGGCACCGTCGGCACCGTCGTGGCCCTCCTCGCCGAACAGGCTGCGCTGCACCCGGACGCCCCTGCCGTCGCCGACCGGCACGCACCGCTCACCCACGGCGTGCTCGACGCCGCGGCCGGACAGCTGGCCCGCCGTCTCGCGGAGCGGGGGATCGGCGCGGAGGACGTGGTCCTTGTGGCGCTGCCACCCACGTCCGCACTCTTCGTCGCGCTGCTCGGGGTGCTCAAGTCCGGTGCCGCCTGCCTGTTCGCCGACCCCAACCGGCCCATGGAGGACATCGCGTCCTGCATGCGCCGCGCCAATCCGGAGGCCCTGGTCTGCGACGTGGGCATGGCCCCGCTCCTGTCCGACGGCGTCACGGTGCCGATGGTGCTGCTCGACGGCCTGCGGACGGTGGGGGCGAGCGGAGCGGACGCCGGGCGCGCGGGCAACGGCTCGCCCGGACGGCTGCCACTGCCCGGACAGGCGGCGCTCGTGCTCCCCGCCACCGCACCCGGCGGCGCCGACGGCTCCCTCGCGGGCGCGGTCGTCGACCACCGGACGCTCCTCGACCAGACCGCGCACCGGATGCGGGTCGCGCCGACAGGCCGGGCGGTGACCGTCCTCGACGTACGCGCCCCTGTCTCCGCGCTCATGACGCCGCTGCTGTCCGCCCTGTGCGAAGGCGGCAGCGTCCGGCTGGCGGTGCCCGACCAGGACACGACACCGGACCGCTCACAACGCCTCGTCACCACCCGCGAGTTGCTGCCCACGCTCCCCGAACAGGCCGACGGAGAACCGCGGTTCACCTCGGTCACCGTGGCGGACGACACCGGGGCGACGACCGTGGGCGACACCCGGGACTGGCTCGGCCGCAACCCGCGGTCCGCGCTCCTCAGCGTGCACGGCACCGCCGAGACCGCGGGCGCGTGGCTCGCCCACAGGACCGCGGCCGGCGCACCCCTGCCGGCCGAGGCCCCCGCGGGACGCCCGCTGCCCGGCACCCGCGCCTACGTCCTGGACGACTTCCTGCGCCCGGTCCCGCCCGGCGGCACCGGCGACCTGTACGTCGCGGGATCCGCGCTGGCGCGCGGGTACGCGGACGGACCGGTCCCGACCGGCGAGCGGTTCGTCGCCTGCCCCTTCGGGGCCGACGGCGAGCGGATGCTGCGCACCGGGGAGCGCGCGAAGCGGACGGCCACGGGCCTGCTCGCCCTGCGCGGCAAGAGCCGGGACGTCAAGGCGGGCGCCCGGTCGGCACGCCACGCCGGAACGGACCACGGCGACCTGGAGATCCTGCTGCCGCTGCGCCCGAGGGGCAGCCGTCGCCCGCTGTTCTGCATCCACACCGGTACGGGACTGAGCTGGGCCTACGCGGCACTGCTGCGGCACCTGCCGCAGGACCTGCCCGTGCACGGCGTGCAGGCCCGCGGGCTCGCCGAACCCGAGCCCATGCCGCAGACCATGGAGGAGATGGCGACCGACTACGCCGAGCAGATCAGGACCGTCCAGCCCACCGGCCCCTACCACCTCCTCGGCTGGTCCCTCGGCGGTCTGATCGCCCAGGCCGTCGCGACCCACCTGGAGGAACAGGGCGAAGAGGTACGGCTCGTCGCGGTGATCGACGGCTACCCCGAGGGCACCGGCGGCGCCGACTACCGCCAGCCCGAGACCGGCCAGGCCGACGACTCCACGCCCATGGACGACCTGCGGCTGCCCAGCGGCCAGGACGTCGGCCAGGGCATGGACGAAGGCCTGCGGTCGAACATGCGGGACGTGATCGCCAACCTCGGCCGCATCACCCCGACCCACACGCCCCGCCGCCTCGGAGGCGACCTGCTGCTCTTCATCGCGGCCCAGGAACGCCCCGAGGGGCTGCCCGTGTCGGTCGCGCGGGAGAGCTGGAAGCCCTTCGTCGCGGGGAACGTCGAGGCGCACGAGATCGCGGCGACGCACTTCACCATGCTCCAGCCCGCACCGTCGTCGGACATCGCACGCGTCCTCTCGGCGAAGCTCCTGGCGGCCGACGAACCCGGCGACACCGGCGACACCGGCAACCCCGGCAACACCGTGAAGGAGTGAATCCGGACATGCCCCTGACGCGGAACACGGAAAGCGGGAGGACCCCCGAATGCCGAAGCGACTGAAGACCGCCGCGCACACGCGAAGGAACGGCATAGAACCGATGCCCGAACTCGCGGACATCACCGCGCGGACACCGCTCGTCCAAGTCGACGCCGACGGGCCGTTCACGGGCTGGCACTGGCTCGCCACCGGCTACGACGAGGTACGGGCGATCCTCAGCGACGACCGGTTCAGCATGCTGCCGCCGCCCACCCAGATGAACAGCGCCGCGGGACACGTCGAGATCGGCAATCTCCTGCAGTACGACCCGCCGGACCACACCCGGCTGCGCAAGATGCTGGCGCCCGAGTTCACGGTCCGGCGGATACGCCGCCTCGAACCCTTCGTCGCGGAGATCGTGGCGGACTGCCTGGACGCGCTGGAGAGCGCCGGGCAACCCGCCGACCTCATGCGCACCTTCGCCATGCCCATCCCCGGCCTGGTCGGCTGCGCCCTGCTCGGGGTGCCCCGCGACGACGCGGCCGACCTGGCCCGCAACTTCAGCTCCAGCCGGGCGGGCGCCGGCGATCAGCGCACCGACCCCCGCGAGCGTGAGCGGCAGCGGGCCGCGGGGAACGCGTACGTCACGTACATGAGGAGGCTCGTCCGGCAGAAGCGCCGCGACCCCGGCGACGACCTGCTCGGCATGCTCATCCGCGACCACGGCACCAACATCACCGACGAGGAGCTGACGGGCACCGCCGCGACCCTCCTGGGGTCCAGCATCGAGAACGTCGGCGGCATGCTGGCCCTCGCCCCGCTCGCCCTGTTCCAGTACCCCGACCAGCTCGCCCTCTTCCTGGAGCGCCCGGACCTGACCGACCAGGCGGTGGAGGAGCTCCTGCGGTACGTCTCGTCCGTGCCGAACGCCATCCCGCGCTACGCCCTCAAGGACGTAAAGGTCGGCGACCAGGTCATCAGGACAGGCGAGTTGGTGATGTGCTCCATGCTCGCGGTCAACCGCGCGGGGCTGCCCGGGGTGTCGCAGGACACCCTCGACATCACCCGGGACGGCACCGGCCACGTGGCCTTCGGGCACGGCATCCACCACTGCCTGGGCGCCTCGCTGGCCAGGCTGGAGCTGCGGATCGGCCTGCCGGCCCTGCTGCACCGGTTCCCGAAGCTGCGTCTCGCGGTGCCGCCCGAGCAGCTCAGGTACCGGACCTGGACGCCCAACTACGGAGTGGACGAGCTGCCGGTGGCCTGGTGAACCCCACCCGCGCCCGTACAGGAACGTGCGCGGGAGCCCGTACAGGAACGTGCACAGGAGCTCGTACAGGAAAGGAGACCGTCCATGCCCAAGCCGTTGAAGGACCCTGATCAGGCGCCGCTCGTCGAGACCGTCGTGCCAGGGACCTCGGACCGTGCCTGGATCGCCAACGGCTACGACGAGGTGCGGGCGATCCTCAGCGACGACCGGTTCAGCACCATGCCGCCCGCGGACACCGCCGAGGCCTCCCGGCGGCTCCTCCAGCCCGGCAACCTGCTGCAGTACGACCCGCCCGAGCACACCCGGCTGCGACGGATGCTGACGGCCGAGTTCACGCTCCGGCGGGTCCGCGAGCTCGAACCACTCGTCGAAGGCATCGTGAAGGACCGCCTCGACGCCCTCGAAGGCGCCGGGCAACCGGTCGACCTCGTCCAGCACTTCGTCTGGCCCACCACGAGCCTGATCGGCTGCGCGATGCTCGGCATTCCGCGCGACGACCAGGCCGAGCTCGCCCGCCACCTCGACACCAACCGCGTCGACAACCCCGACCGGGAACAGCGGGACATGGCGGGCACCGCCTACCTCGTCTACCTGGGCAAGCTCATGCGGCAAAAACGCCGCGACCCCGGGGACGACCTGCTGGGCCGGCTGATCCGCAAGCACGGGACGAACCTCACCGAGGGGGAGCTGACCGGCACCGCCGCGACGCTCCTCGCCTCGCTCATCCCGATCACCGGCGGCACCCTCGGGCTCGGCCTCGTCGGTCTCCTGGAGAACCCCGACCAACTGGCCGTGCTCATCGAGCGGCCCGAGCTGATCGACCACGCGGTGGAGGAGGTGATCCGCAGCGTGACGATCATCCCGCACGCCTCGCCCCGTACCGCGAAGGAGGACGTGACCATCGGCGACCACGTCATCAAGTCCGGTGAGTTCGTGGCGTGTTCGCTCCTCGAGGCCAACGGGACCCGGCTGCCGGGAGAGCCCCAGGACACCCTGGACATCACCCGCGACAACAGCGGCCACATGGCCTTCGGGCACGGACTGCACTACTGCCTGGGCGCGTCGCTTGCCCGCATGGAGCTGCGGGTCGCCATCTCGGAACTGCTGCGCCGCTTCCCGAAGGTGCGGCTCGCGGTGGAACGCGACGAGCTGCGCTTCACGGCGAAGTCCGTGGAGTCGCTGCCGGTGGCCTGGTAGGGGAGCGACGACATGCCGCACGAGAGCGCGCTCCCGCTGCACACCCGCCGCACCCGCTTCGACCCGGCCGACGAGCTGCGCGGCCTGTCCGCCGAAGGACCCGTCAGCCGGGTGCGCCTGGCCCCCGGGGCCGGCGAACGGCCGCTGTGGCTGGTCACCGGCTACGACGAAGTACGCCAAGTCCTCGGCGACCAGGTGCGGTTCTCCACCAGCCGCTTCGGCGCGCGGACACCGGGCGGACGGGACGCGGCCCAGCGCCCCGACGAGGGCATCGGGCTGCTCATGGACTACGACCCGCCCGAGCACACCCGGCTGCGCAAGATGCTCACGCCCGAGTTCACCGTCCGCCGGATGCGCAGACTCCAGCCCGGCATCGAGACGATCATCACGGAGCGCCTCGACGTGGTGGAGCGCGCGGGCCGACCCGCCGACCTGGTGGAGCTGTTCGCGTCCGCCATCCCCGGTCCCGTGCTGTGCGAACTCATCGGGGTGCCGCGCGACGACCGCGACGACTTCCTGCGCCGCTGCCACGCCCACCTGGAGACCGGCAAGGACCTGGGGTCGCGGGCGGCCGCGGGGACGGCCTTCACCCGCTACCTCGCCGCGCTGGTGGCACGGCAGCGCAGAGACCCCGACGAGGGCTTCATCGGCATGCTGGTGCGCGACCACGGCGACGAGTTCACCGACAAGGAACTGCGGGGCATCTGCGTCCTGTTGATGCTCGCGGGCCTCGACAACATCTCCGGGATGCTGGGCCTCGGCGTCCTTGCGCTCCTGGAGCACCCCGACCAGCTCGCGCTGGTCCGCGACGACCCCGTGGCCCTGGACCGGGCCATCGAGGAACTCCTCCGCTACCTCTCCGTACCGCACGCCCCCACGCCTCGCACCGCGCTGGAGGACATGACGCTCGGCGGCAGACGGATCAAGGCGGGGGACACCCTCGTCTGCTCGATCCCCATGGCCAACAGGGACCCCGCGCTCGTGGACGGGCCCGACCGGTTGGACGTCACCCGTGAGCCCGTGCCGCACGTCGCCTTCGGCCACGGCATCCACCACTGCCTGGGAGCGGCCCTCGCCCGGATGGAACTGCGCATCTCCTACGGGCAGTTGCTGCACCGCTTCCCCGGTCTGCGCCTCGCGATCCCCGCGCGGGACGTGGAGTTCCGGGACCGGTCGACCGCGTACGGAGTGGAGCGGCTTCCGGTGGTCTGGTGAGCGTGAGAGGAGAGATGGGGATGGAGATACGCGTGGATCGTGACCGGTGCGCGGGCTCCGGTCTGTGCATGAGTACCGTGCCCGCCGTCTTCGACCAGTCGGACGAGGACGGCAAGGTCCTGGTCAAGGCGCCGCTGCCCGACGCAGGTTCGGCCGCGGCGGTACGGGGCGCGGCCGCCAGGTGCCCGACCGGCGCGATCACCCTGCTGACACGGGACGCGCAGGACGGGCGGCAGAAGCAGAAGAACTAGAGGGGTCCCACACCCGGGGGACGGTGACGGCCACGCGCGAACGGCACGTGGCCGTCCGGCATGCCCGGCCACGAATCCGCTGGTGACGCGCGGTCTGTGCGGACGCCGGGCTTTGTGTCCGCCGTGTGACCGCCCGCCGCGTAGAAGTTGGATCCATGTTCCTCACACACAAGCGAGCGACCGCGCGCAATCGAGTCGCACACAAGCGAGCCGCACACAAGCGAGTCATCGCTCCCGCCCTCCTGGCCGCCTCCGTCTTCGTCACGGGGGCCGCCCTGACGAGCTGCTCCGGCGATTCCTCCGCCGCGTCGAAGGACGACGAGGCATCGCCGACGAGCGCCTTCGACCGGGCCCTTGCCTACTCGAAGTGCATGCGGAGCAACGGAGTTCCCGACTTCCCCGACCCGCAGCAGGACAGCGGAGGCGTCAAGCTGGTGCCGGGCGATGACGGGGCCGACCCCAACTCGGACGCGTTCAAGAAGGCCCAGGAGGCCTGCAAGGACAAGGCGCCGCAGGGCCTCGGCGGCGCCGGGGGCGGCGGTGAGGCCCTCGACTCGGCCAAGGTCGCGGCCTGGGCCAAGTGCCTGCGCAAGAACGGCGTACCGAAGTTCCCCGACCCCGAGATCAACGGCTCGACCATGAACATCGACCTCGTCTCCGCGGGCGTGAACCCGCAGGACTCCGCGTTCACCAAGGCCATGCAGACCTGCCAGAGCAAGTACCCGGGCGGCGGCGTCATGTTCGGGCCCGCCGGGGGTGGCGGACAGTGACTCCGGACGAGACCGACGGGTCGGCCCTGTCGAGCGAGTCCCCCGGGGCCCTTGAGCGTCGTACATCGGGACAGGTGTCGACGAAGACGGCCGGCGCCCTCGACACCGCGGTCGAGGAGGAGACGGCGGCCGAGCTGGAGACGGCGGTCGAGGAGAAGGCCGTGGCCGAGAAGCCGTCCGGCGACACGGCGGAGGCACCGCCCCGCCGCAAGCGCCGCCCACTGCGCACCTCCCTGATCGTCCTTGCCGCGACGGCCGTCGCGGCGGCGGCGGGGCTCGCCGCCACCGGGACCCTCGGCGGCGACGGCGACGAATCCGGCGCCGCGGCCCCCTCCGGGCCGCCCGCGACGGCGAAGGTGGAGCGGACCACGCTGACCGACAGCGAGACCGTGGACGGCAACCTCGGCTACGGCGACGCGGCCACCGTCGAGGCACCTGCCGCCGCGGCGGGCACCGGCAGCGACCAGTCCTCGGGCGGCGGGCAGCCGGCGCAGGACGATGCCTCCGGCGGCACCGTCACCTGGCTGCCCGAGGACGGCGCCGTACTCAAGCGTGGCGACACCGTCTACCGCGTCGACCAGAAGAAGATCCCGCTCCTGTACGGCTCCTTCCCGCTGTACCGCACCCTGAAGTCGGGCAGCGAGGGCGCCGACGTCGAGATGCTGGAGAAGAACCTCAGCGCCCTCGGGTACGACGGGTTCACCGTCGACGACGAGTACAACGCGTCGACGGCCGCCGCGGTGAAGAAGTGGCAGGACGACCTGAACCGCGAGGAGACCGGCACCGTGACGCCCGGCGACGCCGTGGTGGCCGACGGGGCACGGCGCGTCGCGGACGTGAAGGCCACGCCCGGCGCCGCCCTGAGCGGGACCCTGCTGTCCTGGACGGGCACCGAGCGGATCATCGGCGTCGACCTGGACGTGCAGTACGAGGACCTGGTGGAGAAGGGCACCAAGGCCACGGTCACGCTCCCCGACGACAAGACGGTCCAGGCCGAGGTCACGGACATCGGCACGCCGTCCACCTCCAAGGGCGACTCCGGATCGGGCGGCTCCGAGGACTCCGGCTCCGGCGACTCGGGCAACGAAGACCCCACCCTGCCCGTCGAGTTGACGGTGAAGGACCAGAAGGGGCTCGGCCGCTACCAGGCCGCCGCAGTCGACGTCACCCTGAAGGCCGAGACCCGCAAGGACGTGCTCGTCGTGCCCGTCAACGCCCTGGTGGCGCGCGAGGGCGGCGGCTACGCCCTGGAGGTCGTCACGGCGAACGGCACCGAGCACCGCCCGGTCGAGCTCGGCATGTTCGCCGACAGCAAGGTCGAGGTCTCCGGATCCGGCATCAAGGAAGGAACAGTCGTGGGGGTCCCGAAGTGACCTCGCAGATACCGGAGTTGACGGCACCGGCCCGCCCCGTGGTCGAACTGGCAGGGGTATCCAAGACCTACGGGGACGTCGCCGCGCTGCGCGGCGCGGACCTGGTCATCCGGCGCGGTGAACTCCTCGCCATCGTCGGCCCCTCGGGCTCGGGCAAGTCCACGATGCTCAACATCATGGGCACCCTGGACCGACCCACGGCCGGCATGGTGCGCATCGACGGGCACGACGTGGCCACGCTGAGCGACCGGGAGCTGTCCGCGCTGCGGGCCGGCACCATCGGGTTCGTCTTCCAGCAGTTCCATCTGGCCTCCGGCATACCGGCGTTGGACAGCGTGGCGGACGGACTCCTGTACAGCGGCAGGCCGCGCGGCGTACGGCGCCACCTCGCCGAGCAGGCGCTGCGCAGGGTCGGCCTCGGCCACCGCCTCTACCACCAGCCCCACCAGCTCTCCGGCGGAGAGAAGCAGCGCGTGGCCATCGCGCGGGCCGTGCTCGGCGACCCCCCGCTGCTCCTCGCGGACGAGCCCACCGGGGCACTGGACTCGCGCTCCGGCGCGATCGTGATCGAGCTGCTCCAGGAACTGCACGAGGCCGGCACGACGGTCGTCGTCATCACCCACGACCGGGACATCGCCTCGACCCTGCCCCGTGAGGTACGCGTCAAGGACGGCCTCATCGAGCACGACTCCGGCGGCCCCGACGGCGGCGACCCCCGACTCCTGGTGCCAGAGGAGGCCGTGCGATGAGCGCGACGAACGCGATCAGGGAGCTGGAACGGCCGGCGGACACGGAGCCGCCGCGGCCGCCCAAACCCGCCCGGATGAACCCGGTGGACGTGCTGCGGGTCGGCGGCTCCGGGCTGCGCTCGCGCCCGATGCGGGTGTTCCTCTCGGCGCTCGGCATCGCCATCGGCATCGCCGCCATGGTCGGCGTGGTCGGCATCTCCACGTCGTCCACCGAGGACCTCAACCGCAGGCTCCAGTCCCTCGGGACCAACCTCCTGACCGTCACCCCCGGGCAGTCCTTCTCCGGCGACGCCGCTCATCTGCCCGCGGAGTCGGTCGAGATGATCGGCAACATGGACGACGTGGAGTCGGTCTCCGCCATCGGCAAGACCGACGCCAAGGTCTACCGCAACGACCGCACGCCCAAGCAGGAGACCGGCGGCCTCAGCGTCGCCGCGGCGCGGACCGACCTGCCCAAGTCCGTCGGCGCCGAGGTCGTCGACGGCCGCTGGCTCAACGCCGCCAACAGCCGCTACCCGACCACCGTCCTCGGCCCCAAGGCCGCCGAACAGCTCGGCGTGCACAAGGCGGGACCGGACGTGAAGGTGTGGCTCGGCGGGCGCTGGTACACCGTCATCGGCCTGCTCGCGCCCAATGAGCTCGTGCCCTCGATGGACTCGACGGCGCTGGTCGGCTGGACCGAAGCGAAGCAGGAACTGGGCTTCGACGGGTACCCCACCACCATCTACACGCGCGCAGAGGAAGCGCACGTCAACGACGTGCAGAGCGTGCTCGGCGCCACCACCAACCCGGAGACCCCGAGCGAGACCACGGTCTCCCGGCCCTCCGACGCGCTGGCCGCCAAGGAAGCCACCGACGACGCCCTCAGCGGACTGCTGCTCGGCCTCGGCGGGGTGGCCCTGCTCGTGGGTGGTGTCGGCGTGGCCAACACCATGGTCATCTCCGTCCTCGAACGCCGCTCCGAGATCGGCCTGCGCCGCTCCCAGGGCGCGACCCGCGGCCAGATCCGCACCCAGTTCCTCGCCGAGGCCCTGCTCCTGTCCGCGCTCGGCGGGCTCGGCGGCGTGATCCTCGGCATCGCGGTCACCGGCGGCTACGCCTCCTACCAGGGCTGGCCCTCCGTGGTCCCGTTCTGGGCGATGGCGGGCGGCGTGGGAGCCACGCTGGTCATCGGCGGCCTCGCGGGCTTCTATCCGGCGGTACGAGCGGCGAGGCTGCCTCCTACGGAGGCGCTGGCGACGACGTGAGGACTTGTCCGAGGACCTGTGGACCTGTGGACCGGATGACCTGAGGACCGGAGGACCCGAGGATCTGCGGACCTGAGGACCTGCGGACCTGAGGATCTGCGGACCTGAGGATCTGCGGACCCGAGGACCTGCGCACCTGCAGACCTGAGGAGCTGATGACCTGCGGACCCGAGGACCTGCAGACCGGAGGACCCGAGGATCTGCGGACCCGAGGACCCGAGGACCCGAGGACCTGCGGACCTGCGCACCTGAGGACCTGCTCACCCCAGGACCCCTGAGGACCTGCTGACCTGAGGAACTGCTCACCCGAGGACCGCCCCGCGCGGTCCCCGAGACCGCGGTGCTTCCGCTGGAATCGTCCCCCGTGCCACGGGGGCACCGCGCCCGTCCGCGCCGCACCCGGGCCGACCCCGGGTCGCGACGCGGGCGGGACCTCGCGCGTTCCGCCCGCCTTGCCTCGCCTTGCCCCGCCCGGCCTCGCCCCGCCTCGCCCGACCCCTCAGGCAGGCGTCAGACCCGCCACGCGGGCCAGCCTCCGGAAGGAGTCCCGCAGGCCCGCGCGGTCGTACGTACTCGTCGTGACCAGCACCTCCTGCGCCCCGCTCTCCTTGATCACCCGCTCCAGCTCGTCGGCGACCTGCTCCTCGGTTCCGGCCACATGGCCGCGCAGCCCCGATTCGTAGAAGCCGCGCTCCTTCTCCGTCATCGTCAGGGACTCCACGCGCTCGGCCGGCGGAAGCGGCGGGAACGTGCCGTGCGTGCGGGAGTACGCCATCGACCAGGCCTCCGAGATCAGCAGCCGCCGGGCGGCCTCCTCGCTCTCCGCCACGGCGACGGTGCCCGCGACGACGACATACGGCTCGGCGAGCCACGGCGAAGGCCGGAATCCCTCCCGGTACGTCTCGATGCTGCCCAGCATCTTCTCGCGTCCCCTGATGTCCCCGATGACCAGCGGAAGCCCCGCATCGGCGGCGATCGTCGCGCCCTCGCCCACCGCCAGGACGTACGGAGGGACGGTCAGCCCCTCGGCGGGGCGGGCCCGCACCCCCGTCCCCGAGGTGCCACGGAACCAGTCGAGCAGTTCCCCGAGCTGGACCGCGAAGTCCTCGGCGTCGTGCTTGTCGCGCCCCAGCGCCTTGCGCACCCCGTCCGTGAACCCCACGGAACGGCCGAGCCCCATGTCGATCCGGCCGGGAAAGAGCGACTCCAGCACCCCGAACTGCTCGGCCACGACCAGGGACTGATGGTTCGGCAGCATCACACCGCCGGTGCCGACCCGGATGGTACGGGTGGCCGCGGCGACGGCCGCAGCGAGCACGGTGGGCGCCGACCCCGCGACCCCCGGCACACCGTGGTGCTCGGAGACCCAGAAGCGGTGGTACCCGAGCGCTTCGAGATCCTGCGCCAGACGCACGGTGTCCCGCAGCGCCTCGGGCCCTTCGTGCCCCTCGCGGGTACGGGAGCGGTCGAGTACGGAGAACCGGGTTGCTTCGATCACTGAGCTCACGAAAGGTTCAACACCTCCGGGCCGCCAGGATTCCCGGTGCGCCTCGCGGGCCGCGCCGGGGCGCTTCTACGCTGGTCACGTGACCGAAGACAACAGACCTCTGGCCGTGTTCGACCTGGACGGGACGCTCGCGGATACCGCGCACCGTCAGCGGTTCCTGGAGCGGGGGCCCCGCGACTGGGACGGGTTCTTCGCCGCGGCTCCCCAGGACCCGCCGCTCGCGCGCGGCGTCGCGCTGGCCCTGGAGAGCGCCGAGGAGTGCGAGGTCGTCTACCTCACGGGCCGTCCCGAGCGCTGCCGGGCGGACACGGTGGACTGGCTGGCGCGCCAGGGCCTGCCGAGCGGGCGCATCTGGATGCGTCGCGACGACGACCGGCGCCCGGCCCGCCGCACCAAGCTGGAGATCCTGCGCGACCTCGCCCGCAAGCGGGAGGTCCGCATGCTGGTCGACGACGACGAGCTGGTGTGCGCGGACGCGGAGCGCGCGGGGTTCAGGGTGGTGCGGGCACGCTGGGCGGACACCTCGGAGGAGCTGAGGGACGCCCAGGAGCGCGAGGGCCGTACCTGAGGCTGCCCCGAGCTCTGTCGGGCTGCCTGAACTACGCCTCGTCCCCGTCCTCCAGACGGAACCCCACCTTCAGGCCCACCTGGTAGTGCTGGATCTCCCCGTTCTCGATGTGCCCCCGCACCTGTGTGACCTCGAACCAGTCCAGTGAACGCAGCGTCTGCGAGGCGCGCGCGATGCCGTTGCGGATCGCCTGGTCCACGCCTTCAAGTGATGTCACACCCGACGATCACAGAAGTTGCGGGGGAAACCCGCAGGTCAGAGGGTGGATACATGAGCGAGGGCAGCCGCCCGGAGGTAGACCTACTCCTCCGGAAATCCAAGGTGGTCCGTGAGGGAGAGCGGGCGCTCTCCATTCGTGCGCAGGAGGACCGGGGCCGGGCGTGGGCCGACCAGGAGGGGTACCGCGTCCGCAAGGTCTGGAAAGAGAACCTGTCGGCGTACTCCGACGTGGAGCGGCCGAAGTACGACGCCGCCATGAAGGCGCTGGAGGACGGCGAGGTCCCGGCACTCTGGGTGTACGCGCTCGACCGGTTCTCGCGGAAGGGCGCGGGGAGCGTGCTGCCGATCCTGGATGCCGGGCGGCGGATCGTCTTCGACTACGAAGGGCTGGACAGCTCCATCGAGCGGGACCGCCGATGGATCATCCAGAGGGCCGAGGACGCGCGGGAGTACAGCGAGCGCCTGAGCTACAACGTCAGGAGCACCAAGACGCGGCAGCGTAACGAGGGCGGGTGGCTGGCCACCCCGCCGTACGGCCTGGTGATCGCCGACAAGGGCACTCGACAGCTCAAGCACGACACCGCGTCGGCGGGGCCGGGAACGTCCCGCTGGGGAGTCGTTGAGCGGGTCATAGACGCCGTGGCCGACGGGCTATCGGCGCGGAAGACGGCGGCGAAGCTGAACGCTGACGGCCTGCGCACCGCCCGGGGCAAGCTCTGGTCGGCGACACAGGTGCGCCGGATCGTCTGGCACCCGGTCTACGAGGGTTGGCAGGTGGTCAACCCTCGCAAGACTCAGCCAGAGCCGTACCTGAACGCCAAGGGGGAGCGGGTCTGGGTGCTGGCCAAGGGAGTTGAGGCGGTGGACGCCGACAAGGTGGCCCGTGCCCGGCTGAACCTTGCCGGGCACAACATCATCCCAGGGGGCGGGGATGGACGCCCGAAGCATCTGTTGGCAGACCTCTGCGAGTGCTCGCACTGCGGGTACGGGATGCCGACCACGGGGGGCTCGTACCGATGCTGCGCGAACGACTCGGCGGCCGAGGATGACGCCCCGAAGCGATGTGACGCGCCTGCGTCGGTGGTCTGCGGCCTGCTTGAGGACTACGTGGTCAGCAAGTGGCGAGACAAGCTTGGCGAGTTGGGCATGGGTGACCCGCTGATGATCGCCATGGCGCAGCGCTGGGCGGCCCTCACACGGCCAGAGGAGACCGAGGAGGCCCGGGAGGCTGTGGCGGCCGTGAAGGCCGCCAAGAAGGCGCAGGACCGCCTACAGGCAGCATTCGACGCAGGGGCGTACGAGGGCGGGGGAGTCGCCGTGTTCGCCCGTTCGATGCGGGACGCGACGGCGCGGCTCGACGCTGCACAACAGCAGGCCGAGGCGCTGACCGGCCCGACGGTTGACCTGACCATGTTTGTAGACCCGGGGCTACTGGAAGAGGCTTGGGCGCGGGCCGACTTGCAGACCCGGCGTGACCTGATCCGGGTGGCTGTCGCTCGCGTGCGGGTCAGCAAGGCCCCCAACGGGCGGGGTAGCCGCTTCCACGGTGATGACCGAGTGTCGATCGAATGGGCCGAGCCTGCCGAACTTGAGGAGGCTGCCGCGTGAGTCACTGAGCGCCGTTCTGGCAGCCCGGCCCCCGTCCTCCCAAGGTTGGAAAACGGGGGCCTTTTCGAGCCCGTAGAGGGGCGGCCACACCCTCGCGCATCAGCGCGCGCCCGGCCTCTGAAGCAAGAAAACCGCTTCCCGTTCCTTCTTTCCTATGTGTGTGTCAGGGAAAGAAGGAACGGGAAGCGGTTTTCTTGCTTCCGGCGCGGGGGCGCGTACCCCCGCCCCCGCTTAACTCTCATGACGTACCCCCCTGGCGGAGTGCTGGGGGGGCTCTTCATTTGCCTCTCAGTCACGAGAGGGGCGCACCCGTGACACCCCCATAACAAGAGCGGCCCGCCCGTGACAGCGTGGTTGCGAGAGAGGTCCACCCGTGACGTACGAGACAACCAAAGCCGCCCTCTTGGAACGGGCCCGCATGGAGGCGGACATCGTCATGAGAGGGCTCATCGCGGTCTACGAGGCCCCCGACCGTAACGCTGAGCTTGCAGCCCTCGGGGATGTCTTCAGTGCCGCAGAAAGCGTACAGAGCGCGCTGGACGTACTCGTGAACGGCATTGCGGTCTGCGCTGCCCCAGGCTGCACGGAGACCGTACGAAGGCCCGCGCGCGGCGGCCCAATGCGTAAGACGTGCTCTGATTCCTGCCGCCAGCGCGCGCACCGCTCTCGCTCCACCCGGAGCGCGAGGGCTTCAACTCATGTACCCCCGACCCCACTTAACTCTTATGAGGCCCGCGCCCGCACCAACTCTCTCCCGGTGGCCTGAGGTGCGGCCTCTCTCTTTTTGCCTGAACTCCGCACGATCGTGCGACCCGAGATGGGGACGACTATGTATGACCCTAAGAAGGCTCGCGCCCGGCGCGAGCGACTGAATCTGAGCGTGGCCCAGTTCGCCGCCCGCGCCGGTGTCAGCGAACGCGCCGTATACGCCTACGAGGCAGGCGACAGGACGCCGAGCGTGGATGTGTTCACCCGCATGGCTACGGCCCTTCGTGTGCCCTTCCGCTCGCTGCTGAAGCAGACCAGGAACGACGCCGAGTTCGCCGAGCTGTACGGCGCGGAGATGACGCGCCGGAAGCACCCGGCCGCCGAGGTCATCAGCACGCACGAGGACGCGGCGAACACCCTCCTGGTGGACCGCATCCGCGCCGTGCGTAAGGAGTCTGGCCGTGGCTGACGAGAAGCCCGGAGAGGGAACTTCCGGCACTGCCGGAATTCCCACGGTGGACGCGCCCGCGCGGAGCGAATCAGTGCAGGAAGACCCACAGAAGGCTACTCAGAGCGAGGAGCAAGGCGCGGCGGAGCCTGCGCCACTGAAGGGCGATGCGCTTGAACTGGCCCGGCTCCGCGCTGTTATCGAATCGGGTGTCCCGCATGAACTCGCAGATATCCTTGGGGGTTCCACTGCTGAGGAGCTTTCGGTGAATGCCGGGAAGCTGGCTGAGTTCCTGATCTCCCGTCCCTCAACTCCTGTGCCGTCCGCGCTGAAGAGCAGGCCCGTGCCGCAATTTGGCGGCGGTAGAGACGCAGTTGATACGCCCGAGCCGCTGGACCCCCGGCGACTCGCATCAGCTATTCGAGATCGCCTTACGGGCCGCTGACCGGCCGCCGAAGACTCCAACCAATAACTAAGGACTAAGGAGGGCCTGACCATGGCTCACACGATTACGACTGACGAGATTGTCGCCGCTGCGCTTGGCCTGCTGGAGGCCAAGTCGGTTCTTGGCAGCCGCGTTTGGCGCGACGCTGAGTCGTCGTTCATCGGAGGTGTTGGCGACGAAGTGACTGTCACCCTGCCGACTGTCGTTGAGGCGAAGCTCAAGGACGATGGCAAGAACATTGACTATTCGGACCTGAACGAGCAGACGTTCAAGGTCAAGCTGACGGATCACGCTTACAACGCAATCAAGCTCAACGAGCGTCAGATGAACTTCGACATCCGGAACTTCGGGGCGCAGGTGCTGACTCCTCAGGCTTCCGGTGTTGCCAAGCACTGCGAGAAGGCTGTAACTGGAATTCTGAACAAGGCAATTGAGGGAGCGACCGAGGAGATCACCAAGGACGCTCCCCTTGCCGCACTGGCTAAGGTCTCCGCCGAGATGACGGCGCGTGAGATCGACGAGGACGGGCGGGTACTGGCGATTGGACCGGACCTAAAGGAAGCGTTCCTTGCCCTTCCGGAGCTTCAGAACGCTGCGTTCGCGGGCGACGCCAACGTGATTCAGAATGGCTCCCTTGGCCGGGTTCTGGGGTTCGAGGTCGTTGTGTCGCCGTTCGTCAAGGGCGGCGCTGTTGCCTTCACTCGGGAGGCCGTGGCGCTGGCTGTTCGCGCTCCGGCTGCTCCGGAAGGCGCGTCGGGCGCTTCCAACACTCACAACGGCTTCGCGCTCACGACGGTTCGTCAGTACGTAGTGGATCAGCTTTCGCATGTGAATGTTGTTCAGACGTTCGTGGGTGCGACTGCGCTGGACACTAATCGCATGGTGCCGCTGAAGATTGCGACCGGCGGAGGCGGCGGGGACACGCGCAAGAGCAAGGCGTAATGACGCCGCGCCAACTCGCCCTATATGCGGTGGCGCTGGCCTATCTGGCGGTGTGGTCGCTTGGTGCGGCGGCGTATCTTCTGGCGGCCTGGTAGGGATTCCCGCCGGGCAGTGTTCGGCTGGGGGCGGGTAACTGAGGGGCCATCGGGGCGACCTTTCGTTACCCGCCCTCTCTGCTGTGGGGCCACGCTTCGCGGGCCCGTGCAATTCATGGAGGACTGTTGTGAGTTCACGTTGTCGGCGGCCGGGTTGTCGCCGTCCGCGCATGCGGCGGAATGAGGGGCAGTCGCCGCGTCCGACGTGCGGGGTCATGTGCATGCGCTGGATCAAGGTTGCTGGTGCGTTGCAGATCGGCGGCGCGGCTCTTGGCCGCGATGCCGAGTCGGATGCTCGTGCGCTGTTGTGGATGTCGAAGAGGCTCGATGAATCACCGAGGCTGACGAGTGATCAGGGCGACGTTCTAATGGCGCTTTACGACGCTTATGCGCGTGCGTGAAGCGCGCTTGCTCGCTCGCTCGTCGAGCGCGAACGACAACACATGATCATGCATGTGTGTCGCATCTGCGCTGCCTCGCCGACGCGTTGACGAAGCGTCACGCGCTAGGTGTCCTCGTAACAGAGAGTAGGGGTGGACCCCCCTCAGTGGCTCGCTCCGGCCCGGGGGCCAATAGCAAGCGACCCTCGGTACAGGTCTGGGGCTTTTGCCCGGCTGAGGCCGTGACTCCCCGTAATCGCCGCTGACCTGCGGCTTTGCGTGCTGGAGGGTGCTTTTCCGCTGCTATCCACGCGCGGGTGCACGGGCGCGCGGGCGCGCGTACGCACATGTAGGACCTGGTCCCTGTCACTTGCCGTTTCCCGCTCCCGCGTGAGGGCGTGGACGGCCTTTCAGCCCTTCCACGGGCGATCACCCCAGCGGGCCCGCGAGAGGCCCGCAAATCCCTGTTCTGTCATAGGAGGTAGACACGATGGCGACGACGATTACCCACCCGAAGTGTCAGAAGTCGTGGAGTGGCGCGACCCGCGAGCACTGCCCGGCATGCTGCGAGACATTCGGCGGCGCGAAGGCGGGCGACATGCACCGCAAAGGCCCGCCGGGCGAGCGGTATTGCGTCGCCCCGGAGCGCGTTGGATTGATGCAGGACTCCGCTGGGATCTGGCACCGCCCATTCCCGGACCGGCGGAAGGGGCGACGGCAGTGATCAAGCGCTGTCGCGCGTGCCGCGAGTGGCTGCCCGAGTCGGCGTTCTACCGCTTCCGCCTCTCGCCGGACGGCTTGCGCCCGCGCTGTCGGGACTGCCTGTGCGAGGAGGCCCGCGCACACTACTGGGAGAACCGCGAGCGCGTGCTGAGCACGCGGCGAGCGCGACGTACATGAACTTGGCCCTGTGGCCTTCCCTTCGCTGGGGAGGTCGCGGGGCCATTTTTCTGTTTGGAGTTGAGGAGCTGTCACGGTCGAGCCGGCGTCCGTGACACCCCTTGTGTCAGGGCGAGTTGAGGCACGACCTGTCTAGCCGGTAGCTGCAACTCGTCGCAGCCTGGGAAGTGCCCCCTTGTGCTGATCCACCGCAAGGGTGAGGCTCGTGCACACCTGTGCAACCGACTCGACAACGGGAGTGGCTGTGACACTACGGTTCCTAGGCATCATCCCGAACACCCCCGACACGGACTCCCCGACGATTTGGCTTCACGAGGAGACCGGAGACCTCCTGATTCAGTCGTACAAGGCGACCGAGGAGGAGGTGAAGGAGTGTCAGGAGGTCGGCTCGATCCCGGGTCACTCGACGGACGTGCCGGATCACGAGACGATCATTCGGCTTCCGAAAGTGATGCTCCAGTACATCCCCCGCCCGGAGGGCAACGACGGTGACGAACCCCGTACTTGAGGGTCTGGCCAAGGCCACGAAATCGGCTGTGCATCTGGAGATGCGCGACGCCTACCAGCCCAACGACCCCGAGTTCATCGCGTGGCAGAACGGCAAGCGGCTCGACCCGGCCGCTGACCGTTCGTCGTGGTGGCGGCCCTTCCTGGATGTGGTGACGGAGACGACGGCGCGCGGGGTCGAGATGCGGCGGGCCCGGATCATCTCGGAGCCCGTGACGGACTACATCCGGTACGAGTACGACGTGACGTTCCCGAACGTCAGGGCTGGGGAGCTTGTGCGCTGGCTTCCCCGGCGCAAGGCGGCTGACATCGCCTTGCCCGGAACTGACCTTTGGGCGTTCGACGGCACGTCAGTGCTGTTCACGTACTTCTCGGGCGTCGGTGAGATTGTGGACCGCGAATGGTCCACAGATCCGGCGGTGTTGGCACTGGTGAACTCGGCATTCGATGCCGTGTGGGAACGGGCCACGCCGCACGAGGAGTACCGGCCGCGCTGACCTCCAACCATGGCTGTATCCCCTTCTTCCAGTGCTCAGCAGGCCCGGCAGGCTCTCGCGGATCGTCTCGCGGAGCTGTGCCGGGACGCTGGCCTTACCGGGCTCGACATCGCCGCGCGCTGCGGGTGGAGCCGGTCCAAGTCGTCGCGGATCATGAATGCTCGAACTCCCCCTTCTGCTGAGGACATTCGGGCGTGGTGCCGGGCGTGCGGGGCCGAGGATCAGACAGAGGACCTGATCGCGTCTCTGCGGTCGGCCGAGGGCATGTGGATCGGCTGGCGGCGCATGGAGCGGGCAGGGCTCAAGCGGGCGCAGGAAGCGCGCTTGCCGCTGTATGAGCGAACGCACTGGTTCCGCTCGTACTCCCCGGGACTCGTGCCGGGCCTGATCCAGACACGCGACTACACCGAGGCCGTGTTGCGGGCGGTGCAACGGCGGCGCGTCGCAGTGGACGACGTGGCCGAGGCGGTTGATGCGCGCATGGCGCGTCAGCGTGTCGTGTACGAGGGGGACCGCCGTTTCGCCTTCCTCGTCGAGGAGGCTGTGTTGGGCAACGCCCTGTGCGGCCCCGCCGTATTGACCGAGCAGCTTGACCACCTGCTGACGGTGGCCAGACGCCCCAACGTCAGCTTGGGCGTCGTACCCAAACGGCCGGATCGTTCCCGTATGCCGGTTGAGGGGTTCTGGATCTACGACGCGGCGCAGGTCAACGTCGAGTTGGTATCGGGCTATCTCACGATCACGCAGCCGAGCGAGGTAGCCGCGTACGCCGATACGTTCGCGGAGTTGGCCGACATGGCGGTCTACGGCGAGGGAGCCCGAACGCTGATCGCAGCCGCCAGGGGCGTGCTGGGCTAATTGGCGTGCAACCTCGTGCAACCGGCTGGGAGTTCGCTCCCTGATGTTCCTACGGTCGTTGTGGAAGCGACGATTCGAGGGACGGCGAGGCGTCATGGCGTACAAGGTGGATCACCTCGGGAGACTCGGCGAGGTGGTCGAGGAGCTGGGCGACACGGTGAGGCTGCGGCCGGTCGGTGGCGGGGCCGCATGGGAGGTGACGCGCGGCCAGGTGCGCGAGCCGAACGCGGCCGAGCGTGCGCGCGCTCGCGTGCTGTCGCGCCCGGTGGGTGAGTCGTGAGCCGGGCCTATTTCTCCCCGCCGCACTCGCACGCCGAGGCCCCGTTGGACCTGGCCTTACCGCTGTTGGAGCCAACGGCCCACCCGAGGTGCGCGCGCTGTGCGCACACGGTGCTTTGGCGGGAGGCGTACCGCACGGGGATTGGCACGCCCAACGGGTACGCGGACGCGTCGAGGGTGACTGACTGCAACATCGAGTTGCGCAACCACCCGCACAAGCCGCCGAAGATCGTGTTGCCGATCGACCCCCCGGCGGTGACGGCATGAGCCCCCGCAGCACCATGCGCCCGATCCGGTACACGGTCACGTCGCACCCGGACGGCGAGCGCACCATGTCGGCCGACTGCATGTCGCCTGACTGCAAGTGGTCGCTGTGCCCTACGGCCGATGTGGACGCGGGGGAGGACGCGCTACGCAGGCACAGGGCCGAGACCGGGCACGCGCTGTTCAACCGGCGGTTGGAAGACATGGCGTGCGTGACCCTGGCGGACCGCGCGGAGCAGGAGCGGCGGGCTGAGGTTCACGACCTGGAGCTAGCCGCGAAGCCGTGGGCGGGGAAGGTGTACGAGGCCCGTGTGCGGCACAAGGAGCGGGCGGCGGAGCACGCGCGGGCCGAGGAGTCGTGAAGGTGGCCGCCGCGATGCTGTGGCTGTTGCTGTGGGGGACGCTCGCGCTGTGGGCGTCGATGCCGCAGCGACACCGATAGGCCCCCGGCCCCCGGTGAGGCCCGCTCGTCCGAGTGGTCCCGTCCCGGCCGGGGGCTCGGGTGAACGCCCCCACCCCCTGACGGTGCGAGACAAATGGACAGGTCCGCCGTCGGGGGGTGGGGGTCGGGAGTGCCCAACTGGCTTACGACCCAAGGCAGGAGAGCGCATCATGAGTCGTGGAGACGACGGCAAGATTGACGAGGTCAACGGGTACGACGTGGCGGGCGAGGAGGTCGTTTCGGCCGCTGAGCCGGAGCCGGAGCCCGAGCCGGAGCCCGAGGAGGGCGAAGAGGGAGATGGACAGTCGTAAGGGGTCAGGCGACGGCAGCGCCCGCAAGACGGCGCGGCGGTACCTGAAGCGGCACAGCGTGGACCAGTCCGAACAGTCCTGGCTGTGCCCGAAGCACAAGGACCCCGAAGCTATGGAGCTGCTGTGCAAGGCCCGGTACGTGTGCGCGCATTGCACGCGTGAGCGGAGCCTGACTTAGACCCGTGTGCCGTCCTGCCCCCGAGGCGGCGCACGCAGACGGCCCCGGCTGGCGTTCTCTCATTCCCGTGAGCGCTGGTCGGGGCCTTTCGTATGGCGGAGCGCTGGCGGGTGCGCCACGGTGGTTAGGTCTGGTCTCGTTGACCGCCTGAAGGAGCGCCCATGTCGAACCACACCTACCGCGTGACCGAGATCGTTGGTACGTCAGACGCTGGGGTGGATGAAGCCATCCGTAACGGCGTCGCCCGTGCTGCTCAGACCCTGCGGGGCCTGGACTGGTTCGAGGTGACCCAGGTGCGCGGCCACATTGAGGACGGGCAGATCGCTCACTATCAGGTGGGGCTGAAGGTCGGCTTCCGGCTGGAGGACGGCGACGAGGTCTGATCCTCTGACCTGCGCGTATGCTCTATACGTCGGGTGAGACACCACTCTCGTGCGAGGTGCCGACGATTTCGGTGACGCGATAGGTGTGGTTCGACATGAGGGAGTTCCTCCCGGGCGGGGGACGTCGTGTGGTGCCGTCACTCCACCGTGCCCCAGCCCGCGCGGACGCGCGAGGTGGCGTTTGCCCCTTGACCGACCCATTGGTACATACCAAAATCCAGCCAGTACCCCGTTCGAGCCACCCGCTCACCCCCACGTCGGGCTGCCCTTCCCTGTCCTCAGACGGAAAGTGACCCACGTGAAGCCGCACAGACGCGCCGCCATGTCCCTGGCGCTGGCCCTCTCCTCCACCGTCCTGATCTCCGGGTGCGGCATGCTGCCCGGCGGCGACGACACCAGGACCGTGACGGTCTGGCTGATGCGGGGCAGCGCGTCCCCCGAGTTCGTCGAGCGCTTCACCGAGGACTTCGAGAAGGAGCACGACGACATCGACCTGGACATAAGGATCCAGGAGTGGACCGGCATCGGCGCCAAGGTGAAGAAGGCGCTCAAGGACGAGGACGGCGACGGGCCCGACGTCATCGAGGTGGGCAACACCCAGGTCGCGCAGTACGTCGACGAGGGCGGCCTGTACGACCTCACCCTGGAGTCCGCGCGCGACCTCGGCATGGACGACTGGCTGCCGGGTCTGGCCGAGCCGGGGCGCTACCGCGGCGCGCAGTACGGCATTCCCTGGTACGCCGCCAACCGCGTCGTCATCTACAACAAGAAGCTGTTCGAGGAGGCGGGCATCAAGCGTCCGCCGCGTACCCGCGCGGAGTGGATCGCGGACACGGAGAAGCTCAACACCGGCGGGAACCAGGGCATCTACCTCGCGGGGCAGGACTGGTACACGCTGGCGGGATTCATCTGGGACGAGGGCGGTGACCTCGCCACGGAGACGAAGGAGTCCTCCGGCGACTGGCGCGGCACCCTGCACACCCCGGCCGCGCTGCGCGGCATGGAGTTCTACCGGCAGCTGCAGGCGCTGGGGAACGGCCCGCGCGACGCCGACGAGGAGCACCCGGCGCAGGCCGGGGTGTTCGCGGGCGGCGACGTCGCCCAGATCGTCGCGGTGCCGGGGGCGGCGCGGGCCATCGAGGAGAAGAACCCTGAACTGAAGGGCAAGCTCGGCTACTTCCCGGTCCCCGGCAAGGCGGCGGGCAAGCCGGGCGCGGTGTTCACCGGCGGCTCCGACCTGGTCGTGCCCGACCGCAGCGACGACCACAAGGGCGCGGTCGAGGTGATCGAGGCGCTGGTGGGCAAGAAGTGGCAGACCGACCTCGCGCGGACCATGAACTACGTCCCGAACAAGGCCAAGCTGGCGCCTGCCGTGGCCGGCGAGGAGGGCGCGGCGGCGATGGCGGTGGGCGCGGCCAACGGCCGGGCGACCCCCAACTCCCCGCGCTGGGCCGCCGTCGAGGCGGACAACCCGATCAAGGGCTATATGACCAAGGTCCTGACCGGCGGCGATCCGGCGGCCGAGGCCCGCAAGGCGTCGGCCAGGATCACCAGGGCACTGCGCCTCGGCGGCGTCTGACGGCAGTGCGGCCCCGCCCGCGCGGGCGGGGCCGACCAGCTACTCCGCCGTGCTCAGCGACAGGGCGAAGCGGTTCCTCTCGTCCGTCCACCAGTGGGTCAACGTCAGTCCCGCGGCGGCGAGTTCACTCCGTACGCCGTCCTCCCTGAACTTCGCCGAGATCTCCGTGCGCATCTCCTCGCCCGCGGTGAAGTCCACCGCCAGGTCGAGCGCGGGGATCTTCACCGTCTGGTCGGCCGTGGAGCGCAGCCTCATCTCGATCCACTCGTGTTCGCGGTCCCAGACGGCGACGTGCTCGAAGGCGGTCGGGTCGAAGTCCGCCTCCAACTCGCGGTTGATGACCGACAGGACGTTCTTGTTGAACGAGGCCGTCACGCCCGCCCCGTCGTCGTACGCCGATACGAGCACCGACTCGTCCTTGACCAGGTCCGTGCCGAGGAGCAGCGCGTCACCGGGGGAGAGGAGCCCGCGGACCGAGGAGAGGAACGCGGCGCGTTCGGCGGGCAGCAGGTTGCCGATGGTGCCGCCGAGGAACGCGACCAGGCGCGGCCCGGGAGTGCCCGGCAGCGCGAGGCCGCGCGTGAAGTCGGCGATCAGGGCGTGCACGTCGAGCGAGGGCCGCTGCGCGAGCAGCGTGTTCGCGGCCCCGGTCAGCGCGGTCTCGCTCACGTCGACGGGGACGTACGTGTGCAGGGACGACAAGGCGTCGATGAGGTGGCGGGTCTTCTCCGAGGAGCCCGAGCCGAGCTCGATCAGCGTGCGCGCGCCCGTGACCTCCGCGATGCGGGTGGCACGGGTGACCAGGATCTCGCGCTCGGCGCGGGTCGGGTAGTACTCGGGCAGGGTGGTGATCTCCTCGAAGAGGGCGCTGCCGCGGGCGTCGTAGAACCACTTGGGCGGCAGCGACTTCGGGGTGCGGGTAAGGCCGTGCAGGACGTCGGCGCGCAGCGCGGCGTCGGTGGCGTCCTCGGGCAGGGTGCGGGTCAGCAGGAACGGGCTCACGCAGGGGGCTCCTTGAGCGGTGTCAGCAGTACGTCGGTGCGGCTGGCGGCGAGCAGGGTGCGGTCGGGCACCTCGCGCCAGTGGGGGTCGTCGTCGTAGGGCTCGGAGGCCACGACGGTGCGGCGGCCGGGCTCCGCGAGATACCAGAGGGTGTCGCCCCAGGCGGTCGCGGCGATCGTCTCGCCGTTGGTGAGAAGGAGGTTGAGGCGCGACGCGGGGGCGGCCTCGGCGATCTCCAGGACGGTGTCCGCGAGGGCCTGGCCCTCCTCGTCGCCGCGGCGCAGCCGGGTCAGGACGAGCGCCCACACCAGCGCGGAGTCGCAGCGCGCCTCCATGGACAGAAGCTCATCGGGCGGCAGTTCGCGGGTGAGCGGCGCGACCGAGCGGGGCCAGCCCGCCACCGCGCCGTTGTGGCTGAACAGCCACGGCCCGGCCGCGAACGGCGCCGCCGCGGCCTCTCCGTCCGCGCCCGCCAGGGTCGCGTCGCGCACCGCCCCGAGCACCGCGCCGGAGCGCACCACCCGGGCCAGGTCGGCGAAGGACTGGTCGCCCCAGATCGGCGCGGCACGGCGGTAGCGCGCGGGCACGGGGTCCCCGTCGGCGTACCAACCCACCCCGAATCCATCGGCGTTGACGGTGCCGTGCCGCTGCATCCGGGGCGCCCACGACTGGCGGTACAGGCTGTGCGCGGGCTCGACGAGGAGACTTCCCAGCGGCTCCGGCGGGCCGAGGAAGGCGAGGTGACGGCACATCAGAGGGCTCCCGCGGCCGCGGCTTCGGCGGGGCCGACGTCCCGCGCGGTGCGGAACCCGGAGAAGATCTGCCGCCGCACCGGATGGTCCCAGTTGCGGAACGTGCCCCGGCAGGCCACCGCGTCGACGGAGAACGCCCCGCCGCGCAGCACCTTGTAGTCGCCGCCGAAGAACACGTCCGAGTACTCGCGGTAGGGGAAGGCGGAAAAGCCCGGGTAGGGCAGGAAGCCGCTCGACGTCCACTCCCACGCGTCGCCGATCAACTGCCGTACGCCGAGCGGGGATTCACCCGCCGGATAGCTTCCGGCAGGCGCGGGCCGCAGATGGCGCTGCCCCAGGTTCGCGCGCTCGGGCGTGGGGTCCGCGTCGCCCCACGGATAGCGCATCGACCGGTCGGCCACCGGGTCGTAGCGGGCGGCCTTCTCCCACTCCTCCTCGCTGGGCAGGCGCCGGCCTGCCCAGCGCGCGTAGGCGTCGGCCTCGTACCAGCTCACGTGCAGCACGGGCTCGTCGGCGGGCACCGGCTCGACCGTGCCGAAGTGACGCCGCAGCCATCGGCCTCCCTCGTGGCGCCAGAACAGCGGGGCACGCAGCCTGTTCTGACGGACCATCGCCCAGCCCTCGGGGGCCCACCAGCGTTCGTCGTCGTAGCCGCCGTCGTCGATGAAGCGCTGGTATGCGGCGTTCGTCACCGGCGTGGTGTCGATGAAGAACGGCGGGACCAGGCGGTGGTGCGCCGGGCGTTCGTTGTCCAGGGCCCACGGCTCGGTGGAGGTGCCCATGGTGAACGGGCCGCCGGGGACGAGGACTTCGGGCGGCCCCGTGAAGGGCGCGCAGGGCTCGGGGTCGGGGGCGGTGAGCGCGGTGGGACCCGAGCGCAGCTGGTGCGTGATGAGCATGGTCTCGTCGTGCTGCTGCTCGTGCTGCGCGATCATCCCGAAGGCGAACCCCGCCTCGGTCAGCGCGGTGCCGTGGAACGGCGTCCTCTCCAGGACGTCGAGCGCACGGCCCCGCACCTCGGCCGCATAGCCACGGGCCTCGGCGGGCGCGAGCAGCGGAAGGCTCGGCCGCTCGGCGCGGGGGTGCTCGAAGGCGTCGTACAGCGCGTCGATCTCGGGCCGCATGGCGTCGCGGCCCGCGACCGCGCGCAGCAGCCACTGCTCCTCCTGGTTGCCGATGTGCGCGAGGTCCCAGACCAGCGGCGACATCAACGGCGAGTGCTGCGCGGTCAGTTCGGTGTCCTCCACGCAGGTGGTGAGGAGGGTGGTGCGGTCCCGGGCGGCCAGGAGCGCGGCGAGCGCGCGCTCCCTCAGGGCTTCCGGGTCGGCGGTGGAGCCGGTCATCGGAGGGCGTCCTTCCCAGGTGCGTCGTGAAGTCGAGGGGTGTCGCGCGCGGCGTCGAGCAGGTCGTCGGCCGGGCAGCGGCCGCGCGCCACGTACTGCGCGGCGTACGTCTCGACGGCGTCCCGCACCGTCGTGCCCACGCCCATCCGGGGCAGGGCGTCGACGGCGGCGGCGAAACAGGTGACCGCGGCCTCGCGCAGCTCGGGGTCGGCCGGCCCGTGGCGCGCCGCGTCCAGCCAGAGCGGACTGTGCGGCGCGGCGGGCGAGCCCGGCGGCCCTTCGCGTTCGGCCAGCGGCTTGACGGCGCGGTAGGCGGACTCGGCCGCCTCCGGGTCGTCGAACAGGGCGGCGGTCACGGCGAGCGGCACGATCCAGCCGTCCTCGCCCGGCTGCGCGTCGACCATGCGCAGCTCCAGGTGGCCGCGCGGGCGGACCGGCGGGAACAGCGTGGTCAGGTGGTAGTCGAGGTCGTCGCGGGTGGGCGGGCGCGGCACACCGTCACGGGGCGATGCGCCGTCACGGGCCCACGTACGGAAGCTGAGCCCTTCGGGCACGCTCCAGGGTCCTTCTCCCGGCGCCCTCTTGACACACATGACCGGCGCGTCCATGGCGTGCCGGGTCCAGGTCTCGCGCGGCTCCCCGTCGAGCGGCGGGGCACCGGATCTGCCGGGCTCGATGCCCGCCCACACGGCCTGCCGGGTCGACCGCCAGCCGGTGGGACGGCCCTCCTGCAGCGGCGAGTTGGCGAACGCGGCGACCAGGACGGCGCCAAGGAGGTGCGCGAGCCGCCAGCGCCGTGCGTAGCCGAGCGGCCCCGGCTCCTCGTACCCGGCGTCCAGACAGATCTGCACGGACGCGGTCGAGCACATCATGCGGCGTCCCGCGGGGCCGCCGCGGTCGAGGCAGGACTCCAGCGCGTCGTAGCGGGGCTCGCGCAGGATCCGTGACGGCGGGCGCCAGGGGTCGGTGCCGAACCCGCTGAGGGTGAGGCGGTGGGGGCGTAACGCGTCGCGTACGACGCGGAGATCGGCCCGCATGGCCGAAATGCACTCCGTCAGCGAGGCGGCGGGCAGCGAGCTGAGCTCCAGCTGGCCGCCGGGTTCGACGGTGACGGACGAGTGCAGGGGCAGGGCCCGCAGTGCGGCGTAGGCCGCTTCGAGGCGGGCGGTGGGCACCGGCAGGTGGGGCAGTCCTGGCTCGTGGACGAGCCATTCCAGTTCGACGCCGGTGGTGCGAGGTGGCCCCGTCTTGAAGCAGATGCCGCGGACCAGCGCCTCCACCTCGGCCTCGGACACCGCGTCGCGCGCCCGTGTGGGGCGCGTCGTGCGGTGCTTCGTACAGTCTCCCTCAGGCATGGTCGGGATCCCTTTCGTGAGTTGTGCTCGTAACACCCAAAACCCTCAAGGGCGTTCGCACAAGAGTGCCCCTAAGGTCGTTCTCGCACCGGGAATTTCTGTTGCGCCGCCCGACGCACGCGGCTCACCATGCGTTCATGAACGACACGGGGGACGACACGAGGGACGGCGTGGGGGACGGCATGGAGGCGCGGGCATGAGCGCCCGCCTGCGCGGACAGGCGCAGGAGACCGAGCAGATCGTCGCCGCGGGAGTGTATGCCGCGCCGGGCGGCCGCGACGTGGCGATTGCGGACGCGGTGGCCGCGGCCCGCGCCGGTACGCGCATGTTCGGGCCGGATCCGGTGGACGTGACGTCCCGTGCACCGGTGACCACGCTCTTGGAGGTCACGGGCGAGAGCACGCTGGAAGCGGCCCGCAGGCTCACGGCCTCCCGTGCCGAGGGGGATGCGCCGGTGGCCGCGCTGAACTTCTCCTCCGCGCGCAATCCCGGCGGGGGCTATCTCAACGGCGCCCAGGCGCAGGAGGAGGCGCTGTGCCGGGCCTCCGCGCTCTACGCCTGCCTCCTTCGGGCCCGCGCGTTCTACGACCACCACCGCGCCGACCGCGACCCCTTCTACAGCGATCGCGTGATCTGCTCGCCGGGCGTCCCCGTCTTCCGCGACGACCGCGGGCGGCTCCTCGACACGGCGTACACCGTCGGCTTCCTGACCTCGGCGGCGCCGAACGCCGGGGTGATCCGCCGCAGGACGCCCGAGCGCACGGCAGAGATACCGCGCGCCCTGGCCGCGCGCGCCGAGCGGGTCCTGGAGACGGCCGTCGCGTGCGGGTACCGCCGACTGGTGCTCGGCGCGTGGGGCTGCGGCGTCTTCATGAACGACCCCGCGCAGGTCGCGGGCGCCTTCCGGGCGCTGCTCGGCGAAGGCGGTCGGTTCGCCGGGCAGTTCGCGCACGTCGTGTTCGGGGTTCTGGACCGCACCAGGGGCGCGGTGACGCGTGGCGCCTTCGAGGAGACGTTCGCGCACGAACTCAGCGCCGTTCGCGCACGAGCTCAGCGCCAGCCGTAGCGTTCCCGGAGACGGTGGACGACGAGGTTGAACCGCATGCGGTCCAGCGCGCACGCCTCGCGCCGCATCCCGCGCTCGTGCACCCGCAGCACCCGGTCGATGTCCACCCAGGAGTCACGCCCCTCGCGGTCCCAGGGCCCGCTGCCGATGGCCACCCACTCACGGTCGTTGTCGTGGCGCTTGCTGGACAGTTGTACGGCGAGCAGCGTGCCGGACGCCTCACGGGCGACCACGAGAACCGGGCGGTCCTTGCCGCGCCCGTCGTTCTCCTCGTACGGCACGAACGTCCAGACGATCTCCCCGGGGTCGGGATCGCCGTCGTGCTCCGGCGCGTACTCCGTGCGGACCCGGCCCACCTCGCGGGGCTCGGCCTCGGTGGTCGCGGTGGCGCCCGAGCGGCCGGGCGACGCGGACATGTGCGGGTCATCGATGTAGGCAGTCACACGGGTCACCGTAGAACCTGTCCGGCCCAATCCGCAGAGCGGGACCGCCGGATGACCCGCAGGCTCGGTCCATGGTGCTACGACACACGCGCAACATCCGGTCCCTCGTCGTCCTCGCCGTCGCGGGCTCGGTGCTCGCGCCGATACCGGCCGCCTCCGCCTCTGCCTCCGCCTCCGAGCCGGGCCCCGCAACCGCCGCGCACGCCGCCGCGCCGCCCCGCACCACCTCCGCCTGGCTCCCGTACTGGGACCAGGACGCCGCGTACAAGAACGCCCTGCGCCACGCGGACCAGCTGCACACCGTCAGCCCCTTCTGGTATGAGGCGAAGGCGGCCGGGCGTGTCGACCCGCACCCCGGCGCGGGGGAGCGGCGCATCGTCGACGGGCTGCACAAGGCGGGCATCAAGGTCGTGCCGACCGTCATGGAGAAGATGCCGCGCGGCGCGCTGGCCGCCGTCGTGACCGACGCGCGCCGCCGCGCCACGCACGTCGAGACGCTGCTGCGGGTGGTCAGGAGCCGCGCCTACGACGGCCTCGACCTCGACTACGAGACCATCGCGCCCACCGGTGACGCCGCGTACGAGAAGGTGCGGGCCGGGTACGCCACGATGGTCACCGACCTCTGCCGCGAGCTGCACGCCCTGCGCAAGCAGTGCGTCATCACGGTCTCCCCGAAGACCGCGGGCACCGGCCGCGTCTGGGACTACAAGCGGCTCGGCGCCGCCGCCGACCGGCTGCGGATCATGGCGTACAACCTGCACTGGGCCGAAGGCGCGCCGGGGCCCCTGTCCACCCCCGCCTGGTACGACGAGATCCTGCGCCGGGCCACGGCCGAAGTGCCGCGCCACAAGCTGGAGGTGGGGCTGCCGGCCTATGGCTGGGACTGGACCGTGGGAAAGCGCGAGCACGCCCGGCACTTGACGTCGAGGGAGGCCGAGGCGCTGCGCCGCAAGGTCGGGGCGCCGTACCGCATCGATCCCGCCTCCAGTACGCCGCACTTCACGTACAAGGAAGGTAGAACGCGGCGGACGGTCTGGTACCAGGACGCGCGCGGGACCGCCGCACATCTGCCCGTGCTGCGGCGGCACGGGGTGCGCAACACCGTGCTGTGGGCGCTGGGCTTCGAGGATCCAAAGCTGTGGAGGGTCCTTGCGCGCGGATGAAGCGGGTGTGACGCCATGTGGCGCCGGATGAGGGCGGGCCAGGGCGTGTGACGGCTGTATTGCGGCTTCGTGGACTGTCGTCGGATGGCCGTCCGAAGCCTTGTGCGGGCTCCTCCGGGTGACTTAATTTCAGAAACTAAGTCACCCGGGCGAGGCTCCGGGGCGAGGCCGAGGAATGAGGGGGAACGGCGTGAGGCCCGAAGGTATGAGGCGCGGGAACGCGTCGGCGGTGCTGCGCGCGGTGGTCACCGAAGGGCCGCTGCCGCGCGCGGACATCGCCCGCTCGACGGGCCTCTCCGCGCCCAGCGTCACGAAGTTGACGGCCCTCCTCGTCCAGGCGGGGCTCCTGCGCGAGCACGCCCCTGCCGAGGCGACGCAGGGGCGCCCCCGCGTGCCCGTCGGCGTCGACCCCTCGGGGGCCGTGGCGCTCGGCGTCCACATCGGGCTGCTGCGCACCACGCTCGGCCTCGTCTGCCTGGACGGCACGGTGCTCGCGCAGCGCGTCCTGGACCACGAGGCTCCCGGCGACGGAGGCCTCGCACCGCGCCGCATAGCCGACCAAGCGGCCGACGGGGCACGGGAGTTCCTCGCCGACCGGCTCGGCGGGCGGCGACTGCTCGGCACCGGCATCAGCCTCGGCGGCTGGGTCGACGGCGAGCGCGGCGTCGTCGTCGAGCACGGTGCGCTCGGCTGGCGCGACGTACGCCTGGTCGACCTGCTGGACGGGCGTCTGCCCGGTCCCGTGCGTCTGGAACAGAGTGTGCGGGCCGCGGCGAGCGCGGAGCTGTGGTTCGGCGCGGGCCGTGAGGTCGACGACTTCGTGCACATCTTCTTCGGTAACGTGCTGGGCGCCGCGCTCGTGGTCGACCGCGCGGTGCACCGCGGCCCCGGTGCGGCGGCGGGCGGCATCGAGCACCTGCCCGCCACCGACGAGCCGGGCGCCCGCTGCCCCCGGTGCGGCACGGGCTGCCTCTCGCTGCTGGCCAGCGACACGGCGGTCGTCGCGGCGGCGCGGGCGCGGGGGCTGCGGTTGCCGGATGCCGGGCGGCTCCCGGTGGAGCATCTGGTCGCCGCGGCACGCCCCGAGGGGAGCGGCATCGGCGACCCCCGCGCCCAGGACGTCCTGCGCCGCAGAGCCCGCCACGCGGGCCGCGCGGTCGCCACGGTGGTCGACCTGCTCAACCCCAGCAGGGTCGTGTTGGCGGGTGGCATACTCGCCGCGGACGAATACCTGGACGACCTCCGGGCGGAGGTGACGTTGCGAGCCCACCGCGGCTGGGACGCCGCAACCCGCGTCGTCCCCGCGACTTTCGGCACGGGCGCCCTGCTCGTGGCCTCGGCGATGCCCCTGCTGGAGGCGGTCTACGAGGACCCGATAGGCACGGTGGGCCCGGGCGGCCGGGCGGTGGCGGCATCGTGAACGTGAACACGCCGTCGGAGCGGGCGAGCAGGGAACTCTCCCGAGGCGTGTCCGCGGGCTCCGGCTCGGGTGTGCTCGGCTTCGAGGCGCGGGCGGTGTGCGCCTCATGAGCGTCAACGCTTCGGCAGGCCCCGAGCGTTGGGAGCTCTTCCGGGTTGCGGTCGGCGCCCGTACCGAGTGGCTGGTTCTGCGGGTCACCGGTGAAGACGGCACGCGGGGCCATGGCGAGTGCTCGGATGCCGGGAGCCTGCCGCGAGTCGTCGAGCGGCTGGCCTCGGGGCTGCCGGTGGACGGTGAGGGCGGCTTCCTCTCGCGCACCGTCGCCGGAGGTGTGGAGCAGGCCCGTGTCGATGCCGCCGCGCGGCGCGACGGGCTGCCCCTGTGGGACTGGCTCGGCGGGGAGCACCCCGGTGAGATCGAGCTGTACGCCAACATCAACCGCGTTCCCGGCGGTCGCTCACCGGACGACGTCGCGGCCTGCGCGTGGGCCGCCGTGCGGGACGGGTTCCGTGCGGTCAAGCTCGCTCCGTTCGACGTGGCCGATCCCCGCGCGGAGATCCCGCTGCCCGCGCTGGGGCTCGCCCGGCTCGGCGCCGCCCGCGCCGCCGTGGGGGCTTCGGTCGCGCTGATGGCCGATGCCCATGAACGGCTCACCCTCGACGAACTCGCCCCGCTGCTCGGGCCGTTGGCCGACCTGGGGCTCTACTGGCTGGAGGACGGCGTCGGCATCGCCCGCCCCGACGAACTCGCCGAGCTCCGCTCCCTGACCGAACTCACCCTCGCCGGTGGCGAGTTCGCGAGCGACGTCGGCGAGGTCGAGAAAGTCGACGGGCTGGTCGATGTGCTGATGCCTGACGTCAAGCACGCCGGTGGCACCCTGCGCGCCCGCGACCTCGCCCGCTCCGCACCCGGCACCAGGATCTCCTTCCACAATCCCTCCGGTCCCGTCGCCACCCTGCACGCCGCCCACCTCACCGGCGTGTGCGGCGGCTCGGTCGAGCCGCTCGAATACGCCTACGGAGAGGCGAGTTGGCGCTCGGCCGTCGTGCGCGGCGCCGAGCGGATCGGCGAAGGGCGTCTCACCCTGCCGGACGACACCCCCGGCATCGGTCTCGACCTCGACACCGACCACCCGGCGGTGACCCGCGTGTGGAGCGGCCGTCTCGAACCGCACCCCTCCTGTCGCGGCTGACGAGCCCCTCCGCGAGCCCTATCGGCACACCCACACCCACACCCGCGCCCACACCCCGCATTCGCACACGCCCGCCCCCTTCTGGAGGCCCCGTCATGCTCCCGACATCCACGAACAACTCCTACGCGATGTCCCGCCGCTCCCTCCTCGCCGCCATCGGCGCCGGAGGCGCCCTGCTCGCGCTTCCCGCCTGCCGCTCCGCCGTCGAGGAGGAGGGGAAGGCCGGTGGCGCCACGCAGGGCGGGACCCTCAAGATCGCGCAGACCGCCGACATCGCGCCCGCCACCCTGTTCGGCCACAACAATCCGAACTTCACCCTGGCCCGCACCGTCTTCAACACCCTCACCGAGTACGACCACAAGACCCTGGAGCCCAAGCCCTCGCTCGCCCGGTCGTGGCAGGAGGCCGAGGACGGCAGGTCGATCACCTTCGCACTCCGTAAGGGTGTGACCTTCCACAACGGCCGCCCCTTCACCTCGGCCGACGTCGCCTTCGCCCTCGAGAACCTGACGAAGGACACGACCGCCTCCCAGCTCAAGCACGTCGCCCAGGCGATCACGAAGGTCGTCGAGGACGACGAGCACACCGTCACCCTCGAACTCGCCCACCCCGTCAGCAACCTCTTCGACCTCTTCGAGCTCCTCCTCATCGTCGACAAGGAGAGCGTGGACGACCTGGTCAAGGGCACCAAGTTCGTGGGCACGGGCCCCTTCCGCGTCGTCTCCCGCCAGGCCGGAACCGGCATCGAGCTGAAGCGCAACGAGACGTACTGGAAGAAGGGCTCGCCCCTGCTCGACGGCATCGAGGTGTCCGTCGTCGCCCAGTCCACCTCGATGGTGTCGAGCCTGCGCTCCGGCGGCACACACCTCCTCGTCGACGTCGCACCCCTGGACGCCGCCGCCATCAAGGGCGACCGCCGCTTCGAAGTGACCGTCTCCGACGCGCACGACTCCGCCTTCTACGTCGCGTCCAACGTGAAGGTGAAGCCACTGGACGACAAGCGCGTCCGGCAGGCTGTCGCCTGGGCCGTCGACCGCGAACGCGTCCTCAAACAGGTCCTCGGCGGCATCGGCACCGTCAGCTCCCTTCCCTGGTCGACGAGTTCACCCGCGTACGACAAGAAGAAGGCCGCCCACTACAGCCGCGACCTGAAGAAGGCGAAGGCGCTGATCGAGGCGGCGGGCGCGCGCGGCAAACACGTCAAGGTCGTCTACAACGCGGGCCTGCCCACCAACGCCAAGATCGCCGAGATCGTTCAGTACGACCTCGGGAAGATCGGCCTGGAGGCGCGGGCCGAACCCCTCCAGGCCCCGGACTTCCTCGCCAAGCTGCAATCCGGTGAGCTGCCTGGCCTGTTCATCAACGGCCACGGCTTCGGGCAGCTCCACCCCGCCACGCTCGTGAAGGGCGCCTTCCCCTTCAACGCCGACAAGAACGCCTCCAACTTCGACAGCGACACCTACCGCGCCCTCGCCGACCGGCTCTGGAAGGCAGGCGACGAGGCGGCCGCACGGAAGGCCGCCGACGAGCTCAACGACCAGCTCCTGGATGAGCAGTTCGTCTCCGACCTCGTCGCGAGCTCCCACACCTTCACCGTCTCCGAGCAGGTTCGCGGCCTGAACTGGACGATGTTCGACTACCTCGACCTCGACCGCACGACGATCGGCTGACGCGCCATGCTCCGATACTCCCTGCGGCGCGTCCCCTCCGCCCTCGTCGTCCTCGCCGTCGCGTCCGTCCTCGTCTTCTGCGTCCTGCGGCTCGCGCCGGGGGACCCCGCCGTCGTCCTCGCCGGACCCGACGCCTCGGCGGACACCGTCGCCGAGGTCCGTGCCTCGCTGGGGCTCGACAGTTCACTGCCCGCCCAGTACTGGACGTGGCTGACCGGTCTCCTCACCGGCGACCTGGGCACGTCGTTCATCCTCGGCGCGCCGAACGCCACCCTCATCGGCCGCGGGCTCGGCAACACCCTCGAACTCGCGCTCGCCGCCGTGGCGTTGGCGCTTGTGGGCGGCGGCGCGGCCGGGATCGCGCTCGGCACCAGCAGGCGGCGCACGGTGCGGACGCTCCTTGGCGGGGCCGTGAGCCTCGCGCTCGCCGTGCCGCCGTACGTCACCGGAGTCCTGCTAGTCCTCGTCTTCGCCGTGACCTGGCGGGTGCTGCCCGCCTCCGGGCACGAATCGCTGCTCGCCGATCCGGAGATAGGTGTCCAGTACCTGCTGCTGCCCGCCGTCTGCCTCGCCCTGCCCACCGGCGCGGTCCTGGCCCGCTTCCTCGCCGCGTCGCTGCGCCGGGCGCGCGAGGACGAGTACGTGAAGACGGCCACCGCCAAGGGCCTGTCTCGGCGGCGGCTGCTCGGCCGGCACGTACTGCCGGGCGCCCTGCCGCCCGTCGTCTCCGTCCTCGGCATCCAGATCGGCCAGTTGCTCGGCGGCGCCATCGTCGTCGAGGCGGTCTATGCCTGGCCGGGCCTCGGACAGCTGCTGCTCCAGGCGGTGATCGGGCGCGACTACCTGCTGGTGCAGGACCTGCTGCTGTTCGCCGTCGCGGTCTTCGTCGCCGTGCAGACCCTCACCGATCTGGCGCAGGCGGCGCTCGACCCGCGTGTCCGGACGGGCGGTGCGGTGTGACGGCCACGCACGAAGCGCCCGTACAGGAGGCCGCCGTCCGCCCCGCCCCCGAACCCCACCCCGGCCGCCTCCGCCGCGTCGCCCGCTCCCGCGCCCTGCACAGCCCCGCCGCCCGCGCCGGACTCGGTCTCGTCGCCCTCCTGGTGCTGCTCGGCCTCGGCGCGCCGCTGCTCGCCGGACAGTCGCCCCTCGACCAGAGCTCCGACGCGCTCGCCGGACCCGGCGGCCACCACCTGCTCGGCACCGACGAGTTCGGCCGCGACCTCTTCAGCCGCGTCCTGTACGGCATCCGCCTGGACGTGCTCCTCGCCTTCAGCGCGGTACCGCTCGGCGCCGTCACGGGCATCGCGCTCGGGTTCGCCTGCGGGGCGCACCCCGCGGTCGACCTGGTGCTGCAGCGGGCCTTCGACGTGATGCTGGCCTTCACCGCGCTGATCCTCGGCGTCACGCTCGCCGCGATCCTCGGTCCTGGCACCGGCGCCGTCTTCTGGACCGTCGCGGGAGTGAACGTACCGCTGTTCGGGCGGATCGCGCGCGACGCCGTGCTCTCGCAGAAGGGGCGTGAGTACGTCGTCGCGGCGATCGCCCTCGGCGCGAGCCGCCGCAGGATTCTCCTGCGTCACATCCTCCCCAACACCCTCGACCCGCTCATCGTGCAGAGCGCGCTCTCCCTGTCCACCGCCGTCTTCATCGAGGGCGCGATGAGCTTCGTCGGTATCGGCGTGACCCCCCCCGATCCCTCGCTGGGCGCGCTGCTGCGAACGAGTGTGAATTTCCTGGGGGACAACGCGGCGTACGCGATCGGCCCGATGGTCGTCGTCACCGGCCTGGTGATCGGTTTCAATCTGCTCGCCGACGGATTGAACAAGGGGTTGTCGAAACGATGAACAGCACGCAGCAGCGAACGGCCGGTACCACCGGCACCACCGCGGTCGTCACGGGAGCCGCCCGGGGCATCGGACGCGTCATCGCGCTCGACCTCGCGACGCGCGGGCACCGGGTCGTCGCCGTGGACGTCCTGAAGGCGGTCGAGGAGCTGGCCGACGCGGGGCTGCGGCCCGTCGTCGCCGATCTCACCGACGCCGACGCGCCCGAGCGGATCCTCGACGCCGCAGACACCGCAGACGCCGCAGACGCCGTGGCCGAGCCGCCGCGCACCCTGGTCAACTGCGCGTACGCGGAGGAGCGCGCCCCACTTCTCGACGGCACCGATGACGGCTGGGACCGCACCTTCGACGTCAGCCTCACCGCCGCGGTGCGCCTGGCCAAGGCCTTCGCGCGGCGGCTGATCGACGGCGGCCGCACCGGGGCGATCGTCAACATCGCTTCCGTGCACGCCCAGTTCGCGGCCCAGGCGTTCGGCCCGTACTCCGCCGCGAAGGCAGGGCTCGTCGCCTTCACCCGCACCGCCGCGCTCGAATGGGGACCGCACGGCATCCGCGTCAACGCCGTCGCGCCCGGCCTCATCGCCGTCGAGCGCAACGCGCACCTGCTCGACGACCCGGCCGAACTGGCCGCGCGCGTACGGCCCTATCCGCTGCGCCGCCCGGGGCGGCCCGAAGAGGTGGCCCGCGCCGTCGCGTTCCTCGCCGGCGACGACGCCTCGTACGTCACCGGCGCCGTCCTGCCCGTCGACGGCGGGCTCGCCGCACGTATCCCGGAGACCGATCTGTGAAGGGAGTCCGCTCCCAGTGACGCCGGAGCCCCAGGGCTCTACGGCGCCGGTTCCGCGTGCGGGACCGGCGCCGGCCACCGCTCGTACCACCGCTGGTCCGCCTCCAACTGGGCGGCCAGGGAGATCAGGAGCGGCTCGCTGCCCGCGGGGCCGAGCAGCTGTGCGCCGACGGGAAGCCCGCCCGGCGTGTGCCCCGCGGGGACGTTGACGCCCGGCCAGCCGAGCACGTTCCACGGCCACGCGTAGGGGCAGGCGGCGATCATCGCCTGGTCGGTGCGCAAGGCGCTCATGGTGGCCAGTGCCCCGATCCGGGGCGGGGGAGCGGCTGTCGTCGGCGCGATCACCACGTCGTACGTCGAGAAGACCGCGCCCACCTGACGGTGCAGGGCGGCCTCGGAGCGGCGCGCGAGGCGCAGCGGGGCACCGCCCAACAGCCGTCCCATGCGGGCCGCTTCGCGCGTGCGCCGGTCCAGGAGCGAGACGTCGGGCACCTTGCGGGTCCACTCCGCGATGCCCGCCGTGGCGCGCGGCACGAACGTCAACCCGATCTGGCCGTAGCGCGGATCGGCCGCCGTCACGTCGTGTCCCAGCGAGGCGAGGCGCTCCGCGAGCGCCACGACCCGGTCCTTCACCACGGGGTGCAGCTGCTTGGGCGTCGCCGTGAACGGCATCCGCAGCGACAGCGCGATCCGCAGCCGCCCCGGATCGCGCGTCGCGGCCTCGGCGGCGCGCACGGTCGGCGGGCGGTGCAGATCGCCCGCGTGGCTGCCGCTCGCCGCGTCCAGGAGCAGCGCGGCGTCCGCGACCGTCCTGGCCAGCGGGCCGTTGACGGTGATGCCCTGGAACGCCTCGGGCCACGGCCAGGTCGATATCCGCCCCCGCTGCGGCTTGATGCCGACCAGATGGGTCCAGGCGGCGGGGATGCGGACCGAGCCCGCGCCGTCGGAGCCGAGCGCGGCGGGGACGAGCCCCGCCGCGACCGCCGCCGCCGAGCCGCCCGAGGAACCGCCGGGCGTGTGACCGGTGTTCCACGGATTGCGGGTGTCGCCGAAGCCGGGCCCCTCCGTGAACGGCCACTGGCCCAGCTCGCACGTGTTGGTCTTGCCGACGATCACCGCACCGGCCGCCCTCAGGCGGCGCACGGCCTCGCAGTCCTCGGTCTGCGGCGGGAAGTCTCCCCTGCATCCGAACGCGGTCGGCTCGCCCGCCACGTCCATGTCGTCCTTCACCGCAAGCGGCACCCCGAGCAGCGGTCGGTCCGGGGACGCGCCGCCCGTGGCCAACTCGCGGTCGGCGGCGTCCGCCTCGGCGAGCGCGGCCTCGGCCCGCACCAGCTTGAAGGCGTTGAGGACCGGCTGCGACGCCTCGATCCTGGCCAGCGTCCGCTCGGTCAGGACGCGTGAGGACACCTCTCCCTCGGCCAGCGCGCGGGCGGTGCGCGCCAGGCCTTCGGCACGGTCGGCAGTCATGTGGGGGACACCTTCGCTCGACGACGGGTGTCCGAACGTTAACCGGCGAGTAGGGCAACGCGGAACGGTGCCAGGGAAGTTGTGGAACGGGGCGAAGCGAGGCGCTCCACCTGCCCGCCGGATGCCGTCACGACACCATCTGCAAGGATTGCCGGTGTCATGGTGCAGATACCGAAGCAGCAGCCCACGCGGCGCTCCGTGCCGACCAGTGCCGACGTCGCCCGCCTGGCGGGCGTCTCGCGCGCGACCGTCTCCTACGTCCTCAACAACACCAGCGCCGTCCGCATCAGCGAGCCCACGCGCCGCCGCGTCCACGAGGCGGCCAGAGAACTCGGCTACGTCCCGCACGCGGCCGCCCGCAGCCTGCGCGCCGGGCACAGCCGCATGGTGCTCATGCCCACCGCCGAGGTCCCGATGGGGCCGCTGTTCAGCCAGTTCTTCAACGAACTGCAGTGGGCGCTCAGCCGGTTCGACTACACCGTCGTGCAGTACGCGAGCCTCGGCCTGACCGGCGAGGACGCCGCGCGCGCCTGGGCCGAACTGCGCCCCGTCGCCGTCCTCGCCCCCGACGCCTCCGCGCTCAACGCGCGCGGCGTGACGGTCCTGAAGCGGTCCGGTGCCAAGGCCGTCTTCACCCTGGGACCCCACCGCGTCGAGGGCGCGCACGCCCTGCTCATGGACGGCCGCAAAGTGGGCGAGACGGCGGCCCTGCACTTCCTGGCCCGCGGGCGGCGCCGCATAGGCGTCGTCGTCCCCGAGGAGCCGGGCCTGGAGAACTTCTCGCGGCCCCGCCTCGAAGGCATCCGTCAGACGGTCGAGGCCACAGGCACCGCCGGGGCATCGGTCACCGCACTGCCCCTCGCGTACGACGAGGGGGCCGCGGCACGGCTCGCGGCGCGCTGGCGCTCACTGGGGCTCGAGGCCGTCTTCGCGTACAACGACGAATACGCGATGCTTCTGATGCGGGCCCTCCAGGACGAGGGCATCACGATCCCCGACGAGACCGCGGTGCTCGGCTCGGACGACCTGATGCTGGCCAGGCTCCTGCGACCCCGGCTCAGCACCGTCCGCATCGAACTGCCGTCGGGCCGCGGCCTCGCCGAGCTCGTCGACCGCATGGTGCGCGACCCGGGCGAGGAGCCCGAGGTGCACGACGTGCTTGGGGCGGACGTCGTGCACCGCGAGTCCAGCTGAGCGGCCCTTACCGGCCCTGTTCCTGCTGCTTGGCCTGCTCGGCGGCGACCTGGCGGCGGACCTCGTCCATGTCCAGCTTCCTGGCCTGGCCGATGACGTCCGTCAGGGCGGCCTCGGGCAGCGCGCCGGGCTGGGCGAACACCGCCACCTGGTCGCGGACGATCATCAGGGTCGGGATGGACTGGATGTCGAAGGCGGCGGCAAGCTCCGGCTGGGCCTCCGTGTCGACCTTGGCGAAGACCAGGTCGGGGTTGGCCTCGGCGGCCTTCTCGTACACGGGGGCGAACTGCCGGCACGGCCCGCACCACGACGCCCAGAAGTCGATCAGGACGAATTCGTTGTCCGTGACCGTCTGGTCGAAGTTCTCCTTGGTGAGCTCCACGGTCGCGCTGCTCATGGTGTGTTCCCTACTTCCTGCTGTCGGGCGAAGCCGCTGTGCACAACGGCCGATGTGGCGGACGTATTCCGCCGCCTCCACGCGCGGGCGGTGCCGCGCGTGTACCGGCGTGTTCCGCGCGCGTACCCGTGTGGCCACGGCGCACACCTGCCGACAGACTGTCCTCATGACGGAAGTGACGGAAGCCATCACGTACGACGTAGTTGTCATCGGAGCAGGTCCCGTGGGGGAGAACGTCGCGGACCGGGCCCGCGCCGCGGGGCTGAGCGCCGCGATCGTCGAGAGCGAACTCGTCGGGGGCGAGTGCTCGTACTGGGCCTGCATGCCGAGCAAGGCCCTGCTGCGCCCCGTCATCGCCCGCGCCGACGCCCGCCGCGTCCCCGGCCTGCGCCAGTCCGTCCAGGGGCCACTGGACGCCGCCGCGGTCCTCGCCCACCGCGACGACTACACCTCGCACTGGAAGGACGACGGCCAGGTCGGCTGGCTGGACGGCGTCGGCGTCGACCTGTACCGGGGCCACGGCCGGATCGCGGGCCCGCGCAAGGTGACGGTGACCGCCGCGGACGGCCCGGAGCGCACGCTCGAAGCCCGCCACGCGGTCGCCGTCTGCACCGGCACCCGCGCCGCCCTGCCCGATCTGCCGGGCCTCGCCGACGTGAAGCCGTGGACCAGCCGTGAGGCCACCAGCGCCGACCACGTGCCCGGCAGCCTCCTGGTGGTGGGCGGCGGCGTCGTGGCCGTGGAGATGGCCACGGCCTGGCAGGCGCTGGGATCGAGCGTGACGGTACTGGTCCGTGGCGAGGGCCTGCTGCCGCGCATGGAGCCCTTCGCGGGCGAGCTGGTGGCACAGGCCCTGACGGAGGCGGGCGCGCAGGTCCGCACCGGCGTCTCGGTCACCGCGGTCAAGCGCGAGAACGGCACGGTCGTCGCGACCCTGGACGACGGCTCCGAGCTCCGGGCCGACGAGATCCTCTTCGCCACGGGCCGCGCCCCGCGCACCGAGGACATCGGCCTGGAGACGGTCGGCCTGGAGCCCGGCTCCTGGCTGCCCGTCGACGAGAGCCTGCGCGTCGAGGGCAGCGACTGGCTGTACGCGGTGGGCGACGCGAACCACCGCGCGCTCCTCACCCACCAGGGCAAGTACCAGGCGCGCATCGCGGGCGCCGCCATCGCGGCCCGCGCCCAGGGCGTCCCGCTCCTGGAGACCGACCGCTGGGGCGCCCACTCCGCCACCGCCGACCACGCGGCCGTCCCGCAGGTGGTCTTCACCGACCCCGAGGCCGCGTCCGCGGGCCTGACCCTCGCGGAGGCGGAATCCGCGGGCCACCGCGTCCGCGCCGTCGACTACGACATGCGCGGCGTCGCGGGCGCGGGCCTCTACGCCGACGGCTACCGCGGCCGCGCCCGCATGATCGTCGACCTGGACCGCGAGATCCTCCTCGGCGTCACGTTCGTCGGCCCCGGCGTCGGCGAGCTCATCCACTCGGCGACGATGGCGGTCGCGGGCGAGATTCCCCTGGACCGGCTGTGGCACGCGGTGCCCGCGTATCCGACGATCAGCGAGGTGTGGCTGCGTCTTCTGGAGACGTATCGCGGCTGAGCCCGGTGGGCCGCGTTCCTCGCCCCGTGCCCGTGCCCGTCCCCGCGTAGGCATCGCGCACTCACTCGGCGTCGTCGTCGCCCAGGAGGCGCTGTGGAGCGCGCGCGGCGCGCGTGCCCATGGACCTCCTCGTCACGGTCGGCTCGCCGCTCGCGCTCGTCACGGTCGGCTCGCCGCTCGCCGCTCGCCGCTCGCGCTGCCGGGCGTGGTGTTCGACCGGCTCGATCCGTCGCCGTTCGGCGGGCGCGGACTGCGCCCGCCGACCGTGCGCCGGTGGCTCAACATCGCCGGTGTCGGTGACCACGTCGCCCCGCCGCGACGGCTCCGCCGGGCCTTCGACGGCGTCGACGACGGCGTCTGGACATCCATCGCACGCGTCGACTTCCACAAGTTCGGGAACTACCTGGCCGGTGACACCATGGAGAAGGTGCTCCGGTCCGCGGGCGTTTGACGCGGCGCGCCGCGCTCGGGTGCGGCGCTGTCCCCATTGCGCGCACGGCTGCGTCAGTTGCCCGCGTAGACGTCCTCGACATAGCGCCCTTCGGCCACCAGGCCCTGCCACCACGCCAGCGCCGCCGGCCCGTCGTCACCCGCGTACTTCATGCGGAGTTGCTGGAACGCCTCGCGGACTCCGGGGGCCATCCGCGTGCCGTCGCCGCAGACGTAGACCTTCGCGCCGGACTCCAGCAGCCGCCACACCTCCTCGGCCTCGGCCGCGATCCGGTGCTGGACGAACAGGAGGCCGCCCTCGGGGGCCTTGAAGTACGTCGGGCGCATCGAGACCGCGCCCGCGCGCTCCGCGTCCGTCAGCTCCGCGCGGTGCAGATAGTCGACGTCGGGGTGGTCGCACCCGAAGTAGCAGAGGGCGGGCGGAAGTCGACGGCCCCGGCGCAGCTGTGCCAGTCGGTCGGCGATCGCCCCGCGGAAGGGGGCGAGGCCCGTGCCCGCGGCGACCATGATGACCGGGGTCCTCGTGTTCTCGGGGATACGGAACTGCTCCCGGCAGGGCAGCACGCGCGCGTGGAGGGTGTCTCCGGCCGCCACGCGATGGAGGTACGAGGAGCCGGTGCCGCGGAAGGTCCCGCGGCCGGACCGGTCGGGGGCCGACAGGAGCGAGACCATCAGCTCGGCGTGGCCCGGCGCGGCGGCGGGCGACGACGAGATCGAGTAGCGGCGCGGACGGATCGGCGGCAGCAGTTCCAGGAGGACCGGCCAGGGCAGGTGTCCGCGCAGCGCCGGGTGGGCCTCGATCAGGTCGAGCAGGCTGCCCCGGCGTGCGGTCGGCCCGTCTTCGGCCGCGGCCAGTCGCTCCAGTGCGAGCCGCTCCGGCGGGCACGGATTGTGGGTGGCCAGCAGGGCGGTCTGCTCGGCGGTCGGGGCGTCCTGCAGCTCGACGTACCGGCCGAGCAGCTCCCGGACGGCGATCGGCCGGTCCAGCGGCAGGGTGGTGCGGCCGGGCCGGTGCGCGCGGATGTCGAGGACGGTGTCCGGGGACACGCCGAGCACCGTGATCGCGCGCTCCACCAATTCCGGTGCGTTGACCGGCAGTACGCTCAGATGGTCGGCGGTGCGATACGCGGTCCCGTCCGGGAGCGCGACCCGCAGGAACCGCTTCGAGCGCCCCAACGGATGGGAGAGATCGGCCAGTTCGGCCGTCTCCGTCACGGTCATCGGCGTCACGCCGTGCCGGGCGGTCAGCGCGTTGAGCGGTCCGCCGGTCACCTCCGCCACGTCGTAGGTCCGGGCCGGGGACGTGGGGTCGGCGGTTCCGGTGCTCTCCGGGGCCCCGAACTGCCGCAGCAGCGCCTCGCGCAGCGACCGGGCGAAGCGCCGTACGGCCCCGGCAAGGTCGCCGGAGGCGTCGGCCTCGGCGCGCTCCAGGAGGCGCGTCGCGCCTGCGGCGGCGAGTCCCTGGTCGATGAGGGTGGGCACCCGCTGGTAGGTCGCCGCCCAGTTGCGGTCCCCGACGCCGAGGACCGCGTACCGAACGCCGGCCGCCGTGTCCGGCGCGGCCCGTGCCAGCCACGTGAGGAACTCGCCCGCGTCGTCGGTGGGTTGGCCGTTGTACGAAGCGGCGACGATCACCAGCGTCGTGTCGGTGGGCAGTTCGCCCGTGGCCTCGTCCAGCGAGGTCACGCGCACGTCGAAGCCCAACTCGGTGCCCAGCGCGCCCAGTTGCTCGGCGTAGCCGCGGCAGGTTCCGTAGTTGGAGCCGTGCAGAACGGTCAGCGGGGTGCCTGCCACGGCCCGGGTCGGCAGCCCGTCCTCGGTTCCGGTGGCTCCGCCCGTGGTGTCCGCGGGGAGGGCGAGGGTGCTGAGGGCGGCCCGGCCCCGCGCCCGGTCCTGGGCGGTGCGGGCGGCCAACGTCATGGTGAAGTCCGCCGGTTTGAGGGTGAGGGTCTCGTTGACCTTCAGGCGGTAGCGGGCGTGGTCGTCGAAGCGGTAGCGGTGCACCAGCATGCCGAGCAGCATGGTGGCCTCGTGCAGCGCGAACTGCCGCCCGATGCAGGCGCGTTCGCCGGTGCCGAACGGCTTGTACGCGTGCGGGGAGCGGCCCGCCTCGGCCTCGGGGGTGAAGCGGTCGGGGTCGAACTCCTCGACGTTGTCGCCCCAGACGGGGTCGCGGTGCAGCAGCGGAGTGAGTACCAGGACGCTCTGGCCCGCCTCGATCGGATGGCGCCCGCCGATGGTGGTGTCGACCAGGGCCCTGCGCTGGAACGCGGGTGCGGTGGGCCACAGCCGCAGCGCCTCGTTGAGGACCTGCCGCACATAACGCAGCCGGCCCACGTCCTCGTACGTCGGCTCGGGGTCCGGCTCGTCACCCCACAGCGCGTCCGCCTCGGCCTGCGCGCGGTGCAGCGCCGCCGGGTTCTTCAAGAGGTGGTAGAGGGCGAAGGCGAGGGTGCCGGATGTGGTCTCGTGCCCGGCGATCAGGAAGGTGATGACCTGGTTGCGGATGTTGGCCTCGTCGAGGAGCTCTCCGCTGACGGGGTGCGGGGAGTTGAGCATCAGACCGAGCAGGTCGTCGGCCGACGTGTCCCCCGACGCCTTGCGGGACTCGATCACCTCGTCGACGACCTCGGCGAGGAAGGCGGCATCCGCCTCGAACGTCTGGTCCTCGGCGGTGTGGTCCTCACCCGGAACCCGGGCCAGCTTCGTCTGGCTGTGGCCAAGGGCACGTACGAGCGCCTCGACGAAGGGATGCGGATCGGTGCGGCCGAACGAATCGAAGTCGTAGCCGAAGCCGGACAGGCCGATGGTGTCCAGCGTCATCCTGGTCATGTCGTCCGACACGTTCACCGGCGCCGACCGGGCCGTGCCGGGCGCGAACCGCCCGTCCCAGGAGGCGATGAGGCGCTTGGCCACGCGCAGCATGTGCGGGTGGTACGTACGCATCGAGTTCATGGCGAAAGCGGGGAGCAGGATGTCGTGCGCCTTGGCCCAGTTGGGCTCGTCGTTGTACGCCGTGAACAGGCCGTCGCCCGCGAAGCCGCGGACGTTCTCCAGGGCCGGTCCCACTCCCTTGGCGAAACGCGTCTCGTCGGAGAGCTCCTCGACCAGTTCCAGGGAGCAGGCCCAGACGAGTTCGCGCCCGTGATACCGGCGGGCGAAGAGGGGGCCGTGCAGCCGTCCGAACTCCATGGCCTGCTGGACCGGGGTGCTGGTGACGCCGGTGGCCGTGATGTCGACGACGGGCAGTTCGAGGTCCGGGTGGTCCCGGAGAGCGCGGACCTCGACGGTGGGTGATTTGCTCATGGCCAGTGCCCTTTCCCGTGGGTGCAGGGGAAGCGACGCCCGATGCGCCGGGCGCCGCTTCCACCGTCGCCCGCCGGGCTCGGAGATCCTCGGCCAGGACTACCTATTCTTGTAGGGGGCATTGGACCGATGTCTCTTGTGCGAGAGGGGCCGGTGTGCATCAGCGGGAGCGGGCGGCGGACGCGGCCGGGAACGTGATGCCGGAGGCCGACGCGGCGGTGTGGCGCGGCAGATTCCTCAGCCTGCTCGACCGATCGCCCGTGCCGACCGCCGTCAGCGGCGCGGACGGTGTCGTCACCGTCGCCAACCCCGCCTTCGCCGCGGCTCTCGGCCTCCAGCCGGGCCGGGTGGCGAACCGGCTCCTGCTCGAACTGCTCACGCCCACCAACGAGAAGCAGCTCCGCAAACTGGACGAGGCCATGCGCTCCGGCCGCAGGTCCCGCTACCCGGTCGAGGTGAGCTGGGCCGTGGCGGGCGCGGCACGCCACGGGCAGGTGACCGTCGAGCCGGTCACCGACCCTCTGGAGCGGCCGCTGCTGGTGACGCTGCGCGTCGCGGAGGAGGAGGCGGACAGGACGGAGCCGGCCGGGCTGTGCCCGAGGTGCGCCGCCGCTCACCCCGACGACACCGGCGAGGAGTTCACGCACCCGGCGCTGAGTGCCCAGGAGGCCCGCGTCCTGCGGCTGGTCGCCGGCGGCGACACGACGGCGGTCGTGGCGCGCACGATCGGCATCGGCGTCGACGGTGTCAACTACCACCTGACACGGCTGTGCCGCCGACTGCGCGCGCCGAACCGGACGGCGCTGGTGGCACGGGCCTACGTACTGGGTCTCCTCGACCCCGAGGCATGGCCGCCCGCGGCGTCGGCTCCCGCCGTACGCCGCACCGGGCCGTGCGGCGGCCGGAGTTGAGTCCTTGCGACTGCCGGCGCGGCCCCGGTGGTCTTACACCCCGTCGAGCCACTGGGCCGCCGCGGCGAGCAGCGACGTCACCCCGACGTGGATGGTCGGATCCGGGACCGGCGCGAAGCGGGAGGAGTGGTTGGAGGGGATCGTGGCCGGGATCCCGTTCTCCAGGAGGTCGCCCAGGTCGATGCCGCTGAACGCCGCGGGGTCCGCGCCGCCGAAGTGCCAGAAGACCGAGGGCACGTGGAACGCGGAGCCGAAGGTGCCGAAGTCCTCGCTGCCGGTGACCGTCCTGGGCAGCGTGAAGACGTGGCCCTCGCCCAGCGCCGCGGTCAGCGCGGACTGCACCGTGGCGGTGGCCGCGGCATCGTTGACGGTGACGGGGAAGGAGTCCAGCGGCTCGAACTCGGGCTCCTTGGGGGCGCCGGACGCGGCGGCCTCCGCGCGGACGATCCGCTCGACCGCGGCAAGGACCTTCTCCCGTACCGCCTGGGTGGTGGAGCGGATGTTGACCTCGAGCTCCGCGGTGTCCGGGATGATGTTGTCCTTGGTGCCGGCGTGCAGCGACCCGACGGTGACCACGGCCGTCTGAGAGGCCGCCACCTCGCGGGAGACCACGGTCTGCAGGCGCAGCACGACCGACGCCGCCATCACCACCGGGTCCACCGTCGTCTCGGGCATGGACCCGTGACCGCCCCGCCCGAAGAGCCGGATCCGCATGCTGTCGGAGGCCGCCATCAGAGGGCCGGGCCGGGTGCCGACGAAGCCGACGGGCGCGGGCGCCACATGCTGGCCCAGGCACACATCCGGGCGCGGGAAGCGGTCGAGGAAGCCGTCCTCGATCATCGCGGGGGCCCCGCCGACCTCCTCGGCGGGCTGGAACACCGCCACCACCGTGCCGCGCCAGTCCTGCCGGTTGGCGGCGAGCAGCGCGGTGGCCCCCAACAGGCAGGTGACGTGCATGTCGTGGCCGCAGGCGTGCATCACAGGGACCTCGTTGCCGTCGCCGTCGAGCGCGGTGCGGGTGGAGGCGTAGGGGAGTCCGGTCTGTTCTTCCACGGGCAGCGCGTCCATGTCGGCGCGGAGCAGCACGACGGGGCCCTCGCCCGAGGGGGTGCCGGAGGTGAGTACGCCGACGACTCCGGTGCCGCCCACTCCCTCGGTGACCTCCCACCCCTGCTCCCGCAGACGCGCGGCGACGACACCCGCCGTGCGCACCTCCTGGAAGGACAGCTCGGGGTGGGCGTGCAGGTCCTCGTACAGCTCGCGCAGACCGGGAAGCCGGGCGTCGAGTCCGTTCAGCAGCGGGGTCACGCGGACGGTCATGAGCACTCCAATGCCAGAGGGGTACGCCGGGCCGATACGGTCCGGAGGGATGCGGTGTCCCTACCCGCCACCTGCCCGTCGAAGACGATCACCGCGGGCCCGATGACGCGGTGAACGGCCGGCCCGGTTAGCCTGGTGTCGGCGGTGATCCCCCGGGCAGGGCCCGGAGGCGCCGCGCGGCGGTGGGGCCCGCCGTACCCGAACCGCGGCGCGGAATGCCGCCAACGGTCCCTACTTGCGAACGAGCGCGCTCGAAGACGGGCGACGGCGAGTAGGAGACACGGAGACACATGGACCCCGCAGAGCGTGCAGAGAGCGCAGGGCCCGCAGGAACCACGGGACCCGGAGAACCCACAGAGCACACAGGTCCCACAGACCTTGTAGATCCCACAGACCCCGACATCGACCTGTCCGTACCCGCCCAGCGGCGCGAGCTGACGCACGGCCAGGGCCTCGTCCTCGCCGCCGTGGCCCTGGGCGGCGGCATCGGCGCCTCGGCCCGCTACGCGGCGTCCCTGCTCTGGCCGGGCGTCGCGGGTGGCTTCCCCTGGACCACGCTCGTGGTGAACGCCGTCGGCTGCGCGGCGATCGGCGTCCTCATGGTGCTGGTCGCCGAGGCGCGGACGGCACGCGCGCACCCCCTGCTGCGGCCGTTCCTCGGCACGGGCGTCCTCGGCGGCTTCACCACGTTCTCGACGTACGCGGTGGACATCGAGCGCCTCGTGAGCGCGGGACGGGCTCGCACGGGCCTGGTCTATCTGGCCCTGACCCTGCTCACGGCGCTCGCGGCGGTCTGCTGCGCGGCGTGGACGACGCGCCGTCTGCTCGCACGGAGGGCGTCATGAACTGGCTGCTCGTCGCCGTCGGCGGAATGATCGGCGCCCCGCTGCGCTACCTCACCGACCGCGCCGTGCAGACGCGGCACGACTCCCGCTTCCCCTGGGGAACCTTCACCGTCAACGTCGTGGGCTGCCTGGTCCTCGGCGTGATCACCGGCGCCGTCACGGCGGGCGCCGCCTCCTCGCACACCCAGCTGTTCCTCGGCACCGGGCTGTGCGGGGCGCTGACGACGTACTCGACCTTCTCGTACGAGACGCTGCGGCTCGCCGAGAGCGGTGCGCGGTTCTCCGCGGTGGCGAACGCCATCGGGAGCGTCGCCGCGGGCCTCGGCGCGGCCTTCGTGGGGATGGCCGCGGCCGAGGCCCTGTGGCAGTGACACCGTGGAGTTCGCGCCTGGCCGCGCCGCGAGTTCGCGCCTGACCGCGCCGCGTCTTCAGGCCACGGCAGAGCCCGTGCGCATCAGTTGACGCGCTCGTAGCGGAGCAGGACGACGCCGTTGCCGAACGTCCGCGTCTGCGTGAGCCTGAGGTCGGCCTTCACGTCCGAGGCCTGGAACATGGGCCTGCCCCGGCCGATCAGGACGGGATGGACGTACACGTGGATCTCGTCGACGAGCCCGAGCCGCAGGAAGGACGCGGCGAGATCGGCGCCGCCGAGCGAGATGTCGCCGTCCGCCGACTCCTTGAGCGCGCGGATCTCCTCGGGCACGACCTCGCGCAGGATCGTGGTGTTCCAGTCGGCCTGCTCCAGCGTCCTGGAGAACACGTACTTGGGCATGTCGCGCCAGATCGCGGCGAACTCCCGCATCGGCTCGGTGCTCTCGGGATCGGCGTCGGCCGTCGGCCAGGCCTCGGCCATCAGCTGCCAGGTGACGCGGCCGTCCAGGAACGCCCCCATGGCACTGGTCAGTTCGTTGAAGTGGCGGTGGAGTTCGTCGTCGACCAGATGCCAGTCCAACTCGCCGTCCGGACCCGACATGAAGCCGTCCAGAGATGCCGACATCGCCCAGATGATCTTCCGCATCGCGGTCCTCGCCATCGTCGTAGCAGCGGTCCTCGCCATCGTCGTACCCGCTCAGGGACGCATGGCCGTGACGATACGCCGCACGGACGGGGCCGTCAGGCGGGGCGCGTGGGCCTCAGTCGTGCCCTCGCCGCACGCGCGCCCCGGCGCACGCCGCGCCGCGCGGCCCCCGCGCGGGACCGGCACCGGCGTCGCAGTGCGCCCGCCCGGCGACGCCACGCCCGCGTGCGCCGTGTCGCGCCCAGCTCGGCGAAGAGGTCCTCGTGGCGGCGGACGATCGGGTCCGGGTCGTAGCGGTGGGCGCTCTCCCGGGCGGCGGCCCCCATCTTGCGGCGCAGCGGGGCGTCCTCGATGAGCTCCACGAGCGCCTTCGCCAGCGCGTGTCCGTCGCCGCGCGGCACGAGCCGGCCGTCGTGCCCGTCCCGGATGATCTCGGCCGGGCCGAGCGGGCAGTCGGTGCTGACCACAGGGACCCCGCAGCGCATCGCCTCGACGAGCGTCATGCCGAAGGACTCGGCGTCGGAGGCGGACGCGACCAGAGACGCCTTCGCGAACTCCGCCTCGATCGGTGAGCGCACCCCCATCAGCCGGACGTGCTCGCCGAGCCCCAGGCCGTCGATCATGTCCTGGAGCCCCGCCTTGGCGGGACCTCCGCCGTAGATGCGTAGCTTCCATTCCGGATGCTGCGCGGCCACCGCGGAGAAGGCCTCCACGAGCAGGTCGAAGCGCTTGCCCGGCACGAGGCGGCCCGCGGCGGCGACCACCTTGGCGGAGCCGTCGGAGGGCGGACTCTCGGGGGCGGGCACGATGTTCGGCACCGCGAGGACCCGCACGCCGGGCAGCGGCATGCGCGTGCGGTAGACGGCGGCGTCCGCCTCCGTGGTCGTGACCACGGCGTCCAACTCGCGGTAGTGGCGGGCGAGTTCGGCGCGCAGCCGCTTGCTGTGGGCGTCGTGCCGCAGATGCTCCTGGGCGATGCGCAGGGCGCGGCGCGGGCCGAAGCGGGCGAGGTAGACGTTGATGCCGGGCCGGGTGCCGATGACGACGTCCGCGTCACAGCCGCGCAGATAGCCCTCGACGCGTACGTCGTGCAGGCGCGTGTACTGGTGATGGCGCCGGTCGGCCTCGGGAAAGTCCCGCGCGGGCTCGGCGAGGAGCGGATCGCCCGTGTCGGCGCTGCCCACGCGGGTGTCGACCAGCGGCACGAGGGCGATCCGCGGGTCGACCGCGAAGCGCGGCGCCTCGCGGTGACGTGTCATCGACACGACGCGGACGTCGTGTCGGTCGGCGAGCGCCGCCGCGAGGTTGAAGGTGGTGCGGATGGTGCCGCCCACGCCGTAGGCGTTGTGCAGCAGAAACACGACCTTCATGCGGTGCTTTCCCCCTGGCGGAGCGCGACGGGACCGTGCGGGTCCGGTTCGACGGGCCGCGCGGTGGACGGAGGCCCACCCTTGCGCCCCGGGGTAAGCCGCGGGGCCTCGGCGGGTGAGGGGCGGGTAAGAAGCCATGAGAGGCAAGGTGAGAGCCGGGTAAGAAGAAGGCGCTGCGGGCACCCGGCGGCGGGGCCCCACCAGGCGGCTTGGCAGACTGGGCGGATGCCCCACACCGTGCTGCTCGCCGAGGACGACCGCGCCATCCGGCATGCCGTCGAACGCGCGCTCACCCTGGAGGGGTACGAGGTCACGGCCGTGGCCGACGGCATCCAGGCCCTCGCCAGCGCCCATCTGCGGCCGCCGGACATCCTCGTCCTCGACGTGATGATGCCCGGCATCGACGGGCTCCAGGTCTGCCAGGTGCTGCGCGCGGAGGGCGACCGCACGCCGATCCTGATGCTGACGGCACGGGTGGAGACCGCGGACCGTATCGCGGGCCTCGACGCGGGCGCCGATGACTACGTGGCCAAGCCGTTCGAGATCGAGGAGGTCTTCGCGCGGCTGCGGGCGCTGCTGCGCAGGGCGGACGGCACCGGGCGGCGACCGGACGCCAAGGGAGCTGCCGGGGAGCGGCCGGGCGGGACGGCTTCTTTCGAGGGCGGCGACGGCCTGGGCGGCGCGGAGGTTGCGGGCGGCGTGGGTGGCCCGCACGGTTCGCGCGGTGCAGGTGGCGTGTCGGGTTCGGGTGGCGCGGGCGGTGCGGAAGGTTCGGACGGCCCGCACGACTGGGGCGGCGCGGGCAGCCCCGACGGGCTGGACGGGCTCGTCACCGCGGGGGATCTGCGGATCGACCCGTTGGATCGCCGCGTGTGGCGCGGCTCCGTCGAGGTCGATCTCACCCGCACGGAGTTCGACCTGCTCGAACTCCTCGCCCGCAACGCCGGGATCGTCCTCGACCACCCCACCATCTACGACCGCATCTGGGGCTACGACTTCGGCCCCAGCTCCAAGAACCTTGCGGTGTACGTCGGTTACCTCCGCCGCAAGCTCGACGTGGCGGGCGCGGCGCCGCTGATCCACACGGTGCGGGGCGTGGGGTACGTCCTCCGGGAGCCCTGAGCCCCGTATGCGTTTCCGTCCTCCCCGTCTTCGAGCCCGCCCCCACCTTCGAGCCCGCCCCCACCTTCGCCTCCGCGTCCTGCGCGGCGCGCGCCGTTCGCGGACCAGTCTGCGTACGACATTCGCGGCCTCCTTCGCGGCGGTCGCCGCCGGCGTGACGCTGCTGGTCGGCCTGGTCGGCTACGACGCCGCGGCCCACCTCGTCCGCAGGGACCAGCAGTCGGTCTTCACCGAGGTCGTCGGCGACCTGCGTACCCAGGTGCGGCACCGGGCCCTCGACGCCGAGGACTACGCGACCGGCGACCTCGACCACGACGGCCTCCGCGACGACCTGGCCCGGCCGACCCGCGCCGACGTGCAGGTCCTCGACGCCGGTGGCCGGATCGTCGACCGGGGCAGCAGGCCGCTGCCCGTCGGCGCGATGGAGCAGGAGGTCGCCGCCGACCTGCAGCCGGGCAAGGTGGCGCGGCGGAACATCGAGATCGGCGGCGAGGACTACCGCCTCGCGACGGTCGCCCTCGGCGGCGGCCGGGGCGCGGTCCAGGTAGCGCAGCAGTTCAGCGACACCGAGGACCTGCTCAAGGAGTTGCAGAACCGCACGGTCCTGCTCGCCTGCCTGGTCGTGCTCGCCGCGGGTCTTGTCGGCTGGTGGCTGGCCCGACGCATCACCCGCCGCCTGGTGCGCCTCGCGCACGCCGCGGAGGGCGTCGCCGCGACGGGCCGCGTCGACATCCAGGTGCCGGTCGCCGGGCGCGACGAGGTGGGCAGGCTCGGCCGCTCCTTCGACCACATGCTGGGCCGCCTCGCGCAGTCCGAGGACGATCAGCGCCGCCTCGTCCAGGACGCGGGCCACGAGCTGCGCACCCCGCTCACCTCACTGCGTACGAATATCGCGCTGCTGCGCCGTATCGACGAACTGCCGCCCGACGCGAGGGCGGAACTCGTCGCCGACCTGGCCGAGGAGTCCCGCGAACTGACCGACCTGGTGAACGAGTTGGTCGACCTCGCGGCGGGCAGGACGGACGACGAGCCCACGGAGGAGCTCACCCTCGCGGAGGTCGCAGAGGACGCGGCGTCCGCGGCCAGGCGCCGCACGGGCCGCGCCGTGACGGTCACCGTACGGACGCCGGAAGCCCCCGCGTTTCCCGGCCGACCCGCGGCTCTGCAGCGCGCGGTCACGAACCTCCTGGAGAACGCGGCCAAGTTCGACCGAGGCGGCACGGAACCCATCGAGATCGCGGTCACGGATCACCGCGTCGAGGTCCTGGACCGAGGCCCCGGAGTGGCGGAAACGGACGCGGCCCACATCTTCGACCGCTTCTACCGCGCCCCGAACGCCCGCAGCCTGCCCGGCTCGGGCCTCGGCCTCTCCATAGTCCGCGACGTGGCGACCGCACACGGCGGCACGGTGTTCGTACGGGCACGGCGGGGCGGGGGAGCGGTGATCGGGTTCACGGTGGGGGAAGAAGGGCGCGGGTGAGTGAAGGCCGGGCCTTGAGGGGGGCCGGGGCACCACGTGGTGAAGGCTCCCGCGGACGTGTGCGGGAGCCTTCGGGGTGTGGCGCGGTCCGGCGGTGTCGGCTACGCCGTCGGCTGGGCGAAGTCGCCGCTCAGCGCAGCGGCCATCCGCAGGTGCCCAGCCGCGTCGTCGGCGCGGCCCTGCCGCTCCAGCGTGCGGCCCAGCATGAGCCGGGCGTAGCTCTCCACCGGGTCGAGCTCCAGGACCTTCAGCAACTCGGTCTCCGCGCGCCGAAGTTGGGCCGAGTGGTAGTAGGAGCGGGCGAGCAGCAGACGCGGGGCGACCTGCTCGGGCACCTCGTCGGCCAGGGCGTCGAGGATGCGCGCCGCCGTCGCGTACTCCTTGGCGTCGAAGAACTGCCGCGCGCGCTCCCAGCGCTCCGCCGCCGTTCCGTGGTCGTAGTACGTCATGTCCACTGTCTGCCTCCTTCGATGCCTGCAACGCCAGGATGTAGTTGAATATTCCACCAGACTTCCGTCGGGCTTCCGCCGGGCTTCTAGCGGGCTTCCACCGGGCCTGGCGGGGTACGGGGCTGAGCCGTGACTGCCCCGCGGTGCCGCGGGGGGGGCAGGTTGTGCGGCATGAGCAACTTGATCGCGAGGCGCCCCGTCCTTGTGCGGCGGACGGGGATTCGTCGTCGCGGAGCCGGTACGGGAACTCCTCAGCCCCCGACGGGTCAAGCTCGGCGAATCCGCCGAGGTCCGCCGCCTGTCGCCCAACCTGGGGCGCCGCATGATCGGCGCCTGGTGCTTCGTCGTTCATTGGTCCACAGCACAGACGCCCCCACCTGCAGCGATGCGGGCGGGGGCGTTTTCTTGTGTCCTACCGAGTCCGTCCCCGCGGCTTGAGCGGTGTCGAGGGCAGCGTCGGCGCCGCAAGCGGGCCGCCGTCGTACCCCTTCACCTCTCCGAACCGGCTGCCGGTCATCCAGTCCTCGCGGGCCTGCTCGATCTCCTGCTGCGTCCTGCCGACGAAGTTCCACCACATGATCAGTTCTTCGGCGAAAGGCTCGCCGCCGAGCAGCATGATCCCGGCGTCGGACTCCGCTCGCAGCGGCAGCTCGCTGCGGCCGCAGCCGAGGTACAGCATCGATCCTGGAGGGACCGGCACGCCGTCGACGTACACCTCGCCGGACATCGACAGCACGCCGTACTCGAAGTCGGGCACGAGGGGGAGCCGGGCCTCGGCGCCGGCTGCGAGCGCGAGGTCGGCGCCGACGATTGGGGTGTACGTCGTGCCGGGGGACGTGGCGCCGTCGATGTCACCGAGGATGACGGTCGCCTCGATGCCGGGCGCGGACACTTTCGGCAGCTCGGCATGGTGCTCGAACTTCGGGTCGGTATGCCGGTCCGCGTCAGGCAGGGCGACCCACAACTGCGCGCCGTGCAGGAGGCGGGCGTGCGTCCTGGGGCTCTCCTCGGAGTGCGAGATCGCTCGGCCCGAGGTCATCAGGCCGAGCTCACGGGGCCGAATCGTGGCGAGACTGCCCGTGCTGTCGCGGTGCAGCACCTCGCCGTCGTGCAGCCAACTGACGGTCTGCAGACCCATGTGCGGGTGGGGCGGCACCTGCATGCCGGGCTCGTCCGCGATGTCATCGGGCCCGTAATGATCAACAAATGCCCACGCGCCGATCATGCGACGCCCCAGGTTCGGCAGGAGCCGCCGCACTTCCGTGGATTCCCCGAGCTGGACGCGCTTCGGGTTGAGGAGTTCCCGTACGGGTTCGGCGACGACGAATCCGCGGCCGCCGCACAGTGAGGGAGTGGCATGCCGGTCAAGGTTGCTCATGTCGGACAACCTAGCCGTGATCATGTTCGGATGGCACGCGTACCGGCGCCCCGGTCCCGTCTTGCGGAGACGAGTTGGACCGGGGCGCGGCGTCGCGTCCCAGTGCGGGGCACTGGTCGGCGACGTTTTGACGTCCGCCGCTCCTGAGTCGAGGGGCGGCGGGCACGAACTGGTCAACGCACGGTAACTCCAGCGAGCCATGTGTGTACTGCATCTTTCAAGGGCGTATGCGCGGGGTGTTCCGGGGAGGCGGACGGGCCGCCCGGCGGGACTCGGAGGAAATCAACCGTCGGGCGAACCTGCCCCGGGGAACTGCTGCCTGCCGAGCGGTTCGATCTCGATCGCGAGCGCGCCGAGTGCTTCTTTCTCCGGCGGATGGATGCTGCGGATGTTCGCGAGCTGCTCCTCGCGGCTCGACGACGGGTTGACGTTCGACGGGCCCTCGCCGTCGAGCAGCGCCTCGAAGTTGTCGAGCGGAAACGCTCCGAGTGGCTGGTGCGGTCATCAGGTGGCCGAGCTCGCGGGCGAGTACGAGCGGGCGAAGTGCCGCGGGTCGGGCAGGAGGACCTCGGCCATGGAAAGCAACTGCTCGACGTACTCGGACAACGATCCCGGCCACATGCGGGTGTTGAGCATCCATGGGGCTGCGCCGTCGGGCAAGGGCGCTTTTCCCAGGGGCGCAGGCGGCCGGGACGCGGAGGTCTCGGAGCAAGCTGGGCCGTCATGTCTCCTAGCGGCAGTGGATGGTGTCGTGGATGGTGTGCCCTTGGCTGCCGTTGGACCACTCGACCTGCCAGTGAATGGCGCACTCGTCGAGCATTTCGTCGGCGGTCGGCGTGCGAGCGGTCAGCTCGACCGTCTTCTTCTCGCCCTTGGAGATCTCGCACGTGATCATTGCTGAACGGCCCTCGTCCCACTTGGCGGTGCCGCAGCCCGGGGTAGCCGATGAGATCCCGTGGCCCTGGAGTTCGAGCTCCCCTTCGGCCTCGCCATTGCTGGCCACGGTGAACCTGATCGGGGTCTCGGCGTAGGCGTCCCGATGCTTCGGTGTCACCTCGACGGTGAACGGCAAGTCCTTCTTCGGGCTGGTCAGGGTGAAGGTGCTCGTCACCGTGCCCTCAATATGAGTCCCGCTGAGAGGTTCGTTGTTGTGGGCGTGCACCGATACGTCGGCGACGACTGTGTAGGTGCCGGGGCCGACATAGGGGAGGGAACGGTTCACCGTCCCGCGGGCGACCTGCTCACCGTCGTGGAGCATCTTCCACGTGCCCGTGACGTCGCAGTGCTTCCATGTGCCGGTGAGATTCCAGCAGTTGGACCCCGTGGCGATGGTCATGAACTGGCGGGCCTTGCCGACCTTGGCGCACAGTCTGACATTGGCCTTGTTGGTGCGGCCACCGCTGAGCGTGTGGATCCTGCCGCAGTGCTGTTCGGGTCCGGCCTGCGCTGCCGCCCGCGGAGCGGCGGCGGGGGATACTGCGACGGCCTGGGTGGCCGGCAGGCCGCTGAGCGCGGTGGTGATGGTCAGGGTGGTCAGGAGGGTCCGTCGCATGTCTGGGGTACCTCACATCGCGTAGAAGCAGAGGGGGACGGGTCCGCAGTCTGGACCGTGCGGCGCTTCCAACACCGATTTCTCCGTCCGCGCCGCTTCACTTCACCTGATCGGCCCGTGTGAAAACGGACTGGCCCAGAGCTCCTTGACTTGGTGGCCAGCCATCGGGGTGGCAGTCACAGCCGGGACTCGCTCCTGCCAACAACTCGCCGAGGAGGCGGGCCGCACCGTGCTCCGGCACCGCCGTACTTCTTGTCGTGGCGAGCAAGGCGGTCGAGGATGTGCCGTTTCCCGGCGTCGATGTGCGGGTGGAGGACGGGTGGAGGAGAGGAGCGACTCCTCCGGTGTCCTGGTGGAGCCACTTCCCCAGCCACAGCCAGCGGGACAGGTGCGGGTGGCTGACGCGTGCACCCGCGTGGTTCCGGGCATCGAACGAGGCTGCCGCGAGTGGCGCCCTTGGATCACCCGTCGAGACCGGCGGCGTAGTCGGGGACATAGGACTGCAGGTCCCGTGGCGGACGCTGGTAGCCCGTCGTGGGTGGGCGCGGCGGCAGGCCGAGCTTCGGTGGCGGCACGTCGTGGTACGGGATCGTCGAGAGCAGGTGGGCGATCATGTTCAGCCGCGCGCTGCGCTTGTCGTCGCTCTCGACGACGTACCAAGGTGCTTCGGGGATGTCGGTGTGCACGAACATCTCGTCCTTCGCCCGCGAGTAGGCCTCCCACCGCGTGATCGACTCCAGGTCCATGGGGGACAGCTTCCAACGGCGTGTGGGGTCCTGGAGACGGCGGCGGAAGCGCTGTTCCTGCACCGCGTCGCTCACCGAGAACCAGTACTTGCGCAGCAGCAGTCCGTCCTCCACCAACAGGCGCTCGTAGAGGGGGCACTGGTGGAGGAAGCGCTGATGCTCCGCTTTGGTGCAGAAGCCCATGACGTGCTCGACGCCCGCGCGGTTGTACCAGCTCCGGTCGAAGAGAACGATCTCTCCCGCCGCGGGAAGGCGTTCGGTGTATCGCTGGAAGTACCACTGTGTGCGCTCGCGTTCGGTGGGCGCGGGCAGTGCGACGATGCGTGTGACGCGTGGGTTGAGGTGTTCCGCGACGCGTTTGATGGTGCTGCCCTTGCCCGCCGCGTCGCGTCCCTCGAACACCACGATGAGTCGGGCTCCCTCGGCTCTCACCCACTCCTGCAGCTTCACCAGTTCCGTCTGCAGGCGGTACAGCTCGCGCTCGTACAACTCCTTCTTCATGGTCACGCACCTGCCTCACGCCATCGCACGCTCGTATCCCGCAACGACCCTACGGAAGAATCCGGCGGCGAGAGCCCGGTCGTACGCGGCGCGCAGGTCTGCCCCGAAGCAGGGCCATGAGGACCGGGTGCGCGGCCCGGACGGCCTCTCCGGGCTGAGCCGGGCGGCCGTCACGCCCGACCGCATGACCGACGGAGCAGCCGGCTCCCGTCGCCGCCACCGACGGGCCGATGCCGCAGACCAAGGAGCATGTGCTGCCGGCCCGGCAGGTGGGCGCGCCGTACATCGTGGCCGCCCTCAGCAAGGCCGACATGGTGGACGACGAGGGGATCCTGGAGCTGGTCGAGCTCGAGGTCCGTGAGCTGCTCAATGCTGCGCGGGATCAGGCGTGAGGACGTCGAGCGCGGCCAAGCTGTCATCAAGCCGGACTCGGTCACCCCGCACATGGACTTCGAGGGGTGGGCGTACATCCTCTCCAAGGACGAGGGCGGACGGCACACCCCGTTCTTCGCCACCTACCGGCCGCAGTTCTACTTCCGCACGACGAACGTCACCGGGGTGGTGATGTTGCCCAAGGGCACCGAGATGGTCATGCCGGGCGACAACACCACGGTGATCGTGCAGTTGATCCAACCGGTCGCCTTGGAAGTGGGGCTCGAGTTCGCCATACGCGAGGGTGGCCGCACCGTGGGCGCCGGGCAGGTCACCAAGTTACTCAAGTGACACGTGTGGGCGCCTGGTTGTGGATGGAGGCCATCGCCGGGCAATCGCGCTCGCCCACGGGAACGCACGACGGGGCCGATCGGCCCCGTCGTGGGGCCCTTCGGTGGCTGGCGCCGAAAGGCCCGGCGGGTGTCGTGTGGTCGCATCGGAAAGTTCGCACGCTTCGCGCGAGAGGGGGAGCCATGGACTGGCCCCTTGCCGTTGTCATCATCGCCGCGATATTCGCGGTGGCCGCCATCGCCAGCGCCTATTTCGCCCGGACGTCGAAGAAGTAGGTGTTGATGCCACAGCAGACGCGCTCGGGTTCGGGAAGCCGGAATGAGGGACGGGCCTGTCCGCCCTCTGAGGTGAGCCTCTTCGGAGAGGCGCTCGGGCCCTTCCGGATGACGACACCACGCGCCGTGAGCGATGTACGGGATGGGTGAGGGGGCCGATGGGACCCAGGCGGCAGTCGACTCGGGGCGTGCTGGTCGAGCCGATGAGGAGAGCTGCCGGTCGCCTCCTGCCCGAAGCACTCGCTTCCACTCTGCACGGACTTGCGGCCCAAGAGGGGCCGTTCGGTCCCGTGAGGGCGCCGACAGGCCTCTCGCCTCCCCTTGGACCTGCGAGGAGTCTCGGTCCTGGATTGTGGTGGGGTGACACTGCCGTGCCGGGTGCGCGACGGTGTCATGGCACACCAGGAGCGGTTCACGCTCGTCGTCGGCACCCCGTTCGTCCGGAGAGTCCTGTGCCTGGCCGGGCTGTCGCGTGCCTTCGACATCACGGTTGGCTTGCAGGTCACGGCCGACCGGTACATCGAGGGAAGGCCCGATCGAGAAGTCCGCGAGGCCATCGCCCGACCAACCCCGTGAGGGCCGAACGCGACGGGCGTACGGGGAACGGTGTCTCCCGTCGGCGCTGCGCGGGCCCGGCCCGGGGGAGGGCGAGCCGGGCCGAGCGAGCGCCCACGAGGAACCGAGGGAGCCGCCTCGCCCGCTCGCCTTGCGGGCTCACTCCCCATTTCTGCCCCCGGTTCTCCATGTTCTGCCGGGTCGGACGTCACTGCGAGGACGGGGCCGGCGCGGGTCGGCACTCGGGAGCGTCCTGGCCGGAATCAGAGATGCAGTATGGCCGGCGGCAGGATGAACAGAGCCGCGCCGCAAGGGGGAGCGTCTCCCTGCCGTCCGGAAAGACGTTCGCGTCCGCCCCTTCTCTCCCCGCTGCCGCGACAGAACCTGCCGTGCTCCGAACGAAGCTCCGACCGGGCCGTGTTCCGGGCGGAGCGATGACGCCGAGGATGGCGCGTATCCGCTGTGTGGCCGCACATGACAGTGGCAATAGTTTGAATAGACGGCTGTCAACCCCGGCAGCTGTCGTATCCGTTGCCGACACCCGGCGTGCCGTCATGAACAGCGACGGCACGCACTCGACGGATTCCACCGTCTCCCTACAACCTCATGATGCGGTGAGGACTCATCACCCCATGTCCATGTCCCCTTGGCAGGATCGCTACTCAATCGTTGAACGGCACACTGGCGCCGCCGTTGTCGTCGAACTCCACGGCGAGTTCGACCTCCTTGCCGCGGCCTCTCTCACGGGTTGCCTCCTGAAGGCGACCGGTGACCAGGACCATGACGTGATCGTCGACCTCCGGCCGGCCACCTTCGTCGACGCCAGCACCCTCGGAGTGCTGTCCGGGGCGTACAACCGCATGCGGGGCAGCGGCCACCGTCTGCAGGTGGTGGCGACCCGTCCCCTCACCGTCAGAATCCTCAAGATGTGCCGGCTCGACCGAGTGCTGCACTTGGTGAGCGCGCTTCCCCCCACCGGTGAACTCACGGCGAGCCGTTCGGCGCAGGGCGCGTGAGGCAGTGCGACGGAGGCCCCCTCCTCAGCTGATGTGGAGGGGGTCGACCAGAACAGGTCGTCGAGTGTGCTGTCGCCCAGCGGAAGCCATCACCGCCACGGTGACGGGCGGTGCGGACATCGCGTATCCGATCGTCATGGTTCCTGCCGCGCCAGGAGGGAGGGCTCCTTGCCGAGGCACTTCCTGGAGCCGGTACCAGTTCGTCTCACCGGACCGAGCAAGGAGAGCACCTGGTCGGGTGGGCGGCGAGGGAGGTCGGGCAGATGTCCGTCGCGCAGGGCCAGGCCCAACCGAAGGATCATCTGCGGGTAGGCGTCCGCAGTGATCGTCCTCCGGATCTGTGCGCGCATCCGCGGCACTTCGAGGGGCTGGGTGTGGAAGGCGGCCATGACGCGTTGGTCCGCGGCGCACAGCAGGACGCGCTGAAGCGCCTGTCCGGCACACAGCCAGTTCACGCGGTGGTCGTGCGGGGTGGCGAGCACGACGACCAGACCTGTCCTGGACGCCAATGACCACGGTGGTGCGGGAATCGTGCGTGTGATGCCGGTGTAGTCCCGTCCGGCGTAAGGGGTGTAGTCCGGGTGGTAGGCGCAGGCGGTCTCGGGCACTCCGTCCAGGCGTTCCTGGTCGGCGGAGTACGTCCACCGTGCCAGCTCGACGACATGCCCGAGGTCCGTCCGGTGGATGGCTTCGGCGGTCCGCACCACATCCGCCAAGCGCTGGCGGTCGTCCCGGAACTGGACCGCGTACAGGGTGGCTCCTTCGGCCCGTGCGTGACCGCACAGGGCGTCGACCAGGGGCGGTGGCAGCGGGTCCGGTCGCAGTGGCCCGCGAACGGTTCTCCGCCGAGCGAGCGCGGCGTGCAGTCGGGCCTCGTCACCGGTGGGCGCGCTGTACGAGCCCCAGGTCACCCGAGCCAGGCATGACGTGTCCCAGGGGCGCGGGAAGTACTCCACGCGCGGAGTGAACCCGAGATGCCGCACGGCGAGGCGGACGTTGAACAGTGCGGCCCCGCAACTGATGACGAGCTCGCGCCCGTCGGGGTCCGCCAGTGGAAGCCGCCGGCCGATGTCGGCGTGCAGTTCGAGCGCTCGGTCCTGTTCGTCACCGACGAAAAACCAGGGTTGTGTGTTGTGGATCGAGGGGGCGGTGACGGCCGCGCGGACGAGGTGATGGGCCGCATGGCCCGGTTGCGCGGACACGGACATCACGGCACCGCCCTTCTGCCTTCATGTGGGGATCTGCGGGCCGTTGCCGACGACGCGCCGACGGGCGCGCCGGAAGCCTCCGGGCACGCCTGCTCCCACGCGTGCTTCGACGCGCGGCGTCAGTGTTTGGTGACGGTGCGGCCGCCACTTGCGCGCAGCGCGGTCAGGCGCCGCTGGTACTCGTCTTCGTCGATCTCTCCGCGGGCGAATCGCTCGCTGAGGATCTGTTCGGCCGAGCCCGTGGCAGGCGTGTGGGACGAGCGGTCAGGGAGGCGGTTCAGGGCACGGACCAGCAGGACGACGGCGGCGATGATCAAGGCCCAGAACAGCAGGCCGCCGGTCGACACCGTGAACCAGTCCCAGCCACTCATGTCGCGATTGTCGTGCCAGTGCATGTCGGGTCATCTCCCCGGGGGACGAGCTTCCGGCGCAAGGCTCTCGCCGTTGGTCGGCGGTACTCGGTCGGTCGGCGGTACTTGTCCCTCCGCACCGCACCATCGCATGCACGCAGGACGCCTCACAGGGGCCGGTCGTCCCGGGGTGTGGACCGCACGGCCCGGATCCGAGGGTCGCGTTTGGCGGCACGATGGCCGCAGACAGCACAGGTGAGACGCGGCCGGGGCACGGCCGCATCGGCGACGAAGGACACCAGCTGCCATCAACAAGGGAGGAGGGACGGGGATGAGGGATTCGACAGCCGACCAGGGATCGCGGACGCTTCATCCGGTGGTGACGGCGCCCGCGGGCCGTACCGATGTCACCCACGTCGCCGGACAGGCGTACGCGGTGTTCGTGCGCGAACACGAACTGACCGTGGACCAGCCGGTGGGCGCAGGCGGTGACAACGACGGGCCTACGCCGGTGGAGCTGTTCGTCTCCTCGTTCGCCACGTGCGTGGCGTACTACGCGGGCCGGTTCCTGCAGCGCCACCGGCTGCCGTACGAGTCAGTCCTCGGCGTGATCCATCCCCCGCAGGTGGCCCCGGTCGGCGCCCGCTACCTCATTGCAGTCGACCGACTGCTGCAGAATCCAAGGGAGTTGACCTCGCGAACCACACCGAAGCACTGGACGTCCTCAAGGACGCGATCAGACAGATCGTCCCCGACGCCGACTTCGCGGACATGCGCCCCGACGACACGTTCCGCGACGCCCTGGAACGGGACTCGATCGACTTCATGAGCCTGGTGGAGCTGCTCTCCGAGCGCACGGACCTGCGGATCGAGGAGGACGACTACCCCGCACTCACCAAGCTCGCCGACGCCACGGACTTCTTGGCCGCACGCACCTGCCAGGAGACGGCGGCCCACCGTGTTGGTGCGCGCACCGGCCCGACGGGCCGGTCTGCGGGTCGTCGCGCACGGCTGAGACATGTCCCGTGGCACACGGACGGCACTCGACACCGAGGTGAGACATGAACGTTCTGGTGGGATACGCCACCGCACACGGTTCGACCCGCGAGATCGCCGAGCACATCGCGGCCTGCCTGGCACAGGCCGGACTGAAGGCCGATGCCCGATGCATGGGGGAGGTGGACGATCCCGACGCGTACAGGGCGTACGTCCTCGGCAGCGCGGTGCACGGGCAGGCATGGCTGGAGCAGGCGAAGGACTTCCTGCGCCTCAATGACGACCTCCTCCAGATGCGGCCTGTGTGGGTGTTCAGCGTGGGGATGCCCGCCGCTCTGCGCGGGCCGTGGCGGAAGGCTGCGGCACGCAAAGAGCAGGAGGTGATCACGGAAGACCTTCCCGGACACATCCCGTACCGGAGCCACCGGCTCCTGTCAGGTGTCATTCGACCCGGCCATCTGCCCGTGACCGGCAGGCTCGTCTTCCGCTTGATGGGTTGCCGGTACGGGGACTTCCGTGACTGGTCGGCCATCGACGCCTGGTCGCACGACATCGCCGGGGAACTGGCTCGCATCTGAGCACCCGGCCGATGGACCGTCCCCGTCACGCCGTCGCCGTACGTTCAGGAATGAGGGATGACGGCCACGGGGCAGGTGGCGTGGTGGATCGCGGCGTGGGCGACGGGTCCGGCGTGCGGGCCGAACCGCGGCCCTTCAGGCGCGCGTCGGCCGACGACCACGAGACCGGCACCGGCAGCCGCACCCACCAGAGGAGTGGCGGCACCGCCCTCGACGAGGGTCTCGGCGACGGTGACACGCGGGTACCTCTCCCGCCACACGCACAGCAAGGCCGACAGGAAGCCGTGCCATTCAGCCTCCCGTCCCCGGTGGTCGACGAGACCGATCTCCCCGGGGCCGAGGGTGAGCACCGACGGACCGGTCCATGCGGACACCACCCGCAGACGGGCGTCGCGCAGGTCGGCCGCCTCGAAGGCGAACTCGATCACCTCGTCGCACGGATCACCGAGGTTCAGGCCGAGCACGACGTCTCGGTGCGGGGCGCGGACCGAGGGCCTGCCGTCCTTGCCGGGGAGGCGCTCGTCCTCGAAGCGCTCGTCGGCCCGGACGAGCACGACGGGCCTCGACACCCGTGCGACGACTTCCTGTGCGACGGAGCCCACCAGGAGTCCGGTGAATCCACTCAGCCCGCGGGAGCCGATCACCAATACCTCGGCCTGCTCTGCAGCGCGCAACAGGGCGGCGGTGGCCGACCCCTCGCACTGTTCGGCTGTGAGGCGTACGCCCGGGGTGGTGGCTCTGACTCGGCTCTCGGCCTCGCGCAGGATGCTCCGGGCCCGGCGACGTCGCACCTCGCGTGCCGACACGGCGGTCGCCGGGGCGGAGGATGCCGGATGCGGGCCCCGGCGCCGGGCGTGCAGCAGTCGCAGCGGCACGTCGCGGCGCAGCGCCTCCCACGCCGCCCATTCCGCGGCGGTGACGCTCTCGGGTGATCCGTCGACTCCCGCGATGACCGGTCGCAGCGGCATCATGCGGTCCCTTCCGACGCTCCATCGCCGTCCTCGTGCTCCTTGTCGTTCATCCTCGTGCTCCGGACGGGCCGGGGTGGAGGGGCTGCAGGGCCCCTTGTCGGGTCCGTCCGGCCCCTGCACGTGCCGGTCGGTGTGGCCGACCGTGGACATTAGGACCCTGGTCTCCAGGACCCGTGGGCGAGCGGACGAGCGAAGGGCGAACTGGCATGGAGGGCAAGGTCGTTGTCGGAGTCGACGGATCGGCGCGCAGCCGCGTCGCCGCGGACTGGGCGGCACGTGAGGCCCTGTCGCGCGGGCTGGTGCTGCGGGTGGCCCATGTCTCGCCGTCGTGTGGGCGGGGGCCGGTGGGGCGATGGCCCTACCGCCCCGAGACCGTGGCGGACCATGTGGTGGCGGAGCTCGCGGTGCGGCATCCGGCGCTGGCGGTCGAGGACGCGTGGCTGACAGGGGCGCCGGTCCCCGCCTTGGCGGCCTGTGCCGCCACCGCGGAGATGACGGTGCTCGGCCGACGGGGAGCGGGAGGCTTCGCCGGTCTGTTGCTGGGATCGGTGGCGCACGGCGTCGCCGCGTCCGCCGATGGTCCGGTGGTCGTGGTGCCGAGCGGGCTCGTCGGTGAAGGACCGAGGCGTCGGCCGGACAAGGTGACGCTCGGCCTCGACGCCCGTCATCCGGCCGAAGGACCCGCCGACTTCGCTCTGGACTTCGCGGGCCGCAGGAGCGTGCGGCTGCACGCGCTCCACGCCTGGGCACTCCCGCCCGCCGCAGGCAGGCTGCCTCTGCCCGTACCGGAAGCGGACCGTGCCACTTGGGAGGACCACGAGGTGCAGTTGCTGTCCGACGTGCTCGTGCCCTGGCGCGAGAAGTATCCGCAGGCGCGGATTCTGGAGGACATCGTGCTGCTTGCCCCGGCCGAGGCCTTGGTGCGGGCCTCGGACAGCGCCGAGCTGGTGGTGGTGGGACGGCGCCGAGAGGGCGGTCTCGGGCCGGTCGTGGACGCCCTGGTGCGCCGTGCCAGGTGCCCGGTGGCGGTGGTCCCGTCGTGACGATCAGTCATGTTCCTCGTACTGCCCGGCTCTTGTGCCCGTTCGGCCTCTCGTGCGGGACCAACGGCCTCTCTGCCGGGCCGCGATGACCGGCACAGACTGAGTGGCGGCAGTCGGACAGGCGACATTCCCGACCCTGCTGGATGCCCGTCCGTGAGGAGGGTCCCATGCACAGCACACGCCTGGACGCGTCGACGTTGGAGAAACTGGTCTCCGCGGCGACTGCGGCACCCTCGCTGTACAACACACAGCCCTGGCGCTTCCGCCTTGACCCGGACACCCTCACCGTGGAGATACGGGCCGCCGTCGAACGGGGTCTGCCCTACGCCGATCCTCATGGGCGCGCCCTGCATGTGGCGGTCGGTGCCGCGGCCTTCAACCTGCGGGTGGCAGTGGCTCATCTGGGCTGGAAGCCGGTCACGCGGCTCTTGACGGACCCGGAGCATCCCGATCTGCTCGTGACCGTGCGCATCGCCGGTCGCGCGCGCCCCGGCGTCGAGCACCGGGCGGACCTGTACGACGCGATCTGGCGCAGGCACAGCAGCAGACTTCCGTTCTGCGACAGGCGTCCCCCGGTGTCCGCACTGGCTGAGATCGCGGCGGCCGCGCATGTGGAGGGCGTCTCCCTGACGCTTCCCGGCCCGCACGAGACCGACCGTCTGCTGCGGGTGACAACCGAAGCGGAGCGGCGCAATCACGCCGAGGCGGAGCGCGGCATCGAAAGCCGACGATGGGTGCGCACCGAGGCCGGGGGCGGAGACGACGGCCTCGGCATACCGGCAGCGACACTCGGACCGCAGGACTCCTTCGAGCAGATCCCGATGCGGGACTTCACCGCGCGGCGGTACCTCGACGACCTGCCGTCCCGGCCCTTCGAGCACTCGCCCACCATCACGGTGCTCGCCACCCGTCACGACCGGCGCACGGACTGGCTGCGTGCCGGCCAGGCCCTTCAGCACGCGCTCCTCGTCGCGACGGCTCACGGCCTGCGCTCCTCGCTGCTGCACCAGGCCATGGAGTGGCCGGACCTGCGCAGGTACCTGCGGGCGGCCGACGCGCCACTCGACCACGTCCAGATGCTGATGCGCCTTGGCTACGGCCCCGAGGGGCCTGCGACTCCCCGACAGCGCGCAGACCTCGCTCTCGAACAGGACGGTGCCCCGTTAGGCCCTTGGCCGTCGCTGCGGCGTGCTGCTCATATCGAGGGAGAGAAGTGAACGAGCAGAGGGGGGAAGGAACATGGCAGCCGTCGTCGGCGTGGCCCTCGGAGTGCGACCGCTCCCGGGCGAAGACCTGGCCGAACTGGACCGCAGCGCACGGCTTCTGGCCGCCGAACTCGCGGAACTGGACGTCGAGTCGGTCGGCCCCCTGCCCGCGGCCCGAGCACCCGAGCACGCCAAGGGCCTCGGCTCATGGATGGGATGGCTGCTGGTAGAGCTTCCCTCGCAAGCCGCCTCCCTGACCGCGCTGTTCGCGGCCGTCGCCGCCTGGACCGCGCGCACCCACCGCACAGTGGAGCTCACGCTGGACGGCGAGACCCTGAAGGTCGAAGGCGCCACTCCGGCCCAGCTGGACCAATTGATCCATGCCTTCCTCGCCCGTCACAGCACTCGTTGATCCAGGCTCCGCACGTCGGTACGCCCTGGTGGTGGCCACTTCTGCCTACACGGACACGTCGCTGCGACGGCTTCGGGCGCCTGCCGAGGACGCGGCGGCCATGCAGGACCTTCTCTCCGCTCCGGGATTCGGCGGATTCGACGTCAGGTCGGTCATCGACGCGCCGCGCCGACGGGTCGAGGAGGTCGTCGAGGACGTCCTGAATGCCTGCGCGGCCGACGACGTCGTCCTGTTGTACCTGTCCTGCCACGGTGTCCTCGGTCAGCACGCGGAGCTGTACTTCGCCACCAGAGACACGGACAAGGAGCGGCTCGGCTCGACCGCGATCGAGGCCCGCTGGCTGCTGGACCGGCTCGACGAGTGCCGGGCGCGCCGCCAAGTCCTCATCCTGGACTGCTGTTTCAGCGGTGCGTACGACCGGCACGTCAAAGCGTCCGACGATGTGGGAGTGGTGGTGCGCTTCCGGGAGGGACGCGGCCGCGCCGTCCTCACCGCCTCACGTTCCACGGAGTTCTCCTTCGAGGGAAAGAGGATCAAGGGGGCCGTCATGCCCGGCTCGCGCTACACGCGGGCCCTGGTCGAGGGAATCCGCACCGGGATGGCGGACACGGACGGCGACGGCTGCGTTTCCGTGGTCGATGCGCACGAGTACGCGGCCCGGGTGCTGCGGGGCCAACGGGCCCCGCAGCACCCGGAGTTGTCGCTCTACCGCGTGGAGGGCTCGATCCTGCTGGCCCGCTGCCCGCCCGGCCGACGACCGGGCGTCAGTACCGAGGTGCCGTCACGGCTTCCCTTGCCCCGGTGGCAGCGGCTGCGCGTACGCGCGGCTGTCCGGCTGCGCGGCCTGCGCGCGCACCGGCTGCTGTCGCTTCTGGTGGCCGCCTGCCTCATCGGCGCGCTCGCGGCCGGACTCGTCCTGTCGGCCCGCGGCGGCGCGGGCAGCGATGGCGGGAAGCGAGGTGGCTCGGACGACTTGGGCGTGGTGTCCGGCGAAAGCGTGGCCTTCAGCCCGGACGGGAAGATTCTCGCTGCCACCCGCACGGGTAAGGCCAGTTACGGCGTGACGGAGAACGCCTCGATCCGTCTGGTGGACCCCGTCACCGGCAAGACGGTCCGCACGCTGCGGGCCGAAGGTCACGATCCGGTGAGCCTTGCGTTCAGCCCGGACGGCCGCACTCTCGCCAGCGGCGGCGGAAACGGCACCGTACGCCTCTGGGACCCGGTCACCGGTGCCGTGCGGCACAGGCTGAGGGGACACGACTGGGTGAATGAAGTGGCCTTCAGTGCGGACGGTGGCATGCTCGTGAGCGCGGGAGACGACGGGGCCGTCCGGCTGTGGAACCCGCGGACCGGGAAACCGCTCCGCTCGATCGTCGCCCACGAGAACGGTGTCGCCAGTGCGGCGTTCAGCGCCGACGGCGCCCTGCTGGCAACGGCCGGAAGCGCCCTCGATCCCGGTGACGACCAGACGGTGAGGTTGTGGGACCCTGCCACAGGCCAACGGATCCGCTCCGTCGAGGCCGGCCGAGAAGGCTTCTGGAAGTTGGCGTTCAGCCCTGGTGGCACGGCACTCGCCGGGGCGAGTACGGAGGGAGCCGTCCGACTGTGGAATCCCGCCACGGGCCGGGCGATCCGAACACTCGACGACACGGACCTCCAGGACACGGACTTCGAGGAGACGAGCCACTTCTCTGTGAGCCTGGCATTCAGCCCGGATGGAACCCGCCTTGCGAGCGGCGGCTTCGACGGGGAAGTGATGCTATGGGACCCCGCTGCCGACGCCCCTGTCTCCGCCCTCACCGGCCACACGTCCGCCGTCAACGCCCTGGCCTTCGCTCCCGAAGCCCGCCGACTCGCCACGGCAGCCGACGACGGAACGGTCCGGCTGTGGGACGTGGACACGGGCAAGACCCTGCGTACGTGGTGACTCCATGTCCCGGGCCGGGCGGTCGCAGCGTGAGGTTCCCGGTGAATCCGGTGAACGGCCCGGGTCAACGGGCCCGACCACAAGGCCACTTGGCCCCTGTGCGCCACGGGGCGGCGGAGATGAAATGGCAGTGAGAGAGGGGGAAGTTGCCATGATCGCATTCCCGAAGCCGCGCCGCCGGACAGCGGCCGTCTCCGTTCTTCTGATGGCACTGACCGTTCCGACGGCGGGCGCGAGTCCCGCGATGAGAGACACGCTGTCCCACGAGGGCGCGGTGGCTCCCGTGCGCAGCGGAAGCCCCACGTCGACGGTCGACCACGTCGCGGACTTCTACGGCACCTACATCGACGTCCTGCACGACGCGGGCCGCGGCTCCCTGGCCAACAGCCTGCGCCACCACTACCTCACCCCCGGTCTGCGCAAGAGCCTGGTCCGCTGGGAGACGGCGCATCACCGGGACGGAGTCCTTCGAGCGAAGGGTGTGCCGACCGCGTGGAAGGTCACCTATCAGGACAGCGGCATGGGTCATTGCTGGACGCGCGTCACGCTGACGTGGCACGACCGGCACCACCGGTCCCACCACAGCCATCTGGTCGTCCAGTCGGACATCGCGACCATGGACATCTCCGGCATACGCGCGGACACCGCGAAGTAGCGGAGCGAGAGCCAGGGGATGGTGGGGGCGATGGAGCCTTCCCTGATCGTGGGGGGCGACGATTCGGCGTCGAGTCCGGCGGCGGTCGACTGGGCCGTGGACGAGGCCGACCTGCGGGGCCTCGGGACCGGTTCACGCGGCAGGGGCGCGCTCCCCGGGCTGCTGCTCGGTTCGGTGAGCCTCGCGATGGCGTCCCGCGCGCTCCGTCCCGTCGTCGTGGTGCGCGGCGGCGAGGAGAGCCGCAAGGGCGGGCACGGCCGTGTCGCGCTCGGGGTGAGCGAGGGCGCCACCGGCGTCGCGGCTGTCCGGTTCGCTCTCGAAGAAGCCGAGGCGCGGCATTGCGCGCTGGACGCGGTGCGCGCCTGGCGTTGTCCCGCGCACGAGACGACAGATCACCCGCTCATCGTGGGCGAATCGGCCCGCCATCACCAGCGTCAGGCATCCATGCTGCTCGATGTGGCGCTGCGCGCAGGGGCACGTGATCACCCCGATGTGCCCGTCCGGTGTGTCGCCATCGAGGGGCCCGCCCACGAAGTGCCGAGTGGACGCACGGGAGCGGCGGATCTTCTGGTGCTGGGTGCCCGGCGGCGCTCCGACCGCTTTGGACCGCAACTCGGCCGGGTGGCCCATGTGTTGTTGCGTCATGCCGACTGCCCGGTCGTCATCGTGCCTCGACGGGGCGGACATCCCGCCCCACGGGGCCTTCTCCGGAGGTGCTGGTCATGCGGCGACCCGTTGTCGTCGGTGTCGATGGATCCGCCGAGAGCTTGGCTGCGGCCGAGTGGGCGGCGAGGGAGGCGTTGCTGCGGGAGCGGCCGCTGCGCCTGCTGTACGCATGGAGCCGGAGCCCGTACTTGCTGATCTCAGTGTCGGCGAACACGGCCCGGCGCTCCGAGGCGACGCGTATGCGGCGTGCGGTCGAGGCCCGCATCGGGAACCGGTTTCCCGGGCTCCGGTGGCAGGAGGCACTGGTCGAGGGCCCGGCGGCCCTGGCCCTGGCGCGTGCCGCGGAGGGCCCGGAAATGCTGGTGCTCGGTCGGCGCGGGCGACGGGACGTCCTCGCTCTCCCCCTCGGGGCGGTCGCCCTGGGGGGCATCGCCCGCGTCGAGCGCCCCGTCGTGGTCGTACGGGCGGGCGAGCAGGAGAAGGGCAGAGCCGTGGCCCCCCTTCCGTCGGCGGCCGATGGTGCCTCGTTGCTCGTCGTGGGGCAGCGCTTGCGTGAGCCCTCTCGCGCCGAGGCACACGGATCGGTTCGGTCGCCCGTGCCGTGGGGCGGCGCGCCGGCTGCCCGGTAACCGGCGTCGCGCACCGGTGACTCGTCCGGCGGGCCGGGCGAGTCCTGCGACGGGCCATCTGCACGGAACCGCGTGGCAGCGGCACCATGGCCCAAGGGGGAGCGGCGATGCCGCGGGCAAGGTGGTAACTCACGTACGGAGAAAAGGAGTTGCTCATGGTCATCCGAGTTGGCGTCAATGGATTCGGACGCATCGGGCGTAACTGTCTGCGTGCGGCCCTGGAAAGGAGTGAAGCCGGGGGCGGCGACGTCTACCAGATAGTGGCCGTCAATGACATCGCTCCACCGGCGACCCTCGCGCACCTGCTGGAGTACGACTCGACGTACGGCAGGTTGTGCCGCGACATCTCCCACGACGAGACCTCGATCACCGTGGACGGTCGGCGCGTCGCTGTCTCGGCGGAACGTGATCCGGCCGCGCTCGACTGGGGCGGGCACGGGGCCGACATCGTCATCGAGTCCACCGGGCGCTTCCGCGACCGGGACGCCGCCGCGCTCCACCTCAAGGCGGGCGCACGGAAGGTGCTGCTCTCCGCGCCCGGCAGGAACGCCGACGCGACCCTCGTGATGGGCGTCAATCACGAAGCCTACGAACCGGACCGGCACCATGTGATCTCCGCCGCCTCCTGCACCACCAACTGTGTGGTGCCGATGGTCAGTGTCCTGCACGAGAGCTTCGGCATCACCAAGGGCCTGATGACCACAGTCCACGGCTACACCAACGACCAGGCCCTGCTCGACGGCCCGCACAAGGATCTGCGCCGGGCCCGCTCGGCGGCCCTCAGCATCATCCCGACCGGCACGGGAGCCGCCCGTGCCGTCGGCCTCGTCCTCCCCGAACTCGACGGCCTGCTCGACGGGTTGGCGGTACGTGTGCCGGTCGAAGACGGATCGCTCACCGACCTCACGGTGGTTCTGCGGCGGGACACCTCCGCCGAGGAGATCAACGCCGCCTTCGAGGCGGCGGCGGCCGGCCGACTGCGCGGCATCCTGCGGGTGTCACAGGCCCCGATCGTCTCGCGCGACGTCATCGGTGACGCGGCTTCCTGCGTCTTCGACCCAGCCCTCACCCTGGCCCACGGAGACCTGGTCAAGGTCTTCGGCTGGTACGACAACGAATGGGCCTACTGCCACAGGCTGTTGGACCTGGTCTCCTACGTCGCCGCACGGCCGTGATTCCCGCGGTCCTGCGCGATGTGCGAGGTGTCGTCCTCGATACCGACGGGGTCATCACCGACTCGGCACGGGTGCATGCCGCGGCCTGGAAGGAGGCCTTCGACACCTTCTTGGCCCAGTATCCGACCGAACGCCCGGAGCAGGGGCGGCCGTTCGACGTGCGTGAGGACTACTTGCGGCATGTCGACGGCAAGTCGCGCCTCGACGGCGCCGCCTCGTTCCTCGCCTCGCGCGGGCTGCGGCTGCCCGCCGAGACGGTCGCGGCGGTGGCCGCGGACAAGGAGCGGCTCTTCGTCGAGCGGCTGAGGGGCAAGGGCATCGACGCCTACCCGGGAACGGTCCGCCTGCTGCGGGTCCTGCGCGACGAGGGATTCCCGCTCGCGGCGGCCTCGGCCTCCCGGCACGCCCGTGAACTCCTCCTGCACGCCGACGTTCTGCAGCTCTTCGACGTGCTCGTCGACGGCGGAGAGGCGGCGCGGCTCGGCCTCGCCGGGAAGCCGGACCCGGCGCTCTTCGTGGAGGCGGCACGCCGCCTCGGGGTGCCCGTGTTCGACGCCGCCGTCGTGGAGGACGCCCTCGCCGGAGTCGATGCCGGGCGGCGCGGAGGATTCCGCATGGTGATCGGCGTGGACAGAAGCGCGACGGCGGGCATGAGATCGGCGCTGCTGCGACGCGGGGCGGATGTCGTGGTGGACGATCTGGAAGAGCTGCTCGGTGACGGCGGAGGACGCTCATGAAGGACCCGGTCGGGGACTGGAACTGGGTGTACGAGGGGTACGACCGGGCCGAGGAGAGGCTTCGTGAGTCGCTCTGCACGCTGGGCAACGGCTACTTCGCCACCCGAGGTGCCGCCCCCGAGTGCCCGGCCGACGACGTGCACTATCCGGGGACGTACGCGGCGGGCTGCTACAACCGGCTCACCTCGCTGGTCGGCGGACGGCAGGTCGAGAACGAGGACATGGTCAATCTGCCCGACTGGCTGCCCCTGCGCTACCGCCTGAAGGGAGAGAGCGGCACGGGGGAGTGGCTCACCCCGGACTCCGGCGCGCTCGTCGCACTGCGGCAGAGCCTGGAGCTGCAGGCCGGCGTCTTGGAGCGGAACCTGCGGTACGAGGACGGGGACGGACATGTGCTGACCGTGCGGCAGCTGCGCGTCGTGCACATGGCGGACCCGCATCTCGCCCTCTTGCGCACCGAGTTCGCCGTCGAGGGATCGCCCGCGGAACTGGAGGTGGAGGCCGCACTCGACGGGACGGTGACCAATGCCGGTGTGCCGCGCTACCGTCAGCTGAACTCCACGCACCTCACGCACGTTCACACCGGCGACGGCGATGAGGCGGGCACCGTGTGGCTGCGCTGCCGCACCACCACCTCCGACATACGGGTGGGGCTGGCCGCCCGGACGACTGCGCACCCAGCGACGGGGGTGACGCGGCACGAGACGGGCCGGGTCGTCCAGCGCTTCCAACTCGCCCTCGAAGCCGGGGGCACCGTCACCGTCGACAAGACCGTCGCCCTGCACACCTCCCGCGACCCGGCCATCAGCGATCCCCTGCGGGCGGCCCTCGACCGGGTCGTGCGGGCGCCCGGCTTCGACGAGCTGCTGGACTCGCACCTCACCGCGTGGGAACAGCTGTGGCGCAGGGCCGAACTCGAAGTGCCCGGTGAGGCGGGCCGGATCCTGCGGCTGCACCACTTCCACACCCTGCAGACGCTCTCGCCGCACACCGCCGACCTCGACGTCGGCGTGCCCGCCCGCGGACTGCACGGCGAGGCCTACCGCGGCCATGTCTTCTGGGACGAGCTGTTCGTCCTGCCCTCTCTCAACCTGCACTTTCCGGAGGTGTCCCGGGCGCTGCTCAACTACCGCCACCGACGCCTGGAACAAGCGTGCACGGCAGCACGTGCGGCGGGGCGCACGGGGGCGATGTACCCATGGCAGAGCGGCAGCGACGGCCGGGAGGAGACACAGAAGCTGCACCTCAACCCGCGCTCGGGGCGCTGGCTGCCGGATCACTCCCGGCTCCAGCACCACGTCGGCTCGGCCGTGGCGTACAACGTGTGGCAGTACTGCGAGTCCAGCGGCGACGCCGAGTTCCTGCACACCAAGGGCGCGGAGATGCTGCTGCAGATCGCTCGCTTCTGGGCGGACTCGGCGACGTACGACGAGGGTCTGGGCCGACACCGCATCCGTGGCGTCGTCGGCCCCGACGAGTACCACGACGCCTACCCGGGGGCCTCGGCTCCCGGGCTCGACGACAACGCGTACACGAACGTCACGGCGGCCTGGGTGCTCGCGCGGGCCCTGGATGTCCTGCGGGCCCTGCCCGAGCCGCGCAGGCGGGAACTCGTGGAACGGATCGGCCTCGACGGCGGGGAGGTCGAAGCCTGGGAGGACGTGTCACGGACCCTGTATGTGCCCTTCCACGCCGGGGTGATCAGCCAGTTCGAAGGGTACGGGGATCTCGCGGAGCTGGACTGGGACGGTTACCGCGCCCGCTACGGCGACATCCGGCGCCTCGACCGGATCCTGGAGGCCGAGGACGACACGGTCAACCGCTACCAGGCCTCCAAGCAGGCCGACGTGCTGATGCTCGGCTATCTCTTCTCCCCGGCCGAACTGCGCACCCTCTTCGAACGGTTGGGGTACGGCCTGGACGCGGACACCTGGCAGCGCACCGTCGACCACTACCTGAGCCGTACCAGCCACGGCTCCACGCTCAGCGGTCTCGTGCACGGCTGGGTGCTCGCCAGGGTGCGGCGGGCGGGAGCCTGGAAGTTCGTGCAGGAGGCGCTGGAGGGAGACATCGCGGATCTCCAGGGTGGTACCACCGGGGAGGGCATCCATCTCGGCGCGATGGCGGGCACGCTCGACCTCGTGCAGCGGGGCCTGACCGGCCTGGAGACGAGGGGCGGTGCCCTGTGGCTGGACCCGGTGCCCCTGCCCGAACTCTCCGAGTACGGCTTCGCGTTGCGCTATCGCGGGCACTGGGGCATCCAGCTGCGCATGCGCCCCGGCAGGCTGCACATCAGCGTCCCCCCGTCCGACCGGTCGCCGATCGACATCGAACTGCCCGGGCGGACCGTCTCGGTGGGGCCGGGGGAGTCCTGCGAACTGACGCTCCCGGATTGATGGAGGGCGGGGCCGGGCGGACCTGACAGGGGACCGGTCGGCCTTCGCCGGTACCGGGCTGAGGCGAGACGCTGGAAGTGAGGAGGAGTACCCCGAGCCGTTGGTGGCGGGACGTGCGACAACAAGGCCCGAGGGAGGGCGAGATGAACGGCATCACCGACCGGTTGTCGAACTGGCCGCAGGTGCTGCCCGACCTGTTCGGCTGGATCGAGGCCGGGATTCCCGGACGGCACACGACAGCGGGAGCGCACGGAATCCACATCGAGGAGTCCCTCACCGAGGGCACCGAGGGGACGTACACCCTGCGTGCCGAACTCCCCGGCATCGACCCCGCCGAGGACGTCGAGACAACTGTGGCGGACGGAGCGCTGACCTTGTGCGCCGAGCGCAGCGCCGAAGGCGTGGACAAGGGCCACACGGAGTTCCGTTACGGGGCCTTCGCCCGCGTCGTGAGGCTGCCCGTCGGCGCACGCGGTGACGAGGCCGTCGCGGAGTACAAGGACGGCATTCTGACCATCACGGTCCCGGTGCCTGAGGGGAAGCAGGCCACCAGGACCATCCCGGTGCGGCACTCCTGAGCGCGATCCGCGCGTGCCGCACTCGCCCGCGCGGCCGAGTCGGCCCGGCCGCGTGGGCGCTTCGTGTGCCCGCTCGGCGGCGCGGCGTATTGATTCGGTGGCGCGTTCCTTCAGGGGTGCGGGACGATCGCCGTCGGGGACCTGGCGTGGTGGATCACCGAGTGCGTGGTCGCTCCCAGGTGCGGTCCGTCGGCGATGCGGCGGCCGACGACATCGGGTGCGCTCTTCTATGAGCGGACGGCCCACCGGCGGCCTCCCCCGATCGGGGGAGCGAATTCTCCCGCCTTCCCGCGATGTGCCCGTGGGCCCCCGAAGACCAGAATCGGGGCCTCACCAGTTGACGGGACGGAAGGACGGGCCGATGAACGCCCAGGGAATCGAGACGCCGATGAATCACACGGTGTCCGCTCAGGACCAGGCTGTACGGACTCGGACGGCACCGGATGGAATGGCACCGGACGGAGTGGCATCCAACGGAATGGCACCGAACGGAATGGCACCGAACGGAATGGCACCGAACGGAATGGCACCGAACAAAATGGTCGCGGGCCGGACAGCGTCGAAGAACAGTCTGGCCACGGCCGCCATGACACTGGGCATCATCGGCCTGTGCACCTCGGTCGTCTTCCTCGGCGGCCCGCTCGCCGTGATCGGCCTGATCCTGGGCATCGCCGCGCTGACAACGGCCAAGCGCACCGGCGTCGGCCGGGGCAAGGCCGTCACCGCCGTGGTGACGTCGTCCCTCGCGATCGTGATGTCCGGGCTGGTCGCCGTCTTCATGGTCTGGTACGCGAACAAGACGCAGGAGTGCTACCAGCCCGACAGCTTCCACCAGTACACGCAGTGCGTCCGCGAGCACCTGAACGGGAACTGAACGGCCTTTCCTTTCCCCGAGTTTCCCCGAGTTTCCCCGAGTTTCCCTGACCTTCCTTCACCGGTGAACCGGCTGCCCACTCTTCTCGACAAGGACGAGCATCATCGTGCGAAGCAGAAACACTCGCAAGGCCCCTCTACTCGCTGCCGGCCTCGCGGCGGCCACCTTTTCGGCGCTGATGCCCGCAACGGCCTCGGCCGCGCCCACGGCATCCGACCCCTCCACCGCCAAGGACCCCCTGCGGCAGTACACGCAGCAGAAGCTCCAGTGGAAACGCTGCGACGCGAAGGGCCCCGCCACCTTCCAGTGCGCGACGCTCAAGGTGCCGCTGGACTACAGCGACCCCGGCGGCAAGACGATCGGCCTCGCGATATCCCGGCTGAAGGCAGCCGGCACGAAGGCACGTCACGGCGTTCTGCTGCTCAACCCGGGCGGCCCCGGCGCACCGGGACTGCGGCTGCCTGTCGACCCGCTCCTGAAGTTCCCGGCGGAGGTGAAGCGGCGCTACGACCTCGTCGGCTTCGACCTGAGGGGCGCCGGGCAGAGCTCTCCCGTCAGCTGCGGGCTGACCGCCGAGGAACAGGCCGACCATCCGTACAAGGCGGAGACCTTCGCCAAGGACGTGGACCGGGCCCGTACCGTCGCCGGGAAGTGCCGGGCCAGGGCCGGTGACAAGCTGCCGCACCTCACCACCCGCAACAGCGCCCGTGACATGGACGTCATCCGCGCCGCGCTGGGCGAGAAGACAATCTCCTACCTGGGGATGTCCTACGGCTCCTACCTCGGCGCCGTCTACATGCAGCTGTTCCCCCAGCGGGCCGACCGGATCGTGATGGACAGCGCAACCGACCCCACCCGGATCTACCGGGGGATGTTCCAGGACATGGCGAAGGCGGCCGAGGGCGCTTTCACGCGCTGGACCGCATGGACCGCCCGTCGGCACACGACCTACGGACTGGGCGACACCCCGGCCGAGGTCCGCAAGACCTACTGGGACCTGATCGCGCGGGCGAACCGCAAGCCCGTCTCCTTCGAGGGACAGACCCTCACCGGCGACGGCATCCGTGCCGACAACCGCACGTTCTTCCACCTCCAGAAGGCCGCCGAACGGATCGCCGGGCTGAAGAAGGCGGCCGAGCGCAGGAGCCCGGCTCCGTCCGGCACACCCGGTCAGGCCCAGGAGCCCGACGACAACTACCTCTCCACCGCCTGGTCCTTCATGTGCGCCGACACCCGCACCTGGTCGCACGACCCCGAGCGCTACCGCCGCGAGGCGATCCGCGACAGGGCCCGGTATCCGCTGTACGGCGACTTCGCGGCCGCCATCACACCCTGTGCCTTCTGGCAACAGGGCAGCGAGCCGCAGACCAGGATCGACAACACGGTCGGTGCGCTGATCGCGCAGAACGAGTGGGACTCCCAGACACCCCTCTTCGCCGGCCGGGCCATGCACCGGGCCCTGCGCGGCTCCCGGATGCTCACCGTCGCCGGCGGCGAGGGACACGGCGTCCTCTACGCGCCCGACGGCAATCCCTGCGCGGACAAGGCCGCAACGCTCTACCTGACCACGGGCAGGCTCCCCGCCAAGGACCTGACCTGCCAGGCCACGACCGGGCGGAAGTAGCACCCCGCACGTTTCCCGTCCCATACGCCGCCGAGCTGCCCGGGAACGCACTACGGTCTCTGCCCCCGAGCGTTCCCGGGCGCGGCTGCGCCTTGTTTCCGGGCAGTCCCTCATGGCCGATGGAGAGCCCGGTTGCCCGCAGTTCGCCCGTGGCCCGGGCCGCCCAGGGGCGGGCGCCGAGTCTCTCGAAGGTGTCGTGCGCGGCACCGAGGTGTGTGCGTGCTTCCGTCGTGGCTTTCGCCCGTCGGAGGCCAGGGTGATCAGCTCCAGCGCCGCGTTCGACACCAGCAGCTGATCGGAAGGTGCCCCGTCGTCCAGGCCCAACGCGACGCTCAGTGCCCTGCGGTAGGCGTCGGGCAGGTGGTCAAGCCCGGCCATGCGTGGTCGAAGGACTTGATGGGGGCCGGCGAAGCTGACCGTGCTCTCGAACTCCACACCGGCGGCACGCACGACGTGCATGCCCGTGCCGTGGGCATGCACGGCCGCAGCATCCAGCAACACTGTCTTGCCGACGCCCGCCTCCCCGGACAGCAGGAGCGCGCCGCCGGATTTCCCGGCCTCGTCGACGAAGCCGAGCCCCCGCTTCGGTGAGGTGCGGGGCTGTGGCGGTGCTCCTCTGCCGCCCCCCCCGAACTCCCGCCGGTTGCCCTCAAGCCGCGGGGACGCGTGCGCTGAGCCAGGAGCAGGGCGTGTAGTGGGAGCGCGCCCTGCCCACCGGACGTACGACATATGCGCCCATCCCTGACTTGCGCGCGTCCGACGCACAATCCGCGCCGTCCGTCACCTCCGAGGATGTGCGGAGGGCGCCGCGTCCGGCGCTCCCGCTCGATGCCCGGCATGGCGTGAAGTCCCTCCGCCGGGTTTGACAGAGGAGGGCCTGTTGTCGACCGTCATGGGCCGCTTCCGTCCGCAACGTCGGTGCTCGCGAGAGGGTCGGGCGTCGCCGGAGATGATCGGTCGGGCCGAAATCATTCGTCGCTGGATCCTGCGGCGTGGCTTATTACGGCCTTTCTTGAATTTCGTTCAACCCCGGCAAAGCGTGGCCGAATTGTGCGGGCTGCGCACATGCCACGGTGTTATGGTCGCGGCAGTTCCGTACAGTTGTCGCTCGAACCAACATTGGCGTCGCCCCCGATCGAGGGAATCGCCATTCGACCCTCGACCCCCACCCGCAGGATGCGAATGTCGGTTCGGGAATCTGTCAATTCGTCAACCATTCACCCCCGCTTCTCTTTGTTAAATTTCTCGCATGTCGAGGATTTCCGCAGCAGGCGGTGGGAAGGTCTTCACGAGAGATCGTCGGGCGCCTCCCTGAGGGCGCATACGACCATATCCGTCCATGGGTTCGACTGGAGTGATGCATGTCCCTGGGGTGCATATTGGACGGTGGGGCGAGCGGTGGGTCCCATGCCCCCAAGCTGTCCGAGCAGGCTCTGCGCTGTCGCGCCCCACTCCCCGGGGCGAAAGCGTCTCCGGTAATTCCTCGATGTTCCCGGCCGCTTGTATCGCGGTCGTGGCCGCGGTCACGAATGCGTAGGGAGAGGTTCTCCCTGCCGGCGTTCAATTCCCGGCCGGCTTCGTGTGGTGGATCTCACATGCCGCGACTCGCGGAATCCATCTCCGGCTTCAAGACTCGACGTCGACCACCTCGAATTCCCTTCCCCTGATATGTCCTTTCGGTAAGTGCCGCAGTGTTCGGTTGGTTTCCCCTGGATGAACTCCGGGGGTCGGCTCCGCCGATCCCGCACTTCCATGGCGACCGTCCCTCTGCCGCGTGGCGCCGCCATGTGCCGAGGGGCGTCATTCGACGTGCCCTGAAGTTCGACGTGCCCTGAAGTGGGCGCGCACCGGCGGGCCCCGCCTGCCGTCCGTCCGTTCTCAAGCTTCCGTACGTGCGAAGGAGTTGTGGCGTGAAGGTGCCGCCGAAGCCTCCGGCCGGAACGCCCGGCCTGTGGGTCCTGTCCGCCGCCGACGCGGGCAGACTGAAGGCGCGGGCGCGACGGCTGCGCGAGCACCTCGACACGGTGACGGAGTGGAACCCCGCCGACATCGGCCTCGCTCTCGCCCGCGCGGATGCCGCCCGCGTCGGCACGGGCGCCGCCCAGGGGTGGCGCGCGGCCCTGGTGGCGGAGGACAAGGAAGGCTTTCGCGAGCGGCTGGACGCGCTCATCGACGGGCGTGGGGCGCCGGGCCTCGTCGAGGGGCGGGGGCTGCCGGATGCCGGTGTCGCCTTCGTCTTCCCCGGTCAGGGCTCGCAGTGGCTCGGTATGGCCGCCGAACTCCTCGACTCCGTACCGCGGTTCGGTGCCCGGATGGACGACTGCGCCCAGGCCCTGGAGCCCTTCGTCGACTGGTCACTCGTCGACGTTCTGCGTGCCGCCGACGGCGCCCCGGGCCTGGAGAGGCCCGACGTCGTGCAGCCCGCCCTGTTCGCCGTGGGCGTCGCTCTGGCCGGACTCTGGAGCGACCACGGGGTGGAACCGGCCGCCGTGCTCGGCCACAGCTGCGGCGAGATCTCCGCCGCCGCCGTCTCCGGCGCCCTCTCCCTGGACGACAGCGCCCGCGTGGTCGCCCTGTGGAGCCAGGCGCAGGCGACTCTGACCGGCCGCGGGGACATGGTCTCCGTCCTGGCGTCACCCGCCGAGCTGGAAGGTGAACTGGCGTACTGCAGCGGGCAGTTGGGGCTCGCTGCCGTCAACGGGCCGCAGTCCGTGATCGTGTCCGGCGACGTCGACGCCGCCGCCGACCTGGTGGCGCGGCTGACCGCCGCCGGTACCCACGCGCGGAGGATCGCCGTGGGCCTCGCCGCCCACTCCCCGCACATCGACGCCATCGTGCCCCGCCTGCACGCCGACCTCGCCGACCTGCGCCCGCTCGCCGCCCGCCTGCCGTACTACTCGGGGCTGACCGGAGACCTGCTCGCCGAACCGGTCCTCGACGCCGCCTACTGGGCCTCCAACCTGCGCCGTACCGTCCGCTTCGATCAGGCCGCAGCAGCCCTGCTGCGCGACGGCCACCACGTCCTGCTCGAAGTCAGCCCGCACCCGGTCCTCACCGCGGCCCTGCAGGCGAGCGCCGACGCGCACGGGGTCACCGCCCGCGTCGGCGCCACCCTCCGTCGCGGCCATGGAGGTCGGGCCCGGTTCCTCACCTCCCTGGGAGAGCTCCTCGTCCACGGCGTCACCCCCGCCCCTGACGCCGTCTTCTGCGAACTCGACGCGCACGCCGTGGAGTTGCCCGCCGGCCTCCTGGACGGCGAAGCCGAGGACGGTACCGACGGCGTGAGCGGCTCGGACGGGCGGGAGGCGATCGGTTCCGTCGACCGCGACGGTCCCGCCACGGACGAGACCCCGGCCGCGGCCCTCCGTGCCGAACTGGCGCGCCTGACCGCCGCCGGGCAGCGTGAGCGGCTGCTCCACCTGGTCCGCCAGGAGACCGCCGCCGCCCTCGGCGGGCCCGGCTCGGTCGACCCCGACACCGCCTTCCTCGACCTCGGCCTCGACTCGGTGACGGCGGTCGAGATCCGTAACCGGCTCGCCGCGGTCACCGCGGCCGACCTGCCCGTGACGGCCGTCTTCGACCACCCCACCCCGCGGGCGTTGGCCGGGCTCCTGCGCGCGCGGCTCCTGGACAGCGCCGGCCCCGATCCCGTGGAGGACGTGGGCGTCCCGGATCGCCCCGTCGACGACGACCCCGTGGTGATCGTCTCGATGGGCTGCCGCTATCCGGGCGGCGCCGACAGCCCCGAGAGCCTGTGGCGCCTGCTGACCGAAGAGACCGACGCGGTGTCGGACTTCCCCGTCAACCGGGGCTGGAGCGGCGCGGGGCTCTGCGCGCCCGAGGACACGGGGCCCGGCCGCTACTACCAGCGTGCCGCCGGATTCCTGCACGAAGCCGACCGGTTCGACGCGGAGTTCTTCGGGATCTCGCCGCGCGAGGCGCTGGTCATGGACCCGCAGCAGCGGCTGCTGCTGGAGATCTCCTGGGAGGTCTTCGAGCGCGCCGGCATCGATGCGACCGCCCTGCGCGGCAGCCGCACCGGCGTCTACATGGGCGCCATGACCATGGACTACGGCCCCCGTCTCCACGAGGCGGAGGACGGCAACGGCCACATCCTCACCGGCAACACCGGCAGTGTCGCCTCCGGCCGCATCGCCTACACCTTCGGCTTCGAGGGCGCGGCCGTCACGGTCGACACGGCCTGCTCGTCGTCCCTGGTCGCGCTGCACCTCGCGGTCCAGGCCCTGAGCCAAGGGGAGTGCTCCCTCGCGCTGGCGGGCGGCGCGACCGTGATGCCGACCCCGGGCATGTTCGTCGAGTTCAGCAGCCAGGGAGGTCTCGCGGCCGACGGTCGCTGCAAGGCGTTCTCCGCGGCCGCCGACGGATTCGGCCTCGCCGAGGGCGCCGGTGTCCTGCTGCTCGAGCGGCTCTCCGACGCCCGCCGCAACGGCCACCCCGTGCTCGCGGTCGTCCGGGGTTCCGCGGTCAACCAGGACGGCGCGAGCAACGGCCTGACCGCGCCCAACGGTCCGTCCCAGGAGCGCGTGATCCGCCAGGCGCTGGCGAACGCGGGCCTGAAGGCCGCCGACGTCGACGCCGTGGAGGCGCACGGCACCGGCACCCGCCTCGGGGACCCCATCGAGGCGCAGGCGCTCCTTGCCGCCTACGGTCAACAGCGGGACCAGGACCGGCCGTTGTGGCTCGGGTCCCTGAAGTCCAACATCGGCCACACACAGGCGGCGGCCGGTGTCGGCGGCGTGATGAAGATGGTCCTGGCGATGCGTCACGGCCTGCTCCCGCGCACCCTGCACATCGACGAGCCCAGCCCGTACGTGGACTGGAACGCCGGACACGTACGCCTGCTCGCCGAACCCGCGCCCTGGCCGGACGACGCCGGGCCCCGCCGGGCCGGCGTCTCCGGATTCGGCATCAGCGGCACCAACGCCCACCTGATCCTCGAACAGGCCCCGCAGGCGCCGGACGTACCTGTCCCCGAACCGGGTCCCACCGCGCCTGCGGCCGTCGCCTGGCAGCTCTCCGCCCGGGACGAGGACGCGCTGCGGGAGAGCGCACGCCGCCTGACGGATCACCTCGCGGACGGCCAGGAACACGCCCCGGCCGACATCGCCCTCTCCCTTGCCGAAGGGCGGGCCGCGCTGGAACGGCGCGCGGTGATCGTCGGCGGCGGGGACGAACTCCTGTCAGGGCTTCGCGCCCTGGCCGCCGGCGAGCCCTCGTCGGCGGTGGTCACGGGGCGGACGGCGGCCGTGCCGCAGGGCACCGTGTTCGTGTTCCCGGGACAGGGCGCGCAGTGGGCCGGAATGGCCCGTGAACTCCTCGACCAGTCAACGGAGTTCGCGCACCTGATGGGGGAGTGCGCGACCGCGCTTGAGCCGCGCACGCAGTGGTCGCTGCTCGAAGTCCTGCGCTCGGGTGAGGACCTCGACCGCGTGGACGTCGTCCAGCCCGCACTGTTCGCGGTCATGGTCTCCCTCGCGGGGCTCTGGCGCTCCCTGGGAGTCGCCCCCGACGCCGTCGTCGGGCACTCGCAGGGAGAGATCGCCGCCGCTGTCGTGGCCGGCGCCCTGTCCCTGGAGGACGGGGCGAAGGTCGTGGCGCTGCGCAGCCGGGCGATCCGCGCGCTCGCCGGGCGCGGCGGCATGGTGTCCCTCGCCCTGCCCGCCGACGAGGCCCGGGACCGGATCGCGGCATGGGGCGAGCGCCTGTCCGTGGCCGCGGTCAACGGCCCCTCGGCCGTGGTGGTCTCGGGGGACACGGACGCCCTGGACGCCCTGATGGCCTCGTGCGAGGCCGAGGGTGTAAGGGCGCGGCGCATCGGCGTCGACTACGCCTCGCACTCCGCCCACGTGGAACGGATCGAGGACGACGTCCTGCACGCCCTCGAAGGCATCACGCCCGTCTCCGGCGCGGTCCCGCTGTACTCGACGGTGACGGGCGACTGGCTGGACACGTCGACGATGGACGCCCGCTACTGGTACACCAACCTCCGCCGCACCGTGGGCTTCGAACCCGCCGTCCGGGCCCTCGCCGCGCAGGGCCACGGCGCCTTCGTCGAGATCTCGCCGCACCCCGTGCTGACCATGGCGGTCGAGGAGACCCTGCAGGGCGACGCGCGCGACGCCGTGGTCCTCGGCACGCTCCGCCGGGGCGAAGGCGGCATGGCGCGCATGCTCCTGGCCGCGGGCGAGGCGCACACCCGCGGCCTCGCGGTCGACTTCTCGCCCGTGCTCGCGGGCACCGGAGCCACCCGCGTCGATCTGCCCACGTACCCCTTCCGGCGCGAGCGCTACTGGCTCGACACCGCAACTGCCCTTCGTCACACGGTGGATGACGGACTGTGGGAGACGCTCGAACGCCAGGACCCGGCCCGTCTCGCGGAGACCCTGAGGGTCACGCCCGAGGCGCTGGCCGAAGTGCTGCCCGCGCTCGCCGCCTGGCGCACCGAGCGGGACCGCGACCACCGCGTCGACTCCTGGCGCCACCGCGTGGGCTGGCAGCCGCTGAGCCTGCCGCCCGCCGCGGCGCCCACCGGCCGGTGGCTGGTCGTACGCCCCGAGGCGACGGGCCTCGAAGACGACGCCGGGGACACCGAAGTCGACGCCGGGGACACCGATGTCGTACGCGGTCTCGCGGGGCTCGGACTCGACCTCGCCGTGGTCACCGCCCAGGGCCCCGGCCAGAGCCGTGCCTCCCTGGCGGACGACCTGGCCGCCGCCGCTGAGGGGCGGCCCTTGGCCGGGGTGCTCTCCCTCCTCGCGGACGAGCCGCGCCTCCACCCGGACCACCCCGACGTGCCCGGGAGCCTCGCGCTCACCCTCGCCCTCGTCCAGGCGCTCGGGGACGCCGCGATCGACGCCCCGCTGTGGTGCGTGACCCGAGGCACGGCCGTGCTCGGCGCAGGGGAGCGGCCCGGGCCCGCACCTCACGCGGCCGTCGCGGGGCTCGGCCGCTCCGCCGCCCTCGAACACCCCGACCGCTGGGGCGGGTTGATCGACCTCCCGGTGGACCCCGACGAGCGGACCCTGCGTCGACTGTGCGCAGTCCTGGCCACCGTGACCGACGAGGACCAGGTGGCGGTGCGCCCGACCGGCACCCACGGCCGTCGGCTCCTGCCCGCGCCCGTGCGAGGTGGCGCGCCAGCGCGAGGTGGCGTGCCCGTGCGCGGTGGCGCACCCGCGCGGCCCGGGGACGCCTTCGGGCACGGCACCGTCCTCGTCACCGGCGGCACCGGAGGCGTCGGCGCCCACGTGGCGCGATGGCTGGCCGCACAGGGCACCGCGCACCTCCTCCTCGTCAGCCGACGCGGCCCGCTGGCGCCCGGCGCGGACGCGTTGCGGGCGGAACTGGAAGGGCTCGGCGCGGCCGTGACGATCGCGGCGTGCGACCTCGCGGACGAAGGTCGTACGGCGCGACTGCTCGGCACACTGCCCGACGAACGGCCGCTCACCGGCGTCGTCCACGCGGCGGGCGTCCTCGACGACGGCCTGCTCGACTCCCTCACGCCCGCACGTCTGGCCACGTCACTGCGCGCCAAGGCGACCGCGGCCCGTGTCCTGCACGAGGCGACCGAGGGGCAGGACCTCGCGGCGTTCGTCGTCTTCACCTCCGTCATGGGCGTCGTGGGCAACGCGGGACAGGCCAACTACGCGGCGGCCAACGCCGCGTTGGAAGCCCTCGTCGCCGCTCGGCGCGCCGCGGGCCTGCCCGGTACCGCCATCGCCTGGGGGGCCTGGGCCGCCGGAGAGGGCATGCTCCAGGACGGCGTCGCCGACCGGCTACGGGACCGGGGGCTGCCCTCCATGGCGCCGGAGGCGGCCGTCACCGCGATCGGCCGCGCCCTCGCCGAGGACGACGACCTGGTGGTCGTCGCCGACGCGGACTGGCGGCGCTTCGCCGAGGCGACGGCCATGCGCGCGACGGCCCTGCTGTGTGAACTCACCGACCAGAAAGGCCCCTTGGGGCCGGGCGCGTCCGGCAGGGACACGTCCGCCGGTGGGCTCCGCGGCCGGCTCGCGGCCGTCCCCGGGACCGAACGGGCCCGCTTCACCACCGACCTCGTGCGGACGCACGCGGCAGCGGTCCTGCGGCATCCGACGCCGGACGCGGTCCGCCCCGACCGGGCGTTCTCGGACATGGGCTTCGACTCGCTGACCGCCGTGGAGCTCCGCAACCGCCTGGCCGCCGCAAGTGGCGTACGCCTGCCCGCCACCGTCCTGTTCGACCGGCCGACGCCCGAGATCCTCGCCGCCCACCTCCTGGGCCTCCTGGACGGGCCCGGTGACGGTGCGTCGCCCGACGGTGCGTCGCCCGACGGTGCGTCGCCCGACGGTGCGTCGCCCGACGGTGCGTCGCCCGACGGCGCGGCGGCATCGGTCACCGAGGCCCCGGCCCCGGCGGCGTACGACGAACCGATCGCCGTCGTCGGCATGGGGTGCCGTTTCCCCGGCGGCGTCCGGCGCCCCGCCGACCTGTGGCGGCTGCTCGTCGACGGCCTGGACGCGGTGGGGGACTGGCCCGCGGACCGGGGCTGGGACGCGGCCGGGCTCTACGACCCGGACCCCGACCGGGCAGGCACCACGTACTGCACGCAAGGAGGCTTCCTCACGGACGCCGCGGGATTCGACGCCGAGTTCTTCGGCATCTCGCCCCGTGAGGCGCTCGCCATGGACCCGCAGCAGCGGCTGCTCCTGGAGACCTCCTGGGAGGCTGCGGAGAGTGCGGGCCAAGACCCGACCGCCTTACGGGAGCGCCCCGTCGGGGTGTTCATCGGCACCAACGGCCAGGACTACATGGGCCCGGCCGCCGACGACCGCGAGATGTCCGAGGGGCACCTCCTGACCGGCAACACCGCCAGCGTGATGTCCGGCCGCATCTCCTACACGCTCGGCCTGCGGGGCCCCTCCCTCACGGTGGACACGGCGTGCTCGTCGTCCCTGGTCGCGCTGCACCTCGCCGTCCAGGCACTGCGGCGCGGCGACTGCGAGCAGGCGTTCGCGGGCGGCGTCACGGTGATGAGCACCCCGCGGCTGTTCGTCGAGTTCAGCCGCCAGCGCGGCCTGGCGACCGACGGCCGGTGCAAGGCGTTCGGGGCGGGCGCGGACGGCACCGGCTGGGGCGAGGGCGCGGGCGTTCTGCTCCTGGAGCGACTCTCCGACGCCCGGCGCCTCGGCCACCCGGTCCTGGCTCTCGTACGCGGCTCCGCCATCAACCAGGACGGTGCCAGCAACGGACTCACCGCACCCAACGGCCCCGCCCAGGAAGACGTGATCCGCGCGGCCCTCGCCGACGCGGGCCTGAACGCCGGACAGGTGGACGCCGTCGAGGCGCACGGCACAGGGACCCGCCTCGGCGACCCGATCGAGGCCCGCGCGCTCCAGGCCGTCCACGGGCGCAGGCCCGAAGGGCGCCCTCTGTGGCTCGGCTCCGTCAAGTCCAACCTCGGGCACACCCAGGCCGCCGCCGGTGTCGCCGGGGTCATGAAGATGGTGCTCGCGCTTGGTGCGGGCGAACTGCCGTCGACGCTGCACGCCGACGAGCCGAACCCGCACGTCGACTGGTCCGCGGGCGACGTGCGGCTGCTGACGGGGCGCACCCCCTGGCCCGCGACGGGCGAGCCCCGCCGGGCCGGTGTCTCCTCGTTCGGCATCAGCGGCACCAACGCCCACGTCGTCCTCGAACAGGCCCCCGAGCCCGCGCCGCGGCACGGCTCCGACGCCCCCGCGGACACCGGCGTCGCCCTCCCGCTGCTGCTGTCCGCCCAATCCCCCGAGGCCTTGCGCGACCAGGCCGCGCAGCTGCACAGCCACCTCGACGGACATGACGACACCGCCCTCGCGGAGGTGGCCCACGCGCTGGCCACCCGACGCGCCGCGCTGGACCACCGCGCGGCGGTCCTCGGGCAAGGCGGCACCGCGGTGCGCGAGGCCCTGCGCGCCCTGGCCGACGGCGCGTCCTCGGGACGTCTGCGCACCGGACACGCGGGCACCCCCGGCAGGACCGCCTTCCTCTTCCCCGGCCAGGGCAGCCAGAGCGCGGGCGCGGGCGCCGCCCTGTACCGCACCGAGCCGGTCTTCGCCGACGCCCTGGACGAGGTCCTCACCCATCTCGCCCCGCACCTCGACGTACCGCTGCGCGACGTGATGTTCGCCGGTCCGGGGACGGACGAGGAGGCGCTGCTCCACCGCACCCGCTGCACCCAGCCGGCGCTGTTCGCGCTCCAAGTGGCGCTGTTCCGGCTGATGGAGCACTGGGGGGTACGGCCCGATCTGCTGATCGGCCACTCCATCGGCGAACTGGCCGCGGCCCACGCGGCGGGCGTCCTCGACCTGCCGGACGCCTGCGCACTGGTCGCCGCCCGCGGCCGCCTGATGGACGCGCTGCCCGCGGTCGGTGCCATGGCCGCGGTGGAGGCCGACGAGGAAGAGGTCCGGGCCGTGCTCGCCGACCCGGGCACGGACGCGGGCGGGGTCGCCATTGCCGCCGTCAACAGCCCGCGCTCCACCGTCCTGTCCGGCGACCGCGCACAAGTGCTGCGCCTGGCCGATGAGTTCCGCGCACGCGGCCGCCGCACCAAGCAGCTCACGGTCAGCCACGCCTTCCACTCCGCGCACATGGACGCGATGCTGGACGAATTCCGCGCTCTCGCCGCGCAGTTGACCTACGCGGCTCCCGCGATACCCGTGATCTCCAACCTCACCGGGGAGCGGGCCACGGTCGAGGAACTGTGCGCCCCGGAGTACTGGGTGCGGCACGTCCGCGGCACCGTCCGCTTCCTCGACGGGGCCCGGCGACTGCACGCCGAGGGCACCACCGACTGCCTCGAACTCGGCCCCGGAGGCGTTCTGTCCGCGCTGGTTCAGGAGTGCCTGCCGGAGGGAGCCGACTGCCGCGCCGTGCCGCTGCTGCGCGAGGGCAGGACCGAGACCGAGTCGCTGACCGACGCGCTCGCGCGCCTGTACGTACGGGGCGTGGCCGTCGACTGGTCCGCCGGGCGGCACGGTGACGCGCCCCACCTCGACCTGCCCGTCTACCCCTTCCAGCACCGAAGGTTCTGGCCCGCGTCCCGACCTGTCGGGACCGCCGACGCCGCCGACGCCGCCGCCGACGCCGCCGACGACTGGACGTACTGCGTCGACTGGCGTGCCCTGCCCGAAGCTTGCGCCCTCTCCACGCCCCGGCTCTCGGGGAGCTGGCTGCTCGTCGTGCCGGACGGAGCCGGTCAGGACCCCCTGGCGCAGGCCTGCGGGCGTGCGCTGGCCGCGCACGGAGCCGAGGTGACCGCGCTGTCCGTGCCGGCGGACGCCACACGGTCCCAACTCGCCGAGCTCATACCGCCGGACGTCACCGGAGTGCTCTCGCTGCTCGCGCCCGCCATGAGGGCTGACGGTGGCCCCGAAGCCACCCTCCTCCTCGTACAGGCCCTCGGTGACGCGGGGACGCACGCCCCGCTGTGGTGCGTCACGACCGGCGCCGTGGCCCACGGCGAGCAGGGCCCCGCCCACCCCGAGCAGGCGCAGGTATGGGGGCTCGGCCGGGTCGCCGCCCTCGAACACCCCGGCCGGTGGGGCGGGTTGGCGGACCTTCCCGAGGACCCCGGACACCTCGACGACACCGTGCTGCGGCGGCTGTGCGCGGCCCTCGCCGGAGCGGTGCGTGCCGCCGACGGTGCCTGCGCCGAGGACCAACTGGTCATCCGCCCCGAGGGCTTGTACGGGCGACGGCTGGTGCGGGCCTCCGGCGCGGCGCCGGACCGCGCGGAACCCTCGACGGCGCGCGCAGCGGCCCCCTGGAAGCCGCGCGGCACCGTCCTGATCACCGGCGGCACCGGCGGCCTCGGCGCGCACGTGGCACGGCACTTGGCACACGGCGGCGCCGAGCACCTCGTCCTGACGAGCAGGCGCGGCCCGGACGCCCCCGGCGCAGAAGCGCTCACCGCCGAACTGTCCGGACTCGGCGCCCGCACCACCGTGCTGGCCTGTGACGTCGCCGACCGGACCGCCCTGGAAGGAGTCCTCGGCCGTCTCGCGGCGGACGGCGACACCCCGCGCGCGGTCTTCCACGCCGCCGGAGTCACCTCGGACACCCGGATCGCGGACTGCGCGGCGGATCGACTCGCCGAGGAGACAGCCGCCAAGACGCAGGGGGCCGCCCATCTCGACGCCCTGTTCGGCGAAGGCGAGGACCTCGACGCCTTCGTGCTCTTCTCCTCGGTCTCCGCGACCTGGGGCAGCGGGGGGCAGGCCACCTACGCCGCCGCCAACGCCTACTTGGACGCCCTCGCCGCCCGGCGGCGCTCGCGCGGGCACGCCGCCACCTCCGTGGCCTGGGGCCCCTGGGCAGGCGCCGGTATGGCACAGGGTGAGGTCGGCTCGCACCTGCGCCGCCTCGGCCTGGTCCCCATGGCGCCCGAGGCGGCACTCGCCGCGCTCCAGCGCGTACTGGACCGCGACGAGAGCGGCACCGTGGTCGCCGACGTGGCCTGGGCACGCTTCGCGTCGGCCTTCCGCTCCGGGCGCGACAGCGCCCTGCTCAGTGAACTGCCCGACGCCGCGCCCGGGTCCGTGCCCGCCCGGCCCGTATCCGCCGACGCGCCGGGCGGCGAGCCCGCCGACGCCACGGCCCGCTGGCGCGACCGCCTCGCAGCCCTGCCGGAGGCGGCACGGCACCGCACCCTCACCGACCTCGTCCGCGCCGAGGCCGCGGCGGTGCTCGGCCACGACAGGGCCTCGGCCGTCGAGGCCGAACGGCCCTTCCACGACGCCGGGTTCGACTCGCTCATGGCCGTCGAGCTGCGGGGCCGCCTGGCCGAGGCCACCGGCCTGGTCCTGCCCGCGAGCACCGTCTTCGACCACCCCACGGCCACCGCCCTCGGCGAGCGCCTGTACGCCGAACTGACCGGCGCCGTACCGGAGTTCCAGGACGGCCCGACCCGCCCGGCGGCCGCCGGCGAACCGCTCGCCGTCATCGGGATGGCCTGCCGCTTCCCCGGAGGCGTCCGCTCGCCGGAGGACCTGTGGGACCTCGTCGCCGGCGGGACCGACGCCATCGGCGCCCTGCCCACGGACCGCGGCTGGCCCCTCGACGCCCTCTACGACGCCGACCCCGAACGCGAGGGCACCTTCTACACCAGCGGCGGTGGATTCCTCGACGGCGCGGGGGACTTCGACGCCGGATTCTTCGGTGTCTCCCCGCGCGAGGCGCTCGCCATGGACCCGCAGCAGCGGCTGCTCCTGGAGACCTCCTGGGAGGCACTGGAACGCGCGGGCATCGACCCCCGTTCGGTCCGCGGCAGCCAGGGCGGCGTCTACGTGGGCTGCGCCTCCCAGGGGTACGGCACCGGGCCGCAGGACCCCACGGCCGACGTCGAGGGGCATCTGCTCAGCGGCACGGTGACGAGCGTCGCATCCGGCCGCATCGCCTACACCCTGGGCACCGAGGGCCCTGCCGTCACCGTCGAGACCGCCTGCTCCTCCTCACTCGTCGCCCTCCACCTCGCGGGGCAGGCGCTGCGCGCGGGCGAGTGCGACTTCGCCCTCGTCGGCGGCGCGGCCGTCATGGCGTCCCCGGACGTCTTCGTCGAGTTCAGCCGCCAGCGCGGCCTCTCCGCCGACGGCCGCTGCCGCTCCTTCGCGGACGCCGCGGACGGCACAGGGTGGGGCGAGGGCGTCGGCGTCCTCGTCGTCGAACGGCTCTCGACCGCGCACCACAGGGGCCATCCCGTCCTCGCGGTCGTCCGTGGCTCCGCCGTCAACCAGGACGGCGCCAGCAACGGCCTGACCGCGCCCAGCGGCCCCGCGCAGCAGCGCGTGCTGCGCCGTGCGCTGACCGCCGCCGGGCTCACCGGCGCCGACGTCGACCTCGTCGAGGCCCACGGCACGGGCACCACCCTCGGCGACCCGATCGAGGCCCAGGCCCTGCTGGCCGTCTACGGCCAGGACCGGCCCGCGGAACGGCCGTTGTGGCTCGGCTCGTTGAAGTCCAACATCGGCCACACCCAGGCCGCGGCGGGTGTCGCCGGGGTGATCAAGACCGTCATGGCGCTGCGGCACGGCGTCCTGCCGCGCACGCTGCACGTGGACGCGCCGTCCACCAAGGTGGACTGGTCCACCGGCGCGGTACGGCTGCTCACCGAGGCCCGCCCCTGGGACGACGCCGGACGCCCGCGCCGGGCCGGCGTCTCCTCGTTCGGGATGAGCGGCACCAACGCCCATGCCGTGCTGGAACAGGCACCCGTCCTCGAACGGACTCCAGCCCTCGAACGGACTCCAGCCCTCGCGCAGGCTCCAGCCCTCGCGCAGGCTCCCGTACGGGAAGAGACCCTCGTACGCGAAGAGACCCGCGTACGCGAGCAGGCCCTCGTACACGAACAGACCCCCGCCGAAGGCCCGTCGGCGCCGTCTCCCGCGACGGACCCGGTCGCCACCGACCTGCTCGCCCTGCCGCTCTCCGCCGCCTCCGCACCCGCGCTGCGCGACCAGGCGCGCCGCCTGCGGGAGCATGCCGACGCCGCCCCCGACACCCCCCTGGCGGACCTCGCCCACGCGCTGGCCACCACCCGCACCGCCTTCGCGCACCGCGTGGCCGTGACCGGCTCCGCACGCGAGGAACTCCTGGCCTCGCTGGCCGCCGTCGCCGACGGCATGCCCGCTCCCGGCGCGGCGTCGGGACGGGTGCGGGACGGTCGGACCGTGTTCGTCTTCCCCGGGCAGGGGTCCCAGTGGACCGGCATGGCCCGGCAACTCCTCGACGGATCACCGGTGTTCGCGGCCGGGATCGCCGATTGCGAGCGGGCGCTCGCGCCCCACACCGGCTGGTCGCTCGCCGCCGTCCTGCGGGGGGATCCAGACGCCCCGCCCGCGGACCGCGTCGACGTGGTGCAGCCGGTGCTCTTCGCCGTCATGGTCTCGCTGGCCGAACTCTGGCGTGCGTACGGGATCGAGCCGGACGCGGTGGTGGGGCACTCCCAGGGAGAGATCGCCGCCGCCTGCGTCGCCGGGGCGCTCACCCTCGACGACGCCGCCATGGTCGTGGCGCTGCGCAGCAGGGAGCTGCTCCGCATCGCGGGCCGAGGCGGCATGGTCTCCCTCGCCGCGTCCGAGGACCGGGCCCGCGAGCTGCTGCTGCCCCACGGCGAGCGGATCAGCGTCGCCGCGGTCAACGGTCCGGAAGGCGTCGTCGTGGCCGGCGATCCCGCCGCCCTGGACGCGCTCCTGACCGACTGCGGGCGCGAGGGCGTACGCGCCCGGCGGCTGCCCGTCGACTACGCCGCGCACTCCGCCCACGTCGCGCAGGTGGGCGAGGAGTTGCGCACCGCACTGGCGTCCGTGCGGCCCCGGTCCACGGGCATCCCGCTCTACTCCACCGTCACCGGCGACATCGTCGACGGCGGCCTCCTCGACGCCGGGTACTGGTACCGCAACCTGCGCGAGCCCGTCGAGTTCGCCCGCACCACCGAGTGCCTCCTGCGCGCGGGGCACGAGCTGTTCCTGGAGATCAGCCCGCACCCGGTGCTGACCGCCGCGATCGAGAACACCGCCGAGTTGACCGGGGCATCCGCCGCCACCGTGGGCACGCTCCGCCGCGACGACGGCGGCACGGACCGCATCCTGACCGCGCTCGCCGAGGCGTGGACGCACGGCGCCCTCGTGAACTGGGCCGCGGTCCTGCCCCGCCCCGCGCTCGCGCACCCGGACCTGCCCACGTACGCCTTCCAGCACGAGCGCTACTGGCTGCCCACCCCGGGCAGGTCCGGCCACACCGCGGCGCCCGCGCCCGCGGCCCGGCCCGAGCCGCCCACCGCGGGCGATCCCCGGACCGACCCGGCCGACCAACTGGCCGCCCGGCTGGCCGACTTGGACGAGAACGACCGCCGACGCGCCGTCCTGAACCTGGTCGTCGCGCACGCCGCGGCGGTGCTCGGGCACTCCGGCACCGCCGCCGTACAGGCCGAACAGCCCTTCGTGGGCGCCGGGTTCGACTCCATGCTCGCGATGACGTTCCGCAACCGGCTCTGCGAGGCCACCGGCCTGTCCATCCCGCCCACCGCCGTCTTCGACCACCCCACACCGGCCGCCCTCGCCGACCACCTCCACCAGCGGCTGTGCGCGCCGCCGGAGACGGACCAACCTGTGCTCGCCCAACTCGACCGCCTCGCCGCGTCCCTCGCCGAGGCCGGGCCGGGGACGCCGGGGGCCGACGAGATCGGCACCCGGCTGCGGAGCCTGCTGAGGGCCTGGAGCGAGCGCGTGCCACCGGACAAGGAGGGGCCGGACGGGGCGAGCGAGGTCGACACCGCGACCGCCGACGAGCTCTTCGAACTGCTCGACAACAACTACGGGGCCTGAGGGAGAACCGAAACACATGTCGGAGAACGAGAAGCTCCTCGAGTACCTCAGGCGTGCCACCGCGGACCTGGGAGACGCCAGGCGACGCCTGCGCGAGGCGGAGGACGCCCGCCACGAGCCCGTCGCGATCGTGTCCATGAGCTGCCGGTACCCCGGCGGCGTCGACTCTCCCGAACGGCTGTGGGACCTCCTCGACAGCGGGACCGACGCCATCACCGAATGGCCCGCCGGCCGCGGCTGGGACACCGAGGAGCTCTACCACCCCGACCCGGACCACCCGGGCACCTCCTTCACCCGGCACGGCGGATTCCTGCACGACGCGGCCGACTTCGACGCGGGGTTCTTCGGGATCTCCCCGCGCGAGGCGCTCGCCATGGACCCGCAGCAGCGCCTCGTCCTGGAGACCGCCTGGGAGGCCGTGGAGCGGGCGGCCATCGACCCGACCGCGCTGCGCGCCACGAAGACCGGCGTGTTCATCGGCGCGATGCGCAACGACTACGGCAGCACCTCGCGGCACCTGCCGGAGATCCAGGGGCTGCTGGACACGGGCACCGCCGCCAGCGTGGTGTCCGGCCGCGTCGCCTACACCCTCGGCCTCGAAGGCCCCGCGATCACCGTCGACACAGCCTGCTCCTCCTCCCTGGTCGCCCTGCACCTCGCGGTCCGGTCGCTGCGCAGCGGCGAGAGCACGCTCGCCCTCGCGGGCGGCGTCGCGGTCATGGCGACCCCCGACGCGTTCGTCGCGTTCAGCAGGCAGCGTGCCCTGTCGGCGGACGCGCGCTGCAAGGCGTTCGCGGCCGCCGCGGACGGCACCGGGTGGTCCGAGGGCGTCGGCGTCCTGGTCCTGGAGCGCCTCGCCGACGCGCGCCGCAACGGCCACCGCGTGCTCGCCGTCATCCGTGGCTCCGCCGTCAACCAGGACGGCGCGAGCAACGGTCTGACCGCCCCCAACGGCCCCTCGCAGCAGCGCGTCATCGCCGACGCCCTCGCCGACGCCCGCCTCACCCCCGGCGACATCGACGCGGTGGAGGCCCACGGCACAGGAACCCGCCTCGGCGACCCCATCGAGGCCCAGGCCCTGCTCGCCACCTACGGCCGGAACCGGCCCGCCGAACGGCCGTTGTGGCTGGGCTCCCTGAAGTCCAACATCGGCCACACCTCGGGCGCCGCGGGCGTCGGCGGCGTCATGAAGATGGTGCTCGCCCTGCGCCACGGACGGCTGCCGAAGACCCTGCACATCGACGAGCCGACGCCGTTCGTCGACTGGACCGAGGGCGCCGTGCGCGTCCTGACCGAGTCCCGGCCCTGGGAGGCCGAAGGCCGGCCCCGCCGAGCCGGTGTCTCCGCGTTCGGCGTCAGCGGCACCAACGCGCACCTCGTCCTCGAAGAGGACACCCCCGCCCCGGCGGAGCCCGGGACCGACGACCGTCCCGCACCCGCTCCCGTCGAGGGCCCCCTGCCGTGGGTGCTCTCCGCCCGTGGCGAGGACGCCCTGCGCGCACAGGCCGCCCGCCTCCTCGCCCACATCGGCGACACGGAGGCGACGGACGCCGCGATCGGCCGCTCGCTGGCCGCCACGCGCGCGGCGTTCGAGCACCGGGCGGTCGTCGTGGCGGAGGACCGGGCCGGATTCACCGAAGGCCTGGCCGCGCTGGCCGAGGGGACACCCTGCCCGCGCGTCGCGCAGGGGACGACCGGACCCACCGGGAAGACCGTGTTCGTCTTTCCGGGGCAGGGTTCGCAGTGGGTGGGCATGGCGGTGGAACTGCTGGATTCCTCCCCGGTGTTCGCGGCGGGGATGGGGGAGTGCGAGCGGGCTCTGTCGGCGTACGTGGACTGGTCGCTGGAGGGGGTCCTGCGGGGCGCGGACGGCGCGCCGTCGCTGGAGCGGGTGGATGTCGTACAGCCCGCCCTGTTCGCGGTGATGGTGTCCCTCGCCCGGGTGTGGCGTGCGTACGGGATCGAGCCGGACGCGGTGGTGGGGCACTCGCAGGGGGAGATCGCCGCCGCGTACGTGGCCGGAGCCCTGTCCCTGGACGACGCGGCCAAGGTGGTCGCGCTCCGCAGCCGTGCCCTCGCCGATCTGGCGGGGCGCGGCGGCATGGCGTCGGTCGCGCTGCCGGTGGCCGAGCTGGAGGCTCAACTGGCCGCGTGGGGCGGGCGGTTGTCGGTGGCCGCGGTCAACGGGCCCGCCACCACCGTGCTGTCGGGAGACGTCGATGCCGTCGAGGGGGTGGTCGCCGAGCTGGTCGCGCGGGACGTACAGGCGAAGGTCATCCCGGTCGACTACGCTTCCCACTCCGCGCACGTCGAGGAGATCGAGGAGCGGCTGCGGGTCGTCCTGGCGGGGATCACGCCCAAGGCGGCCGATGTGCCCTTCTGCTCGACGGTCGAGGCGGGTTGGCTGGACACCACGGCACTCGACGCCGGGTACTGGTACCGCAACCTGCGCCGGACCGTCCGCTTCGAAGAAGCCGTGCGGAACCTGCTCGGCCAGGAGTACGGCTTCTTCGTCGAGGTCAGCGCCCACCCCGTGCTCACCCTCGGCGTGACACAGACCGCCGAGGACGACGCGCGCGAGCAGCCCGTCGCGGTGCTCGACACCCTGCGCAGGGACGAAGGCGGACTCGACCGGTTCCTGCGCGCCCTCGGCCACGCGCACGCGCGTGGTCTGTCGCCCGACTGGTCCCAGGTCTTCGACGGTCACGGCGACGCCGTCGCGGAGCTGTCCACGTACGCGGAGCTGTCCAGGTACCAGGAGTTGCCCACGTACGTGGAGTTGCCCACGTATGCCTTCCGGCGGCGCCCCTACTGGCTGGAACACGCGCCGTCCCCCGGCAGCGCCCCGGCCGTGGCGGTGGACCCCGTGGAGGACCGGTTCTGGGAGGCCGTCCGCACCGGTGATCTCCCGGAGCTGACCGCGACGTTGGGCGTCGCCCCCGACGAGCCGCTCAGCGCCGTCCTGCCCGCCCTCGCCACCTGGCGGGAGCGGCGCGCGGAGCTGGCCACCGTCGAGTCCTGGCGCTACCGGCTCGCGTGGCGGCCGCTGCCCGAACCGTCCGGCACCCGCTTGTCCGGGACCTGGCTGGTCCTGCTGCCCGCCACGCTCGCCGAGGACGAGCAGAGCCTTGCCTGCGTCCGCGCCGTCGAGGACGCGGGAGCCACGGCAGTCACCCTCGTGCTCGACGACGGCGAGACCGAGCGAGGGCCTCTCGCCGTCCGGCTCTCCGAAGCCCTGGCAGGGGCGGCCGCACCGGTCGCCGGTGTGCTCTCGCTGCTCGGCACCGACGCGCGACCCCACCCGCGCCACCCGTCCGTGCCCGTCGGCACCGCCCTGGGCCTCGCCCTGGTGCAGGCACTCGGCGACGCCGGGATCGACGCGCCACTGTGGTGGGCCACGCGCGGCGCGGTCTCCGTCGGCCGCGCCGACGCCCCGGTGAGCCCTGCCCAGCACGTCGGTTGGGGCCTCGGCAGGGTCGCCGCCCTGGAGTACCCGCAGCGCTGGGGCGGCCTCGTCGATCTGCCCCCGGTGCTCGACGCCCGCGCCGCGGCACGTCTGTGCGCCGTACTCGCCGGGCTCGGCGACGAGGACCAGGTGGCGGTACGCGGCTCCGCCGTGCACGCCCGCCGCCTGCTGAGGTCGCCGCTGGACGGGGCGCGGCCCCGTCGCACCTGGACCCCGCGCGGCACCACCCTGATCACCGGTGGCACGGGCGGCATCGGCGCGTACATCGCCCGCCGCCTTGCCCGCGACGGGGCCGAGCATCTCGTCTTGGTCAGCCGCCGCGGCCCCGACGCGCCGGGCGCCGCCGAACTCGCCGACGAACTCGGGGAGTTGGGTGCGCGCACCACCGTGGCCTCCTGCGACGTCACCGACCGGGACGCCCTGACCGCGCTCGTGGACGGGCTGCGGGCGGACGGCTGCGAGATCCGGTCCGTCCTGCACGCCGCGGCCGGGGGCTCGCTCGTGCCGCTCGCCGACACGGACCTGGCGGAGTTCGCCGACACCCTGCACGCCAAGGCGGGCGGCGCCGCGCACCTGGACGCCGTCTTCGACACGGACTCCCTCGACGCCTTCGTCCTGTTCTCCTCCATCTCCGGCGTCTGGGGCAGCGCGGTCCACGGCGCCTACGCCGCCGCCAACGCCTACCTGGACGGCCTCGCCGAGAACCGCCGCGCGCGAGGCCTCGCCGCCACCTCAGTGGTCTGGGGCATCTGGAGCCCTCAGGACGGCGCCGGCATGGCGGCGGGCCTCGTCGAGGACCAACTCCGCGCCCAGGGCGTCGTCTTCATGCCGCCCGCCACCTGCGTCAACGCCCTCCAGCAGGTCCTCGACCACGACGAGACCCACATCCTGGTCGCCGACATCGACTGGAGCCGCTTCGCCCCCGTCTTCACCACCGGTCGGCCCAGCCCGCTGATCGGCTCCGTCCCCGAGGCCCGCGCCGCACTCGAAACGGGCGGTGACGCTTCGGAGGACGGCGAGGACACGGCGGCGGGTTCGCTCCGCGATCGGCTGCGGGAGCTGACCGCGCCGGAACGCGAACGGCTCCTGACCGACCTCGTGCGCACCGAGGCCGCAGGCGTCCTCGGGCACGACTCCGCCGACGCGATCACACCCGACCGCGCCTTCCGCGACCTCGGCTTCGACTCGCTGACCGCCGTGGAGATGCGCAACCGGCTCAACACCGCGAGCGGCCTCAGGCTGCCCGTCACCGTCGTCTTCGACTACTCCTCGCCCGGCGCCCTGGCCCGCCATCTGAGCACCGAACTCTTCGGTGGCAAGGGTGTGAAGGGTGTGTTGGCGGCGGCGAGTAAGACTTCGCCGTCGCCGCGTGACACGGCGGCCGACGACGACCCCGTCGTCATCGTGTCGATGAGCTGCCGCTACCCGGGCGGCGTCAGCACCCCCGACGAGCTGTGGCAGCTCGTCGCCGAGGGCCGCGACGCGATCGCCGGGCTCCCCGCCGACCGCGGCTGGGACCTCGACGACCTCTACGACGACGACCCCGACCGGCCGGGCAAGAGCTACGCGGCGGCGGGCGGCTTCGTCTACGACGCGGGCCGCTTCGACGCCGACTTCTTCGGCATCTCGCCCCGCGAGGCCCGCGCCATGGACCCGCAGCAGCGCCTCCTCCTGGAGACGTCGTGGGAAGCCCTGGAGCGGGCCGGAATCGACCCCGCCACTTTGCGCGGCAGCCGCACCGGCGTCTTCGCCGGAGCCGCCCACCAGGGCTACGGCGGCAGTATGAAGGACGTACCCGAGGAGCTCGAAGGGCTCTTCGTCGCGGGCATCTCCACCAGCGTCCTGACCGGCCGCGTCGCCTACACCCTGGGCCTTGAGGGGCCGGCGGTCACGGTGGACACGGCCTGCTCGTCCTCGCTCGTCGCCGTCCACATGGCGGCCCAGGCGCTGCGCGGCGGCGAGTGCTCGCTGGCCCTGGCGGGCGGAGCGACGGTCATCGGCACCCCGCTGACCTTCACCGGCTTCAGCCGCCAGCGCGGACTCGCGCCCGACGGCCGGTGCAAGTCCTTCGCCGCCGGTGCCGACGGCTTCGGCATGGCCGAAGGGGTCGGGCTGCTGCTCCTTGAGCGGCTCTCGGACGCCCGCCGCAACGGCCACCCGGTCCTCGCCGTCCTGCGCGGCTCCGCCGTCAACCAGGACGGCGCGAGCAACGGCCTGACCGCGCCCAGCGGCCTGGCCCAGCAGCGCGTCATCGCCGAGGCCCTCGCCGCCGCCCGGCTGACCGCCGCCGACGTCGACGCGGTCGAGGCGCACGGCACCGGCACCACCCTCGGCGACCCCATCGAGGCACAGGCCATCCTGGCCACGTACGGCCAGGACCGGCCCGCCGAACGGCCGCTGCTGCTCGGCTCGTTGAAGTCCAACATCGGGCACAGCCAGGCCGCGGCCGGTGTCGCGGGCATCATCAAGATGGTCCTGGCGATGCGCCACGAACTGCTCCCCGCGACCCTGCACGTGGACGAACCTTCCCCGAACGTCGACTGGTCGGCGGGCGCGGTGTCCCTGCTCACCGAAGCCGCGCCCTGGCCCGAGAACGGCCACCCCCGGCGCGCCGGTGTCTCCTCCTTCGGCCTGAGCGGCACCAACGCCCACGTCATCGTCGAACAGCCGCCCGCCGAGGAGCCGTTGACGGATCCCGCGCCGGGACCGGACGACACCGCGGTGCCGTGGGTGCTCTACGGACGGACCGCCGACGCCGTACGCGACCAAGCCGTACGCCTGCGTACGCATCTGACGGCGAGGACCGGGCTCCGCCCCGCCGATGTCGGCCGCTCCCTGGCCACCACGCGTACGCCCTTCGAGCACCGGGCGGCCGTCGTCGGCGCCGACCTGGACACGCTCCTGGCCGGACTCGACACCCTGATCGACGGACGGACCGGACCGACCGCCGTGCGGGGCACGGCGGTCAAGGATCCGCGTGCCGTGTTCGTCTTCCCCGGCCAGGGCACCCAGTGGCCCGGCATGGCCCGTGAACTCCTCGACACCTCCGGGGTGTTCGCCGAGCGCATCGCCGCCTGCGCCGAGGAGCTCGACCCGCACGCCGACTGGTCCCTGCTCGACGTCCTGCGCGAAGTCCCCGGCGCGCCGCCGCTGGACCGCGTCGACGTCGTCCAGCCCGTCCTGTTCGCCGTCATGGTCTCGCTCGCCGAGGTCTGGCGCGCGCACGGCGTCGAACCCGCCGCCGTCGTCGGCCACTCCCAGGGCGAGATCGCCGCCGCCTGCGTCGCCGGAGCCCTCACCCTCCGGGACGCCGCCCGGATCGTCGCCCTGCGTAGCAAGGCCCTGCGCGCGCTCACCGGACGGGGCGCCATGCTGTACGTCCCCCGGGCGCCCGATGAGGTCGAGGCGCGGCTCGCCCCCTGGTCCGACCGGCTGGGCATCGCCGCCGTCAACGGGCCCACCACGGTCACGGTCTCGGGAGAGACGCAGGCCATCGGTGAGCTGCACGACGCCCTCGCCGACGCCGGTGTGCTGTGCTGGCCCCTTCCCGGCGTCGACTTCGCCGGGCACTCGCCTCAGGTCGAGGAGATCCAGGGCGAGTTGCGCGAGGTGCTCGCAGGCGTCACCCCGCGCGCATCGCGCATCCCCTTCTACTCGACGGTGACCGGTGCCGTGCTGGACACCACCGGGCTCGACGCCGAGTACTGGTACCGCAACCTGCGCCAACCCGTGGACTTCCACGGGGCGTTGAGCTCCCTCCTCGCCGCGGGGCACCGGCTGTTCGTCGAGGCCAGCACGCATCCGGCGCTCACCGTCTGGCTCCAGGAGAGCCTGGAGGCCGTGGAGGGGGTCGGGGGAGTCGTCGGTGCCGGGGGAGAGGCCGGAGCCGGGGGAGTCGTCGGCACCGGGGGAGTCGTCGGCACCCTGCACCGCGGCGAGGGCGGCCGCGGCCGGTTCCTCACCTCGCTCGCCGAACTGCACACCCTCGGCCACGCGGTGGACTGGGGCGCGGTCTTCGACGGCACCGGCGCCCGCCGCTGCGAGCTGCCCACGTACGCCTTCCAGCAGCGCCACTACTGGCTGGAGCCCGCCACTGGCGCGGCTCCCGCGAGCGACGGCGCGGACCCGGCCGACCAGCGCTTCTGGGACGCCGTGGAGGGCCAGGACCTCGACGCGCTCGCGGCGATTCTCGACACCGAGGGCGTGGGCGTGGGCGGGGGCGAAGAGCGCGGCGAGGACGGTGTGCGGGACGCGATGGGCGCCCTCCTGCCCGCCCTGTCCACCTGGCGCCGCACCCGTCGCGACCGCTCCGCCCTCAACGCCTGGCGCCATCAGGTCACGTGGAAACCTCTGCCTCTCGACGGGACCCCCGCTCTCACCGGCACCTGGTGGGTGACCGTCCCTGCCGCGACCGCTCAGGACCCGGTCGTCGAAGGCTGCGTACAGGCGCTGCGCGAGCACGGCGCGCAGCCCGTCGTCGTCGCACTCGACGCCGACACCGACCGCGCGGCCCTCGCCGACCACCTGCGCACCCTCGCCCCGCAGGGCCCGGCGCAAGGCGTGCTCTCGTTGCTCGCCCTCGCGCAGGACCCGTACGGCGAAGGGAGCGCGCTGCCCGTCGGCCTCGCCCTCACCGCAGCGCTGCTGCAGGCGCTCGGCGACGCCGACGTGAAGGCACCCTTGTGGTGCGCGACGCGCGGAGCCGTCTCGGTGGGCCGCTCCGACCCGCTCGGCGCGCCGCTCCAGGCCCACGCCTGGGGCCTCGGCGGCGTCGCGGCCGTCGAGCACCCCGAGCGCTGGGCGGGCCTCGTCGACCTGCCCGCACGGCTCGACGCACGGGCCAGGACCCGGCTCGCGGGAGTCCTCGCCCAGCGCGACGGCGAGGACCAACTCGCCCTCCGCTCCTCCGGGTTGTTCGCCCGGCGCCTGGAGCACGCCGTGGCCCGTCCGGATCGCGCCGCCGCCTCGTGGACACCCGACGGCACGGTCCTGATCACCGGCGGCACCGGTGGCATCGGCGCCCACGTCGCCCGCAGGATCGCCCGCGCCGGCGGAGCGCACCTGCTCCTGGTCGGCCGCCGAGGTCAGGACACCCCCGGCGCCGCAGAGCTCGTCGCCGAACTCACCGGGCTCGGCGCCCTCGTCACCGTCGCGGCCTGCGACGCGGCCGATCGCGACGACCTCGTCCGGCTCCTCGGCGAGATCCCCGCCGAGCGCCCGCTGCGCGCGGTGTTCCACGCCGCGGGCGTCCTGGACGACGGAGTCCTCGACTCCCTCACGCCGGAGCGCGCCGCCGCGGTACTGCGGCCCAAGACCGACGCGGCACTCCTCCTCGACGAACTGACGCGGGACAGCGACCTCACCGCCTTCGTGCTGTTCTCCTCGCTCGCCGGCACCCTCGGCGGCACAGGACAGGGCAGTTACGCCGCCGCCAACGCGTTCCTCGACGCCCTCGCCCAGGCGCGCCGCGACCGCGGCCTGCCCGCCACCTCCCTGGCCTGGGGCCTGTGGGGCGGCGACAGCCTCGCCGCGGGCGAGGTCGGCGAACGCCTCGTACGCAACGGCCTGCCCGCCATGAACCCCGACCGCGCCGTCGACGCCCTGTGGCAGGCACTGGACGACGACGAAACCCGCCTGATCGTCGCCGACTTCGCCTGGGAACGCTTCGTCCGCGCCTACACCGCCCTGCGGCCCAGCGCTCTGCTCCAGGACGTGCCCGAGGTGCGCCGCGTCCTCGCCGACAGGGCCTCCGCGCCCGGCACGGACGGGGCGGAGGACGCCCTCGCCCGCGAACTCGCCCCCTTGACCGAGGCCGAGCGCAAGGAGCACCTCGCCGACCTGGTGCGGACCCGGGCCGCGGCCGTCCTCGGCCACGCCGACCCGGCCGCGATCGGCCCCGAGCGCGCGTTCAAGGACATCGGCTTCGACTCGCTGACCGCGGTGGAGCTGCGCAACCGGCTCGCCGAGGCCACCGGTCTGCGCCTGCCGGTCACGCTCGTCTTCGACCACCCGACCACCGCCGCGCTGGTCGACCACCTGCACGAGGAACTGCTCGGCACGGCGGCGCCGTCCCTCGGGACGGCCGTCGCGACGGCCGCCGCACCCGTGGCGGTCCAGGACGACGACCCCATCGCGATCGTCGCGATGAGCTGCCGCTTCCCGGGCGGCGTGACCACCCCCGAGGAGTTCTGGCGGCTGCTCGCCGAGGGGACCGACGCCATCGGCGACTTCCCCACGGACCGCGGCTGGGACCTGGAGGGCCTCTACGACCCGGACCCCGAACACGTGGGCCGCACGTACGCACGTGAAGGCGGATTCCTCTACGACGCCGACCACTTCGACCCCGCCTTCTTCGGCATCTCCCCGCGCGAGGCGCTGACCATCGACCCGCAGCAGCGCCTCCTCCTGGAGCTCGCCTGGGAGGCCTTCGAGCGGGCGGGGGTCGACCCGACGTCCGTGAAGGGCGGCGACGGCGGCGTCTTCGTCGGCTCCAGCCACCGCGACTACGGCTCCCGGGTCACCGAACCCACCGAGGAGTTCGAGGGCTACCTGGGCATCGGCAGCGCGGGCAGCGTCGCCTCCGGACGCATCGCGTACACCTTCGGCCTTGAGGGTCCGGCCGTGACGGTGGACACGGCCTGCTCGTCCTCGCTCGTCGCCGTCCACATGGCGGCCCAGGCGTTGCGCGGCGGCGAGTGCTCGCTTGCGCTCGCGGGCGGCGTGACCGTGATGGCGACGCCCGGCGCGTTCGTCGAGTTCAGCCGGCAGCGCGGTCTCGCCGCCGACGGCCGGTGCAAGCCCTTCGCGGCCGACGCGGACGGCACCGCCTGGGCCGAGGGCGCGGGCCTGCTCCTCCTGGAGCGCCTCTCCGACGCCCGCCGCAACGGACACCCGGTCCTCGCCCTCGTACGCGGCTCCGCCGTCAACCAGGACGGTGCGAGCAACGGCCTGACCGCCCCCAACGGCCCCTCCCAGCAGCGCGTCATCCGCCAGGCCCTCGCCGCTGCGGGACTGGCCGCCGGGGACGTCGACGCGGTGGAGGCCCACGGCACCGGCACCAAACTGGGCGACCCCATCGAGGCACAGGCGCTGCTCGCGACGTACGGGCAGGAGCGAGAGGCCGAACGGCCGCTGCTGCTGGGCTCGTTGAAGTCCAACATCGGGCACAGTCAGGCCGCCGCCGGTGTCGCGGGCATCATCAAGATGGTCCTGGCCATGCGGCACGGGACGCTTCCGCCGACCCTGCACATCGACGAGCCGACCCCGTACGTGGACTGGTCCGCGGGCGCGGTCCACCTGCTGACCGAGGCCACCGCCTGGCCGGACGGCGACCGCCCGCGGCGCGCAGGTGTCTCGTCCTTCGGAGTCAGCGGCACCAACGCGCACACCATCCTGGAGCACGTACCGGAGGTCCTGGAGCGCGTATCGGAGGTCCTGGAGGACGCACCGGAGACCGAGAGCCCGTCGGACCCGCCCGCTCCCTCCGCGGACTGCCTGCCCTGGCTCCTCTCCGCACGGGGCGAGGACGCCCTGCGGGCCCAGGCGGAGCGTCTTCTGGCCCGCGTCACCGCCGAGCCCGCGCCGCGCGCCGACGCCGTCGCCGCGACGCTGGCGGGCGGGCGCGGCACCTTCGAGCACCGCGCCGTGCTCATCGGCGAGGACCGCGAAGCCCTCGTCGCCGCCCTGACCGCGCTCGCGTCGGGCAGGCCGGCGCCCGGTGCCGTCACGGGCACGGCCACGGCGACGGGCAGGACCGCCTTCCTCTTCCCCGGGCAGGGCAGCCAGCGGCCCGGCATGGGAGCCGAACTCCACGAGCGCTTCCCCGTGTTCGCCGACGCCTTCGACGCGGTGTGCGCGGAGTTCGACCCGCTCCTCGACCGTCCGCTGCGCGATGTCGTGCACGCGCCCGCCGGGTCGCCCGACGCGGCACTCCTCGACACCACCGCCTTCACCCAGCCCGCGCTGTTCGCCTTCGGCGTGGCCCTCTTCCGCCTGGTGGAGTCGTTCGGGGTCCGGCCCGACCTCGTCACCGGGCATTCCATCGGCCAACTGGCCGCCGCCCATGTCGCCGGGGTGCTCACCCTCCCGGATGCCGCAGCCCTGGTGGCCGCGCGCGGCAGGCTGATGCAGGCCGCGCCCGCGGGCGGCGCCATGGTCGCGCTCACCGTCCCCGAAGCGGACGTACTGCCTCAACTGGCGGGTCGGGAGGGCGAGATCGCCGTCGCGGCCGTCAACGGTCCCGCCGCCACCGTCCTGTCCGGCGACGGACGAGCCGTCGAGGAGATCGCCGCCCACTGGCGGGCCGAGGGTCGCAAGGCCAAGCGCCTCAACGTGAGCCACGCCTTCCACTCCCCGCACATGGACGGCGTGCTCGACGCCTTCCGCGCGGTCGCCGAGCGGATCACCTACCACGAGCCGAAGATCCCCGTGGTCTGCGATCAGACCGGGGGTGTGGCCCCCGCCGAGCAGCTGCGCGACCCCGGCCACTGGGTCCGCCACGTCCGCGGGACCGTACGGTTCCTGGACGCCGTGCGCACCCTGGAGGCCGAGGGCGTCACGGCCTTCCTGGAACTCGGGCCCGACGCGGCGCTGACCGCCCTCGGCCAGGACTGCCTCACCGACCCCGACGGCGCCACCGCGCTGCCCCTGCTGCGCAAGGACACGGCGGAGGTCCCCGCCGTCACCGCCGCCCTGGCCGGGCTGCACGTCCACGGCGTCCCGGTCGACTGGGCGCTGCTGTTCGCGGGTTCCGGCGGCGGCGCCCCCGCGGACGTGCCCACCTACCCCTTCCAGCGCCGGCGGTACTGGCTGGCCCCCACCCCGCCCACCGGCGACCTGCCCGCGGCGGGTCTGCTCCCGGGCGGGCACCCCCTGCTCGGCGCGGGCTCCCCGCTCGCCGACACCGGCGGATTCCTGTTCACCGGCAGGCTGTCGGCCGCCGCCCACCCCTGGCTCGCCGACCACGCGGTCCTCGGCGAAGCGCTCTTCCCCGCCACGGCCTTCCTCGAACTCGCCGTGCACGCGGGCGACCAGGTGGGCTGCGACGAGGTGGAGGAACTCACCCTGGAAGCGCCCCTGACGCTGCCCCGGCAGGGAGCGGTGACCCTGCAGCTCGCCCTCCAGGCACCGGACACGCACGGCGCCCACGCCTTCTCCGTCCACTCGCGGCCCGAGCACGCCGGTGTCGACGAGCCATGGACCCGGCACGCCAGCGGCAGGGTCACCGCGGGCGGGCGCGCGGAACCGGACCGCCTCGACGCGTGGCCGCCCGCCGGAGCCGAACCCGTCGACATCGACGGCCTGTACGAGCGCCTCGCCGACGGCGGCTTCGCCTACGGCCCCGCCTTCCAGGGCCTGCGCGCCGTCTGGCGCCGGGGCGACGACGTCTACGCCGAGGCGCGGCTGCCCGAGGGGCAGGAGGCGGACGCCGGGCGGTACGGCCTCCACCCGGCGCTCCTGGACAGCGTGCTGCACTCCCTGGCCTTCGGGATGCTCGAAGGCAGCGACCAGGGATGGCTGCCGTTCGCCTGGAACGGGGTGCGGCTGCACGCCACCGGCGCACCGGCCGTACGCCTGCGCATGACGCCCACGGGACGCGACGCCGTCGCCCTGACGATCGCCGACCCCGCGGGCGGCCCCGTCGCCTCCGCCCGCTCCCTCGTGCTCAGGCCGGTCTCGGAGGACCGTGTGCGCGAGGCGCGCAGGGGCACCCACGAGGACCTGTTCCGCCTGGAGTGGCCCCTCCTCGCGGGGGCGCAGGGGGCCGCGCCCGCCTCGGCCGCCCGACCGGCCGTCCTCGGCACGGCGGACGTCACCGCCGGGCTCGCCCCCACCCACGCGGACCTCGCAGCCCTCGGTGCCGCGCTCGACGCGGGCGCACCCGCACCCGACGTCGTGGTGACCGCCCTGCCCCCGACGGGCGCCGCGGACCTGACCGCGAGCGTGCACGAACTCACCGCACAGGCCCTGGAGTTGGTGCGAGCCTGGCTCGCCGACGAGCGGTACGACGGCGCCAAGCTGGCCCTCGTCACCAGCGGCGCGGTGCCCCTCGACCCGGACGACGACGTGCCCGACCCGGCGCACGCCGCGGTCTGGGGCCTGATCCGCTCCGCGCAGACCGAGAACCCCGACCGGTTCGTCCTCATCGACACCGACGACCACCCGGACTCGCAGGCCGCCCTCGCCGCCGCACCAGCCACCGCCCTCGCGCAGGGCGAACCCCAACTCGCCCTGCGCGCAGGGCGGACGCACGTCGCCAGGCTCGCCCGGGTGCCCGCGGCTGTGCCCGCGCGCGAGCCCGCCTGGGACGCCGAGGGCACCGTACTGATCACCGGCGGCACCGGCTCCATCGGCGCCCTGATCGCCCGTCACCTGGTGACCGCACACGGCGTACGCCATCTGCTGCTCACCAGCCGCAGCGGACCCGCCGCCGACGGCGCGGACGCCCTGCGCGCCGAACTCGCCGCGCTCGGCGCCCAGGCGGACGTCGTCGCCTGCGACGCCGCCGACCGGGAGGCCCTGCACAAGCTCCTGCGGAGCCTGCCGCGGCCGTTGACCGGCGTCGTGCACGCGGCGGGCGTCATCGACGACGGCGTCGTCGCCGACATGACGCCCGAGCAGCTGGCGCGGGTGCTGCGGCCCAAGGTCGACGCCGTCGTGAACCTGCACGAACTGACCGCGTCGGCCGACCTGTCCGCGTTCGTGGCGTTCTCCTCCATCGCCGGTGTCTTCGGCGGCATGGGACAGGCCAACTACGCCGCGGCCAACGCCTTCCTGGACGCCCTGGCCCACCGGCGCCGCGCCCAGGGCCTGCCCGGCACCTCGCTGGCCTGGGGCCTGTGGGCGACCGGCGGCGGCATGACAGGGCACCTGGGCGAGGCCGACCTCGCCCGCATCGCCCGCGGTGGCATCGTCGCCTTCTCCCCCGAGGAGGGCGTCGCCCTCTTCGAAGCGGCGACCGGCCTGGACGCGCCCGTGCTCCTGCCGCTGCGCCTGGACACCTCCGCACTCGCCGCACAGGCCGGAGCGGGCGGAGTGCCCGCCTTCCTGCGCGGCCTGGTCCGCACCCCGGCGCGCAGGGCCGCGGCGGGCGACGGCGCGGGACCCGACAGCGCCGACGCGCTGCGGCAGCGCCTCGTGGGCCTGAACGGACCGCAGCGCGAGCGGGTCCTGCGCGACGTGGTCCGCACCCACGCGGGCCTCGTCCTCGGCTTCGCCGACCCCACGGCCGTCGGCACCGAACAGGCCCTGCTCGACCTGGGCTTCGACTCCCTGACCGCGGTGGAGCTGCGCAACAGGCTGCGCGCCGCCACCGGCCTGCACCTGCCCGCCACCCTCCTGTTCGACCACCCCACGGCCGGTGCCATCGCCCGGCACCTGGCCGAGGAGATCACCCCCGACGCCGACGGGCAGGCCCCGGCCGTCCTTGCCGACCTCGACCGCGTGGCGGCCGCCTTGCGGGACGGCGTCGGCGACGACAGCGCGCGCACAGCGGTCACGGACCGGCTCCGTGACCTCCTGGAGGCCCTGCAGCAGGGCGCGGACCCGGAGGACGACGCGGTCGAGGAGCGGATGGGATCCGCCACCGACGACGAGCTCTTCGACTTCATCGACAACGAACTCGGCAGCCCCTGAGGCCCGAAGGACGGCCGCTCGCCCACGCGGCACACGCTTCCCCCGACCCCGCGCACACAAAGGTGACGATGCACGGTGAATGACGACAAGCTCAGGGACTACCTCAAGCGCGTGGCGGCCGACCTGCACCGCACCAAGCAACGCCTGAACGAGGCCGAGTCCAAGGACCACGAACCGATCGCCGTCGTCGCGATGGCCTGCCGCTACCCCGGCGGCGTACGCACCCCCGAAGACCTCTGGCGGCTCGTCGCGTCCGGCACCGACGCGATCAGCGGCTTCCCCGCCGACCGCGGCTGGGACCTCGCCGCACTCCACGACCCGACGGGGGAGCGCCCCGGCACTACCTACAGCGCCGAGGGCGGATTCCTCGACGACGTCGCGGAGTTCGACCCCGCCTTCTTCGGGATCTCCCCGCGCGAGGCGCTCGCCATGGACCCGCAGCAGCGGCTGTTTCTGGAGACCACCTGGGAGACCTTCGAGCGGGCCGGCATCGACCCGCACACGCTGCGCGGCAGCCGCACCGGCGTCTTCGCCGGAGTGATGTACCAGGACTACGCGGCCCGCCTCGGCCAGGTGCCCGACGACATCCAGGGCTACCTCGGCAACGGCAGCTCCGACAGCGTCGCCTCCGGCCGCATCGCCTACACCTTCGGTCTCGAAGGGCCCGCCGTCTCCGTCGACACCGCCTGCTCCTCCTCGCTCGTCGCCCTCCACCTGGCGTGCCAGGCGCTGCGGCACGGCGACTGCGCGCTCGCCCTCGCGGGCGGGGCCATGGTGATGTCGACCCCGGTGCCGTTCGTCGAGATGAGCCGCCAGAACGGCCTTGCCTCCGACGGTCGTTCCAAGTCCTTCGCGGCCACCGCCGACGGCACCGGCTGGGGCGAGGGCGTCGGCATGCTCCTCCTGGAGCGCCTGTCCGACGCCCGGCGCCTGGGCCACCCGGTCCTCGCCCTCGTACGCGGCTCCGCCGTCAACCAGGACGGCGCGAGCAGCCGCCTCACGGCGCCCAACGGCCCCTCGCAGCAGCGCGTCATCCGCCAGGCCCTCGCGGGCGCCCGCCTCACCGCCGCCGACGTCGACGTCGTCGAGGCGCACGGCACCGGCACCCCGCTCGGCGACCCCATCGAAGCGCAGGCACTCCTCGCCACGTACGGACGTGAGCACTCCGCCGAACAGCCGCTGCTGCTCGGCTCGTTGAAGTCGAACATCGGGCACACGCAGGCCGCCGCCGGGGTGGGCGGCGTCATCAAGATGGTCCTCGCCATGCGGCACGGCGTGGTGCCCGCCTCGCTGCACGCCGAGGAGCCCACGCCACAGGTCGACTGGTCGCCGGGGACGGTGCGGCTCGCCACCGAGGCGACCCCGTGGCCGGAGACGGGGCGCCCGCGCCGCGCGGCGGTCTCGTCCTTCGGCGTCAGCGGCACCAATGGGCACGTGGTCCTCGAAGCGGCGGCCGAGCCGACTGCCGACGAGCCGTCCGCGCCCCGCACAGGTCCGCTGCCCTGGGTGCTCTCCGGCCGCGGCGCGGACGCCCTGCGGGCCCAGGCCGCCCTGCTCCACGCCCACTTGGAGACCTTCCCCGACCTCGGCCCGGCGGACGTCGGTCACTCCCTGGCCACCGGCCGCGCGGCGCACGAGCACCGGGCCGTCCTGATCGGCGACGACCGGCCCGCCCTGCTCGACCAGCTCGACGCGCTGGCCCGCGGCACCGACACCCCAGTCGGCGCGAGGGGCACTGCCCGCTCCGGCGAGGCGGTCGCCTTCGTCTTCCCCGGCCAGGGCTCCCAGTGGCCCGGCATGGCCCGCGAACTCCTCGACACCTCACCGCGGTTCGCCGACCGCATGCGGGAGTGCGCCGAGGCCCTCGCCCCGCACGTGGACTGGTCGCTGGAGGACGTCATCCGCGAGGCGCCGGGCGCCCCCGGCCTCGACCGGGTGGACGTCGTCCAGCCCGCTCTCTTCGCGGTCATGGTCTCCCTCGCCGGCCTGTGGCGTGACCACGGCGTCGAGCCCGCCGCCGTCGCGGGCCACAGCCAGGGCGAGATCGCCGCCGCGTGCGTGGCCGGCGCGCTCACCCTGGGGGACGCCGCCAAGGTCGTCGCCCTGCGCGCCACGGCACTCCGCGCCCTCGCGGGACACGGCGGCATGGCATCGGTCTCCCTCCCCGTGGACCGCGTACGCGAACGCATCGCCCCCTGGGGCACGCGGCTCGCGGTCGCCGCCGTGAACGGGCCCGAGGCCGTGGTCGTCTCCGGCGAGCCCGAGGCGCTCGCCGAGCTGCTCGCCGCACTGGACACCGACGGCGTACGCGCCCGCACCGTGCCCGTCGACTACGCCTCGCACGGCCCGCAGGTCGAGGCGATCCGCGACCATCTGCACACGGCCCTGCGGGACATCGTGCCCCGGGCCGCCGACGTGCCCTTCTACTCGACCGTGACCGGCGGCCTCCTGGACACCACCGGCCTCGACGCCGCGTACTGGTACGAGAACCTGCGCCACACCGTGGAGTTCGAGCGGACCACGCGCACCCTGCTGGCCGAAGGACACCGCGTCCTCCTCGAAGTCAGCCCGCACCCGGTGCTGACCGCGGCCCTGCAGGACACGATCGAGGACTCCACCGCCGACGCGCTGGCCACCGGCACCCTGCGCCGCGACGAAGGCGGCCTGCGGAGGTGGCTGACCTCCCTCGGCGAGCTGCATGTGCGGGGCGTGGCCGTCGACTGGGCCGCGGTCTTCGAGGGCACCGGCGCCCGCCGCTGCGACCTGCCCACCTACGCCTTCCAACGGCAGCGCTACTGGCTGGAGGAGACCGGCGCCCCCGGCGGCGACCCGGCCTCCCTCGGGCTCACCCCCTCCGGGCACCCGCTGCTGGGCGCCGTGGTCTCCCTCGCCGCCGACGACGGGTTGCTGTTCACCGGCCGGCTCTCGCTGCGCACCCACCCCTGGCTCGCCGACCACGCCGTGCGGGGCAGCGCCCTGCTGCCGGGCACCGCCTTCCTGGAGCTCGCGGTCCTCGCCGGGGACCGCACCGGCTGCGCGCACATCGACGAACTCGCCCTCCAAGCACCCCTGGTGCTCCCACCGCACGGCGGCGTCGTGCTGCGCCTGTCCGTCGGAGCCCCCGGCACCGAGGGCACCCGCACCCTCGCCCTGCACTCCCGGTCCGACGACCCCGACACGGACGAGGAGTGGACTCGGCACGCGACCGGCGTCCTCGCTCCCACCGCCCCGGCCCCGGCGCCGTCCACGGGAGCGGACCTCACCGTCTGGCCGCCGCCCGGCGCCACCCCCGTCGACCTCGACGGCATGTACGAGCGCTACGCCGAGGGCGGCTTCGCCTACGGCCCGGCCTTCCAGGGCCTGACGGCAGCCTGGCGGCTCGGCGACGACCTGTACGCCGAAGCCGTCCTGCCCGCCGAACCGCGCCAGGACGCCCCGGCGTTCGCGCTGCACCCCGCGTTGCTGGACGCTGCCCTGCACGCCACCGGCCTGAGCGCCGAGGGGACGGAGGGCGACGGCGGCCGCATGCCGTTCGCGTGGAGCGGCACCACGTTGTACGCCTCCGGCGCCTGCGCCCTGCGGGTACGCCTCACCCCCACGGCACCGGACGCCCTCGCACTCGAAGCCGCCGACGCGACGGGCCGCCCGGTCGCCTCCGTGGCATCCCTGAGGCTGCGGCCCGCGGCGACCCCGTCGACACGGGCGGCACACCATGAATCGCTCTTCCGGGTGGACTGGACCGAGGCCGTGTGCCCGCCGGGGGCGGTGGACGGGGCGTGGGCGGTCATCGGGGGAGGGAGGATCGACCGCCTCGCCGACTCCCTCAACTCCGGCCACTCCGGCGGAGCCGCCGCCACCGTCCACGCCGACGCCGCGGCCCTCGTCGCCGCGCTCGACTCCGGCACGCCCGCCCCCGACATCGTCCTGCTGCCCCTTCCGCCGACACCCGGCGGCGACCCGGACGACGTACGAGACGACGTACGAGACGACGTACGAGAGGTGCACACGGCCGTCCACCAGGCCCTGGAGAGCCTGCAGACGTGGCTCGACGACGAGCGCCTCACCGACAGCCGCCTCGTCCTCGTCACCCGCGGCGCCGTGTCCACGGCCCCCGGAGAGAGCCCCACCGACCCCGCTCGCGCCGCGGTGTGGGGCCTGGTGCGCTCGGCCCAGGCGGAGCACCCGGGCCGCTTCGTCCTGCTGGACCTGGACCCCCGAGCGGGGAGCGACGAAAGCGCCGAAGGCCCCGCCGTCGTCGCGGCCCTCGGCTCCGGAGAACCCCAACTGGCCTTGCGCGACGGCACGGTCCGCATGCCCCGCCTCGCCAAGGTCGCCGCCGACGACCCGGCGCCCCTCGCCCTCGACCCCGAGGGGACGGTTCTCGTCACCGGCGGCACCGGACTGCTCGGCTCCCGCGTCGCCCGCCATCTGGTGACCCGGCACGGCGTCCGCCACCTGCTGCTCACCAGCCGCACAGGCCCTGCCGCGCTCGGCGCCTGCGAGGCCGCGGAGGAGCTCACCGCGCTCGGCGCCCAGGTCACCGTCGCCGCCTGCGACGCCGCGGACCGCGCCGCGCTCGCCGCCCTGGTGGAGAGCGTCCCGGCGGAGCACCCGCTGACGGCCGTCGTGCACGCCGCGGGCGCCCTCGACGACGGCGTCATCACCTCCCTCACGCCCGACCGCGTCGACGCCGTCCTGCGGCCCAAGGCCGACGCCGCGCTCCACCTGCACGAACTCACCCGGGACCTGGACCTGTCGGCCTTCGTCCTCTTCTCCTCCGCGGCGGGCACCTTCGGCGGCCCCGGACAGGGCAACTACGCCGCGGCCAACGCCTTCCTCGACGCCCTGGCCCAGCGGCGCCGCGCCGAGGGACTGCCCGCGCACTCCCTCGCCTGGACCCTGTGGGAGCAGCGGTCCGCCCTCACCGGACACATCGACGACGCCGAGGTGCGCCGCCTGGCCCGCTCCGGCATGCCGCCGCTGGCCACGGACGAGGGCCTCGCGCTCTTCGACACTGCGCTCACCGTCGACGCCCCGGCGCTCGTGCCGCTGCGTCTGGACCTCCGGGCCGTGCGCGCCCGCGCGGCGGAGGGCGAGCCGGTGCCGCCGCTGCTCGGCGGACTCGTCCGCGTCCCCGTGCGGCGGGCCACGGCCGCCGGGCCCGCCGAGGCCGGGGACACCTCCTTGGCGGAGCGCCTCGCCGCGCTGTCCGACGGCGAACGCCTGCGCACCCTCGTCCAGTTGGTGTGCGCACAGGCCGCCTCCGTCCTCGGCCACGCCCCCGGCGACACGGTCGAGGCGGCACGCGCCTTCCGCGACCTCGGCTTCGACTCGCTGGCCTCCGTCGAACTCCGCAACCGCCTCACCGCCGCCACCGGCCTGCGCCTGCCCGCCACGCTCGTCTTCGACCACCCCTCGCCCACCGTGCTCGCCGCTCACCTGCGCGACCGGCTCACCGACAGCGGTACGTCGTCGAGCGCGCCGCGGAGCGTCCCCGTGCCCGCCGCCGACGAACCGGTCGCCGTCGTCGCGATGGGCTGCCGCTTCCCCGGCGGCGTACGCACCCCGGACGACCTGTGGCGGCTCATCGCCACCGGCGCCGACGGCATCGGCGCCTTCCCCACGGACCGTGGCTGGGACCTGGACGCCCTCTACGATCCCGACCCGGCGCACATCGGCACCTCGTACGTGCGCGAGGGCGGATTCCTGGACGGCGCCGGGGACTTCGACCCGGACTTCTTCGGCATCTCCCCGCGCGAGGCCGTCGCGATGGACCCGCAGCAGCGCCTGCTCCTGGAGATCACCTGGGAGACCCTCGAACGCGCCGGCATCGACGCGTCCGCGCTGCGCTCCACGGCCACCGGGGTCTTCGTCGGCCTCATGCAGCAGGACTACGCGGTCCGGCTCCTGCCGCACATCCCCGAGGACGTCGAAGGCTTCCTCGGCACCGGCAACTCCGGCAGCATCGTCTCCGGCCGCATCGCCTACACCTTCGGCCTCGAAGGCCCCGCCCTCACCATCGACACCGCCTGCTCCTCCTCCCTCGTCGCCCTGCACACGGCGGTGCAGTCGCTGCGCCGCGGCGAGTGCGAACTGGCCCTGGCGGGCGGGGTCACCGTGATGTCGAGCCCCGAACTCTTCGTGGAGTTCAGCAGGCAGGGCGGCCTCGCGGCCGACGGGCGCTGCAAGTCGTTCGCCTCGGCGGCGGACGGCACCGCCTTCGGCGAAGGTGCCGGTGTGCTGCTCCTGGAGCGGCTCTCGGACGCCCGCCGCAACGGCCACCCCGTGCTCGCGGTCGTCCGGGGCTCGGCGGTCAACCAGGACGGCGCGAGCAACGGCCTGACCGCGCCCAACGGCCCCTCGCAGGAGCGCGTGATCCGCCAGGCGCTGGCGAACGCGGGCCTGAGCGCCGCCGACGTCGACGCCGTGGAGGCGCACGGCACCGGTACCACACTGGGCGATCCCATCGAGGCACAGGCGCTGATCGCCACGTACGGCCAACAGCACACGGACGAGCGGCCGTTGTGGCTCGGGTCCCTGAAGTCCAACATCGGCCACACCTCCGCGGCCGCCGGGGTCGGCGGCGTGATGAAGATGGTCCTGGCGATGCGCCACGGCCTGCTGCCCAAGACGCTGCACGTCGACGAGCCCACGCCCCAAGTGGACTGGTCCGCTGGCGCGGTGCGGCTGCTCGCCGAGGCGCGCCCCTGGGACGGCACGGCCGGGCCGCGCCGCGCCGGTGTCTCCTCCTTCGGTGTCAGCGGCACCAACGCCCACGTCATCCTGGAGCAGGCACCCGAGAGCGAGCCGCAGGACCGCACGGCCCCCGATGCCGACGCGCCGATGCCCTGGCTGCTCTCGGCCAAGTCCCCCGAGGCCCTGCGCGCCCAGGCCGCAGCCCTGCTCGCCACGTGCGCCGAGGACACCCGCGCCGACGACGTCGCCCTGTCCCTCGCCACCACACGGACCCGGCACCGGTATCGCGCCGTGGCGGTCGGCGACAGGGAGCAACTCCTTTCCGGACTGCGGGCGTTGGCGGCGGGGGAGCCGTGTGCGTCCGTCGTGACGGGTACGGAGGCGGGAGTCGGCAGCGGCACGGTGTTCGTCTTCCCCGGGCAGGGATCGCAGTGGGCGGGCATGGCGCGCCAACTCATGGTCCAGTCAACGGAGTTCGCCGACTCGATGCGCCGGTGTGAGGCAGCCCTCGCTCCGTACGTCGACTGGTCGCTCACGGACGCCGTGCTGCGGGGCGAGGATCTCGACCGGGTCGACGTGGTGCAGCCCGTGCTGTTCGCCGTGATGGTGTCGCTCGCCCGGCAGTGGGAGGCGTTCGGCGTGGTGCCGGACGCCGTGCTCGGGCACAGTCAGGGCGAGATCGCCGCCGCGGTGGTGGCAGGGGCGCTGTCCCTTCAGGACGGCGCGAAGGTCGTCGCCCTGCGCAGCCGGGCGATCACCGCACTCGCCGGGGACGGCGGGATGGTGTCCCTCGCCGTGCCGTCGGTGACGGCCGAGCAGCGCATCGCGGCCTGGGGCGAACGCCTCTCCGTCGCGGCCGTCAACGGCCCGTCCGCCGTGGTCGTCTCCGGCGACGGGCCCGCGCTCGACGAACTCCTCGCCACCTGCGAGGCCGACGGGGTCCGCGCCCGAAGGATCGACGTCGACTACGCCTCCCACTCCGCCCACGTGGAGCGCATCGAGGCGGAACTGCACGCGGCACTCGACGGCATCGAGCCCACCGACGGCAGGATTCCGCTGTTCTCGACGGTGACCGGCGACTGGCTGGAGACCTCCGCCATGGACGCCGGCTACTGGTACACCAACCTCCGCCGCACGGTGCGCTTCGAGCACGCCGTCCGAGCCGTCGCCGAAGCGGGCCACACCGCGTTCATCGAGGTGAGCCCCCATCCCGTACTGACCATGGCGGTGGAGGAGACGCTGGAGGCGGTGGGCGCGCAGGGCACGGTGACCGCGAGCCTGCGCCGCGACGAGGGCGGCATGGAGCGCCTGCTGCTCTCCCTCGGCCAGGCGCACGCCCACGGAATCGAGGTGGACTTCTCACCCGCCTTCTCCGGAACCGGGGCCGTCCGCGTCGACCTGCCCACCTATCCCTTCCAGGAGCGGCGCCTGTGGCTGGACGTGCCGACCACCAGTTGGGACGTGGCCTCCGCAGGCCTCGGCGCGACCGGGCACCCGCTCCTGGGCGCCGCCGTCGAACTCGCCGACACCGGTGAGCTGTTGTGCACCGGCAGGCTCTCCCTGCGTACGCACCCGTGGCTCGCCGAGCACACCGTCCAGGACAGCGCCCTGCTGCCCGGCACCGCCTTCCTGGAGCTCGCGCTGCGCGCCGCGGCCGAGGCCGGATGCGCCGGGGTCGACGAACTCACCCTCCAGGCACCGCTGGTCCTGCCCGCCGAAGGCGCCGTCCTCCTCCAGGTCAGGCTCGGTCCCGCCGACGCGGACGGCGGCCGCCCGCTCGGCCTCTACTCCCGTACGGAGCGCGACGCCGCGGCGGCGGCGCCCTGGACCTGCCACGCCACCGGCGCCGTCGCACCCGCGGGCCGCGAGCCGGGGCCCGCGCTCATCGCCTGGCCGCCCGCGGGCGCCGAACGCGTCGACGCCGATGACCTGTACGCACGCTTCGCCGCCGCCGGATACCGCTACGGCCCCACGTTCCAAGGCATCCGCGCCGCCTGGCTGCGGGACGGGGAGGTCTACGCCGACCTCGTCCTCGACGAGCGGCAGCACGCCGACGCGGCCGGATACACCCTGCACCCGGCGCTCGTGGACGCGGCCCTGCAGACCGCCGCGCTCCTGCCGGGACGGGACGGCGCGGCACGCCTGCCCTTCAGCTGGAACGGCGTCACCGCCCACGCGACCGGCGCCACCGGCCTGCGGGCCCGGCTCAGTGCCGAGGGGCCGGACGCCGTCACCCTGACGGTGTACGACCTCGCGGGCCAGGAGGTCCTGACGGCCGACTCCCTCGACCTCCGCCCCGTATCGGCCGACGCGCTCGCCCCGGCGCGTGACGGCCGGGACGGTTTGCACCGCCTGGAGTGGGTGCCCGCCCCGGCCGACGACGGCGGGGAGCGGGAGACGTGCGGGCTGCTCGGCGACCTGCCGCGTGACACCGTCCCGGGCGCGGTCCACTGGGCCTCGCTCTCCGCGCTCCGCGCCGACCGGGACACCGCCGTCCCCGCCTTGGTGGTCACGGAGTGCCCGCGCGCCGCCGATGCCGGTTCCGCCTCCGGTTTCGACGACGGCTACGGCGATCAGGCCGATTCCCTGCGCGCCACCACGGTCGCGTGCCTCGCGCTCGTTCAGGAGTGGCTGTCCGAGGAGCGGTGCGCCGAGGCCACCCTGGCCGTCCTGACCCGCGGTGCCGTGCGCACCGGGCCGGGTGACAGGGCGGCGGCCTGGGAGCGGTCAGGGGCGTGGGGTCTGCTGCGCACCGCGCAGACCGAACACCCCGGCCGCTTCGTCCTGGTGGACCTGGACGAAGCGCCGGAGTCGCTGTCCGCCGTGCCCGCCGCCCTCGCCACGGGCGAGGAACAGCTCGCGGTGCGGTCGGGCGAGGTGCTGGTGCCGCGCCTCGTCGCGGGACCGGGCAAGGACACCCTCGTACCGCCCCATGACACCCTCCTACCGTCCCGGGACGCCCTTGTGCCGCCCCAGGAGGAGAACTGGGAGACCTGGCAGGTCGGACTCTCCGGGGACGGCACGGTGGGCGGGCTCACGGTGGTGCCCGCACCCGCGGCCGCGGCGCCGCTCGGTGAGGGACAGGTCCGCGTCGCCGTGCGCGCCGCGGGGCTGAACTTCCACGACGTGGTGGTCTCGCTCGGCCTCGACCCCGACCAGCCGGTGCTCGGCAGCGAAGGCGCGGGCACCGTCGTGGAGGTGGGGCCGGGCATCGAGGACCTCGCGCCCGGTGACCGGGTGATGGGCGTGTTCGGCGGGGCCTTCGGGCCGCTTGCCGTCGCCGACCGGCGCACCCTCGCGCGGATCCCTGCCGGATGGTCCTTCGCGCGGGCCGCGTCGGTGCCGATCGTCTTCCTCACCGCCGCGTACGGCCTGTTCGACCTGGGCGGCCTGAAGCGCGGCCAGTCGGTCCTGGTGCACGCGGCCGCGGGCGGCGTCGGGATGGCGGCGGTGCAGCTCGCCCGGCACGCCGGAGCCGAGGTGTACGGCACGGCGAGCCTGGCCAAATGGGACGTGCTGCGCGCGGCCGGGCTGGATGCCGCGCACATCGCCTCCACTCGCACGGTGGACTTCGCGGACCGCTTCCTGGACGCCACCGACGGCCGGGGGGTGGACGTCGTACTGGACTGCCTGGCACGGGAGTTCGTCGACGCGTCACTGAGCCTGCTGCCCCGCGGCGGACGCTTCGTGGAGATGGGCAAGACCGACATCCGGGACGCCGACGAGGTGGCGCGCGACCACCCCGGCGTCCATTACCGGGCCTTCGACCTGATGGAGGCCGGGCCCGAGCGCATCGGCGCCCTGCTCACCGAGGTGCTCGCCCTGTTCGAGCAGGGTGTGCTCACCCCGCTGCCTGTCACCTGCTGGGACATCCGCCAGGCCCCCGTGGCGTTCCGGCACCTCGGCCAGTCCCGGCACATCGGCAAGAACGTCCTGACCCTGCCCGCGCCCCTCGACCCCGACGGCACCGTCCTGGTCACCGGCGGCACCGGAACCCTCGGCTCCCGCGTCGCCCGCCACCTGGCCACCGCCCACGGCGTACGCCACCTGCTCCTGACCGGGCGCCGGGGTCCCGAGGCCCCTGGCGCGGCGCAGCTCGTGGACGAACTCGCCGAGGCCGGCGCGCAAGCGCGCGTGGTGGCCTGCGACCTCACCGATCCCGTCGCCCTCAAGGACCTGTTGTCGGGTGTGCCGCGGCAGCATCCCCTCACCGGGGTGGTGCACGCCGCGGGCGTCCTCGACGACGGCGTGGTCACGTCCCTGACCCCCGCTCAGGTCGACCGCGTCATGCGCCCCAAGGCGGCTGCCGCGCTCGCCCTGCACGAGGCGACCCGCGACAGCGACCTGGCGGCGTTCGTGCTCTTCTCCTCGGGCGCCGCTCTGCTCGGTGGCGCGGGACAGGCGGGATACGCCGCCGCCAACGCGGCCCTGGACGCCCTGGCCGCACGGCGCCGCGCCGAAGGGCTGCCCGCCGTGTCCGTGGGCTGGGGCATGTGGGAGGAACGCAGCGCCCTGACCGCGCATCTGACGGACGCGGACGTACGCAAGATGGCCCGCGGCGGAGTCGGCGCCCTGTCCACCGACACCGCCCTCGCGCTGTTCGACGCGGCCCTGCGCGCGGCACAGCCGTACGTGCTGGCCGCCGACATCGACACGGCCGCGCTCAGGGCGGCAGTGGCGAGCGGTACTCCCGTACCCGCGCTGCTCAGCACGTTGGTCCCCGCCCCGCGACGGCGCGCCGCCGCCACGATCGCTGCCGGGGCGCCCGCGGGAGCCTCGCTCGCCGGTCAACTCGCGGGTCTGGCAACGGCGGAGGCGCACCGCTTCCTCCTCGACGCGGTGCGCGGTCACGCGGCGGCCGTGCTCGGTCACACCTCCGCGGACCTGATCGACGCGGCACGCCCGTTCAAGGAGCTGGGCTTCGACTCCCTCACCGGCGTCGAACTCCGCAACCGCCTCTCGGCCGCGACCGGGCAGCGCCTGCCCGCGGCACTCGTCTTCGACCACCCCACCCCCGAAGCCCTGACCCGCCATCTCGCCGGGAAGCTGCTGGCCGGTGACACGGACGCCGACCCCGTCGCGTTCGCCGCCCTTGACCGACTCGACGCGCTCGTCGCCGAACTGGCCCGCGGCGCGGGCGCGGAACTGCGCACGGAGTTCGCCCGACGGCTGCGCGGCGCTCTCTCCCGCCTCGACGCGGCCGGGGCGTCCGGCGCGTCCGGGGAGCGGGACAGCGGCCCCGACACCGCGGACGCCATCGAGTCCGCCACCAACGAAGAGATCTTCGACCTGATCGACAAGGAGCTGGGCATCTCGTGAGTCCCGTACAGAACGGCACCCTCGTGCGGACGGACGGAGGAGCCCGGTGAGCGAGCAGAAGCTGCGTGACTACCTCAACCGCGTCACCGTCGACCTGCGTGACACCCGCCGCAGGCTGCGTCAGGCCGAGGCCAGGAACCACGAGCCGATCGCCGTCGTCTCGATGAGCTGTCGCTTCCCCGGCGGCGTCCGCACCCCCGAGGAGCTGTGGGACCTGCTGGTCGCGGGCCGCGACACGGTGACCGGCATCCCCGGCGACCGAGGCTGGGACACCGAAGGACTCGACGCGGGCGGCGTGCCCTGCCGGGGCGCCTTCATCGACGGCGCCGCCGACTTCGACGCCGAGTTCTTCGCGATCTCCCCCCACGAGGCGGTGGCGATGGACCCGCAGCAGCGGCTGCTGCTGCAGACCGCCTGGGAGGCGATCGAACGCGCAGGCATCGACCCGGCTTCCCTGCGCGGCACCCGCACCGGTGTGTTCGCCGCGGCCATCGACCAGGGGTACGCCCAACTGGGCGCCGGCGCCGCCGAGACCGTGCGGGGCTTCCTGATGACCGGCAACTCGATGAGCGTCATGTCGGGCCGCGTGGCCTACGCGCTGGGGCTCGAAGGCCCCGCCGTCACCGTGGACACCGCCTGCTCGGCCTCGCTGGTCGCCCTGCACCAGGCGGCCCGCGCGCTGCGGGCCGAGGAGTGCGGGCTCGCCCTGGCCGGCGGCGTGACGGTGATGTCACGTCCTTCGGTCTTCACCGAGTTCAGCCGCCAGGGCGCCATGTCCGCCGACGGCCGCTGCAAGCCCTTCTCCGTCGAGGCCGACGGCACCGGCTGGGGCGAGGGCGTCGGCGTGCTCCTCCTGGAGCGGCTCAGCGACGCCCGCCGCAACGGCCACCCGGTGCTCGCCGTCCTGTCCGGATCCGCCGTCAACCAGGACGGCGCGAGCAACGGCCTGACCGCCCCCAACGGCCCCTCCCAGCAGCGCGTCATCCAGGCGGCGCTCGCCGACGCGGGCCTGAGCGCCGCCGACGTCGACGCCGTGGAGGCGCACGGCACCGGCACCACCCTCGGCGACCCCATCGAGGCCGACGCCCTGCTCGCCACCTACGGTCAACACCGGTCTCCGGAGCGGCCGTTGTGGCTCGGCTCCGTCAAGTCCAACATCGGGCACACCCAGGCCGCCGCCGGGGTCGCGGGCGTCATCAAGACGGTCCTCGCACTGCGCGCCGGGCTGCTGCCCCGCACCCTGCACATCACCGAACCGACCCCGCACGTGGACTGGTCGGCGGGGTCCGTCTCCCTCCTGACCGAGGCCAGGCCGTGGTCCGCCGGGGACCGGCCGCGGCGGGCGGGCGTCTCCTCGTTCGGGATGAGCGGCACCAACGCCCACGTCATCCTGGAGCAGGCTCCCGAGGAAGGGGCCCCCGGGGGACAGGCCGCCGAGTCCGCGCCGTCGGAGACTCCCGCGCCGTCGGAGACTCCCGCGCCGTCGGAGGCTTCCGCGCCGCCCCCGGCCGTTGTCCCGTGCGTCCTCAGCGGGCGCACCGCGGCCGCCCTGCGCGACCAGGCCGTACGCCTGGGCGCCAGGCTCGCCGACGACCCGGAGGCCCGCCCGGCCGACATCGGCTACTCGCTGGCCACCACCCGCACCGCCTTCGCGCACCGCGCCGTCGTGACGGTGGCGGACCGCGCGGAACTGGCCGACGGCCTCGCCGCGCTCGCCCGCGACGAAGGCGAAGGCGCGACCGCGGCCGCCGTCACGGGCTGTGCCGAGCCGCTCCCGGGCCGGGTCGCCCTGGTCTTCCCCGGCCAGGGCGCGCAGTGGACCGGCATGGGACGCGAACTGCTCGACACGTCGCCGGAGTTCGCCCGCTCCATGGCGGCGTGCGAGGAAGCGCTGTCCGGTCTGGTCGACTGGTCGCTGCGCGAGGTCGTGCGCGCCGAGCCCGGCGCCCCCTCCCTCGACCGGGTGGACGTGGTCCAGCCCGCTCTGTTCGCCATGATGGTCTCCCTCGCCGCGCTCTGGCGCTCCTGGGGCGTCGAACCCGACGCCGTCGTCGGGCACAGCCAGGGGGAGATCGCCGCCGCGGTGGTGGCCGGCGCGCTGTCCCTGGAGGACGGGGCGAAGGTCGTCGCGCTGCGCAGCCGCGCCATCGTCGCCCTCGGCGGGGACGGCGGCATGGTCTCCCTCGCCCTGTCCCGTACCCGGGCCGAACAGGAGATCTCTCCCTGGGGTGAGCGGATCTCGGTCGCCGCCGTCAACGGCCCCGCGGCCGTGGTGGTCTCCGGCGACCGCGACGCACTCGCCGAGCTGGTCACCGCCTGCGAGGAGAGCGGTGTGCGGGCCCGCACGGTGCCCGTCGACTACGCCTCCCACTCGGCGCACGTCGAACGCGTCCGCGACGAGGTGCTGACCGCCCTCGCCGACATCACGCCCCGCCCGGCCCGCGTGCCGCTGTACTCCACGGTGACCGGCGAACGGCTCGACACCACCACCATGGACGCCGACCACTGGTACCGGAGCCTGCGCCGCACCGTGTGCTTCGACACCGCCGTGCGCGCCCTGGCCGCGCACGGCCACGGCGTGTTCGTCGAGGTCTCGCCGCACCCCGTCCTGACCATGGCCGTGCAGGACACCGTCGAGGACACCGGTGCCACGGGCGCCGTCGTCACCGGCACGCTGCGCCGCGACGAGGGCGGCACGCGCCGCTTCCTCGCCTCCGCGGCCGAGCTGTGGGTGCGCGGAGTCCCCGTCGACTGGCGTACGGCGTACGAGAGTTCAGGGGCGCGCCGGGTCGACCTGCCGACCTACCCCTTCCAGGGGCGACGCCACTGGCTGGAGCCCGCCGTGTCCGACGGGGCGCGCCCCGGGGGCGACAGCGCGTTCTGGGACCTCGTCGAGCGCGGTGACGTCAGCGAGGCCGCCGACGTCCTCGCCGTCGACCCCGGGCCGCTCGGGCAGGTGCTGCCCGCCCTGGACGGCTGGCGCCGGCGGCGCGCGGAGACCTCTGCCACCGACGCCTGGCGCTACCGCGTCGCATGGCAGCCCCTACCCGAACCGCCCGCCACCGCCCTCGCCGGGCTCTGGCTGGTCCCGATTCCCGCCGCGCTGGCCTCAAGTGAGGCCGTGCGCGCGGTGGTTGGTGCCCTCACCGCGCACGGCGCCGAGGTCCGCACGGTCGAGATCGACGACAACGGCATCGACCGGGCCCGGCTGGCCGCCGCCTTGACGGCCGCGTCCGGCTCGCGCCTTCCGGCTGGGGCGTCCGGCGACCGTCTTCCGGCCGGGGCGTCCGGCGACCGTCTTCCGGCCGGGGCGTCCGGCGATCGCCTTCCGGGCGCGGTGCCCGGCGACCGGCCTCTGGATGCTGTGCCTGGCGATCAGCACTTGGACGCCACGTCCGGCCATGGGCCGCTGGACGTTGTGCCCGGTGACCAGCCTGGGGACGTGGCGTCCGGCGGCCGCCCGCTGGATGCCGTGTCAGGCAACCGCCCGCTGGATGCCGCGACCAGCGACCATCTGCTGGATGCCGCGACCGGCGGCCGCCCGCTGGATGCCGTGTCAGGCAACCGCCCGCTGGATGCCACGTCCGGCAACCGCCCGCTGGACGACGAGCCCAGCGACCGCCCCCTGGCAGGAGTCCTGTCCCTGCTCGCCCTCGCCGAGGGGGCCCATCCGCATCACCCCGCCCTGCCCGCGGGCACCGCGCTCACCCTTGCCCTCGTGCAGGCGCTCGGCGACCTCGGCAGCACCGCCCCGCTGTGGTGCGCCACCAGCGGCGCCGTGTCGACGGGCCCCGCGGACCCGCTCACCGCACCGCACCAGGCCATGGTGTGGGGCACCGGCATGGTCGCCGCCCTCGAACACCCCGCCCGCTGGGGCGGCCTCGTCGACCTGCCCGCCGCACTCGACGCCCGCGCCGGGGAACGGCTGTGCGCCGCGCTCTCGGCAAGGCCAGGACCCGACGGCAGGGGACCCGAAGGCAGCGGAGCGGAGGACCAGCTCGCGGTACGCCCCTCCGGCCTGTTCGTCCGCCGCCTGGCCCGCGCCCCGCGCGGCGGCCGCCCCACGCGTGCCTGGCGGCCGCGCGGCACGGTGCTCCTGACCGGCGGCACCGGATCCCTCGGCCCGCACCTCGCCCGCTGGCTGGCCCGCGGCGGCGCCGACCACCTCGTCATGCCGGGACGACGTGGCGCACACGCACCCGGAACGGCCGAACTGGCCGCGGAACTCGCCGAGTTCGGCACCGGCGTGAGCTTCCCCGAGTGCGACCTGACCGACCGCGCCCAGGTCGAGGTGCTCCTCGCCGCGCTCGACGCCGATGGCAGGGCCCCGACCGCGGTCGTGCACGCCGCCGCCGACATCGCCCTGGCGTCCCTGGACGCGATCCCCACCGAGGCGTACGCACGCGTCGTCGCCGCCAAGAGCGCAGGTGCCCGGCACCTCGACGCCCTGATCGACCGCGACCTGGACGCCTTCGTCCTGTTCTCCTCGATCGCGGGCGTGTGGGGCAGCGGCGACCACGGCGCCTACGCCGCGGCCAACGCCCACCTGGACGCCCTGGCCCGGCACCGGCGCGACCGCGGTCTGCGCGCCACCGCCGTCGACTGGGGCATCTGGCGGGCCGAGAACCCCTGGGTCCCCGCGACCGGCGGCGCGGACGCGGACCTGTTCAACCTCGAGGAGCACGGGATCCCGCGGATCGACACCGACCGCGCCCTCGCCGCGCTCCAGCAGATCCTCGACGACGACACGACGCACCTGACCGTCGCCGACGTCGACTGGGAACGGTTCGCCCCCGTCTTCACCACGAGCCGCCCCAGCCCCCTCCTGCAGGGCGTCCCCGAAGCCCGGCAAGCTCTTGACGCGACACCGAGCGGCGCCCGGCCACCGGCCGCGACGGACCTGCGCCGACGCCTGACCGCCCTGGGGCCCGCCGAACAGTCCCGTCTGCTGCTCGACCTCGTCCGCGACCAGGCGGCCGCCGTGCTCGGCCACGACTCCGCCGACGCCGTGCGCCCCCACAAAGCGTTCCAGGAACTCGGCTTCGCGTCCCTGACCGCCGTCGAACTGCGCAACCGGCTGAACACCACGACCGGCCTGCGCCTGCCCTCCACCCTCGTCTTCGACCACCCCACGGCCGCCGCTCTCGCCGCGCGTCTGAGGACCGGTCTGCTGGGCGAGGACGAGGGGTCGGCGCCGGCGAGCGGTGGAGCGAGCGCGCCGCACGGCGCTCCTTCGGCCACCGACGAACCGATCGCGATCGTCTCCATGGGATGCCGCCTCCCCGGCGCCATCGACACCCCTGACGGTCTGTGGCAACTGCTCGCCGACCGCGGCGACGCGACCTCCGGCTTCCCCCACGACCGCGGCTGGGACCTCGACGCCCTCTACGACCCCGACCCGGACCGCCCCGGCACCTCCACCACCCGGCACGGCGGATTCCTGCACGAGGCCGCCGACTTCGACGCGGGCTTCTTCGGGATCTCCCCGCGCGAGGCCCTCGCCATGGACCCGCAGCAGAGGCTGCTCCTGGAGACCTCCTGGGAAGCCGTCGAGCGCGCGGGCCTGGACCCCGCGGCCCTGCGCGGCAGCCGCACCGGCGTCTTCACGGGCGTCAACTACAGCGACTACGCCTCGGCCGTGGCCCGTTCCACCGAAGGCGAGGGGCACCTGCTCACCGGCAGCGCGCCCAGCGTGGTCTCCGGCCGCGTCGCCTACACCCTCGGCCTCGAAGGCCCCGCGATCACCGTCGACACCGCCTGCTCCTCCTCCCTGGTCGCCCTGCACCTCGCCGCTCGGGCGCTGCGCGCGGGGGACTGCTCGCTCGCCCTGGTCGGAGGCGTCGCCGTGATGTCCACGCCCGGGGCCCTCGTCAGCTTCTCCCGCCAGCGCGGCCTTGCCGCCGACGGCCGGTGCAAGGCGTTCGCCGACAGCGCCGACGGCATGGGCATGGGGGAGGGAGTGGGCGTGCTCCTCGTCGAACGGCTGGCGGACGCGCGGCGTGCGGGGCATCCCGTCCTGGCCGTGCTGCGCGGCTCCGCCGTCAACCAGGACGGCGCGAGCAACGGCCTCTCGGCGCCGAACGGCCCGTCCCAGCAGCGCGTCATCCGCGCCGCGCTCACCGACGCCGGGCTCGCGCCCGCGGACGTCGACGTGGTCGAGGCCCACGGTACGGGCACCACGCTCGGCGACCCCATCGAGGCCCAGGCCCTGCTCGCCACCTACGGCAGGGACAGGCCCGCGGAGCACCCCCTCCTGATCGGCTCCCTGAAGTCCAACATCGGCCACACCCAGGCCCTTTCGGGCGTCGCCGGCGTGATGAAGACCGTGCTGGCCCTGCGCCGTGGCACGGTCCCCGCGACACTCCACGTCGACCGGCCCACCACCCATGTCGACTGGACGCAGGGGGCCGTCGCCCTCGTCACCGACCCGACGCCCTGGCCGGACCGGGACCGGCCGCGCCGCGCGGGCGTCTCCTCCTTCGGCCTGAGCGGCACCAACGCCCACGTCATCCTGGAACAGGCCCCCGAATCCGAGCCGTTGGAGACGCCCACGCCCGACGCCGCAGGGATCACGGCCCCGGCCATGCCCTGGCTCCTCTCGGCCAGGACCCCCGAAGCGCTGCGCGCCCAGGCCGCACGGCTCCTCGACCACCTGGCACAGGGTGAGGGAGGCCAGGGGCACGCCGCCGTGGACGTGGCCCTGTCCCTGACCCGCCGCACCGCCTTCGAGTACCGCGCCGCCCTGGTCGCCGACGGTGAACGGCTGCTCCCGGCCCTGGAGCAATGGACCGCGGGCTCCGCCCCCGCCTGTCTCGCGCACGGCGTGGACAAGACGGAGAGCGGCGGCGGACGCACCGTACTCATGTTCCCGGGCCAGGGCTCGCAGTGGACGGGCATGGCCAGCCAACTCCTTGCGGAATCTCCGCAGTTCGCGGAGGTGGTGCGGCAGTGCGAGACCGCCCTGGCGCCCCACGTCTCCTGGTCGCTGCCGGAGGTCCTGCGGTCCGGCGAAGGACTCGACCGGGTGGACGTCGTCCAGCCCGCGCTGTTCGCCGTCATGGTGTCGCTGGCCGGTCTGTGGCGTGCGTACGGGATCGAACCGGACGCGGTGGTGGGGCACTCGCAGGGGGAGATCGCCGCAGCCGTCGTGGCGGGCGCCCTTTCCCTGGAGGACGGGGCGAAGGTCGTGGCGCTGCGCAGCCGGGCCATCGCCCGGCTGAGCGGGCAGGGCGGCATGATGTCCCTCGCCCTGCCGGCCGACGAGGCCCGCGAGCGGATCGCCCCCTGGGGCGAGAGCCTGGCGGTGGCGGCGGTCAACGGCCCGACGTCGGTCGTGGTCTCCGGCGACACGGACGCACTGGAGAAGCTGCGCGCCGCCTGCGAGGACGACGGCGTACGCGCACGCAGGATCGACGTCGACTACGCCTCCCACTCCGCCCACATGGCAGGCCTCGAAGCCGAACTGACGGCGGCCCTCGCGGACATCGAGCCCACCGCGGGCGACATCCCGCTGTACTCCACCGTGCTGGGCGACTGGCTCGACACGGCCACGATGGACGCGGGCTACTGGTACGCCAACCTCCGTCGCACGGTGGGGTTCGAGCCCGCGATCCGCGCCCTCGCCGCAGCGGGCTTCACCACGTTCGTCGAGACGAGTCCGCACCCCGTCCTGACCCCGGCCGTCGAAGAGACCCTGGAGTCCGCGGGCGCCGACACGGTCGTCCTCGGCACCCTGCGGCGCGACGAAGGCGGCATGGAGCGCATGCTCCTGTCCCTCGCCACGGCGTGGGCCCACGGCAGCCCCGTCGACTGGTCTCCGCTGTTCACCGGCACCCATGCCGCCCGGGTCGACCTGCCCACGTACGCCTTCCAGCAGCGGCCCTACTGGGCCGTGCCACGCCCCGCGTCCGGCGGCGACGTCACGGCCGCCGGGCTCGGCACGCCGGAGCACCCCTTCCTGGGTGCGTCCCTGGAGACCGCCGACACCGGCGAGACGCTGCTCAGCGGCCGCCTCTCGCTGCGCACCCACCCCTGGCTGGCCGATCACGCCGTGTCGGACGTCGTCCTGCTGCCCGGCGCCGCGTTCGTGGAGCTCGCGGTGCGCGCGGGGGACGAGGCGGGCTGCCCCGTCCTCGAGGAACTGACCCTTCAGGCACCCCTCGTGCTGCCCGCGACCGGAGCCGTCCGGATCCAGCTGAGGGTCGGCGCCCCCGACGACACGGGCCGCCGCACCCTGGACGTCTTCTCCCGCCCGGAGGACTCCGCCGAGAGCCCCTGGACACCGCATGCCACGGGCGTCGTCGCGGAGGGGAGCGCGGAAGGGACCACGGGGGCGGCCGTGCCCCCGCTCGACGCGAGTTGGCCCCCGGCCGGCGCCGAACCCGTCGACGTCGACGACCTGTACGAGCGGTTCGCCGCCTCCGGGTACGGCTACGGAACGGCCTTCCAAGGCCTGCGCGCGGCCTGGCGGCGGGGCGGTGAACTGTTCGCCGACGTACGGCTGTCCGAGGACCAGCACCCGCAGGCCGCGGCCTTCGGACTGCACCCCGCGCTCCTGGACGCGGCCCTCCAGGGCCTGTGGCTCGGTTCGCGGGACGGAGCCGGAGCGGATCTGGCGCCGGGGACCGCGCGCCTGCCGTTCTCGTGGACCGACGTCACGCTGCACGCGTCGGGCGCCACAGATCTGCGCGTACGCCTGACGTACGACCCCGAGGGGCCGGTGTCGCTGTCCGCGACCGATCCGTCGGGCCGGCCCGTGGTCTCCGTCGGCGGCCTGGTGGTCAGGGCGGTCGACGTCGACGCCCTGCGGACGACCACCACAGCGGTGCACGACTCGCTGTTCCGCGTGGAGTGGGTGCCGGTGCCGGTGCCGACCGCCGAACCGCACGGACAGGTCCGCTGGGCCGCGCTCGGCTCGGAAGGGCTTCTGCCCGACACCCGACTTCTGCCCCACACCTATCCGGACCTCGCCGGACTCGCCGCCGCCCTCGACGGGGGCGCACCCGTGCCCGAAGCGGTCCTCGTCCCGTGCGAGGCGGCCGAAGCCGACGCCGGGGCGGTGCGGGGCGCGGTGAGCGCCACCCTGGAGTTGCTCGGGAACTGGCTCGCCGACGACCGCTTGGCCGACACCCGCCTGGTGTTCCTCACCCGGGGGGCCGTGGCGACGGACCCGGACGAGGACGTCCGGGACCCCGCGGCCGCGGCGGCCCGAGGCCTGGTGCGCTCGGCCCAGTCCGAGCACCCCGGCCGCTTCGTCCTGGCCGACGCGACCGGCGCGATCGGCGCGACCGATGTGTCTGTGGTGACTGGCGCCACCGACGAGACTGGCACGCCCGGCGCCACCGGCGCGACTGGCGCGGCCGTGGTGTCCGGCGCCATCGACATGCCCGGCGTGATCGATGCGTCCGTGGTGACTGGCGCGCCCGACGCGACTGGCGCGGCCGGCGCGTCTGTGGTGACCGGCGCGACCGATGCCTCTGTGGTGACCGGCACGATCGACACGACCGAGGTGCCCGGCCCGTCCCCCAGGACCGATGCGGCCGCCGCGGCCGACCACGCCGCACTCCTCGCCCTGCTGTCGACCGGGCTCGGCCTCGGTGAGCCCCAACTCGCCGTACGCGAGGGTCGGTTGCTCGCCCCTCGGCTGACCCGGGTGCCCGTGCCCGCGGAAGCGGCCGCCGCCCCGCTCGATCCGGACGGCACCGTCCTCGTCACCGGTGCGGGCGGCGCGCTCGGCGCGCTCGTGGCCCGTCATCTGGTGGCCCGGCACGGCGTGCGCCACCTGCTCCTGGCGGGCCGTCGCGGCAAGGAGACGCCCGGAGCCGCGGAGCTGCTCGCCGACCTCCAACAGGCGGGGGTGCACGCCGAGTTCGCCGTGTGCGACGTCACCGACCGGGCCGCCGTGGCGGCGCTCCTCGCGGCCGTACCCGCCCAACACCCCCTGACGGCCGTCGTGCACGCCGCCGGTGTCCTCGACGACGCCGTCGTCACCTCGCTGACGCCCGAGCGGCTCGACCCGGTCCTGCGCCCCAAGGTGGACGCGGCCCTCCATCTGCACGAGCTCACCGAGGACATGGACCTCGCCGCGTTCGTCCTCTTCTCCTCCGCCTCGGCCGTGATCGGCAACGCGGGCCAGGGGAACTACGCGGCGGCCAATGCCCACCTCGACGCCCTGGCCCAGCGGCGCCGCGCCCAGGGGCTGCGGGCCACATCGCTGGCGTGGGGCCTGTGGGAGCGGCGCGGCGACATGACAGGGAAGCTCGACACGACGGGGCTTCGCCGCATGACCCGCGGCGGCGTGGCCGCGCTCTCCGACACGGAGGGCCTCGCCCTGTTCGACGCGGCCCTGGGCCTCGACGACGCGCTGCTCGTTCCCGTACGCCTGGACACCGCCCGCCTGCGGGCCGCGGCCGCCACCGCCTCCGTACCGCCGTTGCTGAGCGGCCTCGTGCGCGGTGCGGCACGTCGGCGGACGGCCACCGGAGCTGATGCCGACGAAGTCGCCTCGCTGCGCGGGCAGTTGGCGACACTGAGCGCCGAGGAGCGGCGGGCGCGGATCGAGGAGCTGGTGCGGTCCCGCGTCGCCGACGTGCTCGGCCACGACGGCGCCGACGCCATCGACCCCGAACGGGCCTTCAAGGACCTCGGGTTCGACTCGCTGACCGCCGTCGACCTGCGCAACCGGCTGAACGCGGCGACGGGCCTGCGGCTCCCCGCCACCCTGGTCTTCGACCGTCCGACACCGGCCGCCGTGGCTGCGTACGTGAGCGGGCGCCTCGCGCCCGCGACCGAACCCCCCGCCCCCGTCCCGGCAGTCGCGGACGACGACCAAGCGCTGCGGCGGCGACTCGCGTCGATCCCGGTACGGCGACTGCGCGACGCCGGGCTCCTCGACGCGCTGCTGCGCCTCACCGACCCCGACGAGGCGACGGCGGACGACTCCACGGACGACCCCACCCAGGACGCCGACGACACCGACGCGATCAGGGACATGGACCTGGACGGACTCGTACGGATGGCCCTCGGGGACGACGAACGTGCCTGATCCGGCACACCGGGAAAGGAAGAAGATGTCCACGGACCAGGTCGCCGAGGCCCTGCGCGCCTCGCTCCTCGACAACCGACGCCTGCGGCGGGAGAACCGCAGGCTGGCCGACGAGCCGCGGGAACCCGTGGCGATCGTCGCCATGAGCTGCCGCTACCCCGGCGGCGTGCGCTCCCCGGAGGACCTCTGGGAGCTGCTCGTCAAGGAGCGCGACGCCGTCACGGGCTTCCCCTCCGACCGCGGCTGGGACCTCGACGGCGTGTACGACACCGACCCCGACCGGCCGGGCACCTCGTACACCCGCGAGGGCGGATTCCTCCACGACGCCTGCGCGTTCGACCCGGCGTTCTTCGGCATCTCGCCCCGCGAGGCGCTCGCCATGGACCCCCAGCAGCGGCTCCTCCTGGAGACCGCCTGGGAGGCCGTCGAACGGGCCGGTATCGACCCCGTCACGTTGCGCGGCAGCCGCACGGGCGTCTACGCGGGCGTCATCAACAGCGAGTACGCGTCCCGACTGCCTGGCACCCCCGACGAGTTGGAGGGCTTCCTCGGGACCGGCAGCATCCCCAGCGTCGTCTCCGGGCGCGTCGCCTACGCCCTTGGCCTGGAAGGACCCGCGGTCACGCTCGACACCGCCTGCTCCTCCTCGCTCGTCGCCCTCCACCTGGCCTGCCAGGCGCTGCGGGCGGGCGACGCGGGTCTGGCCCTCGCCGGCGGCGTGACCGTGATGGCGACGCCCGGCCTGTACGTGGGGTTCAGCAGGCAGCGCGGCCTCGCGCCCGACGGACGCAGCAAGTCCTTCGCCGCCGCGGCCGACGGCGCGGGCTTCGGCGAAGGCGTCGGCATGGTGCTCCTGGAGCGGCTGAGCGACGCGCGCCGCAACGGCCACCCGGTCCTCGCGGTCATCCGTGGCTCCGCCGTCAACCAGGACGGCGCGAGCAACGGCCTGACCGCCCCCAACGGACCCGCACAGGAACGCGTCATCCGACAGGCCCTCGACCGCGCCCGACTGGCCCCGGAAGAGGTCGACTTCGTCGAGGCGCACGGCACCGGCACCGTCCTCGGCGACCCGATCGAGGCCCAGGCCGTCCTCGCCGTCTACGGCCAGGGCCGCCCCGCGGGCAGCCCCGTGCTGATGGGGTCGCTCAAGTCCAACCTCACCCACACCCAAGCCGCCGCGGGCGTCGGCGGCGTCATCAAGACGGTCCTCGCGATGCGGCACGGGCTGCTGCCCCGCACCCTGCACGTCGACCGGCCGACGCCACAGGTCGACTGGGCCGAGGGCGCCGTCTCCCTGCTCACCGCCGCCACACCGTGGCCCGACACGGGCCGACCGCGCCGCGCCGGGGTCTCCTCCTTCGGGGCCAGCGGAACCAACGCCCACGTGGTCCTGGAGTCCGCGCCCGAGGAGGAGGGACTCGATCAGGCGCCGGGCGACGCGCATGAGGGGCCGGTCGCCTGGCCGCTCTCGGCCAAGAGCGCGGCGGCCCTGCGCGGTCAGGCCGCGGCGCTGCACGCCCATGTGGCCGCGGACCCGGCACCACGCCCGGCCGACATCGCACTGTCCCTGGCCACCGGCCGTTCCCGGTTCGCCGAGCGCGCCGTCGTCGTGGGCGCGGACCGCGCCGAACTGCTCGAAGGCCTTGCCGCGCTCGCGAACGGTGAGACACCCGGCGACGGCGCCACCGGCACCGCCCCGCGCGGCAGCCGCAAGACCGTGTTCGTGTTTCCGGGACACGGCTCTCAGTGGGCGGGCATGGCGGTGGAACTGCTGGATTCCTCCCCGGTGTTCGCGGCGGGGATGGGGGAGTGCGAGCGGGCTCTGTCGGCGTACGTGGACTGGTCGTTGGAAGGCGTGCTGCGGGGCGCGGACGGCGCCCCGTCGCTGGAGCGGGTGGATGTCGTACAGCCCGCCCTGTTCGCGGTGACGGTGTCGTTGGCGCGGGTGTGGCGTGCGTACGGGATCGAGCCGGACGCGGTGGTGGGGCACTCGCAGGGGGAGATCGCCGCCGCGTACGTGGCCGGAGCCCTGACCCTGGACGACGCGGCCAAGGTGACGGCTCTGCGAGGCAGGGCGCTGGCCGCTGTGGCGGGGCGCGGCGGCATGGTGTCGGTCGCGCTGCCGGTGGCCGAGTTGGAGGCTCAACTGGCCGCGTGGGAGGGGCGGTTGTCGGTGGCGGCGGTCAACGGTCCCACCAGCACCGTACTGTCGGGGGACGTCGAGGCCATCGAAGCCGTCATGGCCGAGCTGGCCGCTCAGGACGTACGGGCGAAGGCCGTACCGATCGACTACGCCTCCCACTCCTCGCACGTCGAGGAGGTCCAGGACAGTCTGCGGTCCGCGATCGAGGGGATCACCCCCAAGGCGGCCGATGTGCCCTTCTGTTCGACGGTCGAGGCGGGTTGGCTGGACACCACGGCTCTCGACGCGGGCTACTGGTGCCGCAACCTGCGCCGGACCGTCCGCTTCGAAGAGGCCGTCCGGGGCCTGCTCGACCAAGGACACCGGGCCTTCGTCGAAGTCAGCCCCCATCCCGCGCTGACGTACGCCATCGAGGACACGGCGGCCGACGCGGGCGCCGAGGACGCGGTGGCGCTCGCCACCCTCCGTCGCGACGATGGCGGCCCGCGACGCCTGCTCATGTCGCTCGCCGAGGCGTACGTGGGCGGACTGCCGGTCGACTGGCGGGCGACGTACGAGGGGAGCGACGCACGCCGCGTCGACCTGCCCACGTACGCCTTCCAGCGGCAGCGGTACTGGCTCGACGCGCCCGCCCCGGGAGGCGACCCCGCGTCGATCGGGCAGAGCGAGGCCCGGCATCCCCTGCTGGGTGCGGCGGTCGAACTGCCCGACGGGGGCGGCACGCTCTTCACCGGACGCCTCGCCGTGGCCACGCACCCGTGGCTGGCCGACCACGCCGTGACCGATGCCGTCCTGCTGCCCGGGGTGGCCTTCCTGGAGATGGCGGCCCACGCGGGCGGCCGCCTCGGCAGCGGGCTGATCGAGGAACTGACCCTCGCCGCGCCGCTGATCCTCCCCGCGGGCGAGGCGGAGGCCACCGGCGTGCAGCTGCGGCTGACCGTGGGTCCGAGCGACGAGACGGGCAGGCGCAGCGTCGACTTCCACTCCCGGCCCGAAGGCGCCGACCCCGACCAGCCGTGGACCCGCCACGCCTCCGGACTGCTCGCCCCCCGGCCCGACGCCGCCGAAGCCGAGCGGATGCCCTGGCCGCCCGACGCGGCCACACCCCTCGACGTGGACTCCCTGTACGACGTCATGGCGGCCCGCGGCATCACGTACGGACCGGTGTTCCGCGGTCTGCGCGCGGTCTGGCGCCGAGGGGAGGAGATCCTCGCGGAAGTGGCCCTGCCCGACTCGGTGCCCGGCGGGCACCCGGACGGATTCGCCGTCCACCCGGCGCTGTTGGACGCCGCCATGCAGACGGCAGGCGCGCGAAGTGCCGACCCTGAAGCGGAAGCCCCGCAGGGCGGTGGTGTGCCGCTTCCGTTCTCCTGGCACCAGGTGATGCTGGGCGCCTGCGCGGGCGGCACCCTGCGCGTCGTCCTGCGGCCCGACGGCCCCGACGCCGTGACGCTGCGCGCGGTCGACCGGGACGGTCGAGTCGTCCTGGACGTCGGGTCGTTGGCGCTGCGCACGGCGTCGTACGCGTCGTTGCGCGCCCTCGACCGCTCCCTCTACCGCGTGGAGTGGGCGCCGGTCACCGTGCCGCCCGCGGACCGGGCCTCCGCCCGAAGGTGGGCGCGGCTGTCCGTCCCGCCCGCGACCTCCGCGGGCCCCGAGGCCGTCCACGCCGCGGCCGCGGCCGCGCTGGAGCGGCTGCGGACCTGGCTCGCGGACCCCGAGTCGGACGGTTCGCACCAGCTGGTCGTCCTCACCCGCGGTGCGGCGGGGCCCGGCGACGCGCCCGTGGACCCCGCGGGCGCCGCCGTCTGGGGTCTGGTGCGCTCGGCCCAGCTCGAACACCCCGGCCGCTTCGTCCTCCTGGACACCGAGGAGCCGATCGTGACCCCGGCCGTCCTGTCCGACGCCCTCGCCACCGAAGAACCCCAACTCGTCCTGAGGGAAGGGGTGTTGTATGCGCCACGACTCACCCGGGCGGACACACGAGCGGCACGCCCCGACGTCCCGGTCGACCCGGACGGCACGGTCCTGCTGACCGGCGGGGGCGGTGTCATCGCCGGAACCCTCGCCCGGCACCTGGTCGCGCGCCACGGCGTACGCAGCCTGGTCCTGCTCGGCCGCCGGGGCTCCGCGGCGCCCGGCATGGATGAACTCACGGCGGAACTACGAGAGTTGGGGGCCGACGTCACCGTCGTCGCCTGCGACGTCGCCGACCGGGAGGCCCTCGCCGCGGTCCTCGCGGACATTCCCGCGCGGCACCCGCTGCGCGCCGTCGTCCACACCGCGGGCGTCCTCGACGACGGCCTCCTGGAGGACCAGACGCCCCAGCGGCTGAGCGCCGTCCTGCGGCCCAAGATCGACGGCGCCTGGCATCTGCACGAACTGACCCGTGACGCGGACCTGTCGGCGTTCGTCGTCTGCTCGTCCGCCGCCGGGGTCTTCGGCAACCCCGGCCAGTCCGCCTACGCCGCCGCCAACGCCTCTCTCGACGCCCTCATGACGGCCCGTCACCGCGACGGGCTGCCCGCCACCGCGCTGGCATGGGGGCTGTGGGAGGAGCGCGGCGGCCTCACCGAGCACCTGACAGGCACCGACCTGCGGCGCATGGCCCGCAGCGGGGTGCGCGGCCTGACCGCCGAGGACGGCGCCGCGCTGTTCGACACCGCGCTGACCCTGGACGAACCCGTCCTCGTGCCCGTGCACCTCGACCTCGCCGCCTACCGGAACGCGCCCGTACCGCCCCTGCTGCGCGCGCTGGTCCAGGCGCCCGACCGGCCGCGCCCGGCCGCCGACAGCGGCGCCCTGCGCCGGCGCCTCGACGCGGCCGGTGCGGACGAGCACGGCCCGATCCTGCTGGAGCTCGTCCTCACGCAGGCGGCCGATGTGCTCGGCCATACCGCCGCGGACGCCCTGAGCGGCGACGACGCCTTCCTGTCGGTCGGCTTCGACTCGCTGACCTCGGTCGAACTCCGCAACCGGCTCGCCGCCCGCACCGGGCTTCGACTGCCTCCCACCGCCGTCCTCGACAGCGGCACCCCGGCCCGCCTCGCCCAGCTGCTGCGCACCGAACTCGCCGCCGAGGAGCGTCCTCGAGAAGGGCAGGAGGACGGGGGGACCGGAACCCCGCAGGGCAGGTCCGCCGACGAGCCCTCCGGGGCGGCCGATCCGGTCGGGATCCTGTTCCGGCAGGCGTGCGAGATGGGCAAGACCGACGAGGGCATTGCGCTCCTCAAGAGCGCTGCCGCCCTGCGGCCGCAGTTCCGCACCGGCGCCGAGCTCCTCGGCATGGAAAGCCGCCCCGAACTGCTGCGTCTGTGCCCGCACGACAGCGCCCCGGAACTGGTCTGCTTCGGCTCCGTCGTCGCCATCGGCGGCGCCCAGCAGTACGCCCGGTTCGCCTCCCACTTCCGCGGTCGCTACGGCGTCAGCGCCCTGGCCGCCCCGGGCTTCGCGCCCGGCGAACCGGTGCCCGCGGACATGCCCGCGCTCGTGGACTTCCAGGCCCGGACGCTGCGGGCGGCCCTGGGCGAGGGGCGGCCCCTGGTCCTGCTCGGCTCCTCGTCGGGAGGGACGCTGGCGCACGCCGTGGCCGCCCGCCTGGAATCGCTCGGCGCGGGCCCGGCCGCGGTGGTCCTGGTCGACACCTTCCTGTCGGACAACGAAGGCATGACCCAGTTCAACGACGTACTGATGGGCGGGATGTTCGCGCGTGAGGACCGGGCCGCCCCCATGAGCGGCATCCGGCTCACGGCGATGGGCCGCTACTTCCGCCTCCTCGAGGAGTGGACGCCGCCCGCGGTCCGCGCGCCGGCCCTCCTCGTCCGGGCCAGCGAACCGCTCGGCGAGACGAAGCCCGGCGCGGCCGACTGGCGTGCGACCTGGCCGACCGCGCACACCGTCGTGGACGTGCCGGGCGACCACTTCTCGCTCATGGAGCAGTACGTCGCCTCCACGGCCCGGACCATCGATGACTGGCTCGTTGATGTGCTCGACGGGCCTGGCACCCCCTGAAATCCGCACTCCTGACGAACCCTCAGCAGCCTGGGAGAGGCGCATGACACACGTACCGCACAAGGCCGACCCGCCACGCACGGAGCGCCGGATCGCCGTCCTCGGCGCCGGGGTGATGGGCGTCGGCATCACCGTCCTGGCGCTCGGACACGGCCTGCCGGTCCTGCTCGTCGACGTCGATGAGCAGCGGCTCGACCGGGCCCGGAGCGGCATAGAGCAGGAACTGCGGATGGCGCAGATCATGGGCAGCCTTCCGGCGGACGTCACCACCGGCAGGCTGGAGACGGCCACGACGACCGACGCGGTGGGCGATGCCACCGCCGTCGTCGAGGCGATCACCGAGATCGCCGAACTCAAGGCCAAGGCCCTCGCGGAGGTGTCGGCGCGCGTGCGCCCCGGCACCCCGCTGATCTCCAACACCTCGTCGATCCCCATCGACGAACTCGCGGGCCACGCCGAACGCCCCGCGGAGGTGGTCGGCACCCACTTCATGAACCCGCCCTACCTCATCCGGACGGTGGAGGTCATCCGGGGAGTCAGGACCGGCGAGGACACCATGGCCGCGGTCGGCTCGCTGCTCACGGCGCTCGACCGGCGGCAGGTCGTCGTCCGCGACGCCCCGGGCTTCGTGACCAGCCGCGTCCTGCATCCGATGATCAACGACGCGGCCCGCGTCGTGCAGGAGGGCACCGCGTCGGTCGAGGACGTGGACGCACTGATGGAGGGATGCCTCGGCCATCCCACGGGTCCTCTGCGCACCGCGGACCTCATCGGCATCGACAACCTCGTCGACTCGCTGCGCGTACTGCACCAGCACACCGGCGACGACGGCTGCCGCCCCTGCGACCTGCTGCTCGACAAGGTCGAGCGGGGCGAACTCGGCCGCAAGTCCGGCCGCGGCTTCTACGACTACCAGGAGGAGAACTGATGGAGACCCCCGGAAACGCCTCGGAGGAAGCGGGCGCCGTGGAGGCGGAGAAGGAGATCCTGCGCTTCCTGGAGGCGCGCACCAAACGCTCCTGGGAGACCGACCAGGACCTCTTCGCCTCCGGCGTTTCCTCGCTGTTCGCGATGGAGCTCGTGGTGCACCTGGAGAAGACCTTCGCCGTCGAGATCCGCAGCGGCGACCTCCGCCTCGACAACTTCCGCACCGTCACCTCGATGACGGCGCTCGTGGACCGGCTCCGGACGGCCGCGGGAGGCCCTGGTGAGTGACGCGCTCGCGTCCGCTGTCGCCGGGGTGGGCGGCCTGAACGCGGACGACGCCGACGCCTGGGACCGCGCGGGCCTGCTGCCCACGGACCTGCTGGGCAAGTTGGCCGCCGACGCGCTGCTGTGCGCCCAGGTCCCCGCCGCCTACGGAGGCCGGGGGCTGACCAGCGCCGACAACGGCGAACTCACCGCGCACGTCGGCAGTTCGTGCAGTTCCCTGCGGAGCGTGATGACGTCCCAGGGCATGGCCGCCTGGACCATCGAGCGCTTCGGCACCCCCGACCAGCGCGCCGCCTTCCTGCCGCGGCTCACCGGCGGCGACATCGCGGCGGCGGGCTTCAGCGAACGCGCCGCCGGGAGCGACCTGTCCGCCATGACGACCCGGATCCGCCGCGAGGGCGACTCGGTCGTCCTGAACGGCCACAAGGTCTGGGTGACCGCCGCCCACTACGCCGACCTGCTCGTGCTGTTCGGGCGCTACGACGAGTCTGGCGGGACGGATGAGTCGGACGGGGCGGGTGGGACGTACGAAGGCCGGGGCGGGGGAGGCGGCGGGGCAGAGGCGGCCGCGGTCGTCGTCCCCGCCGCCACGCCCGGTGTCCGCGTCGAGCGCGTCGCCGACCCGCTCGGCTGCCGGGCCGCCGGGCACGCCGACATCACCCTGGACGGGGTACGGGTCCCCGCGGCCAACGTCCTCGGCGGCACAGCACTGCCCCTTCCCCTGCTGGTCACCACCGCCCTCGCCTACGGACGCATGTCCGTGGCCTGGGGATGCGTGGGCATGCTGCGCGGCTGTCTGACGGCGGCGGCCCGACACGCCACGCACCGGCGGCAGTTCGGGGTCCCGCTGGCGGAACACCAGCTCGTCGCCCGCCATCTGGCCGAGCTGTACGCCGCCGAGCAGACCGCGACCCGGGTCTGCGAACACGCCTCGCGGTGCTGGGACGACGGCTCGCCGGACCAGGTCACCGCGACGGTCCTCGCCAAACACGTCAGCGCGGGCAACGCCGCCCGGGGTGCGGCCACCGCCGTCCAGGTCCTGGCCTCCGCGGGCGCCAGGGACGGGCACGTGGTCGCCCGCGCCTACCGCGACGCCAAGCTGATGGAACTCATCGAAGGCAGCAACGAAATGTGCCAGCTGATGCTGGCCCGGCACGTCGTCGACAGCGCCGAGTGAAGGGAAACGCCGTGACCGACGCCTCCGCCGAGGGACCTCCCAAGGAACGCACGAAAGAACCCGCCAAGGAACGCACGAAGGAACCCGCCAAGGATCCCGCCCCCGTCGTCAAATGCCTGGTCTGGGACCTGGACAACACCCTGTGGCAGGGAACGCTCCTCGAGGACGGCGACGTGCCCCTGCCGGACGCGATACGGGACGTCGTCGTGGAGCTCGACTCCCGTGGCGTCCTGCAGTCGGTGGCCAGCAAGAACGACCACGAGACGGCCTGGGCGCGCCTGGAGAAGCTGGGCATCGCCGACTACTTCGTGCTGCCGCAGATCGGCTGGGGCCCCAAGTCCGACTCCGTACGCCACATCGCCGAGACCCTCAACTTCGCGCTCACCACCATCGCCTTCATCGACGACCAGCCCGCCGAGCGCGCCGAGGTCACCTACCACCTGCCCGAAGTCCGCTGCTACCCCGCCGAGGCCGCGACGGAGCTGCCGCGCCTCGCGGAGTTCACACCCCCGCTCCAGACCGTGGATTCCCGGCGGCGCCGCCAGATGTACCAGGCGGGCTTCCGCCGCGAGGCGGCGCGTGCCGAAGCGACGGGTCCTGACGAGGACTTCCTGCGCTCCCTCGAACTGGACATGCGCATCGGCCGCGCCACCGACGAGGAACTGTCCCGCGTCGAGGAACTCACCCTGCGCACCAGCCAGATGAACGCCACCGGCGTGCACTACTCCGACGCGGACCTGCGCCGGCTGCGCACCGACCCCGCCCACGAAGTCCTCGTGGTCACCCTCACCGACCGCTTCGGCCCGCACGGCGCCGTCGGTGTGCTGCTCCTCGAACGCCGGCCGGAAGTCTGGCACCTCAAGCTGCTCGCCACCTCGTGCCGTGTGGTGTCCTTCGGCGCGGGCGCGACCATCCTGAACTGGCTCATCGACGAAGCGGCCCGCGCGGGAGCCCACTTGGTGGCCGACTTCAGGCCGACCGACCGCAACCGGATGATGGAGGTCGCCTACCGGTTCGCGGGCTTCGACGAGACCCCCTGCCCCTGCGCCGCGGACCTCCCCGGGCCGACGGGCGCCGGCCTCCAGCGCCTGCACCTGCGCCCCGGACCCCGGCCCGCCTCCACGACCGTACGCGTCCGGGCGGTGGCACTGCACCCCACCCGCACGTGAGAAGGAGACCACCGCCATGGCGAACCAGATCGTCCCGACCCCCGAACTCCTCACCTACGTCAGGGACGTCTCCCTGCGCGACGACGACATCCTGCGAGGGCTGCGCGAGGAGACGGCCCAGCTGCCCGGCGGCACGGCATTCCAAGTCCTCGCCGAGGAGGGCCAGTTGCTGGCGCTGCTCGTCGGTCTCGCCGGAGCGCGGACCGTGCTGGAGATCGGCACGTACACCGGATACAGCACCCTGTGCATGGCCCGCGCGCTGCCCGCCGACGGCACGGTGGTGACCTGCGACATCACCGACCGGTGGCCCGCTGTCGGCGCCGAGTACTGGAAGCGCGACGGCAGCGACGCCCGCATCGACCTGCGTGTGGGCGAGGCGGCCGACACGATGGACGGACTGCTGGCCGAGCGAGGCCCAGGAAGCTTCGACCTGGCGTTCATCGATGCCGACAAGGCCAACTACGGCACCTACTACGAGAAGGCCCTCGCCCTGACCCGCCCCGGCGGCCTCGTCGTCATCGACAACACGCTCTACTTCGGGCGCGTGGTCGACCCGGCGGACGACGACGCCGACACCACGGCGATCCGTGAACTCAACGCGTTCCTCTCCCGGGACGACCGGGTGGACCTCTCGCTCCTGCCGATGGCGGACGGCATCACCCTCGCACGCAAGCGCTGAGAACGCCCCGCCCCGCTCACTTCTCGAAGAGCAGGGACGACACCGTCACGACCACGGCCGGCACGGCGGCGAGTGCGGTGATCAGGGCCGAAGAAGTCAGGAGATACAGACCGCCGAGGCCGGTCGTCATGCCGTTGACGAGCGCCACGGCCTCGGCGGGGCTCAGACGCTTCCCACGCGTGGCACGCGCCTCCTCGGTGCGACGGCTGCCAGTCCTGCGCCTCATGGGGTTCCTCGCTTTCCTGGGTTCCTGCCCATGAGGGCCCACAACGCCCCGGCGGTGTGCAAGCGGACGGGCCTTTGCACGGATCGGGCTCCTCGCCGCCCCATAGGGGTGTCCGACTCTCGAGGAGGTGGCTGCGTGAGCTACCAAGGAACTCACGGGGCCGCCCCCGCGGAGTTGCAGGGCTTCGCCGAGTTCTTCCGGGCGGAGTTTCCCCGGGTGGTCCGTGGCCTGATGAGGGCCGGGGCGACCTACGAGGAGGCGGAGGACTCGGCCCAAGAGGCCATGCAGGCGCTGCTGCGCGACTGGGCGATCTGCAAGAGCCCGACGGGCTGGGTCCGCAAGGCGGCCTGGCGCGCCTACTGCAAGAAGGCGATCCGCAACCGCACACGCATGGCACGGGAATCACTCCACGCGCGCATGGAGTGCCCGGCGCCGCAGGACCGCACCGAACCGGATGAACACGCGTGGGTGCTGCATGTCCTGCGCGCTCTCCCGCCCCGTCAGGGGCAGGTCCTCGCGCTGTACCTGGACGGCTACGCCACCTGGGAGATCGCCGAGCTGCTCGAAGTGAAGGCGGGCACGGTGCGCAGCAATCTGCGGCACGCCCTCACCACGGTGCGCGCATCGCTGGAGAACCGCGCCGATATATCAGAAATCGCATTCCGTGAAGGAGGAGGTCCGCATGCCCGAGAGGGATGAGCAGAGTCTCGCCATGCGCAGGACCGGGCACAGGACCCGCGAGGACGTCGCGCGGGAGGTGCACCCGGCACTCGGGCGGTTCCTCCGGTCGGTCGATGCCGAGGTGAAGGAGCGGCTCACCGAAGAGACGGTCGAGAGCCGGCTGCGGGACGTCCTCGCGCCGTGGGCGCGGGAAACGGTTCCCGCGCCGTTGGAGGAGTCCGGCATGGGCGACTTCGCCACGCGCCCCCAATGGGCCGCGTACGGATATCACGTCGTACAGCTCTGGCTCACGGCCATGGCTACTCCGGGGAGGATCGGTGTGCGGTTGCGCCGTGACGACATCGACGGAGTCGCGGTGGAGACCGCGGCGCGTGCGGTCAACAGCTTCCGTGCCCAGGCCGGGCGGGCGGGCCCCGTACCGGAACCGCGGGCGGCGGGCATGGAGGTGAAGACGGTGTTCCTCGCCGAGTGCGTACGCCATCTGCCCTTTGCCCACCGCAGCCGTCAACTCATGAACAGCAGGCTCCCGTTCGACGAGTTCGAGGAAGTCGACGAGGTCGACTTCGTCCAGATGCTCGGGGACGCCGTGACGCCCGAGCACGCGGAGACCCTGCGCCGGGTGGGACTCCAGGAGCACTGGCACGGTGAGACGGACGAGATCATCACGCTCACCCCCGGCGCCGTCCGCACCGCCGTCCGGCGCTATCCCGAGGCCACAGGCCCCTCGCCGCTGCCCTGATCCGCATGCCCCACGGGCGCACCCCACGTGCCAGGTGACACATGAACGCGAACGACGCCAAAGTCCGGCAGATCCTGTGGCGTTCGAGGGAACTCGACAACGGGTTCTACGCCATAGGCATCGAAATCCTGCCCTATGAGCTCGTCGGTGTCCTGGTCGAGACCGACGGCATGGTCACGGCCCGCGCTCGCCGTCATCTGGCGGTCATGGACCCCGACGAGGTCGTCAAGCGCGTCACCGAACTGGCCGGGAAGCTGGTGACCGACGCGCTCGGCTGCGGATTCCCCAGGAACAGGGTCTGTCTGGGCGTTCAGGTCGGCGGCCCCGTCGACCCGGACACCGGTACCGTCCTGCACCTCATCAACGGCCGTGACGACCACGGCCGGAACAAACCGCCCCCGTACGAGTGGGTGAACGTCCCGCTGGGTGCCAGACTCACCGCCGCGTCCGGCTGCGCGACCGCGGTGGAGAACGACGCACACGCCTTCGCGGCGTACGAGCAGAAACTGGGGGTCGGCCAGGAGAGCGCGACGTTCGCCGTGATCCTCATCCGCGACGGAGTGGGCGCCGGCCTCGTGGTGCGCCGTGAACGGCTGCACGCGCCCACGGAGTTCGGGCACCTCCTGGTGTGGCCCAGAGGACGGATATGCGACTGCGGAATGCGCGGCTGCATCGAGAGCCAGGTCGGCAGCCGTGCCCTGACCGCCGTGGTCAAGGAACGGACGGGGCGGGAACTGGACGGCCTGGAGGCGGCGATCGCCCTCGCCGACAGCAACGCCACCCAGGCTCCTCAGGCCGTCGCCGCGTTCCGCAAGGCGGGCACGTCGATCGCCCGCGGCATCGCCACCGTCCTGACCGTCTTCGGCCCCAGCCACGTCATCGTCTACGCGACCGAAGGCCTCATCACCGGCGGGCCCGGACACCGTGCGGCCAACACCTTCCTGCGGGCGGTCCACACCTTCCCCGCGCACACCCTGCACACCAGCAGGGGCTGCCAACTCAGGACCCAGCGGCTGGACGCCGTCCGCGGGGCGCACGGCGCGGCCCTGATCGCCCTGCAGAGCTGCTTCGGAATCCGGCTTCAACCCCACTAGGAGTACGCGTCATGGGTCTGCATCCCTCCCTCCACGAACGTCCGCCCCTCCATGAACGTCCGCCGCTGTCCATCGGACTCGACATCGGCGGCACCAAGATCGCCGCCGGGGTGGTGAACTCGCTGGGCGATGTCGTGGAACGGGTGCCCGAGCTGCCGTGTCCCGCCTCCGACCAGGAAGCCGTCCTCAGAACGGTCTCGGGCCTCGTCGCGGAACTGCTGGCCCGTCATACGGGCATCACCGCGATCGGCGTGGGAGCCGCGGGCCTGGTCGACTGGCCCGAGGGCCGCATCAGGACCGCGCCGAACAACGCCTACCGTGACGTGCCGATCCGCCGCCTCCTGGAGGACTTCACCGGGCTGCCCACCGTGGTCGACAACGACGCCAACGCCGCCTGCTGGGCGGAGTACCGCCTGGGCCATCGGGCCGCGTACATGCTGTTCATCACCGTGGGCACGGGGGTCGGCGGGGGGCTCATCCTGGACGACCACCTCTTCCGCGGCCGTACGGGCATCGGCATGGAGATCGGCCACATGATCGTCGATCCGCACGGGACCCAGCGCTGCGGCTGCGGCAACATCGGCTGCCTCGAGACCCTCGCATCGGGACCGGCACTCGGACGGTACGGCAGCACGGCCGCCGCCACCGATCCCGCCGGGCTCCTCTCCACCCTCGCCGGCGGCCCGGCCCGGGTGACCGGTGAAACGGTCTCCGCGGCGGCGCTCACCGGAGATCCGGTGGCCTGCGCGCAGTTGGAGCGCCTGGGCCGATGGCTGGGCATCGGCATCGCCACGCTGGTCAATCTCTTCGACATCGAGCTGGTGGTCGTCGGCGGCGGTGTGGCCAGGGCCGGGGACCCCCTCCTGAAACCGATCCGCCGAAGCTTCGAACACTTCGTCACCGCCCGCTCCCACCGCGAACTCCCCGAGATCGAACCCGCCCGCCTCGGCCCGGAGGCCGGATGGATGGGCGCGGCGCTGCTGGCCCTTGACGACAACGAACACGGTGCGCTCTGCGGACGCGGCGCCGCCGTCACCTGAGCACGCAGCCACGGAGAGGAGACAGACACATGACCGACGAGACGATCGACCCCGGCGCGCACGTGGCGCGGGCGACCACCGGACTCGGCTGGGCCGACCGCGGTCTGGGCACGGTCCAGAAGCTGGGATTCGGGCAGCAGGAAGTCCCCGTGACCCTCTGGCGTACGGCCAACGGCCCGACCTGGGCCACGATGCACTGGTCCAAGGCCGACTTCGCCGCGCGTCCGGGCAGCGAGGCCGTGTACTCCAGGCTCGGTGGCGCGAGCAGGGCACTGGGAGCCGCGGGGGGCGCCCTGAACGCCTGCGCGCACGCTGTCGAGCAGTGGAAACGGGACGGCGAACTGCCGCACGACCTCGACCCGGTGGAACGCCACGCGCGCTCCGTGTACCGAGGCGCCGTGGTCGGCGGATCAGGCTACGCCGGCGGGTATTTCGGGGCCGCGGGAGGATCCGTCCTGGCCGCCGCCGGAGCCTCCGCGTACTCGGCCTTCCTCTCCGGCGCCGCACTCGGAACGATGGCGGCACCGGGCCCGGGAACCGTGGTCTGCGCCGTCCTCGGCGGCATCGGGGGCGGGATCGCCGGGGGCGTGCTGGCCGCGAAGGGAGCCGACATGCTCGTCGACCGGACCATCGACGCGGTGGGCACCGAGGCCCGTTCGGCGACCGGCCGCATGCGGGAAAGGCTGAACGGCGTACGGAAGTTCTTCGGTTGAGGCTTCTGTCCACGCTAGCCGGGAGAGGCGAGGACGCCTTCCACGAACCGGTCGATGTGGCTCAACAGGGCGCCCTGCTGAGCCGGTGCGAACACCTCGAAGTGGCCGCAGTCCAGCTCCCCGACCGTCAGCCGTGGGCCCAGCGACTGCCAGCGCGCGATCTGCTCGGCGCGTTCCGGTGCGGCGCAGGCCAGCAGGAGCGCGCGGGTGTCGCAGCGGAGCGCGACCCGGTGGGCGTGGGCCGCGGTGATGTGGGCGCGCGCGGTGGCCCGCAGGAGGTCGGGATCCAGGCCCGAGGTCAGGCCGCTGACGGAGCGTTCGATCCCGGTCAGCAGGTCGCTGCGGGCCATGCTGCTCCCCGGCGGCACCTCCGCGTGGCTGTCGATCATCACGACGGCGGGCGGCTCCCGCCCCGGCGCCGTTCGCGCGGCAAGCTCCCAGGCGAGGACCCCGCCCAGGGACCAGCCGATGAGCAGTCCGGGGGGACGGGGCAGCATGTCGAGGAGGTCGCGGTAGACCTCGCTCATCCGCGCCACGCTGTCGTGCGGGCTCTCGCCGGGCAGCAGGCCGGCGGCTCGGATCCCGTGCACCGGCCCGTGGCGGGCGAGGCGGCGCGCGATCCGCAGGTACTGGCCGAGACCGCCGCCCGCGGGGTGGATCAGGACGCTGTCCAAGGGGCCCGGGCGCGGGCTCAGGGACATCAGCAACCCGGGGGCCGAGCCGGGCGCCGGGCCGAACGAGTCCTGCGCCCGGCCGAGTTCGGGCCCGGCACCGGCGCCGCCCGTCACCTCCGCGCTCATCCGGCACCGCCCCTGACCTCCGCGTTCATCCGGCACCCCCCTGACCTCCGCACTCATGGGCCGACCCGCTGGGTGACGGCGATGCAGACGAGTACGGCGAGTGCGGCGCCCGCCGCAAGCAGTGGCGGCCGCTCGCCCAGCATCGGGATCGCCCAGATCAGCGTGAGCAGCGGCTGGGAGAGGAGGATCTGGCTGGCCCTGGTGATGCCGATGGCGGCGATTCCTCCGTACCAGACCAGCGGCCCCAGGAACTGGGCCCCCACCCCGAGCCACACCAGGCCGATGATCGAGCGAGCGGTGGCATGCGGCTCCTCGAGCAGCAGCGCCGCCACCGAGCCGCCGACCGCGAGCGGCAGACTGGCCACCAGGGCCCAGGCGATCACCTGCCAGCTCGGCATCACCTTGGCGAGCAGTCCGCCCTCGGTGTACGCCGCCGCGGCCACCAGCAGCGCGGCGAAGAGATAGAGGTCGGCTCCCGAGAAGGATCCGCCGCCCTGCTGCAGCGCGAAGGCGACGACCACCATCGCACCGGCCACGGCCGCGGCCCAGAAGACGGGCGGGGGCCGCACCCCGGTGCGCGCCGTTCCGTAGACGGCGGTGGTCAGCGGCAGCAGTCCGGCGATCACGGCGGCGTGGGAGGAGGTGGTGGTCTGCAGGGCCAGCGTGGTGAGCAGCGGATAGCCGACGATCAGGCCGCCTGCCACTGTGGCGAGACCGGCCCAGTGCCTGCGTTGCGGCGGGCGCACCCGCAGCGCGAGCAGGACGCCGCCCGCGACCAGCGCGGCGAGCACGGCCCGCGCGGCGGTCACGGTCCATGGACCCAGCCCCTCGAGACCCCACGCGGTGGCTGGGAAAGTGAGCGAGAAGGCGACCACGCCCGCCAGGGCCAGCGCGGTACCCCGCACCTTCCCGGCACCGGCGGTACTCCTCGGGGCCTCGGCCACCGCGGCTTCTCGCGTCGTCCGGCCGGGATCAGTGTCCATGTAGAGCGTCTCCTCATCGAGCATGTTGAGCACATTGAGCACATTGAGCATGGTGAGTACATCGAGCGGGCGTGCAGCGGTTCGGGGCCGTCGCCGGTCTTCGCCGGAGCCCCCTCAGGGCTTCCTGCCGACCGGTTCCCCGTCGGCCGGTTCTCCGTCCGTCAAGTCCCGGCGCAGCAGGGCACGGTCGACCTTGCCATTGGTGTTGTAGGGAAGGGACGGGCGGACGGTGACGGCCACCGGCACCATGTACGGCGGGAGTTGTCCCCGCAGCTCCGTCAGCAGGGCGTCGGGTTCCAGGCGCGTACCCGACTCCGCGGTGCACGCGGCCACCAACTGCGGTTCGCCGCCGCGCCCGTTCCTTCCGTCGGCCGCGTCGAGCCCGTCGGTGAGCGCCAGCGCGACGGCCTCCTGCACCCCCGGGAGTGCGCGCAACGCCGCCTCGATCTCGCCGAGTTCGACCCGGTAGCCGCGGATCTTCACCTGGTGGTCGAGCCGCCCCAGATGGACGAGGCCCTCCCGGGTCCGGCGGACCAGGTCCCCGGTGCGGTACCACAGCTCGTCCGGCGGGGGGTGGGGCAGCTCGAAGACGCTCGTGCGGCCGTGCTCCCGGCGGACGAAGCGGCCGACGTTGTCCTGCGGGTCCAGATAGCCGGGGAAGCGCTGGACGCCGCGCACGCACAGCTCGCCCTCGTCCGCCTCGCCGCCGTCCTCGCCGAGGACCAGGTGCTGCAGTCCCGGATACAGCGAGCCGATCGGGACGGTGCCGCCGGTCTCGGTGGCGTCCGGCTGCGGACACCGGCGCGGCAGGCGGTACTCGGTACAGCTCAGGGTGAGTTCGGTGGGGCCGTACAAGTTCTCCAGCGTGCTGTGAGGTGCCGCCCGCTGCCAGGCTCGGGCCTGGGCGGCGGTGAGCGGCTCGCCGCAGAACAGGCTCCAGCGCAGGGTCGGCATGCTGTCGGGGGCGAGGCCGCGCAGCCGCCGCGCGACGGCGATCACCGAAGGCACCGAGAACCAGTGGGTCAGTCGCTCACGGGCCACGAAGCGGGCCGGTGCGAGGAGGTCGTCGGGGCCGGGGACGACCAGCGTCGCGCCGGATCCCCAGGCGCCGAAGAGGTCGAACACAGACAGGTCGAAGGTCGGCTCGAAGGTCTGTGAAAGCCGGGCACCGACGCCCAGTTGGTAGCGGTCGATCACATGGTGCAGATAGGCGTCGATGCTCCGATGCCGGATCGGTACGCCCTTGGGGGCACCGGTGGACCCGGAGGTGAACAGGACGTACGCGATGTCCTCCGGGCCGGGGTCCCGGAACGCGCGCACCGGCGGTCGGCGGTCGGCCGGGGCGGAACCGGGCGCGGGGACAACTGTGCGGGCGCCCAACTCGCGTTCCGCGCAGTCCGGTTGGGCGAGAACGAGATCGAGTCCCGCGGCCTTGGCCACGGCCGCGTTGCGGGCCGCGGGGAAGGCCGGGTTGAGCGGCACCACGCTCGCGCCGAGCCGCAGGACGGCCAGATAGCCCGCGTACGTGTGCAGGGTGCGGGAGGCGAGCAGGCCCACCCGCTCGGGGGCGCGCGCCGGAGCCGCCGCTGCTAAGTCGTCGGCCATGTGGCAGGCCAGGTCGTGGAGTTCGGCGTAGTTCCAGGCGCGTCCTTCGAGCTCCAGGGCGGTGGCGGTCGGGTGGCGGCCCGCCGTGTCGGCGAACCACCGGTACAGGCTGGTCATGGCTGCTCCGGGTGCTGGGCGGGGACGGGGGCGGGCGCCGGGGTGTCGTAGGCGACGCTGCAGGGCAGGGGGGAGTGGTCGCGCAGGCAGGCCCAGGTGTAGCGGCCCCAGGACCCGGCCCGCCGTCCCGGTGGCACCGCGATCCGCCACGGCCGCCCGGCGAGGCCGCTGCCCTCCGCCTTGGCGCAGGCCTCCTGAACGGTCCACAGCCAGGCGAACTCGGCGCCCCGGCGCTCGGCGGGCAGCCGGGCCAACTCCTCGGCGCGGTCATGCGCGCAGCGGCGCAGCAGGGACGGCCGGACCCGCTCCGGGGCGTACTGGACGTCGACTCCGACCGCGCGGTCGAGACCGGCGCAGGCGGCCGTCGCGTCCCGGTCGTGGCTGACGCTGATGCCCAGGCGCGGGCGTCCCGCGAGGACCGGTCGGCCGCCCGGCCGGTAGCGGATCGGCGCGTCGGCCGCCTCCGGGAATCGCGCGGCGAGCAGGGCACGCAACACCCGTCGGCCCGCGAGGAGTTCACGGGCCCGCCACGGCGGCAGCCGCTCGGCGACGGCCACATCGGCGGCGGTGAGCGGGCCCGGCGGCGGGTCCGCGGTGTGCAGGGCCACCCATACGCCCGGGGCGACCTCCAGCTGTAGTGCTGTCATGACCCCGGCCCGTTCAGCCCGTCTGGCCTGTCTGGCCCGTCCGGCCTGTCTGGCCTGTCCGGCCCGTCCAGCCCGTTCAGTACGGAGTCGAGCCGCTCGGCGACGATGTCGAGGGTGACCTCGGTCGTTCCGCCGCCGATGCCGAAGACGGCGGCCTCGGCGCGAAGCGACTGGGCCCCGCCCCGCCCGAAGCCGTCGGCGCCCTGGAGCCGGGCGCAGTCGGCGAGGACCTGCCCGACCGTGTCGCCCGAGGCCGACTTGAGCACGGCGGCCCAGGTGCCGTCCCGGTCGGCGGCGATCCGGTCGCAGGTCTGCCGCCACAGCGCGTCGAGCGCGCTCACCCGTACCGCGCACCGCGCCAGGCGCTGCCGTACGGCGGAGAGCTCCCGCAGTTCGCCCCCGTCGACCGCCCGACCGCGCAGCCGCCGGTCGGTGTCCGCGATCGTTCTGCGGCACAGCTCGATCGCCCAGGCCGCGGAGGCGAGACGCTCCACCGCGAGGTGTTTGGCGAACGTCACCATCCCCGCGCCGTGCCGACCGATCAAGTGGCCGTCGGAGAGCTCGACGTGGTCGAGTTCGATGTGGCCGACGCCTGAGCCGCGGAACAGCTCGGTGTCGGCGGGGCGGACCGTCACGCCCGGGGCGTCCAGCGGCACCAGGATCCAGCTGAAGCTGGTGAAGTGCCGACCGGGTTTGCGCCGGGCCAGTACCAGTGCGGCATCGGCCGTGGTGGCTGAAGTCGCCCAGCGCTTGCGGCCGTCGAGTACCAGTCCTCGCGGGCCGGGGGCGACCGTGGTGGCGAGCGCCGCCAGGTCGGACCCCGTGCCCTCGTCGGTGGCGGCCAGGGCGAGGAGACGCTCTCCGCGCAGCGCCGCCTCCAGGTGCTCCGCCGTGATCTCGGTGCGTGCGCCCTCGGCGAGCAGCGGCACGGCGGTGGCCAGGTGCACGCAGAGCGAGAGCACCGGGCCGACCTCGCCGTGCGCGTCGGCGGCGGCGAGCAACTCCCTGAGTACATACGGGTCGAGGCGGTCGGCCGCCGGGTGGGGGTAGAGCCGCCGCAGGGCCTTGGACTCCGCGAAGTCCGCCAGGACCTCGCGCGCGTCGGCCGGGGGCGCGGCAGCCCGGTCGGCACGGTCAGGCAAAGGACACCCCGTGGTCGAGCAGGGCCAGGACGCCGTCCGCCCGGTGCAGACGGTCGTTGTGGTAGTTCAGCGGGGCGGACCGCAGATCGCGCAGGGCCTTCTCCAGGCGGGTCGGCGAGCCCTTGAGATAGCCGTGCCGCAGCCCCACGGCGTCGATCAGGTCCTCCACGGCCCGAAGGCACTCCTCCGAGGCGGTGATCTTCAGCGCGTTGATCAGCAGCTGGTTCCGGGGCAACGACACATCGCCGCCGCCCTGGGACGCCGCGGTGTACACGTCCGCCGTGTGACGCAGCAGCGCGTGCACGGTGTCGAGGCGCTGCCGGGCCCGGGAGAGGCGGGTCAGGAGGAGTTCTGATTCCAGCGCCCCCTCCTTGCCCTTGGCCGACTCCCGCAGCGTGCGCAGCACCCGGGAGAGCGCCCCCGCGGCCGTGCCCAGCCAGCAGGCCGCCCAGCCCAGGTGCGCCAGCGGGCCGAGGGTGCGCAGGACCACCGCGCGGAACGCGCCGTGCTCGCCGATGACTTGGTGTTCCGGGATCAGGCCGGTCAGACGCAGGGCGAGGCTGTGGCTGGCCCGCATGCCGAGCGGATCCCAGTCCCCGGACGCGGTGATCTCCAGTTGGGAGCGGCGCGCGAAGACCAGGGAGACCTCGCCGGGCGAGCGCGCGTCGGGGGCGCCCATGCTGATGAGGAAGCCGTCGGCGTGGGCGCCTCCGGTCACGATGGGCGCGAACCGGTCGAGCCCGAGCAGTCCGGGCTCGACGTCCGTGGCCTCCAACCGGGCTCCGGCGGTCAGCAGATGACCGCCCTTGCCCGGCTCGGTGGTCACCGAGGCCAGATACATCCGCCCTGCCGCGATCTCCGGCAGGACCTCGCGAGCCAGGGGGGCCTCGGCGTGGTCGACGACGCAGGCCACCTGCTGGCAGTGCATGGCGAGGATCAGTGCCGCGGAGAGGTCGGTGCGGCCCAGCGAGATGCTCACGTCCAGCAGATCGTCCAGGGTGCCGCCGAGGCCCCCGTACTCGGTCGGCACCAGCAGGCCGAGCAGCCCTCCACTGCGCAGCTCCTGCAGGACCGCGACCGGGAACTCGGCCGCCGCGTCGCTCTGTTCGGCGTACTTGTCGGCCACCGCGCGAACCTGCTCGGTCTGCTGGGCGAACCGGCCGGTCGCGGCCGGGCGGCGGCCCTGCCGGTCAGACATCCGCGCCTCCCCGCACCGCGGCGAGCGCCGACCACAGGGAGCCGGCCGTGCTGAACGTCTCCTCGACCAGTGCCTCGTCGGGCAGTTCGACGTCGAGGCCGTCCTCCAGCGCGAGCAGGAGCTCGATCGACTGCATGGAGGTCAGCCCGGACTCGCGCAGCGGCGTGTCCTCGGTGATCGGCCGGTCCGCCAGATAGGGCAGGAAAGGCCGGAGTATGTCGGTGTAGCGCTCGTCCATCGCAGTGCAACCCTTCTCCGTCGGTGTCGCGGCCGGACTCACCCGGTTCCGCCGTCGATCGTTCGCCGGACCAGCCGCGACAGGTCGCGGACGCGGTGCAGCTTCTCGGGGACGAGCTCGCCGGGCCCGAACTCGATGGCGAAGGTCTCCTCGAGCCGGTCGACGATTTCCAGCATGCGCAGGGAGTTGAACGCGGGCAGTGCCCTGAGGTCGGCGTCGGCGTCCAGCGGTTCCTGGACCCGGAGCACCTGCCGGACGGTCCCTTCCACCGCCGCGGTGATCTCCTCCGGGGCGCCCGGGGAGCCGTCGGACTCCCATCCCTTGGCGGAGAGCAGCACCGCGTCGCCGCGCAGCGCCTCGGCCGCCCGGGTCAGCAGCCCCGGCGGTTCCGCCCGGCCGCGCGCGACCCTGCGCGAGGCGAGGTAGGTGTGCTCGACCAGGCCGTCCCACCGGCCCAGATGCTCCTCCACCGGCTGCGGGACCCGCTGCCCGGCGTGCTCGCCCAGATACGTCGCCCGAAGCCGCCGCGAGCGGGCGAGGAGCCAGGTCTCCATGGTGAATCGGTCGAGCGCCGCCTTCCGGTCCGGGTGCTCGGCGTAGGAGTGGAGGTAGTCGTCGACCAGAGTGTCGTCGAGGGGCTCGGCCTCTTCGGGAAGCGGTCCGAGGTCGACGGGGGAGAACCGGAAGGCACGGGCCGGGCCGGAATCGGCGTCGAGGACCGCGGCCAGCTCGTCCCGGCCGAACGCGAGCCGTTGCGGGCGCGCCGCGCCCCACGGGGTGTCGTTGAGATAGGCGTCGGTCACGGCCGGGCCGTCACCACCCGGCTCGACCAGGAAGCTGTGCTCGATGTGCCGCTGCCGGTGATAGGGCACCCAGGGCAGGTGGTAGGCGTCGGCGACCACCCAGACGGGTCCGTCCAGCGGGCGGGCCCACGCGCCGTCCGCCCGCGGCCACTCCTCGGCGACGGCCAGACCGAGCAGATCGGCGGCGTCCGCGAGGACCTCCTCGACCGGCGGCTCGACGGTGGGCAGTCCGTCGGGCCCGGGGCGCGGGCGCAGCCGCAGGACCGCGCCCAGACGCAGATGGGTGCCGACGCCGTGCAGTCGATCGGCAAGCACCCCGAGGTTGGCCTGGAGACAGTCGAAGAGGCCTGCTCGCCCTTGCAGGAACTCGCCGTTCACAGCAGTGCCTCCGCGGGCTCGTCGAAGGGGAACCGGTCGTCGAAGGCGGGCTTGAGATCGTCCAGCCAGACGGCCGCGGGGTCGTAGTGGGCGTAGAAGGGCCGGCCGACCAGGGCCGGATCGCGGGCCTGGATCATGTGCAGGGCGAAGACCTTCTGCCCGAGCAGCTCGACGACCCCGTCCACGGCGACCTTGCCGGGCGTGGCCGACATCGAGGGACCGCGCACCGTGCGGGCGAGGCCGGGGACGTCGGCGTAGGCGTCGCGGAAGATCCGGTACGCACGCGCCAGCGGCACCGCGAAGTAGTCCACGGGACCGGTGTCGCGCTCCACGAACATGTAGTACGGGACCATGCCGAGCCGCACCTGCCGTCGCCACATCGAGGCCCACACCCGGGCGTCGTCGTTGATGGTGCGGATCAGCGGCGCCTGGGTGCGGATCACCGCGCCCGTGTCGCGGATGCGGGCGACCGCCTGCTCGACCACCGGCGGCGCCAGCTCGCGGGGATGGGAGAAGTGGGCCATCAGCGCCATGTTCTTGCCTGCCGCGACGACCTGTTCGAGGAGCCGCAGCAGGTCGTCGGCGCCCGGGTCGGAGACGAACTTCCGCGGCCAGAACGCCAGGACCTTGGTGCCGACCCGGATGGACTCGATCTGATCGAGGGCGAGCAGCGGCTCCACGTACCGGCGCAGGACCGCCGGGCTCAGCACCATCGGGTCGCCGCCGGTGAAGAGCACATTGGTGATCTCGGGGTGGGCGCGCAGATAGTCGACGAGGAGCTCCGAGTCGCCGTCGGCGGCGATCCGCAGCTCCTCCTCGCCGACGAACTGGGCCCAGCGGAAGCAGTAGCTGCAGTAGGCGTGGCAGGTCTGGGCCTGGCGGGGGAAGAACAGCAGCGTCTCGCGGTACTTGTGCTGCATCCCGTCGAGGCGCCGCCCGTCGAGAGCCGGGCGGTTCAGCTCCAACTGCCCGGCCGGATGCGGGTTCAGGCGCATCCGCACCTGGTGGGCGACGGTCCGTATCTCCTTGTGCGGCGCGTCGCTGCGCAGCAGGTCGGCGATCCGGGCGACGTCCGCGGCGGGGAGCATGTCCTCCTGGGGGAAGATCAGGCGGTAGATGGGGTCGTCGGGGGCCGCGGACCAGTCGATGAGCTCTTCCACGACATGGCTGTTGGTCCGGAACGGCAGGACCTCCGCCACGGCGCGGACGGCGAGCCGCTGCTCGGCCGACAGTCCCGCGCGTGCGGTGAGACGGTCCAGATGCCGTGAGGTGAAGGATCGGAATCGGGGCGGACTGTCCAGGGAACGCGGGCTGTCCGGGGAACGCGGGTCGTCCAGGGAACGCGGAACCGCGGTGTCGCTCGGGGCCACCGTGCGGTCATCCTTCCATTCGGGCGGTTGGGGGCTGCCCTGCCGCAGGCGCGGCCAGGAGGAGGAACGGTCAGTCACAGAGCTCGGTGAATCCTTTCCGTAGCGCGGTGAGCAGCTGCGCGGTGTGAGGGAGGGCGAGCGGATCGGCGCTGTGCAGGGCCGCGAGCTGCTCCTCGGCGGTGTCCCCGTACAACATGCTGGTGGCGGCTCTGAACCGCAGGGCGCCGGGATCGTCGCCGTGATGGTGGCCGCCGAGCACGGCGATGCCGTGGGCGTCGAGCAGCCGTTGCTGAAGGCTCGCGGAGTCCGTGACGCCCTGTCGGGACAGGGTCTCCCGGCGGGGTCCGAAGTCCGGGTACACGTAGAAGCCGGCGGTCGGCGGTCGGCATTCGGCGCCCGCGTCGGTCACGACCCGGTGCACCTCCCGGGCCAGCGCGCCGTGCAGACGAGCGGCCCTGTCGAGGTACGCGCGCAGTTCCGGGGGCTCGGCGAAGGCGTAGGCCGCCACCTCCTGCATCGGTCCGGCCAGGGTGGACCAGACCTCGCTCGCGAAGGACGCCACCGTGTCCCGCAGCCGGGCACCCCAGGCGTCGGACGGGAACCGGGCGGCTCCGATCCGCCAGCCTCCCAGGGCCAGGTTCTTGCTCAGCCCGGTGGTCACCACCGTGCGTTCCGGGGCCACTTCGGCGGGGCTGAGCACGAGCCGCGCAGGATCGTGCAGCAGATCCCGGTAGATCTCGTCGGAGACGATCAGCAGATCCTCCTGCCGGGCGAGCTCGCACAGCTCCCGCACCAGCTCGGGCGGGGCCAGGGTCCCGGTCGGGTTGTCCGGCAGCGCCAGGACGAGGATGCGGGGATCGCGGCCGTCCGCCCGTGCCGAGCGAATGGTCCTGGCCAGGGCCGTGGGCTCGGGGACACCGCCGCAGCCGGCGGGGATCGGCACCTGCAGCACCGACTTTCCCGCCAGCAGGGCCTGCGGAGGATAGGTGTTCCAGCACGGCCGCGGCAGCAGGGTGTCGCCGTGCACGCACATCTGCAACGCCGCGAGGAGCGGCTTGCTGCCGGGGGCGAGCACCACCTGGTCCGGTTCGGTCGCCATGCGGCGCCGCGTGAAGTAGCCGGCCACCGCGGTGCGGGCCGCGAGGTCGCCGCGCACCGGTCCGTAGCCGTTGCGGCCGCTCCCCGCGGTCAGCCGCTCCACCAGGGGCGGGAACACCGGAAGCCGGGATTCGCCGAACCCGAGGTGCACCACGGACTCGCCGTTGCGCCGACGCTCCCGCACCAGCTCGTCGAGGGCCAGGTTGGGGGAGATCCCGCGGGAGCCGGTCAGCCGCAGTCCGGTCACGAGGCCCGCTCCCTCCCGGCCAGCGCGAGGAGCGCGGACCGGTCGACCTTGCCATGGGGGTTGGTCGGCAGCTGATCGACGACGTGCAGCTCCTCGGGGACCATGTAGTCGGGCAACTCCAGGCCGCAGAAGGCCCGTAGCTCCCCGGGGTCCAGGGGCGCACCGCCCGGGGCGGGCACGACGAACGCGGTGAGCACCGGATCGGTGGCGTCCCCGTGGCGCGGTGCCGCCACGACCGCGGCGGCCTCGGCCGAGGCCGCCGCGCACAGGCGCCGTTCCACCGCGCCCAGCTCCACGCGGTTGCCCCGGATCTTCACCATGGAGTCCGCGCGGCCGTGGAAGTACAACTCGCCGTCGTGCCCCCAGGAGGCCAAGTCCCCCGACCGGTAGACGACTTGGCCGGAGCGCGGATCGAGCGGGTCGGGCACGAGGGCGCGCCGGGTGCCCTCGGGGTCGCCCCAGTAGCCGGTGAACAGCGCGGGGCTGTGCAGATGGATCTCGCCGACCGTGCCGGGGGAGTCCACCGGGTGCCCCTCGCCGTCGATCAGCAGGATCTCCGCGCCGGGGTGCGGGCGGCCGATGGACAGCTCCGCCTCGTCCCGGGGGAGCGGATCCGGTACGTCGCTGAAGCAGCAGGCGACCGACTCGGTGCTGCCGAAGCAGTTGACGATCCGTATCCCGGGCAGCGCCGACCGCAGCACCCGCAGATCGGACAGCGGAAAGCGTTCGCCGGAGAACAGGATGCCGCGCACCGCGCCGAGTTCGCCGAGCCGCTCGGGCTCGTGCCGCAGCAGGGGTCGCCAGATCGACGGCACGCCGTTGACCTGGGTGACCTCGGCCTCGCGCAGAAAGCGCGCGAACCGGCGCGGCCAGCGCAGCAGGCCGCGCGGCACCGGCACCAGCGTCGCCCCGGTGCCGAGGGCGAGCCCCGCGTCCAGCAGCGAGAAGTCGAACTGGAAGGGCGAGGTGCTGGCGACCCGGTCCTCCTCGGTGACCACTCCATAGCGCAGCATTCCTCGACAGAAGCCGAGGTATCCGCGGTGGCTCATCACGACGCCCTTGGGGGTGCCGGTGGAGCCGGAGGTGAAGACGATGTACGCGGGGTCGGTGGTGACGGGGGAACGACGGTGACGGGGGCGCTCGGCGGGAGGCCGCTCGATGGTCAACCCGCGGGGGCCGAACCGGCCGAGGCCGGTCCGCGCCGGGAGCGCGGCGAGCCCGCCAACGTTGTCAACGCTGCTCGAGTCCCCGCTGTTCGCCTCCTCGGAGCACAGATACAGCACGGGGTCGGTCATCCCGACGATGGAGAGCCGCCGGGCGGAAGGGGTCCGCGGGCTCAAGGGGACGAAGGTCGCGCCGAGCGTCGAGCAGGCCATCAGCATGGCGAGCGCCGAGGAACTGCTGTCGGACTCCAGCACCACCCGGTCGCCGACCCCGACGTCGAGCGCGGACAGTTCGCCTGCCCAGGCCTGCGTCCGGGTCGCCAAATCCTCGTAGGAGAGGGACTTCAGGGCGCCGTCCGGCGCACGCTCGACCACCGCGGTGCGGTGCGGATGCGACCGACCGGCGGCGAGCAGGAATTCGTGGAGGAATTCTCCGGAGCCGGAGTCGGCGCCGGAGTCGGAGTCGGGGGAGCGCGGTGCGGGAGGGGCGGCTGTGCCGGCCGTGGTCCGCTCGGCAGGGCGTCGTTGGAGGGCAATCGCGTCGTGGTTCGCCTGGGCAGACATGACGGTTGTCTCTCTCCCTGTCGCTCTGTCGCCCTGTATTTTTGCCTGTCTTCTCCGGGACTTGACTGCCTCCACCGTCGCACGTACGCCACCCTCGGGCCGTCCGTCTCGGCCACCCCCGGGATCCACGGGAATGCCCGTACGGGCACGGTCGGTCGGACCGACGCGGAGCCGCCAGGACCGAAAGGTGTGAGGCCAACTGGTGCCGATGAGGTAGACACCCGCACTGCGGCCGTCCAGTTCTGGGTGAGTGTGTCGGTTTTGGCCGTGATGAGAGATGCGGGAAAGGGCACGCCGAAACTCGGCCAGAATCCGGGGATGACAAGGCCCGTCCACACCCCCACGTGGCCGTGTCCGTTTCATCGCCTGGAGCGCCTGATCTTGCCCATGGAGCTCTTCGGCAGCGAGTCGACGAAGTCGACCGCGGCGGGAACCTGATGAGGCAGGAGCCGGGCCCGGCAGTGGGACGTCAACTCCGTCGCGGGCAGGGTGGCCCGCGCGACGACGGTGGCCCGCACGCGCTCGCCGGTGCCGCCGGTCGTCTCGCCCCACACCATCGCCTCGACGACCGAAGGGTGGGCCAGCAGGACCCGCTCCACTTCGAGGGGGTTCACCTTCTTGCCGCCCACGTTGATGAAGGAGTCCTTGCGGCCGATCAGGTGCAGATGGCCCTCGGGGCCGAGGCGGGCCACGTCGCCGGTCCTGTACCAGCCGTCACGGAAGGCCCGCCGGGTGGCATCGGGGCGGCCGAGGTAGTGCGTGAACATCGCGGGGGTCCGTACCAGCAGCGCTCCCTCCTCGCCCCGTGGTACCTCGACTCCCTGCTCGTCGACGACCCGGACGCGTACGCCGGGCATGGGGCGGCCCACGCCGAGGTCCGCACCGGCGCCGTCCCCGGGGCGCCGCGCGGCGATGACTCCGGCCTCCGTGCAGCCGTAGACCTGCTGGATGTCGAGGCCGAGCCGCTCCTCGGCCCGCTGCGCAACGTCGGGTGCCAGGGCGGCCCCCGAGGAGAGGCACAGCCGCAGGGAGCGCGGCGGACGAGGGGGAGGCGAGCCCGCGCCGGCCGCACGCGTCGTCAGGTCGTAGACCATGGGGGCGGCGACAAGCACCGTGCAGGCGTGCTGGTCGAGGGTCCGCAGCAGCCGTGCGGGGGTGAAGCGGCCGAGGAGCACGAGCTGAGCCCCGGCCCGCAGGGCGGTGACCAGTCCGGCGACCATGCCGAAGGAGTGCAGCAGTGGTACGGCGGTCAGGATGCGGTCGTCCTCGGTGATGCCGTAGGCGCGGGCGTAGATCTCGGCGCCGTTGACGAGGTTGCGCTGCGTGTGGACGGCCGCCTTGGGCTCTCCGGTCGAACCGGAGGTGAACTGGTGGACGAAGGGCTCGTCGCCCACGTCGCCCACGTCGCCCACGGCGGGCGACGGCTCGCCGCCGACGTTCCCCCCGGGAGGTACGTCGCCCGGGTCCTCCACGGGGACGAGGGGGCAGTCGAGCGGATCCTCGCCCTTGGTGCCGTGCAGCGCGGTGAGCCTCGCCGCATGGCCCACTACGGACAGAGGCCCCAATGTCTCCTGTGCGGAGGTGAGTTGGGAGCGGGGCGTGCCGGGTTCGAGGGGGACCAGGCGCAACCCGATGCGTGCGGCGGCGAGGAAGGCGACGACGGAGTCCGGGGTGTTCTCCAGGAGCAGCCCCGTGGCGCCGTGCCCGGTGAGGCCGAGCGAGCCGAAGCGGCGCGCGGTAGCCCGTACCTTCGCGTGCAGTTCACCGTAGGTGAGGACGTCGTCCTCGCAGCGTACGGCGACGGCGTGGGGACGGGCTCGGGCGGCTCCATCGAGCAACTCCCCGAGATGTGCCGGAAGGTGGCTCGCTCCGATGTCAGGCGTGGTGGCCATCGATCACGCTCTCCTCTCCGCCCGGGGCGGCGAACCGGACGCCCGGGGCGTCGGCGGGGTCGGCGGGGTCTTCGTCGGGTTGCTGGTGGCGGAAGTAGCGGTCGTAGAGGTGGCGGTACGCGCCGCCGCGGGCCAGCAGCGTGGCGTGGTCGCCCTGCTCGATGATCCGGCCGCCGTCGACGACGACGATCGTGTCCGCCTTGCGGACGGTGGGCAGACGGTGGGCGACGACGATGGTCGTGCGGTCCGCGGCGAGTGCCTCAAGACCCTCCTGGATCTGAGCCTCCGTCAGGGGATCGATGCTGGCGGTCGCTTCGTCGAGGATGAGGACGGGGGCGTCCTGGAGGAAGACGCGGGCGAGAGCGACGATCTGCCGCTGGCCGGTGGACAGATTGCGCCCGCCTTCGTCGGTGGGGGTGTCCAGGCCCTGCGCGAGCTGCTCCAGCCAGTCGCCGCCCGCGACCGCGCGCGCGGCGGCCTCGATCTCGTCCCGCCCGGCGTCCGGTCGGCCACGGGCGATGTTGTCCGCCACCGTCCCGGAGAAGAGGAACGGCGTCTGCGTCACCACACCGAGACAGCGCCGGTACTGCTCCAGGTCCAGGGTGCGTACATCGAGCCCGTCGACTTCGATGCTCCCCTTCTGGAACTCGTACGCGCGCATGATCAGCCGCGCCACGCTGGACTTGCCGGCCCCGGTGTGGCCCACGAGTGCCACGGTGTGGCCCGCGGGGATGGTGAGGCTCACGTTCTTGAGTACGGGATGTTCGGCGTCGTAGCCGAAGTCGACGCCGTGCAGGGCGATTTCGCCGCGCAGGCGGGGCACGGGGACCCGGTCGCGCTGACGCACCGTCGACTCGCGGTCGACGAGGGCGAAGACCCGCTCTCCCGCGGCCAGGCCCTGCTGGAGCTGGCTCCAGAAGGACGCGATGCTGGTGAGCGGTGACCAGAACAGGGCAAGGGCCTCGAGGAACAGCACCCACTCGCCCGCCGACACGGAGCCCGCGTCGACGCCGTGGCCGCCCACCAGGACCACCGCGACCGTGCCGAGGCCGGTGAGGGAGATCAGCAGCGGAAAGATGCCGCTGAACAGGCGGTTGAGCCGCACACTGGCCCGGAACCACCGGTGGTTGACCTCGTGCAGCCCGGCCAGCGCGGACTCCTGGTGGCTGTGGTTGCGGGCCACGGCGATGCCCCGCAGCGTCTCCTGTACGTATCCGTTGACCTCGGCGAGCGCCTGCTGCTGCCGCAGCGAGGCGCTGCGCGCCGCGCGCCGGAAGGCGAGGCTGACGGCGACGATGACCGCGGCCACCACAGCCGTCACCAGGGCCAGCGGCACATTGATCACGAAGAGGGCGGTCAACAGGATCAGGATCATCAGTACTTGGCCGAGCAGGCTGAGCACCAGGCTGATCAGGGTCGCGAACGCCTGCGTGTCGTTGGTGACGCGGCTGACCACCACACCGGTGGGATGGGCGTCGTGGAACGCCATGTCCTGGCGCATGGCCGCGGCGAACGCCCGCTCCCTCAGCTTGAGCACCACGTCACCGGCCAGCGCTCCGGTGGCGCGCTCCTGGAGGAGGGTGAGCAGCCAGGCGGCGATGCCCGCGCCGAGGATGGCCGTGACCAGCAGGGCCAGCTTGCCGTCGCCGTCGTCCGCCAGGGCGGAGTCCACGGTCCTGGCCAGCAACAGGGGGACGGCGCTGCCCGCCGTCGCGGCGATGATCACGGCGATGGTCACGAAGGCCACCGCCCCGCCCCTGCCGCGGAAGTACGGGGCGATACGGCGGGTCAGCTCACGGTCGCCGTAGTGGCGGTCGTAGGCGTCCGGCTCGATGCCCTCCAGCAGATGCGCCATCAGCGGCTCTCCTCCTCGGCGCCCGCGGTGTCCGGACCGGTGGGCGCGGGCTTGCTCAAGTAGGGCGCGAAGATCCGGCGGTAGAGGGAACAGTCCCGCAGGAGTTGTTCGTGGCTGCCCTGGTCGACGATCCGGCCGGCGTCCAGGACGAGGATGTGGTCGGCGGCGCGGATGCGGGACAGCCTGGGGGTGACCAGGAACGTGGTGCGCCCGTCCGAGGCCTGTCGCATGGCGCGCTGCACCTCGTACTCGGTGGCGCTGTCGACGGCGCTGGTCGCGTCGTCCACGGCGAGGATCCGGGGATCGGCGATCAACGCGCGGGCGATGGCGACGCGTTGGCGCTGTCCGCCGGAGAGCGTGACACCGCGCTCACCGACGACGGTGTCGTAGCCGTTCTCGGTCGCCATGATGAAGTCGTGTGCCTGGGCGATGCGGGCCGCGCTCTCGATGCGGGCGCGGTCGGTGCCGCTGTCCGAGCCGAGGCTGAGGTTCTCCGCGATGGTGCGGGAGAAGAGCACCACGTCCTGCTCGATGACCGAGATGCGAGAGCGCAGCGAACCGATGTCCCAGTCGGTGGTGGCGACGCCGTCGATCAGGACGCGCCCCTCGTCCGGTGCGTAGGTGCGGTTCAGGAGATGCAGCAGGGTGGACTTGCCGCTGCCCGTGGCCCCGACGACGGCCACGGTGGTGCCGGGGGCCACGCGGAACGACACGTCGCGCAGCACCGGCTTGCCGGGTTCGTAGCCGAACGTGACGTTCTCCATGGCGACGTGGCCGGTGATGGCCGCGACGTGGTGGCCGCCGCGCTCGTCCTCGCCCTCGGGGTCGTCGACGACCTCCTTGATGCGCTGTGCTCCCGCCATGCCGAGGTAGATGAGCCCGAGGCTGAAGGACGCCAGCTGGGTGGGGGCCCGCAGGGTTCCCATCAGGCCCAGTACGGCGACGAGTTCGCCGATGCTCAGGGACCCCGTGTGCAGCAGGATCACGGAGTGCACCAGTGCGCCGACGGTGGCGAGGGTCAGCAGCAGCGGGGGAAGGGCGAGCGCCTGGGTGCGGATCTGGCGTACGGAGGCGTCCCGGTAGGACCGGGCAAGCGCGGCGAACCGGGTGCGTTCCTGGCCGGCCCCGCCGGTCGACCCCACCACTTCGATCCCGGCGATGCTCTCCGAGGCCTGGGCCGTCATGTCGCCGAAGCGCTCCCGTGCGAGGTCGGACACGGGTTCCAGGCGCCGCCCGTGTTCGGCGAGGGCCAGGGCGAACAGCAGGACGAAGATGCCGGGGGACAGCAGCAGCCGCGGGTCCACCAGCGCGATGAAGACGATCGGCATCAGGATGTTCAGCGCGAGGTCGACGGCCAGGTCGAAGCCGGGCGACACCATCAGGTTGAGCGACTCCGCGTCGCCGGTGGCGCGGGCGGACAGATCGCCGACCCGCCGCCGGTTGAAGTAGCCCTGGCTCTTGCGGAGCAGGCTGGCGAAGACCTGGGCGCGCGCGTTGCGTTCCAGGCCGCTGGCGAAGGACTCCAGGCAGTAGGTGGACATGATGCCGCCCAGTGCCCGGACGACCACGAGCGCGAGAAGTCCGGCGGCGATGGCGTGGAAGGTGCCGAAGTCGGGTGCTCCGTCGTCCTGGTCGAGGACGGCGTCGAAGGCCAGACCGGTGACCAGGGGGATCGCCGCGGTCAGTGACTGCCAGGCCAGGCTGCCCAGCAGGAACAGAGCGATGTACGGCCTGAAGGGCCGCATCTGCGCGAGCAGCCAGCGGGGCACGCTGCCCTGGGCGCCTGTACCTGAACCCGCGCCTGTACCTGTACCCGCGCCTGTACCCGGGCCTGTACCTGTGCCTGTACCCGCGCCTCTGTCCGTGCCGGACTCGGGACCGGGCGGGACTGTCGCGTCGGCCGGGTCCTCCCTGCCAGGAATGGTCTCGGCGGTCATCGGCGCTCCTTCTCCGTGTCGGGGGCCGTGGCGTCCTCGGGCCCGCAGGGGTCCGAAAAGAAATCGACGCATGGTTTTCGGCCATCGTTTAGCGAATTTCTGGGTATACGGCGCACAGGGCTTTCCGGCCGCCGCTGAAATTCGGCTCGGCTGGAAGAGGAGTGCCACTGGAAGCGGTCGTTGCCCGTGGGTGCCATCGCGGGCACGCCACGGGCGTACGGGTCGCGTTAAGGATCCGCACGTGGCTCCTGGCGCGAGTGTGCGGACCACCCGACGTGCCGTGAGGCAGGGTGACCGAGGCCGTGGGCGAGCACGGACGGATGAGGATCGTCCCTGCTCAGAGCTATTTTGGTGGGGTCGGACGTGGTATCTGCGGCATCACTGATTTCCGTGGCACGCAATCGGTCCCTGGCGTGCCCAGGCATGGAAGCTACTTGTTTTCACCCGAAAACGAAAGTCCTCCCCCGAGCAGCGAAAATACCATTGAGTTGAAAATTAAATCGTTGGGTGAGGTGGTGCTGCTCCGACATTTTCGAGCCGCCAGGCTTGATCGGATCCCGCCAAGTTGAATGGTTGAACTCGCCTGAATCGTCTGGGTACTGTGATGAGGGTCCAGTGCTGAAACGGGCGTTCAAGTGAGCCGCAATTGCATGTGTGCGGTGGCGAGTTGGCCACGGCCTGTCAGTGGGCCGCGCGGGGGGCGGCGTCGTCTCCCCGCTCCGTCCACGCCGAGGCGCGTGGCGGACAGTGAGGAGGAATGCGAGTGAGCCAGACGCTGTGCCACCCCCCGTTCCCAGGAGAGCAGCTCGTGGTGACCACTCTCGTACGCAACGGATTCCTGCAGCTCGGGCTGCGCGCCGCGCTGTCGACGACCCCCTTGGTGAGGGAGGTCAGACACTGCGGTGACTGGGGTGAAGTGGAGGACACTTTAGGTACCAGCCAGGTGGACGTCCTGTTTCTGCACGAGAAGGACTACGTACCGGATCGGGGCGCGCTCCTCGACGCCCGGCGCCGACGACCAAAGGTGCTGCTGTTGCTCAGCAGTACCGATGTGTCGGAGGAGGTCCTCGCGGGGCCCGCGGTCCCCGACGGGTTTCTGGTCGAGAGCGAGTTGACGGCCACCGCGGTCGAGGACGCGCTCCAGGGCATCGTGGCGGGGGAGGTGCCCATGCCCACCTCGGTCACCCGTGCGCTTCTGCACCGCGTCCGGGATCCCGAGCAGCAGCGTGGGCGCCGCCTCGGCTCCCTGACCGGCCGTGAGAGCGAGGTGCTGCCGTTGCTCGCCGAGGGGTTGAGCAACAAGCAGATAGCCCGGCGCCTCGGCATCTCCAGCCATGGCGTCAAACGTATCGTCGCCAGCCTGCTGCTGAAGCTCGGAGCGCCCAACCGGACGGCCGCCGTGGTCACCGCCATCCAGAACGGTCTCATCGCCTGACCGGTCGGTCCGCTCGTCCGTGGACGGTGATGTCCCTGCCCGCTCGGTCGTCCGAGTCGCCAGTGCCGTGACGCTCGTCGCGCCGGGTGGGCGGGATCCGTTTGTTGCGCACCTCCGTACGCCACGAGGTGCGGCGCGTCGGCGAACTCGCATGTGCCCGATGGTCGTTGGGTCCGGGCGGTGGGGGAAGACCCCGGCGGGCGCCCGTTCGGCGCGCCCGAACGGCCAGGCCCGAACGGGCGGGCCTGGCCCGAACGGGCAGCCCCGAAAGCGCGGGTGACGATGGTACGAAGCCGACGCTACGGTGACTCCGGGCGCGCAACCTGCTGCGACAGCTCCCCGCGGACTCGGGCGCGAGGCCCGAGCCTGAACGCGAGGCCCGAGCCCGAACGCGAAGCCCGAGTTCGACCACGAGGCCCGAGTTCAGCACCCGGCCCGACGCGGCTCACCGCCGCGCGGCCGCGCGCCCCACGGGCCCACCCCGCAGGCCGGGCAGGGCAGCGCGCCGCACACACCTCACCTCGCCTCGTCACCACCTCACCTCATCACTACCTCCCCGCATCATCACCACCCTCATCACGCCTCACCGTGCTGGAAAGGAGCGAGCCGTGGCCGCATTCGTCCGGCACCGTGTCCCCTTCGGCGGACGACGGAACGTCACCGCGCCGGCCACCTGTGCGCAGCGGCACATCTGGAACCTGATGCAGCGTCAACTACCCGACGCGGCCTTCTACGACGTGTGCTACTGGGTGGCCCTGCCCGGCCACGGAACCGCACAGGACCTGCTCGACGTCTTCGCCGAACTGCTCGGGCGCCATGAGTCGCTGCGCACCGGATTCCACCGCGACGCGGACGGCTCCCTGGTCCAACAGGTCGTGGAGGCGGGGAAGTTCGAGGCCGAGGTGTGGGCCCTCACGCGCGACGAGGACCCGGACGGCGTGCTGCACGCCTGGCAGGGCCGCATGCGGCACACCCCCTTCGATTCCGCGCGGGCTCCGCTGATCCGGTTCATGGTCGCCGTCGTCGACGGCGCACCGGTGCTCGCCGCGTTCTGCGTGTCCCACCTCGCAGTGGACCTGACGTCCGTGCGCCTGCTGGCCGACGAGGTGACCCAGCTGCTCGACGCGCGTGCGGCCGGCCGCCCCCTGCCGCCCGCCGTGCCGTCCCGACAGCCCGTGGAACAGGCACAGTTGGAGTACTCCCCGCGCGGCCGGGCCCTGCAGGCGAGGGCGCGCGCCTTCTGGTGCCGACAGCTCGCGAGCGCGCCCGCGTCCCTGTTCCCGCCGTGCAACGGCGCCGGGGGCGGCCTGACGGGGCCGGTCCGCTACAGCGCCGGCATGAACTCCCGGGCGGTGGCACTCGCGGTGCCGGTCCTCGCCCGGCGCTGGCGGGTGAGCACCTCCGTGGTCCTGCTGACCGTCATCGCGCAACTCCTGGGCCGTCGGGCCGGGTTGTCGTCGTGCGCGCTGCGCCTGCTCACCGCCAACCGGTCGGACCCCGAACTGCGCGGGACCGTCGCCAATCTGCACTCCGAGGTTCCGGTGACCATCGGCCTGGAGGGCGACCGCATCGAGGACATCGCACGCCGTGCCTTCGCCACGTGCACCACCGCGCACGCGAACGGCCTCTACGACCCCGACGAGGTGGCGGATCTCATCGCCTCCGCCCACGGGCCCGATGTGCCGGTCGACCTCTCGTACTGCTTCAACGACGTCCGGGAGGGACACGCCCTGCCCGAAGCGGCCGAGGGGCCCGTCGAGGTGTCGGGCGCCGCCCTGCGGGCGGCGATGGCCGACACCGTCGTCGCACCCGACGACTTCGAGGAGGGCGAGACCTTCTTCCTCGTGATCGACGACGAGCAACCGGGCTGGAACCGGCTGGTGCTCAACGCCGACCACCGGGCGCTCACCCCGTCCGAGGTCCACGGGTTCCTGTACGACATGGAGCGCTCGCTCGTCGCGTACGCCGAAGAAGCGGGGGCGCGGGCCGCGGGGGCGGAAGGGCACGGCCGCCCCGCGCACCCCACGCGTACATCGTCCCCGGAGGCCGCCGGGCCCCGCCATGCGCATCGGACCGGGCTTTCGGAGTAGCCGAATGGCCCTAGCCCAAAGTGGGGGTGTTGGATCACTGGGGTCCCCGTAAGACTGTTCTCCGGGCCGTCCGGATCACGGTAGGTCAGGCGGAAGGCGCCAGGATCCGGCAGCGGGATGCCGGACAGCGACCCACAGGGTCCGCCGCCTTCCGGGCGTGGGTACCGGGATCGGAGCGCTCTTCCGGTGCCCCGTACCGGCCCGCCTCTTTTCGGCAAGGCCCTTTCGGCAAGGCCCTTCAGCAACCTCACTTTCAGCAATCGGCAACCGCCCCTCAGCGACCCCCTCGTCAAGGGAACACATGTCCGCATTTGTTGATCAACTCGCGCACGGCCCCGGGGCCGCGCGGTATGGACCGACGCCGGTCGAGAACCCGGCGCTCGGCGAGGTGTTCGCCCAGGCTCCGGGGTGTACGCCGGAACAGCTCGACCGGCTGCTCGACGACGCGGCCCGCGCCTTCCCCGGCTGGGCGGCGACGCCCCTGGAGGACCGCCGCGACCGGCTTCTCTCGTGCCGCAGGGCCCTGTTGGCCGTGGTGGACCCGATGGCCGACCTGCTCACCAGGGAGCAGGGAAAACCCCTGAAGCACGCCCGGGCCGAAGTCGTGCTCGCGGCCGACTGGTTCGCCCACACCGCGCGGTTGGACCTGGCTCCGGAGCGGCTGGTCGACGAGCCCGGTGCCCGCGTCGGCCTGGAGCGCGTGCCCCACGGTGTCGTCGCCGCGATCGCCCCCTCCAACTATCCGGTTCTGCTGGCCGTCTGCAAGATCGCCCCCGCGCTCCTGGCCGGCAACACCGTGGTCCTCAAGCCCTCGCCCGACACACCGATGTCCAGCCTGATGATGGGCCGGGTCCTGAACGAGATCCTGCCCGCAGGCACGTTCACGGTCGTGTCCGGCGGCGCGGAGCTGGGCGCCCGGCTCACCGTCCACCCCGCGGTCCGGCTCGTCTCGTTCACCGGCTCGGTGGGCGCGGGCCGCACCATCGCCCGGCAGGCCGCGGCCGACCTCAAGCGGGTCGTCCTTGAACTCGGCGGCAACGACCCGGCCGTCGTACTGCCCGGCACGGACGTCCTGGCCGTCGCACGGGACCTGTTCGGCAGGGCCATGACCAACAGCGGGCAGTTCTGCGCCGCGGTCAAGCGCGTCTACGCGCCCCGGGCCGAGCACCGCCGACTCGCCGAGGCCATGGCGGACATGGCGGAATCGGCCGTCGTGGGTGACGGGCTCGACCCGGCCACCGAGTACGGTCCGCTCGTCAGCCGTGCCCAGCTGGAGCGGGTCGCGGGCATGGTGGACGGCGCCGTGGCCGCCGGGGCCCGGGTCCTGGCCGGCGGCCATGTCCTCGACAGGGCGGGCCACTTCTATCCCCCCACCGTCGTCACCGACCTGCCGCCCGGCAGCCTCCTCGAAGAGGAGGAGCAGTTCGGCCCGGTGGTCCCCGTCATCCCCTACGACGACCCGGAGCAGGTGATCGCTCGGGCCAACGCATCGCCGTACGGCCTCGGTTGCTCCCTGTGGGGCGACGAGGACCGGGCGAGAGCCCTGGCCGGACGGCCGGAGTGCGGAACCGTGTGGATCAACACCCACGGCGATCTGCGGCACGACGTGCCCTTCGGCGGTCACCGGCACTCCGGGATCGGCGTCGAGTACGGCGACTGGGGTCTGGACGAGTACACGCAACTCAAGGTGCACCACATCGCGCTTCGCCAAGCAGATCGGGAGATGTCATGAGTGACAGCACGGTGGCCGGCGTCGACGGCACGGAGGGCATCGACCTGACGGGAGTCAGCGTCTTCGTCGGCGGCCCCATTCAGCACGCGATCCGTGACGACGGATTCCACCAGCCGCTGCGGCACGCGATCCGCGACATCATCGCTGCCGCGTCGGCCGTGCACGGCACGGTCTTCTCCGCCCATGTCGTCGAGAAGTTCGGTGTGGACACACCGCTGTTCTCGCCCGACCAGGTCAGTGTGCGCGACTTCGACTGGATGCGCCGCTGCGACGTGTTCGTACCGGTCCTCCCCGTGGACGGTGCCGGTGAACTGATGCGTACCGACGGCACCCATGTCGAGCTCGGCTGGGCCTCCGCCCTGGGCAAGCCCATCGTCGTCGTCACCCCTGTGCCGTTGGCGGCCAACGCCAGCCACCTGCTGCGCGGGCTGCCCTCCGTCGCCGACGTCACCGTCCTCGACCTGGCCGAGGCGGGCGCCAACCCCGCCGAACTGCTCCGTCTCGTCGAGAAGTTGGGCCGGGCGGCCGTGGTGTCGACGTGACGGTCACCGAGGAGGGAGGAAGCACTCCCGAGGGTGCCGACGCCGGGCAGGTGCTCGGGCTGCGCCTGACGTCCCCCGTCGTCGTGGGCTCCGGTCTGCTCACCGACCAGGAACGCAACATCCGTCGGCTGTTCGAGGGCGGGGCGGGCGCCGTGGTCACCAAGACCATCCACCCCAACCCCGGTCCTTCGGGCAACGAACGCCTGCTCCGCCTGCCCACCGGCATGCTCAACAGCACCACGTACTCCCGCCGCTCCGTGGATGACTGGTGCGCGATGCTGCGCCGGTTCTCCGACGACGGACTGCCGGTGATCGCCTCCGTGCACGCGGACTCCCCGGCCGAACTCGCCGATCTGGCGGAGCGCGTGACCGCCTCGGGCAGCGGCGCCCTGGAGCTCGGCATCTCGTGCCTGAACGAGGAGGGCGGCGGCCCGGAGGACACTCCGGAGCGCGTCGCCGCGTACACCGAGGCGGTACGGCAGCGCACCTCGGTGCCGTTCAGCGTCAAGCTGGCGATCGGAGAGCGGGTGCGCGAGCGCATCGACGCCGCGATGGCCTCGGGCGCGGACGCGATCACCCTGAGCGACACGATCGTCGGCCTTGCCGTCGACGCCGACACCGGCGAGGTGCGCCTGGGAGGAGCGTTCGGCTACTCCGGGCCCGGCATCAAACCGCTCGTGCTCGCCGAGATCTTCGGCCTGCGCCGCGACGGGCTGACCGTGCCGGTCATGGCGAGCGGGGGAGTCGAGGACGCCGCGGACGTGGCGGAGTACCTGAGCGTGGGCGCCGATGCCGTTCAGGTCTACACGGCTCTGCACCGGAACATGCACGCCACCCTCCGCGGCATCCGCCGGGGTTTCGACGACTGGCTGGCCGCGCGCGGCGGCACGGTGGCGGACCTGGTGGGACGGAGCGTCAAGAGGTCATGAGGTGAGGACGATGCGCCAACACACGATGCGCCGACGCACCACGAACGTACCCCTCTACGGAGACCTGACCAGCCCGCAGGTGCTCGGGACCACGGACGGGGCCACTCTGGTCTGGCCGGTGGGAGGCCTCGAACAGCACGGCCCCCACCTCCCGCTGTCGGTCGACATGGACATCCCGGACGCCTTGGCCCGGCAGGTGGTCGCGGAGGCCGGCGGGCTGCTGCTGCCGGGCCAGCCGCTCTCGGCCAGGTCGCTGCCGCAGAGCGGGGGCGGGCTGCACTTCCCGGGGACCGTGCACATCGGCGGCACCGCGTTCATCGACTACGTGAGGGACTGTCTGAGGTCCCTCTCGCGCCTCGGCCTCGGCAGGCTCGTCGTGGTCAACGGACACTACGAGAACGAGGGCCTGCTCCTCGAGGCCATCGACGGCTGCGCTCAGGACGCCCTCTTCGCGGACACCGAGGTGGTCGCGTTCAGCTGGTGGAGCGTGGTCACCGAGGCCTGGCTCGGCGAGCACATCCCGCACTTCCCGGGATGGCACGCGGAGCACGCGGGCCTGACCGAGACGAGCCTGATGATGTATCTGCGCCCCGACGTCGTCCGCGCGGAGCGCCCGAGCCACTCCTCGCCGCCGCCCGCGGGGGTGTACCGGCACCCCGTCGACGTGGACGAGATCTCGAATCAGGGCGTGCTGTCCTCCGCCGTCGGCGCCTCCGCGGAACTGGGGGAGCGCCTGTTCTGGCACCTGGTCGACGGCGTCGTCGAACTCCTCGGCAAACCGCCCCGGGACGCGTGAGCGGACACAGGCACCGGCCCAGGAATTCGACGTACCGGCGACACCCCCTTCCCATGCCACCTCCAGGGAGTCATGTCATGCCATCGACCAAGCCGTACGAGGACTACGACGTGTGTGTCGTGGGTCTTGGCTACGTCGGCGTCACACTCGCCGCCGCGCTGCTGAGCACGGGCAGAAGCGTGCTCGGATACGAGATCAACCCCAAGGCGGCGGACGAACTCGCCCGGGGCGTCCTCGACTTGGCCGAGCCGGGTGTCGAGGAGCAGATCAAGGCCAAGGCGGCGAGCGGTGCCTTCGCCGTCACCACCGACATCGGCGAGCGGAAGCTGCCGCCCGTCGTCGTCATCTGTGTCGGCACGCCGATCGAGGCCGGCGGAACCACACCTGATCTGAGCCATCTGCGGGCCGCCACCGAGGCGTTGGCGCCGGGCATCGACGAGACCACGCTGGTCATCGTGCGCAGCACGGTGCCGGTGGGCACCTCGCGGGGCCTGGTGCTGCCCATCCTGGACCGCAGGATTCCCGAACCGCTCATCGCCTACTGCCCGGAGCGCACCATCCAGGGCCAGGCCCTTGCGGAGCTGCTGTCCCTGCCGCAGATCGTCGGCGGCCTGAGCGACGAGGCGGGCAAGCGGGCGGGGGAGTTCTTCGGCACCCTCACCGAACAGGTGGTGCCCGTCGCCTCGCTGGAGAGCGCCGAACTGGTCAAGCTGGTCTGCAACTGCCACACCGACCTGATCTACGGCTTCGGCAACGAGGTCGCTCTCATCACCGAGAAGCTCGGCCTGGACGCGCGGGAGGTCATCGACGCCGCCAACCTCGGCTATCCCCGGCCCACCCTGCACAAGCCGGGCTTCGTCGGCGGCAGTTGCCTGACCAAGGACCCGTACCTGCTTGCGCACTCCGTCGCCGCGTACGACCACACGCCCCAGGTGATCACCGCGGCACGCGCGCTCAACGAGTCCATGCCGCGCCGGGTCGGCGAACGCGTCCTGGGCGCGCTGTGGGAGCAGGGCAGGGACCCGGCCGAGGCCAGGATCCTGATCTCGGGCTTCGCCTACAAGGGCCGCCCCGAGACCGACGATCTGCGCGGAGCCCCCTACGAGCGGCTGCTGCCGTTCCTCAAGGGGCGTGTCAAAGAGATCGTCGGCCATGACTTCGTGGTGCCGGACGCCCGTATCGAGGCACTGGGCGTCCGGGCGGTCGACCTGACCGAGGGCTTCACCGGCGTGCACGCGGCCGTCCTCCTGAACGACCATCCGGGCTACGGCGACATCGACGCCGCCGGCCTGGTGGCGCGCATGGCGGACCCGGCACTGGTCTACGACACCTGGCGGGTCCTCCCGCCCTCGACGAAGGCGATGAGGCTCGGCCGTGCCTAAGAAGATCCTGATCACCGGAGGAGCGGGCTTCATCGGCCTGCATCTGGCCCGCCGCCTGGCAAAGACGTGCGAGGTCACCCTGCTCGACGACTTCAGCAGGGGCCGCTCCGACGCGGAGCTGTCCGAACTGCTCGGCACGGTGCGGCTCGTCGAGCACGACCTGACCACCCCCGTGCCCGACGGACTGCTCGCGGACGACTTCGCCGAGGTCTACCACCTGGCCGCCGTCGTCGGCGTCGCCGAGTCCAACGACAACCCCCGGCGGGTGCTGCGCACCAACCTGCTCACCACCGTCCACCTCCTCGACTGGTTCTCCGGCCTGACCGGGGCCACCCTCTGCTTCGCCTCGTCCAGCGAGGCCTACGCGGGCAGCGTCGAGGCCGGCATCGCGTCCGTCCCCACCGACGAGGACGTGCCGCTGACGGTGCCCGACCTGACGGTGCCCCGCTCCTCGTACGGATTCAGCAAGATCACCGGCGAGCTCCTGTGCCGCACCTACGCGCGCACCCACGGCTTCGCCCTGCGCATGGTGCGCTTCCACAACGTCTACGGCCCCCGGATGGGATACGACCATGTGATCCCGCAGTTCATCGAGCGGCTGCTGGGCGGCGCCGACCCCTTCGAGATCCACGGCGCCGACCAGACCCGCGCGTTCTGCCACGTCGACGACGCCGTCGAGGCCATCACCGCGCTGACCGCCCTGCCGACCAAGGAGCCGTTGCTGGTCAACGTCGGCAACGACCAGGAGGAGATCCTCATCAGGGACCTGGCCCGCAGCGTCTTCGATGCCATCGGGCGGCACCCGGCGCTCGACGTCCACCCCGCGCCCCCGCTGTCCCCCGCACGCCGCTTGCCCGACATCTCCCGGCTGCGCGAACTGACCGGCTACCGCCCCGCGGTGCCCCTGAGCGAGGGGCTGCGCCGCACCTGCGAGTGGTACACCCGGGACATCGCGGCACGCGGGAACGGAGCGTGAGCGGCGTGCGCGTACGGTACGTCCACCGCGGCTACTTCCCGGCGCGTGCCGGAGCCGAGCTGATGACGCAGTACCTCGCCGCGTCGATGAGCCGCCTCGGCTGGGAGTCCGGCATCTACTCCAACCCGGTCGACGAGGACACCGCGACGTTCATGCGCGGTGCGGGCGTGAGCATCCAGCCGCTGCCCGCCACCCCCGACGACACCGAACGGGCGGACCTGGTCCACGCCTTCGACGCCTTCCACCCGCAGGACATCGCGGCCGGTCTGGAACTCGCGCGGGCCTGGGACACGCCGTTCGCGGTCACCCCCGCGTCCGCCCCCGACGTGTGGCCGGACCGCGAGACCGTGCTGGACGGGTGCAGGCAGGCGGACGCCGTCTTCGCCCTGTCCGTAGCCGAGCGCGACATGCTCCGCGACGCGGGCGTCGACGGATCCCGACTCCACATCGTCGGCCAGGGCCCGCACCTGCCCGGTACCCCCGACCCCGACCGGTTCCGCCGGTATCACGGCATCGAAGGACCCGTGGTGCTCTTCCTCGGACGCAAGACGCGCTCCAAGGGCTACGTCACGCTCCTCGAGGCGACCGAGCAGATCTGGGCGGAACACCCCGACACCACCTTCGTGTTCATGGGACCGCGCTGGGACGACGACTGCGCGGAGCAGTTCGCCCGCCACGCCGACCCCCGCGTCATCGAGCTCGGCATGGTCGACGAGGACGCCAAGCACAGCGCCCTCGCCGCCTGCGAGCTGCTCTGCGTGCCCTCCACCGTCGACCTGTTCCCCCTCGTCTACGTGGAGGCGTGGGCCTGTGGCAAACCCGTCGTCGCGTCCACCTTCCTCGGCAGCGAGGAGGTCGTCGCCCACGGACGTGACGGTCTGCTCGTCCGCCCCACCGCCGGGCCCGTCGCCGACGCGGTCAACCGGCTCCTCGCCCACCCGTCCGAACGCAGCGCCATGGGACGCAACGGCCACGACAAGGTGCGCCGTGAACTCGGCTGGGACGCGGTCGCCGACCGGGTCCACGCCGTCTACCGCACGCTGATCGCCGCCCGGAAGCAAACGGAGAAGGCCCGATGAGAGCAGTGGTCCTGGCCGGAGGTGAGGGCCGTCGGCTGCGGCCCACCACCCTGACCGTCCCCAAACCCCTCATACCCATCGACGGCACACCGATCCTGCACATCATCCTGGCGCAGCTGAAGAGCGCGGGCTTCACCCATGTGTCGCTCTCCCTCGGCTACCAGGCCCACATGATCAAGGCGAGCTTCGACGAGGACCGCTGGCACGACCTGGAACTGGACTTCTCCCTGGAGGAGGAGCCGCTGGGCACCGCGGGACCGCTCTCGCTGCTGCCGCCCTTCGAGGACTCCACCCTCGTGATGAACGCGGACCTGCTCACCGACATCGACTTCGCCGACCTGGTCAGGCGGCACAAGAAGTCCGAGGCCATCGCGACGGTCGCGCTCAGCCGCCAGGACATCGACATCGCGCACGGAGTGGTGGAACTCGACGAGGAGCGCCGGGTGACCGACTTCCGCGAGAAGCCCCGGCTGAGTTACCTGGTCAGCGGCGGCATCTACGTGCTCGAGCCCGCCCTGCTGCGGCTGCTGCCGCCCCGTGGTCGGCACGACATGCCCGCCCTGCTCGACCGCGCCCGTGCCGAGGGCGAGCGCGTGGAGGGCCATGTCATCGAGGGGGACTGGCACGACATCGGCACTCCCGAGCAACTGGACCTGGCCACCGCGGCGTACCGCGCGGACCGGGCCCGCTATCTGGGCCCGCGCGCCGCGGCCGAGCTGTGCGCGGGCAGCGGCGCGTACCGAGAGACGGTGGGCGGATGACGGCCTTCGACATCGCGCTGTACCGCCCGCAGGCCGGACAGGCCGAGATCGACGCGGTGACCGCCGTCCTGCGGTCCGGATGGCTTTCGGCCGGGCCCGTCACCGAGGACTTCGAGGGCAAGTACGCCGCCGCGCTCGGCGTCCAGTCCGCGGTCGCCGTCAGCAACGGCACCGCCGCCCTGCACCTGGCCGTCCTGGCCCTGGGCCTCGGGCCGGGCGACGAGGTCGTGCTGCCCTCGCTGAGCTTCGTCTCGGCCGCCGCGACCGTCGCGCTGTCCGGTGCCACCCCGGTGTTCGCCGACGTCACGGGCCCGCACGACCTGTGCGTCGACCCCGTGGACGTCGCCCGCAGAATCACCCCGCGCACCCGGGCGATCGTCGCCATGCACTACGGCGGCCACGCCGCCGACCTGACGGCCCTCGCCGAACTGGCCCGCGCCCACGGGCTCGCCCTGATCGAGGACTGTGCCCACGCCCCCGTCACCGACTCGGTCCACGGCATGCTCGGCACGGTCGGCGACATCGGCTGTTTCAGCTTCTTCGCCACCAAGAACCTGGCCATGGGCGAGGGCGGCCTGGTGGTCGCCCGCGACCCCGCCGTGGGCGACCGCATCCGGCGGCTGCGCTCGCACGCCCTGACGGTCGGCGCCCAGCAGCGCCACCGCGGCGGTCCCTCCCTGTACGACGTCGACGCTCTGGGCCTCAACTACCGCCCCACGGAGATCGGTTGTGCCATCGGGCGCGTCCAGCTCGACGCCCTGCCCGCCGCACAGGCCCGCAGGCAGGACGCGGTCCGGATGTACCGCGAGCGGCTTGCCCCGCTGTCCGGGCTCACCGTGCCGTTCGCCGACCGGCCCGTGGAGGCGAGCGCCCACCACCTGTTCGCGGTGGTGCTGCCCGAGGGCACCGACCGGGAGGCGCTGCAGGACCGACTGCGCGCGGCGCGGATCCAGAGCGGCGTGCACTACCCGCCCACCCATCTGTTCACCGCTTATCGGGAGCGCCACAGGGGCGAGCCGTGCAGGCTACCGGTCACCGAGGACGTGATGGCACGTCAGCTCTCGCTGCCGCTCCACCCGGGCATCGGTGCGACCGAGGTCCGACAGGTCGTCGAGGCGGTGAGCGCCGCATGGCAGGAGATGCCGTGAGCCGTGGCCGTGCCACGTTCGCCGAGGGTGCCCTGTACCGCGACGGGCACGCCTTCGTCAGCGTCGGCGTCAACTACCACCCCTCGCCGACCGGGTGCGACTACTGGCGGGAGTGGGACGGCGCCCGGCTCGACGACGACTTCCGCCGGATGGCCGCGGCGGGCCTGAACACCGTACGCGTCTTTGTCTTCTGGGCCGACTTCGAACCCAAGGAAGGCGTCTACGACCCCGCGATGACGGGTCGGCTCAGGGAGTTGGCCCGAACCGCCGCCCTGCACGGTCTGTACTGCCTTCCCTCGCTCCTGACGATCTGGATGAACGGCCAGCGCTTCGACCCGCCGTGGCGCGAGGGCCGGGACCTGTGGCGGGACGCGGACATGCGCGAGCGCGAACGGGCCTTCGTCCACCACGTCGCGGGCGTGCTGAGCGACGAGCCGAACATCCTCGCCTACGACCTGGGGGACGAGGTGATCCACGTCGACTCCGCGTCGTCCGCCGCCCTCGGCGCCGACGAGGTCCGCGCGTGGTGGGGAACGCTCGCGTCGGCGATACGCGAAGCCGACCCGGACGCCCTGGTCCTCCAGGCAGGCGAGGCGTCCGCGGTGCTCGGTGGCCACGCCTTCCGCCCGGAGCACGCCGAGCGCCTCGACATGGTGGGACTGCACGGCTTCCCGGTGTGGACGCCGTTCCACATCGAGTCCGTCGCGGCCCGCAAGGCCACCGCTTTCCTGCCCTACCTCGTGCGGCGCGGCAGCCCCCACCGGCCCGTGTACGTCGACGAGTTGGGCAGCTACGGCTGCGACGAGGCCACGGCCGCGCGGTATCTGCGGGCGGCGGCCCACTCCGCCTTCGCGGCGGGCGCGGTCGGCACCGCCGTCTGGTGCTGGCAGGACTTCACCACCGAGCGCAAGCCCTACGCGCTGCGGCCCAACGAGCGGCACGTGGGCCTGCTGGCCGCGGACGGCCGCGAGAAGGCCGCCCTGGCCGAGTACCGGGCGTTCGCCCGTCGCGTGACCGGCGAACTGGCCGGGTTCAGACCGCTGCCCGCCCCGGTGGGGGTCCTCGTCCCCGAGCCGGAGCCGCAGGAGGAGGCCGGATACCTGACACCCGCGGGCAGCGACGCGCCCGCCGCCTTCTACGCCCATCTGCTGCTCCAACAGGCCCATCTGCCCTACGAGTTCACGACCCCCGGCACGGACCTCGCACGGTACGCGCTGGTGATCTGCCCCTCGGCGCGACAGCTGCCGTTGCCCGAACGCCGCCGCCTGGCACGGTACGTCGCGTCCGGGGGAGTGCTGCTGTACTCCACCGGCAGCCTGCTGGACGCCGCCGGCGACGAGGAGCTGTTCGGCATCCGCGTACGGGACTTCACCCGTGACGACGCGGCGCACGCCGGCTTCACCTGGGCGGGCGTCCGCTTCCCGCTGCGCTGGGAACCTGGTCCGATCCCGGTGATCGACGCGGCGGGCGCCGAGACCCTGGCGGCGTTCGCCGACGGCTCGCCCGCCCTGACCCGGCACCGCCTGGGCGAGGGCAGCGTCTACTACCTCAACGCCCCCCTGGAGGCACAGCTCAACGTCCCCTACCGCCTCGCGGAGGCCGCCTGGCACCGGCTGTACGAGGCGGTCGCCGAGGAGGCGGGCGTGCGCGTGTCGCTGACCGCGGACGATCCGTCGGTGGAGGTCACCGTCCTCGGGCGCGGCGACGACCGCTGCGGTGTGGTCGTCAACCACGCCCCCGAACCGGTGCGCACGGCCCTGCGGCACCTGCCCGCGGACGGCGCCCCGGAGACCACGGAGAGCCTGCGCCTCGGCCCCAAGGAGGTCCACCTGCAGTTCTGGCACGCCAACGCCAACGCCAACGCCAACGCCAACGCCCAGGCGGAGCGATCCCGTTCACGGGAGCGGCCCGAGGGGCGGCAGAAATGATCATCGACGCTCATGTGCACGCGGGGGAGTACTACCGCCACTACTCGGCCCGCTTCGCCGAGCAGATGACGGCCACCACCGACCTGGCGCCCGAGGACCTCTCCGCGCCGGAGGCGAAGCTGCTCGCGGAGATGGACGCGGCGGGCGTCGACCGCGTCTTCCTGCTCGCCTTCGACGTACGGCGCGTCGAAGGGTTCTCGGTGCCCAACGACTTCGTCGCCGAGCTCTGCGCCCGCCACCCCGACCGGCTGACCGGCTTCGCCTCCGTGGACGCGGGCACCCCGGGCGCGGCAGGCCGGCTGCGCGAGGCCGTGACCGGCTGCGGCCTGCGCGGGCTGAAGACCGCCCCGTGCTACGTGCGGATGTCACCCGCCGACCGCCGGTGGTACGACGTGTACGAGACCGCCCTGGACCTGGGCATCCCCGTACTGATGCACACCGGGTACACGCCCTCGCGCAACGCGGACCCCCGGTTCTTCTCCCCGCTCCTCGTCGAGCGGGTGGCCAGGGACTTCCCCGACCTGAAGGTGATCCTCGCCCACCTCGGCACCCCCTGGACCCGGCCGTGCGTCGACCTGCTCGCCCGGCACGCCAACCTGTACGCGGACCTGTCCATCTTCGGCTCCTACCAGCCGCCCGCGACGGTGGCCGACGCCCTGGCCCACGCCCGCGACAGCGGTGTTCTGGACCGGCTCCTGTGGGGCACCGACTTCCCCTTCGCCTCCATGACCGGGTCCGTGACCCGCATGGCGGACCTGGCCCGGGACCCCGGGCTGTGGCCGGACGGCAGCGACCCGCTCTCGCCACGTGAGTACGAGGCCCTCATGGGCGGTACGGCGGCAGGGCTGCTCGCCCCCGCCGCACCCCGTGCCACACCGGCTCCCCCTTCGACCCGATGAGGTGTCATGACCTTCGTCCACGGATACGAGTTCGACGCGATGTCACGCCGCCCGCTGTACGGCGACGTGACCCAGCGTCTGGTCGACATCTGCGAGGCCCCGGACGGCGGTGTCGTCGCCGACGTCGGCTGCGGCTCGGGCCTTGCCACCCAACTGCTCCTGGAACGCTCCGCGCACGTGGGATCCATCATCGGCATCGACCCATCCGAGCACGAACTGGCCATCGCGCGAACGCGGTTGACCGACCCCAAGGTGCGTTTCGTGCAAGGGCGCGCGCAGGACGTCGAGTCCCTGACCGGACCCGTGGACGTCGCAGTCCTGAGCAATGTGATGCACCAGATACCGGCAGCCGAGCGCGGCTCCGTGATCGAGGGCTGCCACCGACTGCTCGCACCGGGCGGGCGCTGCGCCCTGAACACCCTGTTCTACGAGGGAGCCGTCCTCCCCGAGACCCGGCCCTTCTACGCGCATTGGCTGCGTGCCACCCGCGACGCCCTGCGGGCAGGGGGCAAGGACCTCGTCCTCGCACGAGAGAAGCCGGTGGCCCTGCAGACGCTCACGCCGCGCCACCACGAAGAGCTGTTCGTCCGGGCGGGGTTCTCCCAGACCAAGTCCGAGGAGGCCGTGTACGCATGGACCCTGCAGGACTGGGAGGCCCTGTGCACGTACTCGGTGTTCGTGGAGGGGGCCACCGGCATCACCGACCTGGCCCTCGGCTCCGAGGCACTCACCCGGGGCCTGCGGACCACCTTCGAGAGGCTGGGGCTGACGGAGGTGCCCCGGCGCTGGCTCTTCGCCTGGGGCATCAAGTGACGTCGGAAGAGGGGGAGTTCCGTGCGAGCGGCGACGCGCCCCTCTCGTACGCCCAACAGGGCGTGTGGTTCATGGAACGACGTGCGGGCCACACACGGCACACCGATCCCGTGACGTTCCGCCTCGTCGGCGAGCTGGACGCGACGGCTCTGCGGGCGGGCATCGAGGAACTCGTCGCCCGCCACGAGGCGCTGCGCACCTTTTTCCCCGTCGTGGACGGCCTGCCCGTCCAGCGCGTCTCGCCGCGGGCCGAGGTGCCCCTGCCCCTGACCGACCTCACCGCGCTTCCCGCGGCGGAGCGCGAGGAGGCGGCCGCCCGGTTCCTGGCCGAGGACCTGCGGCGCCCGTTCGACCTGGCCCGCGGGCCCGTCGTGCGCGCGGCACTGGTCCGGCTCGCGCCGCGTGAGCACATCGTGCGCGTCACCCTGCACCACATGATCTCCGACGCCTGGTCGTGGTGGGCGGTGCTCCTGCGCGAACTGGAGCAGCTCTACGCCGCACGCCTGCACGGGCGTGCCTCGCCGCTGCCGCCCGTGCCCACCCAGTACCGGGCCTTCGTGCGCCGCCAGCACGACTGGCTCACCGGCCCGGCCTACCCGCGACAACTGGCCTATTGGAAACAGGCGTTGGCGAACGCGACCCCGCTGCCGCCGCTCGCCCTGGCGTCCACCTCGCCGCCGGGGACCGAACAGCCGCCGCGGACACGGTGGTCGACCTTTCCCCAACCCCTGTACGACCGGCTGCGGTTGGTGGCCCGGCGCGAGCACGTCACCCTGTTCATGCTGCTGCTCGCCGCCTTCACGCGGGTGCTGCGCCGCTACGTCGACACCGACGACATCCTCGTGGCCACCCGCGGCGGATATCGCAGGGCCGAGTTCGAGAAGGCCGTCGGCTTCTTCGTGAACCTGCTGCCGGTGCGGACCCGGGTGCCCGCGGGCGTGGACTTCCGCGAGCTGCTGCACCAGGTCCGCAGGAACCTGATCGGGGTGTACGCCCACCGGGACGTGCCGTTCGAGCGGCTGACCCACGACCTCGGGTTGTGGCGCCCCGGGTTCCGTCCCGCGATCAGCGTATGCGTCTCCTTCCAGACCACACCGGAGGTGCCGCCCGCCCTCGAAGGACTCGACACGACCCTGATCAACCACGATCCCTTCTCGCCGTACCCCTTGGACCTCGGCTTCTACGAAGACGCGGGCGCGCTGAGCGCCCTGCTCGTCCATCACCCCGGCGAGTACGACGACACGGCCGCCGCACGCCTGCTCGACGACCTGCGCCGAGTCCTCGAGGAGGCCTGCCACGAACTGGAACAGGACACGTCCCGTCAGGTCACGTCCCGTCAGGACACGTCCCGTCAGGTCACGTCCCATCAGGACACATCGCATCAGGGCACGCCCCAGGAGGACCACACATGAGAGCGCTGCAGTGGCACGGCGCACGCCGGGCGGCGGTCGCGGACGACATCGCCATGCCCCGTATCGAGGAACCGCGGGACGCGGTCGTCCGTGTCGTCCGCAGCGCGATCTGCGGCACCGACCTCCACCCGTACCGAGGTGAGATCGACCGGTTCGAGCCGGGAACGGTCACCGGCCACGAGTTCACCGGTGTCGTCGAGGAGGTCGGGCCCGAGGCGCGCGGTCTGAGGCCCGGCGACCGGGTCGTCGCCTCGGACGTCATCGCGTGCGGGTACTGCCGGTCCTGCTCCCGGGGCTGGCACTATCAGTGCGACCGGGTGGGCCTGTTCGGGTACGCGACCGTGGTGGGCACGCGGGCCTACGCCGGGGGACACGCCGAGTACGTGCGTGTGCCCTTCGCCGACACGGTGCTGTTCCCGATCCCCGACGACGTCGGCGACGAGCGGGCCCTGTTCATCGGCGACATCCTCGCCACGGGCTACGCGTGCGCCAAGGGCGCCGTGGTGCGACCGGGGGACACGGTCGCGGTGGTGGGCTGCGGTCCCGTGGGCCTGCTGGCCATGGAGGCGGCCTGGGTCCTCGGCGCCGCCCGGGTGCTGGCCGTCGACCCGCTGGAGAGCCGGCGGAAACTGGCCGCCGAACGCGGCGCGTGCCCGGTGCCCGGCACACCCGACGTCGAAGAGCGGATCGCCGACCTGACCGAGGGGCGCGGCGCGGACGCCGTCCTGGAGGCCGTGGGCACCGACGCGTCACTGCTGACCGCGCTGAACGTCGTACGGCCGCGGGGGGTCGTCTGTGCCGTGGGCGCCCATGCCTCCGAGGCCATGCCCTTGCCGACACGGCTCGCGTTCGCCAAGGAGGTCACGCTGCGCTTCGCCGTCGGCGATCCCATCAGCGACTTCGAGCCGCTGATGAACCTGGTGCGCGGCGGCCGTGTCGACCCCACCTTCCTGATCTCGCACCGGATGCCCCTGGCCGAGGCCGCGGAGGGGTTCCGGCTCTTCGACTCCGGCGAGGCCAGCAAGGTGGTGCTCATCCCGTGAGTACGTGCGCATCGAGACCCCGCATCCACATCGAGACCCCACGTCCACATCGAGCCCCCACGTACACATCGAGAACCATGGAGGAACTGTGACGGACAACCTGACCGGCAACGCGGAAGCCGCGGCGGACGTAGTGCGCAGGGTCTGGGCCCAAGTCCTCGAAGTGAACCCCGAGTCCGTCGACGTCCACCGCAGCGACTTCTTCGAGATGGGCGGTTACTCGCTGCTCGCCCTGCAGGCCATCGGCAGGATCCTGACGGAGTACGAGGTCGACGAGGTCGAGGCGGTGGAATGGGAGGGAGAACTCCTCAACCGCCTCTTCGAGAACGCCACGCCCATGACCCAGGCCGAGTTCCTTGCGGAGAAGGGCTGTGGCGTCCCGAGCGCGGGCAACAGCCCGGCCGGAACCGCCCGGACCGGGACCGGGCGGTAGGACCGCTTCCGACTCCCCTCACACGTACGCGAAGAAGGGCGCCTGTCACACGTACGCGAAGAAGGGCGCCTGTCACACGTACGCGAAGAAGGGCGCCTGGCTGAGGAGAAGATCCCCGCCAGGCGCCCTTTTCGGCGCGTTTACCAGTGGCTGACCGCTGCCGGCTGCGTCACGGCGGCAGCGGCCCCGGCCAGGGCGGCGTTGACCGCCCGGTGCGCCTGTCCGGCGATGCGCTCGCCGTCCGCCGCGCTCTTGGCGCACACGACGATGCCCAGGGAAGGCCGGTGCCCGGAGAGCGTCCGGACGGTCGACGGGTAGGCGCGGACGCCCCGTGCCCACAGTTCCTCGAACACGGGACGGACATGCGCCGTGTACGACGCGACACCGGTGAGCCGCAGCGGCAGCGCGTCATGGGTGTAGACGACGAGGCTCTCATCGGCCCAGCGCTCCGCGAGCGTGATCGTGTGCATGGCGCCGGAGCGCCGGGCGTTGATCTCGGTGACGTACAGCTGCCCGTCGAGGCCGAGCAGGCAGTCGATCGTCAACCAGCCCCGGTATCCCAGGGATTCGGCGAACCCGTGGACGGCTGTGCCCAGCGCGGAGAGCCGTTCCTCCAGGCCGGGATCGACGACTCCGGGACCGATGGCCAGACTTTGGTACCGCAACCCGTCGACGCCGAGCATGCTGAACTCCATGCGCGGCTCCTCGCCCTCGCCGACGAGGACGTCCACGGCCGGACAGTCGGCCGCGTGCTCGACGTAGTCCTGCACGGTGAGCGGGAAGGTACCGAAGAACGGTTCGCGCCTCAGGGTCTGCCAGAACCGCCGGATGCTTCCGTCGGCGTCGCTTCGCGCGATGGCGGAGCCGTAGCCGCCGACGCCGTACATGCTCTTGACCACGGCCCGGCCGCCGCTGCCCACGATCGCGGTGACCGCACCCTTGAGCTGGTCCCAACTGGCCACCGAGATACCCCGCGGGACACGGAAGCCGGGAAGGTGGGAGGCGAGGTCGACACAACTCAGCTTCGATTCCAGGTACTCGCACGACCAGTAGTGCTGTGGGTCGGCGACGTCCAACCGCACCTCCAGGCCCCGGCTGCGGAGCAGCGCGGCCAAGGAGTACAGCTCGGGCGACGCCCCGAAGGACAGGAACCGCACCACGCGCGCGCCGTCGGTCGCGGCGTGCAGCGCGGCGAGCGCCCGGTCGTCGCCCAGCAGGTCGTGGACCAGGCGCCCGGTGCGGGGTGCCGGCGACACGACGGGAGGCACGGAGCCGCCGAGGCCGGCGTGGACGTCGGCGAGCCACTCCGGGGAGTAGCCGGCCGGCAGGACGAGCACACGGTCCTCGGCGCTCCAGAAGACGCACTGATCGGTGAACCCCGTGCCGTGCTCGACGAGGTCGTGCTCCACACCCGGGTCGAAATCGAGGAGTTCGCGTTTCAGGTTGAACTCGACGATGTTCGGGATCACCAGGTCAATGGTTTCGGGCATGGCTCGGCCCCCTAGTAACTCGAATGCACACCAGGTGTGAGCAGGTGTTTCTCCGGGCCGTTCAAGGCCGGTGAGAAGACGCACATCAGCGTCATGCCGTGCTGCGAGCGGAGTATGTGCGGTTCGCCCATGCCCGGGGCGTACAGCATCCCCGGCTTGATGTCGAAGACCCCGTCCGCCGACTCCACGGAACCGGAGCCGGACACGCAGTAGCAGACCTCTTGGTGGTTGTCGTAGCGCAAGTACGACTCGCTGCCCGGCTGCACATAGGTCTCGGTCAGGCTGAATCCCAATTGGTCGGACTGAACGAGCAGCCGTCGGCTCGTCCCATTGCCCCAGTCCACGTCGCATTCGCTTCCGACGACATCTTCAACCGCGCGCACCAGCAAGGTCCACCTGCCCAAGGGTCGGTATTTCCTTCAGCGTTGGCCATTGAGTCTATGGATGGCAGGGGCCGCATTCCACGGGAAGTACGGGTATGGCCACCTGGCTAGGCCTATCGGTCACCCAGCGGCCGTACGCCGACAAAGAGGGGTGTTGTTTCGGCATCGAAATCTGTAGCTTGCGAGAGCGGCCGAGCCACAGGCGCGGCGTTGTCGGTGCGAGTTCTTTTCGCCTCTCGGAGGTTCACGAATGACACAGTCACAAGAGAACGTCGACCTCGACCGAAACGACGTCTTCTCCTCGGCCGAACTGCGCGCACTCACGCGCCGTTCCAGCGGGATGGCGCTGCGCCGGTCCTCGGTCCACGGCCTGCTGTACGCCGGCATCGTGACAGGGGGCCTGGCCGTCGGCACCTGGTGGGCGATCGGGCTGAGCTGGGTGCTGGCCGCCACGGTGTTCGCCTCGCTGCACAACCTGCTGCACTGCGCCTCGCACGGCACCTTCATGAACACCCACCGCGGGAACCGGATCGCCGGGCAGGTCGCCGGCACGTTCATCCTCGTCAACAGCGCCGCGTACCGGGTGTTCCACATGCATCACCACCGCAACACGCACACCGCGGAGGACCCCGAACCCGACGGCATCATCACCACGGTGCGGGAGTACGTCGTAGCCATGATCAACATGGACTACTTCATCGGTTTCCTGCGAATTTCACTGGCCTCGCTCCGGCACCGGTACCCCTACTTCGTCACGACCGACCGGGCCCGGTCCGCGATTCGCCGCGACACCTGGATCCTTCTCCTGTGGATGGTGACCGCGGCCGTCCTTACCGTCCTGTGGCCCATGGTGATGCTCACCGTGTACATCGTGCCCGCATGCATCGCCTGGGTCCTGAACAACTTCTCCATCATGCCCGAGCACTACTACGCGGAGCGGACGGACAACCCCTGGCGCAACACCAACTCGGTCTACACCGACAGCAAGTGGTTCTGCTTCCTCAACTGGAACACGAACTACCACGCCGAGCACCATCTCTATCCCGGGATTCCGGCCTGGAACCTGCACGAGGTGTCGGAGCGGGTACGCGGGCACCTCGCCTTCACCGAAAGCTCCTACCTCCGCTTTCACGCCCGGCTGCTGGGCGACGTGATCAGCGGCCGCGCGAAGGAGCAGGACCAGGCCTTCGTCCTGCAGGAGGGGCGGGCGACGAGCTTCATCTACCCGCTGCGGAAGGCCGAGTGACGGCCCCGTCGCGTCTGGGCGCGCAGCACGCCCCGCCCCCGGGATCTCCGTCATGCGCTCGCCCGCTTGTGTCACAGAACGTCGACAGCGCCAACCGAACCCGCGGTTGCCCTCTCTTGTCGGGCGGGCCCGAAAGCCCGTCCGTTGCGCGCTGTTACCCAGGAGACATCGACCATGACTGAGACAACCCCTTCCGCGACCCGGCGTCCGCTCGGTCGTGTCACGGGACTCGCCGTGGCCGGCATGGCCCTCGCCCTCGCCGCCCCGGCCGCGGTGACGGCCACGGCCGGCGAGGCCCGTGCCGCCGCCGACCCGGTCTCCGTCCTGAAGTTCACCGCCGCCGACCGCAAGGACGCCCTCGCCTACTGGACGCCCGCCCGAATGAAGGCCGTGGGGAAGTCCGTGGACCTCGGCCCGACCGGGCCGAAGGCCAAGCCGTGGCGGGGCACCTCGCTGAAGACCGTGGGGCGGCTCTTCTTCGTCAACGCGAGCGGCGCCGACACCTGGTGCACGGCCACCGCCGTCAAGAGCGGCAACCGCTCCACCGTGATGACCGCGGCCCACTGCGTGCGCCGGGGATCGTCCCCGTACAACACCAACATCTCGATGGTCTTCGTCCCCGCCTACAACAAGGGGAAGGCGCCGCACGGCGCGTTCGCCGTCCGCCAGGCCGCGACCCCGCGCACCTGGGAGACGGACTCGACCAACGACATGGCCGCACTGACCGTCGCCGCCGACAAGAACGGCAAGAAGCTCACCGACGTCGTGAGCGGCCAGGACATCGCCTTCAACCGCCCCGTCGGCGGCACCGTCTCCTCCTTCGGCTACTCCGCGACCCGCCCGCAACTCGGCGAGGAACTCCTGCGCTGCGTCGGCACGGCGAAGAAGGAGGACGGCACCCAGGCCATCCCCTGCGACATGAGCGGCGGCTCCAGCGGCGGCCCGTGGCTGGCGGACTTCAACGCCACCACCGGCAAGGGCGCACTCATCTCGGTCAACAGCGCGCTGGACTCCCTGGAGCCGACCAAGATGTACGGAGAGATCTTCAAGGCGACGGCCAAGAAGGTGTACGACCGGGCCCAGCAGGCCTGACGCGCCACGCGGCGGGTTGTGAACTCCCATCCGTCCGTCTTCCTCCCCCGCCCCGCTCCGGCCTTCTACAGTGGGAGTGAGGCTGCTCCCCTGGGGGTGGGAGATGGATCCGGTGACGGTGGTGGCGGGTACCGCTCTGGTGGGGGCGATGGCCACGGATGCCTGGGGGAGGGTCCGCGACGCGGTGGTCGCGCTGTGGCGCCGCCCGCATCCCGACCAGGCCGAATCCGTCGCCACGGGACTCGACGAGCTCAGGGGACAGGTCCTGGACGCCCGCAGCCAGGGCGACGAGGACATCGAAGCGGCCCTCGTCGCGCTCTGGCGCATGCGGCTGCATCAACTGGTCGGCCAGGACGCCGGGTTGACCGCTGAGCTCCGGTACCTGCTCGATCACCACCTCGGCCCCGCGCTGGACGAGGCCGGCCCCACCCGAGCGGGCTCCGTCGAGCAGAACGCCACGGTGTCGGGCGGCGTCAGCATCCAGGCCGGCCGGGACGCGCACTACACCCCTCCCGACTCTCGATGACCGGTGCCGGCGACCCGCTGCCGCCGGGTGTGCGGCAGCGGGCGACGACGGAGGGCGCGGGGGAGACCAATCAGGCGGGCCGCGACGTCCACAGGACCACGCATGTGCACGAGGTGACGGCGCCGGTGCGTCCCTCCGTCATCCACGGACTGCGCAGGGACGCGCTCTACTTCACCGGGCGCGACGAGGAGTTGGGGCAGCTGATCGGCGCCACCGCGTCGGGCGAGGCCAGGATCCACACCGTCGACGGAATGGCGGGCGTCGGCAAGACGGCCTTCGTCACACGGGCGGCGCACCTCCTCGCCGACCAGTTCCCCGACGGGCAGTTCTTCGTCGACCTCCGCGCCCACGCACCGGAGCAGGCCGCCGCCGACCCGCTGGACGTACTCGCCACTCTGCTGGCAGGCCTCGGCATCGACCCCCGCGGCCTGCCCACCTCCTTGGACGGGCGAAGCGGACTGTGGCGGGATCAGCTGGCGGGCCGCCGCGTCCTGCTCGTCCTGGACGACGCCGCGGACACCGACCAGATCGAGCCGCTCCTGCCCGGCGGATCGGGCTGCCTGACACTGGTGACCAGCCGGAGCAGGCTGGTCGCCCTCGACGGCGGCAAGCCGTGGTCCCTCGAGACGCTCTCCCGCGACGAGGCCAGGACGCTGTTCAGCCGCCTCGCGCACCACACCGTGCCCGGCTCCGCCGACGTCCCCGACGAGGCCGAAGTGGTCGACGACATCGTGGAGTTGTGCGGCTGTCTGCCCCTGGCGATCGTGCTGCTCGCCGGGCGGCTCTCCCACCGCCCCACCTGGACCCTGGACGATCTCGCGGCCGAGTTCACGGCCACCGGGACCGGCTGCCTCACCTGGTCGCGGGCAAACGCGCCGTCGACGCGGCCTTCACGCTCTCCTACCGGGACCTGCCTCCCGCCAGGCGGCGGCTGTTCCGCAGACTCGGCCTGCATCCGGGACCGGACATCGACGCCCGCGCCGCGGCCGCCCTCGACGGCATCTCCGACACCCAGGCGCGCGACGGCCTCGAAGTCCTCTACACCGAGCATCTGCTGGAGGAGACAGCTCCCCGTCGGTACAGCCTCCACGGCCTGCTGCGCGAGTTCGCCGCCCGCCGCTGCGCCTCGGAGTGCGCCGCCGCCGACCGGGATCTCGCCGTCGCGCGCCTCGTCACGTACTACCGGCGGACCGTCGAGTCCGCCGAGGAGATCATCTCGGCGCGCGGCGCGGGCACGCCGGAGCTGCCGAGTGCGAACAAGGCGCTCACCTGGCTGCGTACGGAACGGGCCAACGTACTGGCATGCCTCGACCACGCGGCGGACCACGGCCGCCCCGAGCAGGTCGTCGGCCTCACCGCGGCCATGGCTCCCTTCCTGCTCCGCGAGGGCCCTTGGCCGCAGGCGGTGGCGCTGCACGAACGGGCGGTCGAAGCGGCCCGGCTGAACGGGGACCTGCTCGGGGAGGCGCACGCCCTCGACGAGCTCGGCTTCGTCCGGTACGTGACGGGCGACTTCGCGGTGGCGACCAGTTTCCACGAGCGGGCGCTCGCGCTGTTCGAGGAGGTCGACGACCGCCCAGGGCAGGCCAAGGCCCTGCACGGCCTGGGCCGCGTCCGCGCCGTCGCCGACGACTACGTGGCGGCAACTGCTTTCCATGAGCGTGCACTTGAGCTGTTCGAGGACCTCGGCGACCGGCACGGCCAGGCCAACGCCCTCCACGGGCTCGGCCGCGTCCGGTTCATGACGGCGGACTACGCCGCGTCGGCCGACTTCAGTGAACGCGCCCTCGCCCTCTTCGACGCGCTCGGCGATCGGCGCGGGCAGAGCAGCACCCACCTGAACCTCGGCTTCGTCCGTTACATGACGGGCGACTACGGGGCGGCAACACGCCTCCACGAATGCGCACTTGAGCTGTTCGAGGACCTCGGCGACCGGCACGGCCAGGCCAACGCCCTTCAGGGCCTGGGGCGTGTGCGCTTCGTGACCGGCGACTACATCCTGGCCACGTCGCTGCACCAGCGAGGACTCGCGCTCTTCGAGGAACTGGGGGACCGGCACGGCCAGGCCAACGGCCTCAACAACCTCGGGCGCGTGCGGTACGTGATGGGTGACTACGCCGAGGCGGCCTCGCTGCACGAGCGTGCGCTGGAGCTGTTCGAGGAGCTGCGGGACCGCCACGGCCGGGCCAACGGCCTGAACAACCTGGGCCGCGTCCGCCACGCGAGGGGCGACCACGCAACCGCCGCGGAGCTCCACCGGCGTGCGCTGGCCCTGTTCGAGGAGATCGGATACCCGCACGGGCGGTGCAACGCCCTCCACGACCTGGGTCGCACCCACTATGCGGCCGGTGAGTACGAGACCGCGGCTGACCTCTACGAACAGGCCCTGGAGATCTTCCGGAGCGTCGGAGATCCCCAGGGCGAGGCCGAGGTCTGGAACAGCCTGGGCACCCTCCGCACCGCCGCGGCGAGCGCGGGGGAGGGTCTCGCGGCCCACCGCAGGGCCCTCGAACTCGCCCGCCGGGCGGGCAGCCCGCTGGACGAGGCCACCGCCCTGGAGGGCGCGGCGCGCAGCCAGGTCCTCATGGGGGATCTGGAGGCGGCGATGACCGACTTGAGACGGGCGGCGAGGATCTACGACCGCATTGGGGCGGCCACCGCGGAATCGACGGCCGAATCGACGGCCGAATCCACGGAGAAGCCGGGTTGAGAGCCTGGCTGTGCCACTCGTACGCGTTCTGTGCGTGCAGGGAGGGGGAGGACCGTAATTCGTCGGCGACCCCGAGCCGTTGGGCGCTCCTTCCCCGCGGTACGGAGCGGCTGTGGGCCAACGTCTTCCCGATGGCCGTACCCCGAGGTCGACAACCGGATTACTTGCCGCTGTCCTCGGCAAGGGTGTGTGCCACCAGGGCGTTGGCGTGGCCGTGTCCGAGGCCGTGGTCCGCCTTCAGCCAGCCGACGAGTTCCATGTGCTTCGTCAGGGGTGAGGAGCGGATCAGCTCCTTCCACTCCGCGATCGGGCGGCCGTACTTCTTCTCGATCGAAGGGAAGTAGCTGGCAGGGCCCTTTGTCGGCTCGGTCATGCGGCGGTGTCCCATCTGTTCGTATGTGGTGATCTTGGATTATCCGTGGGCTCCGGCCGATCGACAAGAAGTGTGGCTCGACCAGCGAGTTCGACGTCGTCGACGACCCGCGGGGACGGCTCACTCACCCCACGCGCCGGCCCTCAGGAACCGTCGGATCGCCGCAGCCGTCTCCTCGGGCCGCCGCAGATGAACCCAGTGGTCGGAGTCCAGTTCGAGCAGCGTCGTGCCGGGGCGGCGGGAGGCCATCTCGCGGGCCTGGGCGGTGGGCAGCACGGTGCTGGCGGTGCCGTGCAGGAGCAGCGCGGGGCAGTCGGTGCATAGCCACTGCGGCCAGTGGTCGCCGAGCACCCGGGTGTCGGAGTCGACCATGTCCTCGGGATGCGAACCGAGCCGCCAGCCGTCGCGGTGGGGCCGCATGCCACTCTCCAGGAGGGGTGCCAACGGGCCGCAGGCGGCGAGGAGCTCCTCGCGGGTGGGGGCGGTGTACGGCAGGCCGAGCAGAAAGGACAGCGGAGCGGGGGCGACGAGGGGCAGATACGCGGGCCCGTCGATGTTGACCAGGGCGCTGACGGTGCCGGGTCGATCGGCGGCCAGATGGTAGCCGTTGATGGCACCGAGGGAGTGCCCGACGACGGGAAGGGGACGCTGACCGAAACCGACGTGATCGAGCAGCAGCCGGAGATCGCCGACATATCCGTCCCGGTCGTATCGCACCGCCCGGTCGGAGTCCCCGTGCCCCCGCTGATCGGGCGCGACGACCCGCCACCCGTCACGACTCAACACACCGGCGAGCCCGGCGAACTCGGCACCTTCCCCGAGGTGTCCGTGCAGAGCGAGCAGGGGACGCCCTCCGGCGGCCCCGAAGTCGAGGTACGAGAGTCGCCTGCCGTCGGGGGTGGTGAGGTGAGCGCGTACGGGATGGGCGGGAGCAGAGGTGGATCCGGTCGGCATTGCTTCACCGTACAAACCTCAGAAGGCCCGTGTTATACCGGTAGGCCGTCGAAGCAATCGGGGGAGGGGCCATGCAGTGGTCCGGATCCATCAGGGCTTGGGTGGTCGCGGCAACTCTCGGAGTGGGGATGGGACTTGGCGGGTTGCCTGTTCCCCTTCCCCTTCCCCTTCCCGTTCCCGCTGCCTCCGCCTCCGCCGCCGTCGGATGTCCCGACATCGGGGCGGGGGACTCGAACGGGCTGGACATGCAGTACTGGAAGGCTTCGCCCGACGGGCTGCTCTGTGAGGCGGAGTTCACCAGTGGTGCGCTGTTCACGCCGCGTGGGCCGGGCGCGCCGCAGATCGACCCGGTGCGGAAACCGGTGCGGGTGCGCGTCCTTCTACCCGCGGGCTATGACCCGTCGGTCAGTTACCCCGTGCTGTACTTGCTGCACGGTGGCGCCGCGGACTACGAGCAGTGGTCGAGCGGCGGGGGCAACATCACCCGGAGCGTCGCCGAGGCAGGGTTCAAGGGCATCGTGGTGATGCCCGAGGGCGGCAAGGTCGGCTTCTACTCCGACTGGCACGGCTACACGTACGGCAACTTCGCCCCGCTCTGGGAGACCTACCACGTCAAGCAGTTGGTGCCGTGGGTCGACGCCCACTTCGCCACCTCCGGGCAGCGGGCCGTGGCCGGCGTGTCCATGGGGGGCTACGGGGCGCTGAAGTACGCCGCTCAACACCCCGATCTCTTCAGCGCTGTCGGCGCATTCTCCGGAGGCGCCGACCTTCGTCGCGCCGACCATCAGGAGATCGTGAACAACGGCACCACCACCTACGGAGCCCGCTTCTGGTGGCACGGTTCCGGGAGCGATGCCGGGAACTACTGGAAGTATCTGTGCCCCGGGAATCCCAACGCGTTGCAGCGCACCGAGCTGGTCTTCGGTCCGCAGTCCACCTGGTCCTCCTTCAACCCCGCCCAGGTCGCCGAGAACAGCCCTGCCACCTATCGGTCCTATGACGGCCGGTTGGCGCTCTACGCGGGGCGGGGGGAGGATCCGTACGTCTGGAACAACGCGTTCCATACGACCCTCAAGCAGAAGAGCGTCCCGCACCTGTACTGCTCGGGCCCCGGCGTGCACGACTTCAACACCTTTACGCCCGCGCTGAAGCACTTCCTCCGTTTCGCGTACGGGAGCTCTTCCACGACGTGCCCCGACAGCACCGGATGGCGGCAGGAACCCTGAAGCGGGCCGTGGGCTCTCAGTGCGCGGACTCCCTCCAGCCCTCGCCGCACGGCCCTCCGCCCGCCGCCGCGGGGACGCGCACGTCGGAGCCGTCCGGCGCGACCGACGGGAGGTACCACTGGGCGACTTCCACGGAGGTCTGCGGGACGTAGTGGAAGATGAGCGACCTGCGGAAGCGGTCCCGCGTGGTGTGGGGGAGCGAGCCGTGCACCAGGCTTCCGTGGAAGAACAAGGCGTCGCCCGGACGCATCACCGTCTGCACGGTTGCCATGCCCGCCGGTGGGCGCACCAGGCCCGTGGTGAACGACGCCTGTCCGTCGGTCTGTTCGGGGCACACCACCTCCATGATGTGCGAGCCGGGGACGACGGACAGCGCGCCGTTCGCGGCGTCGCAGTCGTCGACGGAGATCCAGACAGCGAGACACCGTGGCGTGCCGGCTGCTGCGGCTCTCGTCGCTGCCGGTGGGTGAGGTCGCCCGGCAGGTCGGGTACCGGGACCCGCTGTACTTTCTCCACCCGTTCCGGACGCGCCATGGGGTGCTCGCCCTGCGCGTACCGCTACGGACCGACCGGAACTCCTCGACTGGGGTGAGCGACGCGCCCGACGCTCGCTGGGTTGAGTCGTATGGCCGTGTCGATCGACACAATCATCCGACATTGTCACTCGACAATGTCGGGCGATAACGTACTGGACAAGCGACTGCTGGTGCAGCACGAAAGGCGGGCTCATGACTCACGCGTCCACGATCACGGCGATTCCCGAGCGCCCGGCGCTCCCTCTGATCGGGCACGCCCTGGGCATCCCGAAGGGCGCCGATGGCCTCGTCCATCTGATGAAGGAGGTCAAGGAGTTGGGCCCGGTGTACCGGGTCCGCGTCTTCGGCACCGAGTCCGTGGTCGTGGGCGGCCTCGACCTGGTGGCCGAGCTCGCGGACGAGACCCGGTTCCGCAAGAACGTGCACCAGGACCTGGTCGAGATCCGGCAGATCGCGGGGGACGGCCTCTTCACCGCCTTCCACCACGAGGCCAACTGGCAGAAGGCGCACGACATCTTGATGCCGGCGTTCTCGCTGGGCGCGATGCGCGGCTACCACGACACCATGCTCACGGTCGCCCGGTCTCTGATCGCCAAGTGGGACCGGGCCGTCGGCGGCGGCCCGGTGGACGTACCCGAGGACATGACCCGGCTGACCTTCGACACCATCGGGCTGTGCGGATTCGGGTACGACTTCGAGTCCTTCCGGCGCGACGAGGCGCACCCCTTCGTGGACGCGATGGGGCGGGCGCTCGCCTTCACGCAGGCCAAGAGCGAGTCGATCCCGGGCACGGAGCTCTTCAAGTGGAAGCAGGCCGAGCAGTTCCGCGCGGACGCCGCACTCATGTCGGACCTGGTCGACGAGGTGATCAGACGGCGCAGGGCGTCCGGCGACACCAGCGCCGACGACCTGCTGGGCCGCATGCTGCACACCCGCGACGCGACCGGCGAGCCGCTGGGCGACGTGAACATCCGAAATCAAGTGATCACGTTCCTCATCGCGGGGCACGAGACCACCAGCGGAGCCCTGTCCTTCGCGCTGTACTACCTGACCAAGCACCCCGAGGTGCTGGCCCGCGCCCAGGCCGAGGTCGACGCGCTGTGGGGCGACACGGACGCGCCCGCGCCCGACTACGGGGACATCGGCAAGCTGACGTACATCCGCCAAGTGCTCAACGAAAGCCTGCGGTTGTGGCCGACCGCGCCCGCCTTCGCCGTCGAGCCGATCGAGGACACCGTCATCGGCGGCACCTATCCGGTCTCCAAGGGGGAGACGCTGATGGTGCTCACACCGGCCCTGCACCGCGACCCCGCCTGGGGCGACAACGTCGAGCTGTTCGACCCCGACCGGTTCACGCCCGAGCGCGATGCGGCCCGCCCCGTCCACCTCTTCAAGCCCTTCGGCAGCGGTGAACGCGCCTGTATCGGACGGCAGTTCGCGCTGCACGAGGCCACCCTGCTCCTCGGTCTGCTGGTCCACCGCTACCGCCTGATCGACCATGACGACTACCAGCTGAAGATCCAGCAGTCGCTCACCATCAAGCCCGGCGGTCTTACGCTGAAGCTCGCCCGTCGCACGTGCGAGGAGCGCCGCCTGCCCGCCGACATGAGCAATGCGCCCGCGCTCATCGACCGGGGCGGACCCGCCGCCCGCCGAGCCACCGCCGCCGCGACCGCAAGCGTGACCGCGACCGCACTGACAGTCCTGCACGGCTCCAACCTGGGCACCTGCGCGGGCATCGCCCGCGACCTGGCCGCCGACGGGGACACGCACGGGTTCACCACCGCGGTCGCCCCCCTCGACGAACGGGCAGGCGCGCTCGCCGACGTCGAAGGCCCCCTGGTGATCGTGGCCGCCTCCTACAGCGGCCGTCCCACCGACGACGCCGTCCGCTTCGTCACCGGACTCGACGACCTGGAGCCCGGCTCGCTCGACGGACTCCGGTACGCCGTACTCGGCATCGGCGACCGCAACTGGGCCGCCACCTACCAGCGCGTCCCGACCCTCATCGACGACCGGCTCCGTGCGGCCGGGGCCACCCCCCTCCTGGAGCGCGGTGCCGCGGACGCCTCCGGAGACTTCGCGGGGACCGTGGACCGCTGGAGCGCCGACCTGTGGACGGCCCTGATCGACCGGTACGGCGAGGCCGCCGAAGGGAACACGGACTCCGCGCGTCCCGAGCCGCAGAACGACCGGGCGCCGGACGGCCAGGCCCTGTACGAGCTCTGCGACGTCGCCGACTCCGTGACCGGTGAACTCGCCGCGCGGCACGGCGTACAGCCCATGGAGGTCGTCGACGCGTACGAACTCGTCGACATGGAGCACGAGTTGGGCCGCTCCAAGCGCTACCTCAAGCTGCGGCTGCCGGACGGCGTCACCTACCGCACGGGCGACCACCTGGCCGTCCTGCCGCGCAATCCCGAGGCGCTCGTCCGACGGGCCGCAGACCGGTTCGGCCTGGACCTCGACCGCACGGTCCGCCTGCGCGCCCGCCGCCGCAGCCGGGGCGCCCTCCCCGTCGACCGGCCGCTGACCTTGCGCCGCCTGCTCACCGACTTCGTGGAACTCCAGCATCCGGCGGCCCCGGAGCACGTCGCCCTCCTCGCCGAGCACACCGCCTGCCCGCCCGAGAAGAAGCCCCTGGCCGCACTCGCCGCCGCGGACGCGGAGACGTTCCGCGAGCAGGTCACCGTCGCCGGGCGCAGTGTCCTGGACCTGCTGGAGGACCATCGCTCCTGCGCGCTGCCGTTCGAGCGCTTCCTGGAGACGCTGCCGGTCCTGCGCCCGCGCCACTACTCGATCTCGTCCTCCGCGCAGACGGCGCCCGGCGAGGTGGAGTTGATGGTGTCGCTGCTCGCCGCGCCCCGCCGCGCCGGAGCCGGCACCTTCGAGGGCATCGCCTCGCACTACGTCCAGGGCCTGCGGGCCGGGGACAGCGTCCAGGCCAGGGTCCTGCCGTGCGGTGAGGCATTCCGTCTGCCCGAGGGCCACGCGACCCCGGCCGTACTCGTCGCCGCGGGCACCGGCCTCGCGCCCTTCCGCGGAGCCGTCCTCGACCGCCGGCACAACGGCTCCACCACCACGCTGCTGTGCTACTTCGGCTGCGACCACCCGGACGTCGACTACCTCCACCGCGAGGAGTTCGAGCGCGCCGAGGCGGCCGGCGCCGTCAGCATGCGCCCCGCCTTCTCCCGGGCTCCCGAGGACGGCGTGCGCTACGTACAGGACCGCATCGCCCGCGAGAGCGCGGAGATCTGGGACGTCCTGGAGTCAGGCGGAGTGATCCGCGTCTGCGGCGACGGCCGCCGCATGGCCCCGGCCGTGCGCGGGGCCTTCATGACCGTCTACCGCGAGCACACGGGCGCGGGCGACGAGGAAGCCGCAGCCTGGATGTCCGCCCTCGTCGAGTCGGGCACGTACGTCGAGGACGTCTGGACGGGCTGAGCGACGGGAAGGACCCCGCATACAGCGCGAAGGCCCCCGCACACAGCAGGTGCGGGGGCCTTCGCATGGTCCAGGACATCAGATCTTCGGCAGCGGTACGGGACTCGACGTGCCGCTCGCCAGGGCCATGACGCCCGCCACCAGCGCCCGCAGCCCGTGCAGTTCGGCTTCGTCGTCGGGCAGGGTCAGGTGCTGCAGGGTGAGCCCCTCGAAGGACGCGAGGAAGAACCAGGCCACGGTCGACGCGGGCACGGCGAGCTCGTGCCCCGTGCGCTCGGCCGCCTCGCTCACCAGCCGCTCCGTCACCGTCACCACCTCCCGGTAGTGGCTGTCCGCGACCTCGCGCAGCTTCGGCGTCCGCAGCGCCAGCATGCTCAGCTCGGTGAGGAGCTGGTGCGAGGCAGGCTGGTCGCGCACCGTGCGCCACAGGGCGACGGTCATGGCGGCCAGCGTCTCCTCGAAGCCGGCTTCCATGGGTGCCGATTCCTCGACCTGCCTGACCAGATCCTGGGTCAGCTGCTCCATGACGGCCCGGTACAGGTCCTCCTTCGTGCCGAAGGTGTAGTGGACCGTCGCCTGGGCGACGCCGAGCTCCGCGGCGATGGCGCGGGTGCTTCCGGCGGCCACGCCCTCCCTGCTCATGAGGACGATGGCCGCTTCGATCAACTGGGGGCGGCGCTCCGCCGCGGTCACATGAGCCATGCGCGCATCATAGCGACTTAGTCACTTGAGCAAGTCACCCGAACGCATCACCGCTTCCCCGCCGCCGCACCACCGCCTCTTTCCTTCTCTTTCCTTTCTTACGTACCTTTGCCGTTGCTCTGCCGAGCTTGTGAAAAGCGCCCGCCAAAGTCGTACTCGCACCTGAGAGACGAAGGAGTGGGCATGACGCACAAGAGGACGGCGAAGCGCGCGGGGCTGGCCGTGGGCATGATCGCGCTGCTGGCATCGGCACTGCCGACGGCGGCAGCGGCCGCGCCCGACCACGGCCCCGTGGCACCGGAGTGGTGCGCGACGGTGACGGTGCCCGGACACCGCGTCGACTGCGGCACGGTGGACCGCCCGTTGGTCGCAGGGAAGCCGGCGCTCGGCACGACCGAGGTGAGCTACGCGGTCGTACGGCACAGCGCGCCGGGGCCCGCCAAAGGCGCGGTCGCCGTCAACCCCGGCGGCCCCGGCGAGGTCGCGATCGACCGCGCCGAAGTCTTCGCCCACGCCATGGCCGGCCTTCTGAAGGACCACGACCTGCTCCTCGTCGACCCGCGCGGCACCGGGCGCTCCGAGCGGATCCCCTGCGGCGTCACCGACGCCGAGTACCGCTTCGGCACGCGGGCCCAGCAGCGGGCCGCCGTCGAGCGGTGCGCCGAGAACCTCGGGCCGAAGGCCGCCGCGTACACCACCGCGGCCACCGCCGACGACATCGACGCGATCCGGGCCGAGATCGGCGCGCCCCAACTCTCCCTGTACGGGCTGTCGTACGGCACGTACCTGATGCCGGTGTACGCCGCGCGCCACCCGGAGCGCGTGCGGTCGATCGTGCTGTCCGGCGCCTACCCGCACGGCTTCGACCCGCTGGTGCGGCCCAGCGCCCAGGCCGTCTCGCTGTCCCTGCGCCGGGTCTGCGAGCGCTCCGCGAAGGCCGCGTGCGACGGGAAGCAGGCCGTCAAGGACCTGGCCACCACGGCGGCCGGGCTGCGGGCCCGGCCGATGACGGTGCCGATCACCACCGATTACGGCACGTATCAAGTGCGGTTCACCGAGGGTAAGTTGGCCAACCTCCTGTTCGAGGCCGCAAGTCGCGAAGTCGGCATGGACCCGGCCGGGCGCTCCCTCCTCGGTGACCTGCCCCGCGCCCTGAACCGCTTCGTCAAGGGCGACGCCGCGCCGCTGCGGACGCTGATCCAGGAAGACGGCGCCACGGGCAGCGAGGAGGACCAGGCGCCGTACGTCGCGGTCGTCTGCAACGACTACCGCAAGGCCTGGAAGAAGGACGCGCCGCGGAAGGAGCGGTGGCGCCAGTACCGCGCCGCGCTGAAGTCCGCGGCCCCCGGCGAGCACGGGGCGTTCAGCGCCAAGGGCTTCAACGAGGGGCCCACGGACGGCGGTGACGTCTGCATCGGCTGGCCGCGCGAGAACACCCCTGACCCGCAGCCCACGAAGCTGAAGCTGCCGGACGTGCCGGTCCTCGTGCTCTCCGGTGACCTCGACGCCAACACGCCCGACGCCAACGGGAAGAAGGCGGCCAAGGCGTTCCGTGACAGCCGGTTCTTCTCGGTGCGCAACACCGGGCACGTGCCCGAGTGGGAGCAGAGCGGCTGCGTCACCGGTGTCGCCACCCGCTTCCTGCGCACCGGCACCCCGGGCGACACCTCCTGCCTGCGTGCCCTGCCCCCGATCGCCGTGGCGCCCGTGCGCGCTGCCGCGCACAGCTGACGGGCCGGTGCCGTGACCGCGTCCACCACCGGCGAAAATGATCACATGACTGAGGAAACGGGGCACCGCAGGACGGTGTTGGTCGTCGAGGACGATCCGGGTGTGCGCAGCACCCTGGACCAGTTGCTGCGCTTCGAGGGCTATCGGGTGCTCACGGCCGCCGACGGCCTGGAGGCCCTTGGCCTCCTCGAACAGGAGCGGCCCGACCTGGCGGTGGTGGACGTGGTCATGCCGGGCCTCGACGGCCTCGGCCTGTGCCGGATGCTGCGCAGGCGCGGCGACCGCATGCCCATCCTGGTCCTGACGGCACGCCACGAGATCGGCGACCGGGTCGCGGGCCTGGACGCGGGCGCCGACGACTACCTGGCCAAGCCGTTCGCGACCGAGGAACTCTTCGCCCGCATACGCGCGTTGCTGCGGCGCACCGAACCCGCCGAGGACAGCGGCGTCCTGGCCGTCGCGGACCTCGCCCTGGACCCCGGGGCGCGGCAGGCGTTCCGTGGCGCCCGTGAACTGGACCTGACCAAGACCGAGTTCGACGTCCTCGAACTGCTCCTGTGCCACCCGGGCACGGTCCTCACCCGGTCCCAGATGTACGAGCGCATCTGGGGCTTCGACTTCGACACCACCTCCCGGTCCCTGGACGTCTACATCGGCTATCTCCGCCAGAAGACCGAACAGAACGGCGAGACCCGGCTGATCCACACCGTGCGCAGCGTCGGCTACACCGTCCGGGCCGCGTGATGCTCCGTACGAAGATCACGGCCGTCGTCGTCGCGGCCGCCGCGCTCGCCATCGCCCTGGCGGCCGCCATGTCCTACCGCGGCGTCAGTGACCTGGTCGCCGACGAACTCGACCGCGGCCTCGACGACCGCACGGACACGGTCGTCACCCTGCTCGCCGCCGATCTGACCCCGCAGCCCACGAAGGACATGACCGAACAGGTCGTCTCCGAGGAAGGGGCCGTGCGGCGGCTGACCCCCGGCGGCCCCGAACTGCCGGTGTCGGCGACGGCCCTGCGGGTGGCGCGGACGGGCCAGGGCGAGAGCCGCGCGGACGTCGTCGTCTCCGGGACCGAGTACGGCACCCTGACCCGGCCGCTGCCCGGCGGGGGAGCGGTCATGGTCGGGCAGAGCTACGAGGGCGCCGCGCGCGTCGACGACGCGTTCCTGTGGCGCATCTCGTGGACCACCGCGGCCGCCGTCGCCCTCTCCGCCCTCCTGAGTTGGTTCGTCCTCGGGCGGATCCTGCGGCCCGTCCGTCAGCTGGTCCGCGCCACCGGACACATCACCACCACCCGGGACCTGTCCACCGCGCTGCCGCCCGCGGGATCCGACGAGATCGGCCGACTGACGGGCAGCTTCGAGGCGATGCTCACGGCGCTGCGCCGCTCGCGCGCACAGCAGCAGCGACTCGTCCAGGACGCGAGCCACGAGCTGCGCACCCCGCTGACCTCGGTGCGGGGCAGCGCCGAACTCCTGCAGCGGGCCCGCGGCAGACTCGACCCCAAGGACGAGGAGCAGATCCTCACCACCCTGGTCACCGAGACGGCGGCCCTCGACGATCTCGTACGCGAACTCGTCGACCTGGCCACCGACCGCTACACCGACGAGGAGCAGGACCGCGTCGACCTGGTGACCCTCGCCGAGGACACCGCGCACCGCCACCGCACCCGGACCGGCCGCACGATCTCCGTCACCGCGGAGCAGCCGATTCCCGTGCGGGGGCGGCCCCGCGCGGTGCAGCGCTGCGTCGACAACCTGCTGAGCAACGCGGTGAAGTTCAGCCCCGACGGCACGCCGGTCACCGTGCGCGTCGACGGCCGCAGGCTGTCCGTGCGCGACCGGGGCCCCGGCATCGAACCGGGCGAGCGCGACGCCGTCTTCGACCGCTTCTACCGGGGCTCGCGCACCCAGGCCACCCCGGGCTCCGGCCTCGGTCTCGCCATCGTGCACGACATCGTCACGGCCGACGGCGGCACCGTGTTCGCCACCGGTGCCGACGGCGGGGGAGCCGAGGTCGGCTTCGTCCTCCCGCCCGACGGTCCCGACGGCCGGGACGGCCCCGGCGGCCCGCACCGACCGGGCGGCCCGAAGCGCGCAACCGCCCTCCTGCGTCGCGTCACCTCAGCAGGGCAGCCGCCCCAGAAGCCCCGCGAAGTCGGTCCCGGCGGACAGCGTGCCGAAGGCGAGGCCGCGGTCCCCGGCCAGGCGCGAGGCGCAGAACGCGTCGGCGACGGCGGCCGGGGCGTGCCGCACGAGCAGTGAGCCCTGCAGGACCAGCGCGGCCCGCTCGATGACGCGGCGGGCGCGCAGCGGCGCGTCCTCGGTGAGGACGAGCTCGCCCTGGAGGTCCCGCCATGCGTCGTCGAGGCGCCGGTCGGCCCCGGCCGCCGCCTCGATCTCCGTACGGAAGGCATCGAGGGAAGCGGGTTCGCGGGCCAGGGCGCGGAGCATGTCGAGGGCGTTGACGTTCCCCGAGCCCTCCCAGATGCCGTTCAACGGGGCCTCGCGGTACAGGCGCGGCATGCCTGATGCCTCGTCGTATCCGTTGCCGCCGAGGCACTCCAGGGCCTCGGCGACCGCGGCGGGCTGGCGCTTGCACACCCAGTACTTGCCGACGGCCGTGGCAAGGCGCAGGAACGCGCGCTCCCCGTCGTCGCCCCGTTGCGCCCGGTCGGCGGCCCCCGCCATGCGCAGGGCGAGCGTCGTGGCGGCCTCGGACTCCACGGCGAGGTCGGCGATCACGTTCCGCATCAGCGGCTGGTCGATGAGCTTGGCGCCGAAGACCGCGCGGTGCCGCACGTGGTGGGCGGCCTGCGCGAGCGCGGCACGGGTGCCCGCCGCGGAGCCGAGCACGCAGTCCAGGCGCGTCATGGTCACCATCTCGATGATGGTCCGTACGCCCTTGCCCTCGGGGCCCACCGGCCAGGCCACGGTGTCGTCGAACTCGGGCTCGCTGCTGGCGTTGGAGCGGTTGCCGAGCTTGTCCTTGAGGCGCTGGATGCGGAAGGTGTTGCGGCTCCCGTCGGGCAGTACGCGGGGCACCAGGAAGCAGGAGAGCCCGCCGGGCGCCTGCGCGAGCACGAGGAAGAGGTCGTTCATCGGCGCGCTGGTGAACCACTTGTGGCCCCTCAACCGCCAGGTGCCGTCGGCCTGTTCCGTGGCGACGGTGGTGTTGGCGCGGACGTCGGTGCCGCCCTGCTTCTCCGTCATCCCCATCCCGGCGAGCAGCCCGCGCTTGCCGGCGGGGGTGCGCAGACCGGGCTCGTAGACCCGGCTGGTGAGCAGCGGCTCGTACGTCTTGGCGAGGTCGGGGGCGTGCCGCAGGGCGGGGACCACCGCGTACGTCATCGAGACGGGACACCCGTGCCCGGCCTCGGTGCTGCTCCACACCATGAACCCGGCGGCGCGCGCCACATGGGCGCCCGGCCGCTCGTCGGCCCAGGCGCTGCCGGCGAGCCCCTCGCCGACCGCGATCTCCATCAAGGAGTGGTAGGCGGGGTGGAAGTCGACCTCGTCGACGCGGTTGCCGTAGCGGTCGTGGGTGCGCAGCTCCGGCTCGTGGCGGTTGGCCTCGTCGGCCCAGCGCTGCACCTCCTCGCTGCCCGCGCGGCGCCCGATCCGGTGCAGGTCGTCGAGGTACCAGTCGGCGCCCTCGCGGCGTACGCCCTCCAGCAGGACCGGGTCGTCGGCGATGTCGTGGCCGGTCAACGGCGGGGCCTGGTTGGTCACTTCATGGGTCGCGGTGGGGGACATGGAGCCTCCTCCTGAAGGGGCGGGTCGGGGAAGGGCGCGCCGGGTCATGCGCGCGGGGTATCGGGCGGCGTCTGCGGCGGCGTCTCGGGCGGGGCGCCCGCACAGCGCAGCGCCATGGCGACGAGCTCGGCCAGGAGCTCGTCGACGTCGTTCTCGTCGTGGGCGCCCAGCGGATCGACGAGGACCTCGCCGATGGCGCCGGTGAGGGCGGCCGCGGTGATCTCGCCGTTCTGCGCGGGCAGCAGCCCGGCGGCCATGCCTTCGTGGAGCACGTCGGTGAACAGCGCGCGGTAGCGGCGGCGGAAGTCGAGCCGCTCGGCCCCGACGGCCGGTTCCGCCGGTGCGGCGAGCAGGGCGTAGGCCAGCCCGCGGTTCTCCAGGGCGCGGCGGGCGAAGACCTCGACGCCGCGGGCGAGCCGCTCGACCGGCGATCCGTCGGGGTGGTGCAGCACCTCGCCGAGTACGTCGACCTCGCGCCCCGCGGCCCGCCGGAACACCTCGACGGCGAGCGCCGCCTTGGACGGGAAGTGCTGGTACACCGAGCCGGCCGCGATCCCCGCCGAGTCGGCGACGGCGGTCACGGACGCCTGGGTCCAGCCCACTTCGGCGACGACGGCGGTCGCGCTGTCGACGAGACGCTCGCGGGCCGCCGCAAGGCGACGCACTTCGGTGGGGGTCTTGCGGTAGGCCATGGAAGAAGTGAACCACCATTCAGAGCAAGAAGTGAACTGTCGTTCAGACCTTTCCGTCAACGAGTAATCCGGGGGACGTGCCGGGGTTGGGCGGGGCGGAGCCTGCGAAGGATCCACCACGGACCAAGAGCCGCAACGTGAGGGAGAACCGTGACCGAAGTGACTGCCACGACGCCTGTGACCCCCGTGGCGCCCGCCGTGGTGCATCTGCGCCGCGCCGGATGTTCGCTCCTCCTCGAGTTCACGCCCGACCGGCTCCCGATGGTCCGGCACTGGGGTGCCGACCTCGGGCCGCTGGACGCCGAAGCGGCACGAGCCGCATGTCTGGCCGGTGACGGGATCGGCCGTCTGTCGGGTGAGCTGGACGCCCGGCCCACCTCCGTCGTCCCCGAGCCGTGGACCGGCTGGATGGGGCGCCCCGGCCTGCTCGGCTCCCGGCGGGGCCGGAACTTCTCCCCCGCGTTCACCCTGAGCGCCGTGACCCTGGACGGCGGCGACGTCCGGGGCTTCGCCGAGGCGGGCGCGGCGGTGGTCGAGGCGACGGCCGTCGACCCCGAGAGCCGTATCCGACTGCTTCTCACCCTGGAGATGCTGGAGTCCGGTCTGGTACGGACGCGCGGCCGACTCCGCAACGAGGGGGCCGAGTTCGAGCTCGACCAGCTGTCCCTCTGCCTGCCCGTACCCGCGTACGCCACCGAGCTCGTGGACTTCACGGGCCGATGGGGCATGGAACGGCGGGCGCAGCGCCAGGAGTTCGCCGTCGGCACCCACCTCAGGGAGAACCGGCGCGGCCGCACCGGACTCGACTCCGCGTACGTCCTGCATGCCACGGAGGCCGGCAGCGACTTCGCGCGAGGCGAGACGTGGGCCGTCCACGTGGCGTGGAGCGGCAACCACCGGCACCTGGCCGAACACGACAGCAGCGGGATCCGGCTGCTCGGCGGCGGTGAACTCCTGCTTCCCGGGGAGATACGCCTCGCCAACGGCGAGGAATACCAAGGACCTTGGCTCTACGCCGCCTACGGAGAGGGCCTTGACCGCGTCGCGCACCGGTTCCACGACCACCTGCGCGGACGGCCCCACCACGTCTCACCAAGACGCCCGGTCACCCTCAACACCTGGGAGGCCGTGTACTTCGCACACGACCACGAGCGGCTCCTCCAACTGGTCGACCTGGCGGCCGAGATCGGCGTCGAGCGCTTCGTCCTCGACGACGGCTGGTTCGGCGGCCGTCGCCACGAGCGTGCGGGGCTGGGGGACTGGACGGTCTCCGCCGATGCCTGGCCCGACGGACTCCACCCCCTGGTGGACGCCGTGCGGAAGCACGGCATGGAGTTCGGCCTCTGGATGGAGCCCGAGATGGTCAACCTCGACTCCGACCTGGCCCGCGCGCACCCCGAGTGGATCATGGCGGCGCGCCGCCAACTCCCCGTCGAGCAGCGCGCCCAGCACGTGCTGAACCTGTCCCTGCCCGACTGCTACCAGGCCGTCCTTTCCCAGATCCTGGCGATCCTCGACGCGTACCCGGTCGGTGCGATCAAGTGGGACCACAACCGCGACCACGTGGAGGCGGGCCTCCAGCCGCACGGCGGCCGCCCCGCCGAGCACCGGCAGACCCTGGCCCTGTACCGGATGCTCGAAGAGATCAAGGCCGCCCACCCGGCGCTGGAGATCGAGAGCTGCGCGGCGGGCGGCGGCCGCGTCGACCTGGGCATCCTCGAACTCACCGACCGCGTCTGGGTGTCCGACGTGAGCGACCCGCTGGAGCGCCAGCGCCTGCTGCGCTGGTCGGGCCAACTGCTGCCGACCGAGCTGATGGGCTCCCACATCGCCTCTCCGCGCTCGCACACCACGGGCCGCCGGCACGACCTCTCCTTCCGCGGGGCCACGGCGCTCTTCGGCCACCTGGGAGTCGAGTGGGACCTCACCTCCACCACGCCCGAGGAACGCGCCGAACTGGCCCAGTGGATCGCCCTGTACAAGGAACACCGTGAGCTGCTCCACACCGGCACCATGTGGCGCGGCCCCGACCCCGGTCACGGCATCCAGACGCACGGAGTCGTCGCGAAGGACCGCTCGCAGGGCCTGTACGAGATCGCCGCCCTCACCTGGTGCGAGCCCGCGGCGCCGCCCCACGCCCGCCTGAAGGGCCTCGACGAGGAGCGCCGCTATCGGGTGCGTCCGCTGGTGGTGGGCTCCCCGCCGAGCGGTTTCTCGCCGCCCGCCTGGTGGCGCGAGGAGGGCATCGACATACCGGGATCGGTCCTTGCGCGGGTGGGCCTGCAGGTGCCGGGCATGCATCCGGAGCACTCGGTGCTCGTGCACGTGGAGAGGCTCTCCTGAGGGGAGGTTGAGCCGCTGGGCCCGCCGCCCGGTCGGGCCCGCCACCTGTCAGGGCCCGCCGTGCGTCAGGACGCGATCGCCGCGGTGACGGTCCGGCCGGGGGCGACGGGGACCTTCACATAGCTGTAGGTCTTCCCGTTGACCTCCTTGGTCTTCGCCGGCCGGGCCTTCCCGTCGACCTCGATCGTGGAGTGCTTGCCCGGGAAGCGCGCCTCCCACGTGTAGCGGTCGGGGCCTGCGTCGTTCGTGAGGGTCGACCTGCGCGCCCCGTCGTGGCGCAGCGTGAACGTGTTGCCGCCGATCCTCAGGTCCTCGATCCGCAGCCACTCCATGCCGGACGGCATACGGGAACGGGTGCTGAGGGACGTGGCAGGGGCGTCGGGCTCGACTCCCATGAGGCCTTCGACCGTCTGGCCGAGCAGGGTGTAGGAGACCTCGGGGTAGTCGCCGTTGGGGCCCTGCTTGCCGACGGGGTGCTGGTCGTCGCGCTTGTCGTAGACGTACTGCATCCACTTCCAGGCGGCGTCGTTGCGCTCGTACGCGAAGAAGGTGTCGGGGAGGTAGGAGATCGCCTCGATGTTCGCGGGCTTCCCGCTGCCACCGGCCTGCTCGTCGACGTAGTCCAGATAGGCGTCCGTGCGCGGGCCGGGCGTCATGATCTGCTTCATGGGCATGAACCAGCTGTTCTCCTTGCCCCAGCCGGTGAGCGGCTTGCCGTCGGTGGTGTACGCGCGGACCATCGAGGCTCCCGAACCGGAGCCGCTCCAGGTGGAGTTGAAGTACTCCTCGAGCTCGTCGGCCTTCTTCGAGTACGTCTTGGCCAGCGCAGCGTCGCCCTTGCTCCCGGCCAGCGCGGACATCGCCCGGAAGGCCTGGTACTGGGACCCGATGGCGTCACCCGCCTCGGCGAGCGGTTCGTCGCTCGCCTCGTTGTAGCTTGCGGCGCCGGCGAAGATGCCCTTGCCCGTGCCCTCCGCCACGCCGTTGGGCCTTGCGCCGTCGTGTCGCTCGATGAACTCCTTCGTCGCGTGACGGTAGAAGTCCCAGAGGGTGTCGTCGTCGACGTAGGCGCGGTCCCCGCTCCAGCGGTACGCCTCGTTCGCCTTCTGGACCAGTTCGAAGGGGGCGGGCACCTCGCGGACGAAGGACGTGGGGCTGTGGTAGTCGATGGACAGCGGCGTCCTGTTGTCGAAGTTGACCGCCCACACCGGGTAGTAGGCGTGCTCCTCGGTCGAGGTGGAGGCGAACGTACGGAGCATGGCCTTGTTCGCTTCGCCCAGGCCGAGGACCGAGGCGCCGCCGACCTGGTGGGCCATGTCGCGCGCGTAGTAGCCGCTGCGATGGGCGTAACCGGCCCAGTAGGAGGGGGCGTAGACACCGGTCCCGGTCCCGGCGGGGTTGCGCTCGTCGACGTCGAGGGGGCCGACCGTGCCGGGCTGCTGCACCCAGCTGTTGGCCTTGCGCTTCGACCAGCCGAACATCTCGACGATCTTCGGGTCGGACGACGTGACCACGGGGTCGGCGGGAGCGGAGGGCGAGACCATGAGGTCGTCGGCGTTGACCCAGCCGCCGCCCGACTCGAAGGCGAGCTCCAGCTCGTCGCCGCTCTTCAGCGCGATCCGGCTGAGGGTGTGGCGGGCATAGGTGGGACGGGCGGGCAGCGTCACGGACCCGGCCGTCCTGCCGTTCACGCGAGCGACGAACCTGCCGCCCGTGCCCCCGGTGGCGATCCACGCGGAGAAGTCGTACGTGCCGTCGCGGGGAGCCGTGATCTTCTGCGAGACCTTCTTCCCTTCCCCCTCGTCGAGGTAGGCCAGCTTCGCGCCGCCGTGGGGCTGGTTGGTGGCCACTCCGGTGCCGGTGGTGAAGGTCCAGCCGGCGGTTCCCTGCTCGAAGCCGGGGTTCTCGATGCCGAGCGGCGTCGGTGCAGAAGGTGCGGTCGGTGCTGCGGGTGCTGCGGGTGCCGCAGATGCCGCAGGTGTTGCCGGTGCGGCCGTGGCCGGATCCCCCAGGGTCAGGGGTGTCAGCGGGACGAGGACGGCGAGTGCGGCGAGGGTCGCGAGGCGTGCGGGGCGGGGGCGTCTCATAGCTGACTCGCTCCTGAGGGGTGGAGGACGGGACGGCTGGAAGCTAGCCGCCCGTCCAACTCCCTTTCAAGACATGTGCAAGAGAAGAAAGAAGATCGGTCGGAAAGTTTTCAGCGAAGTGTTGCAAGTGGATTTGGCTCATTGCTAACTTCCCTGCGTCGCACCTCCGTTGGGGAGGGAGCGGCATCGAGCCGCGGGCAGAGGTGGGGGCGCATGGGAACAAGTCGTCGCAGAATTCTGGGAGTCGGCGGGGCTCTCGTCGCGGGCGCCGGCCTCGCAGGGCTCACCGGCTGCTCGTCCGGCGCGCGGGCCGGAGCGCTCGGGGACCCCGCCAAAGGCGACATCACGGTCTGGAGCTGGGCGGGACCTGCCGCCGAAATGCGGGCTCTGGTACCGCAGTTCACCAAGCGGCACCCGGGCATCGGGGTCACGGTCCAGGACATCGGCAATCCGGCCATCTGGGACAAGATCACCACCTCGATGGCGGCGGACGGCGCGGGTCTCGCGGACGTACTGCACATCGGTGTCGACTACCTGCCGGCGTACACGGACCGCTTCCCCGGACAGCTCGCCGATCTGCGCGCACTCGGCGCGGGCGAATACCGCACGGCCTTCGCGGACGGCCTGTGGCAGACGGTCTCCCTGGACGGCTCGCGGGTGGACGCCCTGCCGTGGGAGGCCAACTCCGGTGGCTTCTACTACCGTTCCGACGTCTTCGAGGACGCCGGTGTGGACGTGGACGCGATCGACACCTGGGACGACGCCTTCGAGGCCGGGCTGAAGATCAAGAAGAAGACCGGCAAGTACCTGCTCGGCATCGACAAGCCCGCCTCGCAGCAGGACTCGGCGAACTTCTTCCAACTGCTGCTCCAGCTCCAGGGCACCATGTACTTCAACCTCGACGGAGACATCACGGTCGACTCGCCCGAGGCCGTGAGAGCCATGACGCTCATCAAGCGAATGAACGATGCCGGTCTGGTGAACGACATCTCGGGCGGCTGGAACGCCCTGATCGGCTCGATCAAGAACGGCACCGCGGCGGTACTGCCCTCGCCGACCTGGTTCGGCGACGTCATCGAGGAGGCCGTTCCCGACCAGGCCGGGCGCTGGGGCGTACGCCTGCCGCCCGCCGTCCGGCGCGGCGGCACCAACGCCGCCACCGTGAACTCCACCCACCTGGCGATCTCGGGCACCAGCCGTCACCAGGCCGCGGCCTGGAAGTTCGTCGAGTTCGTCCTGACCCGCCCCCGGTCCCAGGTGCGCATCTACAAGAACAAGGGCATCGCCCCGGCCCTGATGAAGGCCTACGAGGACCCTGTTTTCCATGAACCGTCCGAGTTCTTCGGCGGTCGGAGGAAGGGCGAGGTCTTCCTCGAGGCCCTCAAGGCCGACTCCCCGGCCTTCAACTACACCTCCGACTACGCCCGCGCGCTCAAGGCCGTCACCGACGCACAGACCCGCGTGCTGCTCCGAGGGGCCGACCCGGCCACCGAACTGCGCAGGGCCGCCGACCAACTCGCCGCACAGACCGCACGCAAGGTGGCCCGATGACCCTGCCCGTCACACAGATACGCGCGGTGTCCGAACCCCGCGGCCCCCGGACGAAAGGGCGGAGCCGACGGCCGAGGCCGAGCGCACGCCGTCTCGCGCCGTACGTGTTCGTCCTGCCCGCCGTGCTCCTCTTCGCCGTGTTCAAGCTCTACCCCATCGGCCGGTCCTTCGTCCTCAGCCTCTTCAAGTCCATCGACGGGGTCGACACCTACGTAGGACTCGACAACTACGCCCGGCTGACCGACGACCCGCTCTTCTGGACCGCCCTGAAGAACACGGCCGTCATCCTGGCGATCCAGGTGCCGGTGATGCTCGCACTCGCCACCGGGCTCGCCGTCGCGCTCAACTCCACTCTCCTGCGGGCGCGCGCGGTCTTCCGCCTCGGCTTCTTCCTGCCGATGGTCACCGGCCTCGTCGCCTACGGAGTCATCTTCTCCGTACTCCTCAACCAGCAGTACGGACTGGTCAATTGGCTGCTCTCGCTCATCGGCATCGGTGAAGTGTCCTGGCTCACCGACCCCCTGTGGGCGCAGATCTCCCTCGGCCTCGCCCTGACCTGGCACTACACCGGCTACAACGCCGTCATCCTGCTCGCGAGGCTGCAGACCGTCCCCGGCGAGCTGTACGACGCCGCCGCCGTCGACGGCGCGGGCGCCTGGAAGACCTTCCGGCACGTCACGCTGCCGGGGCTGCGGGCGGCGATCCTGCTCACCACGGTGCTCTCCACGATCGGCACCCTGCAGATCTTCGACGAGCCGTACGTCCTCACCCGCGGCGGACCGGACAACGCCACGCTCACCATCGGTGTGTACCTGTACCAGAACGCCTTCACGTACTTCGACTTCGGCTACGCCTCGGCCATCGCCTACGTACTCGCCGTGCTCATCGGAGCGCTCGGCCTGATCCAGTTCCGGGTCCTTGGAGACAAAACATGAAGCGAAGCGTCATGCTCACGTCCGGACTCGCCGTGGTGCTCGCCGCCGTCCTGGTCCCCTTCTACTGGCTCGTCATCGCCTCCACGCACAGCAGCGCCGAGATCTTCGGCTCCCCGCCACCGCTGCTTCCCGGCGGACACCTGACGGAGAACCTCTCCGCCCTCCAGGAGACGGCGTCCTTCGGGCAGGTCGTGCTCAACTCCCTGCTCATCGCCGGGATCTACACCCTCTGTGCCGGTCTCGTGTGCACACTCGCCGGCTACGCCTTCGCCAAGTACCGCTTCAAGGGCCGCGACGGGCTCTTCGGCCTGCTCATGCTGGGTCTGGTCATCCCCAACCAGGTCACTCTCGTGCCGCTGTTCCAGATGATGGCGCAGTGGCAGTGGCTCAACACCTACCAAGCCGTGATCATGCCCAACCTCGCACTGCCCTTCGGGATCTTCCTGATGCGCCAGTCCATGGCCGCCCTGCCCGATGTGCTCCTGGACTCGGGGCGCATGGACGGCTGCGGTGAGTTCCGCCTCTTCCTGCGCGTCGTGCTGCCGCCGATGAAACCCGCCCTGGCCGCCCTCGCCATCTTCCTGTTCCTCTTCCAGTGGAACGACTTCGTCTGGCCGCTGATCGTCCTGCGCGACAACGCCTCGTACACGATCCCCGTCGCGCTCGCCTCCCTGCAGGGCCTTGACGACACCGACTACGGCGCCCTCCTCACCGGAACCGCCGTCGCCGCCCTGCCCATGGCGCTCGTCTTCCTGGCCCTCCAACGCCACTTCGTCTCCGGCCTGCTCGCCGGAGCCGTCAAGGAGTAACCGTGAGCATCCTGTCCTCCGAGGCCGTCACCACCGCCGAGCTGGCCCCGGTCCCCTTCGAGCCCCTGCTCGACACGGTGCGGGTGGCGGTGCTCGCCCCGGGTGGGAACCCCGCATGGACCCTGACCGAACTCCCCGGCGGCCTCAGGATGTTGGAGGTCGATGCGCCCGGCGCTGCCGTCGAGATCCGGCTCTCGAACCCGCTCGGTGACGCCGCGGGCTACTGGCACCCCAAGGCCGGATGGAACCGCACCCTGGTCGCCGACTGGGCGGGGCGCTCCGAGGTCAGCCTGGTCGACGGCCTCGCCGCGGGCTGCCTCTACGACAGCACCGGCGCCACGCTCCTCACCTTCGCCGCGGCCGATCCGGTCCCCGAGGTCTCGCTGCGCTTCGGGGTGTCCGAGGAGAGCAACACCCATGTGGTGCACCTGGGGCTCCCGGCGTCCACCACGCCGCACCGCCTGCTCTTCGTGCCCCGCAGCCCGTCCGTGGCTTCGGCCCTACGGGCGCTGCGCGGCTGGTTCGAGGCCGCGATGCCGGAACCCATGCCGGTGCCCGAGGCCGCCCGGCTCCCCCTGTACTGCACCTGGTACGCCTTCAACCAGCGGATCGACGCGGCCGACGTCGAGCGGCAGGCCGCACTCGCCACGGACATGGGCTTCGGCACCCTGATCGTGGACGACGGCTGGCAGCGGTACGGCAGCGGCCGCGGCTACGGCGGAGTCGGGGACTGGACACCCGACACCGCCAAGTTCCCCGATTTCACCGCCCATGTCGCGCGTGTACGCGGCGGGGGACTGCGCTACATGGTCTGGGTGGCGCCGCTGCTCCTGGGCCCGGGGGCGGACTGCCACACGACATGGGACCCCTTCGCCCCCGCCGCCGCGGGCGTGCCCGGTGCGCACGTCCTCGACCCCCGCCGACCCGAGGTCCGCGCCCACGTCGTCCGCACGTGCCTGCGCCTGGTCCGCGACCACGGACTCGATGGCCTCAAGGTCGACTTCCTGAACGAGGCCATGGTCTACGCCGGGGACGGGCGGGGTGACGTCGGACAGGCCCTGATGCGGCTGCTCACCGATCTGCGGGGCGCCCTGCTCGCCGAACGCGCCGACCTGCTCCTGGAGTTGCGCCAGCCTTACGTCGGCCCGGGCATGGCGGCCTTCGGGAACATGCTCAGGTCCTTCGACTGCCCGGCCGACTCCACCGCCAACCGCGTCCGCACGATCGACACGTCGCTGCTCGCTGTCGGCGGCGCCGTCCACTCCGACCCGCTGCTGTGGGACACGTTCGCCCCGGTCGAGGTGGCCGCGCGACAACTCATCGGCGCCCTGCACGCGGTGCCGCAGATCTCCGTACGACTCGACGCGCTCACCGCGGAGCAGGCCGACGCGGTCCGCTTCTGGCTGTCCCAATGGCGCCGTCTGCGCCCGCAGTTGCTCGACGGCACGGTCGAGCCGGGCCGGCCCGACGGCCTCTACACGCTGGTGCGCTCCGAGTCGGACGACGTGGCCGTGGTGACCGTGCACGACGAACGCGCCGTTCCGGTACGGCCCTTCACCCACCGCGAGACCGTCCTGGTCAACGCGACGGCCAAGGACCGTGTGATCGTGGACGTACAGGACGAGGGTGCCCGGACGGAGATCGAAGTCCGCGGTCCGGACGGACGTATCATCGAGCGGACCCAGATGTCGCTCGTACCCGGCCTGCACAGCGTTCCGGTCCCGACGACGGGGCTTGCTCTGCTGACGAAGACCGCGTGACCCGTCACGGGAAAGTCACGGGAAAGGGAGAGAATGAAGGTCGGCATCGTTGAGATCGCTGCCCGTGCGGGAGTGAGCGAGGCGACGGTCAGCCGGGTCATCAACCGCCGCCAGGGCGTGGCCAAGAAGACCAGGGACGCGGTCGAAGCGGCCATGGCGGAACTCGGCTACGAGCGCGCGGTCGAGGGACAGCTCGTCGCGGTGATCACCGAGCACGTCTCCAACCCCTTCTTCGCCGATCTCGCGGAGCGCATCGAGGCGTTCCTCGCGCCGCACGGCCTCAAGACGGTGCTCTGCCCCGCTTTCCCGGGCGGTGTGCAGGAACGGGACTTCATCGCCTCGATGGTCGACAAGGGCATTGCCGCGGTGGTGTTCCTCTCCTCCTCCAACACGGTCGAAGGCGCCGACACCGAGACGTACGAGATGCTCCGCGCCCGCCGCATCCCCTACCTCGGGGTCAACGGCGAGTTCGCCGACAAGGTGCCGGCGCCCGTCTACTCCACCGATGACGCCCTGGCCGCCGAGCTGGCCGTCGACCACCTCCACCGGCTCGGTCACCGTGCCATCGGCATGGCCTCGGGCCCCCTGGGCAACCGCCCCGCCGACCGGCGGGTGCGCGGCTTCCTCGACGCGATGGAGCGCCGGGGGAGCAAGGACGCCGAGCGCTGGGTGATTCGACAGTCCTACTCGGTCGAGGGCGGTCAGGCGGCGGCGCAGTCGCTGTTGCGGCTCGGCGCCACCGCCGTCGTCGCGGCCAGCGACTACATGGCTCTCGGCGCGATCCGCGGGATTCGCCGCCAGGGCTGCGCGGTGCCCGACGACGTCTCCGTCGTCGGCTACGACGGCTCCATGATCACCGAGTTCGTCGATCCTCCGCTGACGACCGTCCGTCAGCCGGGCGACCGGCTCGCGCTCGAAGTGGGCCGCGGCGTGCTGTCGTTGGTCAGCGGACGCGACGTACCCACCGGTGAACTCCTCTTCGACCCGGAATTGGTGATCCGGTCCACGACGGGGCCCGCTCCGCGCAGACTGCAACGAGAGTCCGACACCTGAAAACGGAGGAGACCGATGCAGTCGAAGGTGAGACGGCCGCTCCACGGCGCATTGCGCGGGCCGGGACGCGCGATCGCGGCGGCCGTGGGCGCGGTCATGGCCGCGGGCCTGCTCATGGCCGCCCCCGCGCACGCGGCACCGACCTGTGACGCCCCCGAGGCGGCACCACCGACCCAAGTGGCGCACATCCCCGACTGGGTCGAGTCGATGGCCGTCGACAAGCAGGGGCGGATGTTCGCCACCGCGTACGTCACGGGTCGCGTGTACCGGATCGACGCACCCGGCAGCGAGCCCGTGGCGATCACCGGGAACATCGGCGCCAACGGCGGTGTCGTCGTCCGCGAGGACGGCCGCCTTCTCGTCGGCACCGGCAACGACCTCGCCCACTCGCTCACCGGCGACTTCCACCCCACGTCGAAGCTCCTGCTCGTGGACCCGGAATCCGGGAAGGTCACCACGTACGCCTCGGGACTCGGCGGCATCGACGGCGTCGCCCTCGCGCCCGACGGCACCGTCTACACCACGACCCTGGGCGGCCGGAACATCGGCCGCGTCACGCCGGACGGCCGGGTCGACCCCGCCTGGGCGAAGGTGCCGCAGCCGAACGGAGTCGCCGTCTCCCCGGACGGCAAGCAGGTCTACGTCATCCAGACCACCGTCGCCCCCGGGCTGTACCGGATCCCGGTCGACAACCCCTCGCGCCCGGAGCGCTGGATCTCCGTCGCGCCCTCCGACGTCCTCGCCCTCCCCGACGGGATCACCCTCGACAGCGCCGGGCGCCCGCTCGTCGCCACGCACGCGGCTGGCCAGATCTGGCGGGTCGAGGGCGGGAAGCTCTGCGCGGTCGAGTCGGGGATGCATCTCTCCACACAGATCACCTACGGACAGGGCGGCCGCGGCTTCTCGGCGGGCAAGCTGTACCGCTCGGGTGTCGACGGAAAGATCTACGAGGTGCCCGCGGGCGCCGAGCCCTTGGGCTGAGCACCGAGCCCTTGGGCCGAGTCGGCGAACGTCCAGGTGAGCCGCGTCTCACCTGGACGGTGCCGCTTGTCTATGCAACGAGTTGCATAGAAGGATTCGGGCATGGCCCTCGAGCACGCGATCCTCGTCTCCCTGCTGGAGAAGCCGGGCTCCGGCTATGAGCTGGCCCGGCGCTTCGACCGGTCCATCGGCTACTTCTGGGCCGCCACGCACCAGCAGATCTACCGCGTCCTCAAGCGCATGGAGGGCGACGGCTGGATCGACGTCCGTGAAGTGGTCCAGCAGGACCGGCCGGACAAGAAGGAGTACTCCGTCGCCGCCCTCGGCAGGACCGCCCTCTCCGGGTGGCTGCACGAGCCGATCGAACCCGAGAGCGTCCGGCACGAGCTCGCCGTCAAGATCCGCGGCGCGGCCTTCGACGATCCGGTCGCGCTGATCCGCGAGGTGGAGCGGCACCGGCAGGCACACGCCGACCGGCTCGCGCACTATCTCGCGGGGGAGCGGCGCGACTTCACCGGGCCCGAGGCCGAGATCCCCGGGGCGACGCCCGACGCCGGGCGGGAGCTCCAGCACGTCGTGCTGCGCGGGGGCATCGCGTACGAACGGATGACGATCGCCTGGCTCGACGACGTGATCGCCACCCTCCACCGGCTCGCTCCCGAGCGCTGACCCGGACCCGAAGCCTTCACCCCTCATTCTCATCCCTTGCCACCCACCTCCCGAGCAGGAAAGGCGAACCGCCATGGCCGACCCTCTGCTGTTCAACCCGACCACCTACGACCCCACGCACTTCGACCCCGAGACCCGCAGGCTGCTGCGCGCGACTGTGGACTGGTTCGAGGCGCGCGGCAAGCGCAAGCTGATCGAGGACTACCGCTCCCGCGCCTGGCTGGCCGACTTCCTCGCCTTCTCCGCCAAGGAGGGCCTGTTCGCGACCTTCCTCACGCCGTCCGCCGCGGCCGACGGTACCGAAGGTGCCGAGGACAAGCGCTGGGACACCGCTCGCATCGCCGCACTCAACGAGATCTTCGGCTTCTACGGCCTCGACTACTGGTACGCGTGGCAGGTCACCATCCTGGGCCTCGGCCCGGTCTGGCAGAGCGACAACGCCGTGGCCCGCGCCCGCGCGGCCGAACTCCTCGACCAGGGCGAGGTGTTCGCATTCGGCCTGTCCGAGAAGACGCACGGCGCCGACATCTACTCGACCGACATGCTCCTGGAGCCCGACGGCAACGGCGGCTTCCGCGCCACCGGCTCGAAGTACTACATCGGCAACGGCAACGCCGCGGGCCTGGTCTCCGTCTTCGGCCGCCGCACCGACGTCGAGGGCCCCGACGGCTACGTCTTCTTTGCCGCCGACAGCCGCCACGAGGCGTACCACCTGGTCAAGAACGTCGTCGACTCGTCGAAGTACGTGAGCGAGTTCCGCCTGGAGAACTATCCGGTCGCTCCCGACGACGTGCTGCACACCGGCCGCGCCGCCTTCGACGCCGCCCTCAACACGGTCAACGTAGGCAAGTTCAACCTCTGCACCGCCTCGATCGGCATCTGCGAGCACGCGATGTACGAGGCCGTCACGCACGCGCACAACCGCATCCTGTACGGCCGTCCCGTCACCGCCTTCCCGCACGTGCGGCGGGAGTTGACCGACGCGTACGTCCGCCTCGTCGGGATGAAGCTCTTCAGCGACCGCGCCGTCGACTACTTCCGCTCCGCCGGGCCCGACGACCGCCGTTACCTCCTCTTCAACCCCATGACGAAGATGAAGGTGACCACCGAGGGCGAGAAGGTCATCGACCTCATGTGGGACGTCATCGCGGCCAAGGGCTTCGAGAAGGACAACTACTTCGCGCAGGCGGCCGTCGAGATCCGCGGCCTGCCGAAGCTCGAGGGCACGGTCCACGTCAACCTCGCGCTGATCCTCAAGTTCATGGGCAACCACCTGCTGAACCCGGCCGAGTACGCGCCCGTGCCCACGCGCCTGGACGCGGCCGACGACGACTTCCTCTTCCGGCAGGGACCGGCCAGGGGCCTCGGCGCCATCCGCTTCCACGACTGGCGCACGGCCTTCGACGCGTTCGCCGAGCTGCCCAACGTCGCCCGCTTCCGCGAACAGGCCGACGCGCTCTGCGAGTTCGTCACCACGGCCGCCCCGGACGAGAAGCAGAGCCGCGACCTCGACCTCCTCCTCGCCGTCGGCCAGCTCTTCGCGCTGGTGGTCCACGGCCAGCTGATCCTGGAGCAGGCGCGTCTGACCGGCCTTGAGGAGGACGTCCTCGACGAGCTCTTCGCCGTTCTCGTACGGGACTTCTCCGCGCACGCCGTCGAACTGCACGGCAAGGACTCCGCCACCGAGGCGCAGCAGAGCTGGGCCCTGGGTGCGGTGCGCCGCCCGGTCGTCGACGAGGCCCGCTCGGCGCGTGTCTGGGAGCGGGTGGAGGCGCTGGCAGGGACGTACGAGATGGCGCGGTAACCGACGCCGTCCCCGTCCTACCCCCGACACTCGCTCGCCCGGTGAACGGCTCCGCTGAGCAGATCGACGCGTTGCCCGTCGCCCTCCTTGAGGACGTAGAGGGTGCCGTTCCCGGGCGACCAGTTGCGGGGTACGAGGAAGACGCGGTCTCCGGAGACATGGAAGAGCCGCAGTCCGGCGTACTCGTACGCGTACTGACTTCCCTTCTCGGTGACCCGGCGGTAGCAGCTGCCGCCGCCGCGGATCATGAGGTCCTTCTTGCTGAAGACGACGACGGAGGGGAAGTCGGCGCGGACGGTCCGCTCGGTGAGTTCCGCGCGGCCGCGGCCGGCGATCTCCGCGTACGCGGAAACGGCCCAGAACAGCGACAGAACACAGATGAAGAGGGTGAGCCCCCACAGTCGCAGGTCCCTGCGTCCGCGGGTGCGGGCGTACGCGTTGAGCGAGAAGGCGGCGATCGCGGTGAGCGGCAGCAACAGGTCGAACAGCCATGGTCCGAGCGGATACAGGGGGACGAGGACGAGCGGCACCGCCCAGGCGAAGCGGAGCACGCGGACGGCGCGGGCGAGGCGTTCCGGTTCGCTCGTGGTCCAGCGGTGCAGCCCGAGCATGCCGAGGGCAACACCCGCCGCGAGCCAGGCGGGCACGTAGAGGGCGTCGACGCTGCGCAGCAGATAGTCGCTGGTGGAGAAGTGAAAGACGGTGTCCCGCAGCCCGAGCGCCTTGGCCTCGGCGTCGGTGCTGGCCCAGCCGAAGTAGAAGAGGACGGCGGTCAGAAGAGTCACGAGGGACCCGATGGCCCCCACGATCTCGACCCAGCCGAGCTTGGGGTCGAGGGTGGGAGGTGCGGGTGCCGGGGGTGAGGGCCGTGGGGAGTCGGGGTCGGGGTCAGGGGCCGGTGTCGGTGCCGGTTCCGGCTCTGGGGCTGGGGCTGGGGGCCGTGTCGGTGGGTGGGGCGGTTGTGGGGCCGGGGACGGACCCGGTGCGGGGTTCGGTCCCGTGGGCTGAGGGTCGGTCATGGGGCGCGTGGGGCAGGGACGGCAGCGATGGATGCACCGGAACCGGATGCTTCAGGGCTGGACGACACGGGGCTGGGTGTCGAAGGGCCCGGCGATGGCGGATCCGGTGAGGGCGGGTTCGGTGAGGGCGGGTTCGGTGACGGCGGGTCCGGTGAGGGCGGTGGGTCTATGCCGGTCCAGTCGAGGGTGAACGCGGACTTCTGGACGACCCTGGCGCCCTTCTCCGTCACGAGCGTCACGTCGATCACGGTCGGACGCCGGCCGCCGTAGCCCTCAGGCCCCGGCAGGTCGATGGAGATCGTCGCGTCCTTGCAGCACCTGGCCTTGTCCTCCTTGTCGCCGAAGGGCTCCACGACGACGGGGTCCGTCAGCTCCGCCGCGCTCAGTTCCACGGTCTCCGGCTGATCCGGCCACGTTCCGTAGAAGTAGGCCGACGTACCGGGGGCATAGCTGTTGTCCGAGGCGGTGATCTTGTTCTCGCAGGCCTCGGAACCCGACGCCGAGGGTCGGAGCACGACCTTTTCGTCGGGGTGCTGCCGGTAATAGCCGACGAAGCGCTGCAGCACCGCGTACGCCTCCCCGTCCTTGCACAGCTGATCCGTGCTGCCCGGCTGGTAGTTGGAGGCGCGCAGACCCTTCTCGGCCTTCGCCGCGATACCGAGGCCGTCGCTTTCGCCCTGCGCGGCCTTGCAGATGCCGCCCAGGCCCTCGATCACCTTCCAAGAGTCGGGCGACGCCTGGTTGCCGGTCTGCTTGGCGGGGTCGATGGCGGCGTTGTAGGCCTCCTGGCACTCGCCCTGCTGAAGCAGGTCGTACGCGCTGTCCGGTTCGAGTTCCTCGTCGGTGTTGGGCGACCTCGGCCCCCACGGAAGCCAGCCGGGTGACGTGCCGCTCCCGGTGTTCCCGGTCCCACTGCTCCCGTTGCCGTTCCCGTTCCCGTTTCCGCCCGGCTCCCCGTCCCCGCCGCCGGTCTGCCAACTCCCGTTCGACGTACCGCTGGACGTACCGCTCGACGAGCCGCCGCCCGAGCCTCCGCTCCCACTCGCACCGCCCGCGTCCCCGCCGCCGGCCCCCGCGCTCGTACCGCCGCCGTGGGAACCGCCGCTCCCACCGCCCTGCGCCCCGCCGTCGGGTGACGCGATCCCCCGTACCCCGAAGAACAACCCCACCACCAGGACGAACCCGGCGAGAGTGAAGGCCCAGCCCGGAAGCCGCACGGGTCCTGAACCGAAGCGAACAGCCATTAAGGCACCCCCGTTTCGCCTAGTGCACATCATGAGGCCGTGAGGGGGACGTCGGGTATCCCTTTGACCGCCTTCGGCACGCACCCGCGCGTACGGCGGTCATCCGGTGAGCTTCGAGTCGCACCTGCTGCCCGCGGACCGGCTCGCCATGTCTCCGGCGCGTAGATCCGAATGAGATGACCCGTGCGGCGTCCGCGTCCCTGCGCCTGGAAAGGCGGAACAGCGCAGGGACTTGGCGTATCCGTCCGCGAGTCGACATGTAGGTGCGCCGGCCGACACGTTCGTCCGTCAGCCAATACACGTTCGTCCGTCAGCCGACGCGGTCCGGCTGGATTCAGCGGAGCCGGTCGAGAACCTTGATGCCCAGTTCCAGCGCCTCGTCCGGCTCGCGCACGCACTGCTGGAGATCGATGAAGCCGCCGTCCGCGCCGGAGTCACGTATCCCCGCGACGACCGTGGCGATCTGCTCCGCCGTGGCTCCCGACGGCGGGTTGTAGCGGAGGAACTGGCGCAGCGCGTCGGGATCCCGGCCCGCGTCCTCGGCGGCGCGCCGGGCCGTGTCCCACAGCCCGGCGTGGACCTGCGGAGGCATGACGACACCGACCCATCCATCGGCCCGCCGCCCGACACGCCGCATCGCGGCAGGGCCGAACCCGCCCAAGTACACGGGCGGGCGCGGCTGTTGGACGGGCCGCAGACCGACGTGCGAACGGGGGATCGTCCAGTTCCGGCCCTCGTGCCCGAACTCCTCCTCGGTCCAGATGCCTTCGAGGATGTCGAGGATCTCGTCCAGGTGCGCGCCCCGCTTGCCGAAGTCGGCGTTGATCGCGGTGTATTCGTCGCGCATCCAGCCGATGCCCAGACCCGCGTCGAGCCTGCCGCCGCTGATCTGGTCCAGCGAGGTGAGGGTGCGCGCGAGGAGGATCGGCGGATACCAGGGGGCGTTGAGGGTGCTGGTGCCGAGGCGTGCCCGGCTCGTGGCCGTCGCGGCGACGGTCAGCACGGTCAGCGGGTCGAGGAATGTCTTGAATTCGGGCGGATAGGGGTTCTCGGGCGAGTGGCCCGGATACAGGTCGCTGGGTTCGACGGGGGTCAGGGAACGGTCGCCGGTCCAGAGCGAGTCGAAGCCGGCGTCCTCCGCGGCCCTGGCGAACCCGCCGATCGTGTGGGGCAGTGCGTGTGTGCCGTATTGGGGCAGGGCGATGCCCACGTCCATGCCTATGTTCATGGGCACATCCTGGGCTCAGGGGGAGGGAACTCCTAAGCGGCGCCCGCGCGACACGCGTGAAGCCCATCACATCAAGCCATGCTCCAAGGGCGGTGCCCCGGCCCGGTCGGATGGGCGCCGGTGACGGCCATGACGAGCGAGTACAGGCTCGTCTCGGCGGCGATGAAGAGGCGGTTGCGCTTGGCGCCGCCCCAGGAGATGTTGGCGACCGCCTCGGGGACCCCGAGGCGCCCGATCAACGTGCCGTCGGGGGCGTAGCAGTGCACGCCGTCGTTCATGGCGGCGACCCAGAGGCGGCCGCCGTCGTCGAAGCGGAGGTTGTCGGAGCGGGCGTCGGGCCGGGCGCCCGCGTCGGCGAAGACCTCGCCGTCAAAGAGCGTGCCGTCCTCGCGTACGTCGAAGACGCGGACGCGGTTGGCGCGGGTGTCGGAGACGAACAGTTGCCGCTCGTCGGCCGAGAAGACCAGGCCGTTCGGAGCGTCGAAGCAGTCGGCGACGAGCCGCACTTCACCGGTGTCCGGGTCCACGCGGTAGACGTTGTTGGAGCCGATCTCGCTCTCCGCGCGGTAGCCCTCGTAGTCGCTGGTGATGCCGAAGTCCGGGTCGGAGAACCAGATGGAGCCGTCGGACTTCACCGTCGCGTCGTTCGGGCTGTTCAGGCGTTTGCCCTCCCAGTGGTCGGCCGACACCGTGACCGTGCCGTCGTGTTCGGTCCTGGTCACGCGACGGTTGCCCTGTTCGCAGGTGATCAGACGGCCCTCGCGGTCGAGGGTGTTGCCGTTGGTGTGCCCGGCGGAGCGACGGAAGATCCCGACAGCGCCGGTCTCCTCGTCCCAGCGCAGCATCCGGTCGTTGGGGATGTCGCTCCAGATCAACTGCCGCCAGGCGGGCAGATAGATCGGCCCCTCGGCCCAGCGGCAGCCGGTGTACAGGACCTCCAGTTCGCCATCGCCGTTCATGCATCGACCCGTGCGGAACCGGTCGTCGAGCATCTCGTACAACGCGGGGCGCTCGCTGGTCATGGCAGGGATCTTCCCTTCAGTCGCCGCGCTCCCGGAGATCCTGGAGGCGCACGTCATCGCGGGCAGCGCCTCGGTGCTGGTGAAGGTCAGGGCCGCGACCACCGAGCAACTGCAGGACGCGCTGCGGCGGATCTACGCCATCGAGGGCGTCAGCGGGACGCAGGCCACGGTGGTGCTGGAGACGTTCTTCGAGCGACCGGTCTCCCCGTACGCCGTGTAACGATGGCCATCAGCCGCAGACAGGAGCTCCCATGTCCGAACGCCCCGAAGAGGAAGCCGCGCGCGTCCCCATGACCGCCGAGGAGATCGAGGCGGCCCACGTGGTCGCGCCGCCCAAGCTCAACGGCCAGGTCACGCTGCGGGAGTACGACCCGCGGTGGCCCTCACTCTTCGAGCGGGAGGCCGCCCTCATGCGCGAGCGGCTCGGCCACCTCGACCACCGGATCGAGCACGTCGGCTCCACGTCCGTGCCGGACCTGCCCGCCAAGCCGGTCATCGACATGCTCCTGACGGTGCCCGACTCCGGCGACGAGGCGAGCTACGTACCGCCCCTGGAGGACCTCGGCTTCACGCTCGTCATCCGTGAGCCCGAATGGTACGAGCACCGCGTCCTGCGCAAGCACGACCTCGCCCCGAGCGGCGAATCGGTCAACCTGCACGTCCTGCCCGGGGGTTGCGAGGAAGTCGTCCGCATGCTGCGCTTCCGCGACCGGCTGCGCACGGACACCGTCGACCGCGAGCTCTACGCCGACGCCAAGCGGTCGCTGTCCCAGCAGTCCTGGGAGTACATGCAGAACTACGCCGACGCCAAGTCCGAGGTCGTGGCGGCGATCCTGGAACGGGCGATGGCGGATGCCGATTCCGGGCCGGACGCGTAGGCGGCCTGAAGCAGGAGGTCCGCGTGGCCATCGAGATCGTCTACGAGACACACGCCACGACAACCGACAACGAAGCGGGCATCGCCACCGGGTGGCTGCCCGGCCGACTCTCGTCGGCCGGCCGCGGCCAGGCCCGCGAACTCGGCGAACGCCGCCGCGACGACGGCATCACCGCGGTTGTCACCTCCGACCTGCAGCGGGCCGTGGACACCGCACGGATCGCGTTCGCCGACTCCACGGTTCCCGTCAGCCACGACCGCCGACTGCGGGAGTGCGACTACGCCCTCGAACAGCGAGGGAAGGCTGCTGCCGCCTCGGACCGCCACGACGTCGTTGCCTTCGCCGCCCGTTACCTGCGCCGCCCGCTACCTGCGCGCCCTGGGTCGCGTGCAGCCTCGATCTCGATGTGGTCGTCCCCCTCCACGTCGTGTACCTGCCCTCCCGACTGGCCGTAGGGCTTGTGCCCGCCGCCGACCAGGGCGGTCCTGCTGGTCCCGGCGAGCACGCGGATGCGGTCGTCGCCCGCGCCTGTGTTGATCCTCGCGTCCTCCCCGGACACGGCCCGGCCGCCACGGCCGAATACGCGCTCCGGCGAACCTCGGGTGTTGTCGCGTCCGACGTGATGAGTACGAGGGGAAGGCATGCGGAGCGCCCCCCCCGCAGGGAGCCATGTCATGTGACAGAAGCGGCTTCGACCAGGTCGAGGGTCACGCTCCCCGTGGCGGTCACCGTGCCGCCCGTTCGGTCGACTTGCCGAACTCCGCGACGATCACCTCGCAGAACGCCTTGAGATCGTCCGGCTTCCGGCTGGTGATCAGGGTGTTGGAGCCGCCGTCGCAGATCGTCACCTGCTCGTCCACCCAGGTGCCGCCCGCGTTGCGGATGTCCGTGCGCAGGCTCGGCCACGAGGTCAGCGCGCGTCCCCGCACCACGTCCGCCTCGATGAGCGTCCACGGGGCGTGGCAGATGGCCGCGACCGGCAGGCCCAGGTGGAAGAACTCCTTCACGAAGGCCACGGCCCGCTCGTCGAGGCGCAGGACGTCAGGGTTGGCGACGCCGCCGGGCAGCACGAGCCCGTCGAAGTCGATCGCCCTGGCCTTGTCGACCACCTCCTGGACAGGGAAGGTGTCCGCCTTGTCGAGGTGGTCGAAGGCCTGAACTCGTCCGGGCTCGGTCGACACCAGCACGGCTTCGCCGCCCGCGTCGCGCACGGCCTGACAGGGATCGGTCAGCTCGATCTGCTCGACGCCCTCGGGCGCCACGAGAAATGCGATGCGCATGGGCATGAGAGGGGTCATCTCCCTTTCCTGGCTGGTCTCACGCGGGCTTCTGTGCGTGTTGGTCACGCGTACTTCTGCGGGCGTCCTTGTGCACGTGAGGCGTGTTCTTGCGTATCTGAGCCCGGGTGCCCTGGTGACCGTGGATCTAACGTCAGGACGAGCGCCGCCGCCGTCAGCGCCGAAAGGACGCCCCAGGCCGGGGTGAAACCGTGCGTGAGGTCGATGAGCAGGCCGAGGGCGGGCGGGGCGAGGACGATGGCGATCTGGTTCACGGACATGGCCAGGCCGAGCGCGAACCCGGTCCTGCCCGGCGGGGCCGATTCGGCGACGTACGCGACCCACGGGCCGTACCAGCCGAGTCCGAAGAAGCCGAGCCCGACGAAGACGACGCAGGCTGCCGTGGGGGAGTGGCCCAGGGGTGTCATCAGCGCGACCGTCCCCGCGGTCACGGCGACGAGGCACGCCCTGACGGAGGCGTAGCGCCCCGAGGTGGCGCGGTCGCTCCAGGCCGCCAGGCAGATCCGCCCCGCCACCCCCGCACCCTGCGCGGCCACCAGGACGACGGCCGCCGTGTCCGCGTCCACGGACGCCGTCCTGTGCAGGTGCAGCACGGTCAGGACGCCTACGCCGTACTGCACCGAGATCAGGCTCGTACCGGACAGCATGATCCGCGCCATGGACGGTTCGCGCAGCATCCGCAGCCGCTCGCGGAGCTGCGTCGTGAGCGGGATGGGCGGCCCGCCGCCGGTGCGGGTGGTGCCGTGGGGCGGTCTGCGGTGGAAGGCCATGAAGACACCGGCACCAAGGAGTGCGACGAGCCCGCCGGCCACGAGCGCGGACCGCAGGCCGTACGCCTCCGCGAGGACCGGCAGCGATGCCGAGGCGAGCGCCGCGCCCAGCGGCAGCCCCGCCTGGCGGATGCCCATGGCGAGGCCTCGCCGGGACGGGGCGAACCACGCCGCCACCGACTTGCTTCCGCCGGGCTGGACGGTGCTGTAGCCCGCGCCGACGACCAGCATCACCAGGAGCAGGGAGGCGTACCCCGGCGCCGCGCTCCCCACGAGCAGGCCCGCGCCGACCACGCACGCACCCGCCCCGACGACCCAGCGCTCGCTGTGGCGGTCGAGCAACGCACCGGCCGCCGACAACCCGATCAGCGGCACCAGTTGGGCCGCCGAGAGCAGCAGGCCGAGCTGCGTCGTACTGAGGTGCAGATCGCGCTGGAGGTGGAGGCCCAGCGCACCGACCCCCTGTACGAAGAAGGCCGCGGCGGCCTGGGTGAAGGTGGCGATGCCGAGGACGACCCAGCGGTACGCGGTCCCGGACGACGGCTCGGGCAAGGACGCCGACGCCGACGCCGACGTCGACGTCGACCGGTCGCCCCTCACGGGCGCCAGTACAGCGCGGGGTCGGGGTGATCGACGAACCCCAGGTCGCGATAGAGCGGTTCACCCTCGTGGGATGCGTACAGATCCACGCGGGAGACCTGTCGTATGCGGAACCAGTCGAGGAGTGCCCGCACGATCGCCCGACTGTGGCCGCGCCGCCGGTACGCGGGGTCCGTGACGACGCCGATCACATGCCCGACCCGGCCGTTGAGGTTGTGCGGGCCGGGGAACCACTGCTCGACCGTGCCCATGCCACAGGCGGCGAGGCCGTGTTCGCCGTCCACCACCACGATGTGCGCGTCGCCCGACGCGAGCTTCTCCTCGAGGACCGCGGCGAGGGAGTGTCTCCAGTCGTCGCCTGCCGACGCGGGGTTGAAGTAGTCGCCGCCCAAGTCCTCGAAGAGCAGGGCCCGTAGACGCACCAGCTCCGGTAGGTCGTCGTTCGTGGCATGGCGTACGTCGCGGAAATCGCCGGGGAGTTGAGCGGTCGACGGCGTGGAGAGCTGTCCGGTGGGCTGTGTCATGGCGATCAGCCTGCTGTAATGAGCTTATGCACCTCAACCCTTACGGCGGCGATGCCGTGAACCTGGCCGCGGACCTGGCCAACCGCCGCCCGACCAGCGCCGAGGAGCTCGCGGACCGTTGCCGCGCCGCCGGGCTGACGCTGGAGCGCCCGGTCACACCGCGCGATCTGGACCGCACCCATGCCGCCCTGGACGACTGGGAGAAGGTCGTCGACGCCACCGACGAACACGAGCGCGCCCAGCTGATCAACGGCATGATGGCGGCGGCCGCGGCCTACCCTCGGCTGACCGACCACGCGGGCGACGGCTGGCACCTGCACTACCGCGACGACCGACAGCCGCTGGGTGCCCTGTTGTTCTCCCTGTTCTCGGTCGGCACCGCACTCCACCTGGTGGGCCGTGGCATGCACAGGCTGCGGCGGTGCGACGTGACCGAGTGCGCCATGATCTTCGCCGACACGTCCCGCACGGGCCGCCGCCGATACTGCTCGCACCGATGCGCCAACCGCGACGCCGTGCGCCGGCACCGGGCGCGGGCGGGGCACTGACGGGGGCGGTGCGGGAAGGGTTGACCGGGGTCCCGGGGGCGCATACCGTCCCGGTTCGCAAGTTCTTGCAGATTCAATCTGCAAGAAGCTTCATGTCCCCTCATCGTCTCCCCGCACTGGAGGCCCCGTGCCCGGCCCGACGACCAGAAGCCGCAGACCCGTTGCCGCGACGCTCGCCCTCGCGGTGGGTGTCCTGGGGAGCCTCTTCGCGACGGCCCCGCCGGCGGAAGCGGCCCCGCCCGGACAGAAGGACGTCACCGCGGTTCTCTTCGAGTGGCGCTTCGACTCGGTGGCCACGGCGTGCACCGATCGACTCGGCCCCTCCGGCTACGGGTTCGTGCAGGTGTCACCGCCCCAGGAGCACATCCAGGGCGGCCAGTGGTGGACCTCGTACCAGCCGGTCAGCTACAAGATCGCGGGACGGCTCGGTGACCGCGCGGCCTTCAAGAACATGGTCGACACCTGCCACGCCGCCGGCGTCAAGGTGGTAGCGGACGCGGTGATCAACCACATGTCCGCAGGATCCGGCACCGGCACCGGCGGCTCGTCGTACACCAAGTACGACTACCCCGGCATCTATTCGGGTGCCGACATGGACGACTGCCGGTCGCCGATCGACAACTACGGCGACCGCGGCAACGTACAGAACTGCGAACTGGTCGGTCTCGCCGACCTGGACACCGGCGAGGACTACGTGCGCGGCCGCATCGCCGCCTACCTCGACGACCTGCTCTCGCTGGGCGTCGACGGCTTCCGGATCGACGCCGCCAAGCACATGCCGGCCGGTGACCTCGCCGCCATCAAGTCGCGGCTGAGCGACCCGGGCGTCCACTGGAAGCAGGAGGCCATCTTCGGCGCGGGCGAGGCCGTCTCGCCGAGCGAGTACCTCGGCAACGGCGACGTGCAGGAGTTCCGCTACGCCCGCGACCTCAAGCGCGTCTTCACAGGCGAGAAGCTCGCCTACCTGAAGAACTACGGCGAGGGCTGGGGCTACATGACCTCGGGCAAGTCCGCCGTCTTCGTCGACAACCACGACACCGAGCGCGGCGGCGACACCCTCAGCTACAAGGACGGCGCCAGCTACACACTCGCCAACGTCTTCATGCTCGCCTGGCCGTACGGGGCGCCCGACGTCCACTCCGGCTACGAGTTCACCGACCGGGACGCGGGACCCCCCAACGGCGGTACGGTCAAGGCCTGTTACTCCGACGGCTGGAAGTGCCAGCACGCCTGGCCCGAGATCTCCCGCATGGTCGCCTTCCGCAACGCCGCACGCGGCCAGGGCGTCACCGACTGGTGGGACGACGGCGGCAACCGGATCGCCTTCGGGCGCGGTGACAAGGCGTACGTCGCGATCAACCACGAAGGATCGTCGCTGACCCGCACCTTCCAGACCTCCCTGCCCCCGGGCGACTACTGCGACGTCCAGTCCGGCAGGCGCGTCACCGTCGATTCCGCACGGCGGTTCACCGTCACCCTCGGCACCGACACCGCCGTCGCCCTCCACGTGGGCGCGAGGACGTGCGGGACGTGACAGCCGAATCCCGTCGGCGGCAGCCGAATTCCGGTTGATCGCCCGCGAGACGAGGAGGTAGGAAGGCGCCATGACGACTCTCGGTGTGGTGTTCCGGCCTCAGCTTCCCCCCGAGCGCCTGCGCGACATGGTGCGCACGGCGGAGGACGCGGGTCTGGAGGAGTTGTGGCTCTGGGAGGACTGCTTCCTGGAGAGCGGCATCGCCAGTGCGGCCGCCGCCCTCGCCTGGTCGGAGCGGCTGCGTGTGGGCGTCGGGCTGCTGCCCGTCCCGCTGCGGAACGCCGCCCTCACCACGATGGAGGCGGCCACCTTGCACCGGCTCTTCCCCGGCCGGGTCATGCTGGGTGTCGGGCACGGCGTACAGGACTGGATGGGGCAGGTGGGCGCACGCGTCGAATCGCCGCTCACCCTGCTCCGCGAGCATCTCGACGCCATGCGGGCCCTGTTGGCGGGCGAGCGCGTCACGGCCCGGGGACGGTACGTCCACCTCGACGACGTCGCTCTCGACTGGCCGCCCGCCTCGGCCCCCGCGGTCTACGCCGGGGCGCGCGGGCCCCGCTCGGTCCGGCTCACCGGGGAGGCCGCGGACGGCACCATCCTGGACGCGAGCATCCCGGTGGAAGGGGTACGCAAGTCCCGTCAACTCATCGACGAGGGACGGAAGTCGGCAGGGCGCACCGGTGCGCACCCCGTCGTGGTCTACCTGCACGCCGCGACCGGCCCCGACGCGGCGGAGCGGCTGCGCGCCGAGATCAGGAACGACGGCCGGGGCGACGTCCCCGGCCTCGGGGCCGCCGGAGACGCCGAGGACGTGGCCAAGGCCGTGCGGCGGCTCGCCGAGGCGGGGGCCGACACGGTCGTCCTGCAGCCCACGGCCGACGAACCGGACCCCGAGGGGTTCGTCCGCTTCGTCACGGACCACGTGAAGCCGCTGCTCTCCTGAGCCGCGAAACGGACGTCACGCCTCGTAGAGCAGCCACGTCAGGACCAGCATCGTCTCCAGGCGGTCCTCGGCGCTCGGGAGCGCCCCGTCGGTCAGCTGACCGCGTCGGTGTAGTGCAGCAGTCGGGCCGCGACCTCGGACGTCATCTCCTCGACCGCCGCGGGCAGATGCGGGCCGAGGAGTCTGCGCAGTTCCTGCGGGCGGGGCGCGGGATCGTGGCGGTGCGCGAGTGCGATGGTCATGGGCGTTCTCCAACAGCGGCGAGCGGCTCTGGTCCGGGGCAGGGACCCGGCGGCTCGTAAGCGTGCGTGCGACCGAGCGGTACGCGCCAGATGTACGGGGCGCGCGGGTCCGGAGAATGTCACGCGGATTACACTCCGCCTCCGCACACTCACCGGTAACTGCTGGGAAAAAAGCCAGAGTTGACAGCTGCCGACCTTCCTCTGCCGAGGGCGCCGTGGAAGGAGCTGCCCGCTGCCCTCGCCCCGGTCCTGCGCTCCCGGATCGAGGAGTCGACCACCGACATGGTGCAGGCCATCCACCGGGAGATCCACGGCTACCGGCACCCGGCAGGATCCGCGGTCGGGCGGGACCTCACGGTGGCCGTGCGCCTGGCCGCCACCCAGTTCGCCGAGCTCGTCGAGGACCCGGACGCCCCGCAGGACCACTACGCGCCCGGCTTCCGGCGGCTCGGCAGGCTGGAGTTCCTCAGCGGGCGCGGCCTGGACGACCTGCACGCCGCCTACCTCATCGGGGCGCGCGCGGCCTGCCGCGGCTATGTCGCCGCCGCACGGAACGCGGGCCTGCCCGGCGACATCGCCGTCCCCCTGAGCGAGGCCGTACTCACCCACGTGCACGCCATGGCCAAGGAGTCGGCCAAGGGCTTCGAGGAGGCACGGGCCCGCTCCGGCGACGAGGTGCAGCGCAACCGCCGCACGCTCGCGGGCCGCCTCGTCGAACGGCGGCCCGACCCGAGCGGCGAACCCCTGACCCACCTCGCGCGCCGCGCCGAGTGGCCGCTTCCCGCCACGCTCGCCTGCGTCGCCCTGCGTTCCCCGGCGGAGGTGTACCCGGAACTGCCGGGCCTGGACGGCGACGTCCTCACCACGTCCCGCGGCGGCGAACTCCACCTGGTCGTCCCCGCGTCCGGCGGCGAGCTCCGGCTGCGGCAGCTGCGCGCGGTCCTGCACGGCCGCGGCGCGGTCATCGGCCCGGCCGTCCCGCCGGAGAAAGGCGTGGGTCTCGCTGTACTGCGCCCGCCTCGCCCTGCACCGGCTGCCGGGCCCGGCAGCCGCCACGGACACCGGGGCGCCGGTCACGGCGGCGGACCATCTGGGCGAACTGCACCTGCTGGGCAGCGCGCACGTGGGCGAACTCCTCGCCGAGCAGTCCCTCGCCCCGTTGCGCGCCCTCCCGGAGGGCAAGGCGGAACGCCTGGCGGACACGCTCGACGCCCTGCTCATGTCCGCGGGGCGCACCGCTCCCGAGGTGGCGTCCGCGCTGGGCATCCACCCGCAGACGGCCCGCAACCGCCTGCGCCGACTCAACGACCTCTTCGGCAAGGGGCTTTCGGACCCGATGTTCCGCCTGGACGCGCTGATCGCGCTACGGACCCGGGCCCTGCGCGCCCGGGATCAGTCCTCGACGTCCGGATCCTTGAGCTGAAGCCCGTTCTCCCAGATCCTGTTGAGCGTCGTGACGAGCCGCTCGTACGGAACGCGCTGGCCGAGCACGAACACCATGTACGCCATGCGGCTGACCATCACGGACAGGGCGTGCGCGGTCACCAGGGGATCCAGGCTCGTGTCGGCCCTGCCGCTCTCCTGCAGCGTGCGGATCAGCTTGGCGTTGCGCCGGGCGAAGGCGTTGCCGCGCTCGATGCGCAGCGCCATGAACTGCTCGTCGATCTGGGCGACTTGCTCGAAGAGCGCCATGAGGCGGGCGTTCTTCTTGTACGCGCGCAGATACTCGCGGTTGGAGGCGTCGATCAGCTCGCGCGGGTCGGTGATGCCGGTGCGCTCGCGCAGGTGCGGGTGGAGCATCTCCTCCTGCACCTGCTCGACGAGCGCCTGGAAGATCTCTTCCTTGCTGTTGAAGTACGTGTAAAAGGACCCGGAGGCGACATGGGCCGCCTTGGAGATGTCCGTGATGCGGGCGTCCAGATACCCGTCGCGCTCGAAGACCTCACGGGCGGCCGCGATCAGGGCGTTGCGGGTCCTGACGCCGCGCGCGCTGCGGGGTGTGATCGGTTGCTTCTGGCCGCCGTCTGCGGCCGGGGCCTGGGCAGCCACTGCGATCCATTCGCTGTCGTTCGAACTGTACGTCACCGGTGGCAGCGGATGTTATCAGCCGACCTCGGAGAGGAACTTCAGGAGAGCGGCGTTCACCTCGTCGGCACGCTGCTGCTGGACCCAGTGGCCCGCGCCGTCGAGCACGACGTGGCCGCGCGGGTCGGTGAGCATCCGGTCGAGGTCCTTCGCCGGCATGAACTGCCCGACGGGGTCCCTTGAACCGGTGAGATACAGCGAGGGCTGGGTGACGACGCGGTCGGCGAGGTGCTCGGTGAGCGTCCAGTTGCGGTCCAGGTTGCGGTAGTAGTTGAGGCCTCCGCCGAAGCCCGTCTCCTCGAACGTGTCGACGTAATGAGCCAGTTCGTCCTCGTCCAGCCACGGAGGGAGCGTCAACTGCTCGTCGTCGTGCTCGGGCCAGGTGGCGGTGAACATCTCCCTGGTGACGATGGTCCTGCGGACGTTCCTGCTCAGGGCGGCCTCGGCGACGCCGGGCTCCTGGAACCACACCATGTAGAAGTCGTCGCCCAGGCGCCCCCGCAGAATCGGCAGCGGCGGCGCAGGGGCCCGCGGCGTGACCGGCACGCTCATCCCGGCCACCGCGCGTACCCGCTCCGGATGGGCCAGGGCCATCTGCCACACCACGGCGGCGCCCCAGTCGTGCCCGACGAAGACGGCGTCGTCCGCACCCACGGCGTCGAGGAGCCCGGCCAGATCACCGCAGAGCGTCAGGATGTCGTACGCGTCGGGGTCGGCCGGACGTGAACTCCCGCCGTAGCCCCGCATGTCGGGGACCAGGACGCGATACCCCGACTTCGCCAGCGCGAAGAGCTGGTGCCGCCAGGAGAACGCCAGCTCGGGGAAGCCGTGGCACAGCACGACCGGGGGCCTGCCCGGCCGTTCGTCGCCGTGGTCGAAGACGCGGAGCGTGATGCCGTTCGTCGCGACATCGCGCGTCGCGACGCGGTTCCACTCGGCGATCGGGATGTGTGTGGTCATGGGCAGAACTCCTGTGATCCGCAGGTGGGGTGCGGGGAACTCGCGCTGGCGGAGGCCGTGTTGGAGGCCGTGTCAGAGGTTGTTTTGGAGGTTGCTTCAAGGTACTGAACTTGACGTTGGGTTCAAATGTACAGGGCCCCCTCGGTGACAGCATGCAGGGCGGAGTGCAAACCCTTGAACCTGAATCCGGATTCAATTATGTTGACGGGACCCGAGGCGAGTGAAGTCCCCGAGGCGAGTGAAGGTGTCAGGCGATGACTGAGACGCGTACGCGCAGCGCGGTCCTGTTCGACTTCGGCGGGGTGCTGACCACGAGTGTGGTCGCCGCCTTCGAGGAGCTCGGCGCCGAACTGAGCGCGGAACCCAGGCTGTTGCTGCGGCTTCTCTCGAAGGACGAGGAGAGCGCCGCGCTGCTCGTGGCGCACGAGGAAGGGCGCATCGGGGAGCGGCAGTTCGAGGACGGCTTCGCGGCGCGGCTGAGGGCGCACGGAGTGGCGATCGAGGGCCCCGGCCTGGTGGACCGCCTGCAGGGCAAGCTGCGCCAGGACCCCGAATCGATCGCCCTCGTGGCGAAGGTGCGGGCCGACGGGCATCGCGTGGGGCTGCTCTCCAACTCCCTTGGCGACAACTGTTACGCGGGCTTCGACCTGCCCGCGATGTTCGACGCCGTGACGGTGTCAGGGGAGATCGGCGTGCGCAAGCCGTCGCGCCGCGCGTACGAGATCGCGTGCGAGCGCCTCGGCGCACGGCCCGAGGACACCGTCATGGTGGACGACCTGCGCCAGAACATCGCGGCGGCCGAGCGGCTGGGCATCGCCGGAGTCGTGCACCTTGACGCGGCCACGACGGCCGCGGAGCTGGCGCGCCTCCTGGCGCCGACGCCCGGCGCGTGAGACCCAGACCCCGGGCCAAGACGTGAAACCCGGACTCCGGACCAAGACCGTGGGAGGACGACCTGTGTTCGACGTGACCGACAGGGCCAAGGAGTACCAGGAGAGGCTGCTCGCCTACATGGACGAGCACATCTACCCCGCCGAGGAGGTGTACGAGGCGCAGATGGCGGAGTCGGGCGATCCGCACTTCCACCCGCCGGTCCTGGAGGAGCTCAAGGCCGAGGCGAAGAAGCAGGGCCTGTGGAACCTCTTCCACCCGCACCCGGAGTGGGGACCGGGCCTGACCAACCTGGAGTACGCGCCGCTGGCCGAGATCATGGGCCGCAGCGCGCACCTCGCCCCCGAGGCCACCAACTGCAACGCGCCGGACACCGGCAACATGGAGGTCCTCACGCTCTTCGGCACCGAGGAGCACAAGGAGAAGTGGCTGGGGCCGCTGCTGGCCGGTGAGATCGCCTCCGCGTTCGCGATGACCGAGCCCGCGGTCGCCAGCTCCGACGCCCGCAACATCGAGATGCGGATGGTGCCCGACGGCGACGACTACGTCCTCAACGGCCGCAAGTGGTGGACCTCCAACGCCCTGCACAAGAACTGCAAGGTGCTCATCGTCATGGGCAAGACCGACCCGGACGGGCCGAGCCACCGCCAGCAGAGCATGATGGTCGTCCCGCTCGAAACGCCGGGCGTCACGGTCCTGCGCGGCCTGCCCGTCTTCGGCTACCAGGACCGCGAGGGCCATGCCGAGGTCCTCTTCGAAGACGTACGCGTCCCGCGCACCGCCCTCCTCGCGGGCGAGGGCGACGGCTTCATGATCAGCCAGGCGAGGCTCGGCCCCGGCCGCATCCACCACTGCATGCGCACGATCGGCATGGCGGAACGCGCCCTGGACCTGCTGATCGACCGCGCACAGTCGCGCACCACCTTCGGCGCGCCCCTGGCGGACCGGTCCAACATCCAGGACTGGATCGCCGAGTCCCGCATCGAGATCGACATGGCGCGCCTGCTGACCCTCAAGGCCGCGCACCTGATGGACACCGTCGGCAACAAGGAGGCCCGTACGGAGATCGCCGCGATCAAGGTCGCCGCGCCACAGGCCGCGCTCAAGGTCATCGACCGCGCGATCCAGGTGCACGGCGGCGCGGGCGTCAGCGACGACTTCCCGCTGGCTTCCATGTACGCCCACCTGCGCACCCTGCGTCTGGCCGACGGCCCCGACGAGGTGCACAAGCGCACCATCGCCCTGCGCGAGCTGCGCCGCCGCGAGACCGAGCGGGCCGCGCGATGAGCGCCCCGCTGGACGGCAAGGTCGCCGTCGTCACGGGCGCGTCCCGGGGCATCGGGCTCGCGGCGGCCGCGGCCCTGCGCGACCGCGGCGCACAGGTCGTGGTGACCTCGCGCAGCGAGGAACGCGCCAAGGAGGCGGCCGCCGAACTGGGCGCGGGCGTCGCGGGCTTCGGAGCCCACGCCACCGACGAGGCCGCCGCCCGCGCCTGCGTCGACCACGTCGTCGCGACGTACGGCGGCCTCGACATCCTGGTCAACAACGCCGGTACGAACCCGGCGTACGGCCCGGTCGTCGACCAGGACCACGCGCGCTTCGCCAAGACGATGGACGTCAACCTGTGGGCACCGATCCTGTGGACGTCGCTGGCGGTGAAGGCGTGGATGGGCGAACACGGCGGCGCCATCGTCAACACCGCCTCGATCGGCGGCCTTTCGGTGGCCCAGGACGTCGGCATCTACCACGTCTCCAAGGCCGCACTCATCCACCTGACCAAGCAACTCGCCCTGGAACTGGGGCCGAAGATCCGGGTGAACGCCATCGCCCCCGGCGTCGTCCGCACGAAGCTCGCCGAGGCACTCTGGCAGGAGAACGAACAACGCGTCGCCGCGGCCACCCCCTTGGGCCGCATCGGCGAACCGGAGGACCTGGCGGAGGCGGTGGCGTTCCTCGCGGGGGACGGGGCGCGCTGGATCACGGGCGAGACGCTGGTCGTGGACGGGGGACAGCTTCTCGGGGGCGGGCCGTTGTGAGCACGGCCCGCCGGGTCACATCTTCTTCGCCCCCGCCCTGATCGCATCCCGAATCCGGTTGTACGTCCCGCACCGGCAGATGTTGCGGATCTCGTCCAGGTCGGCGTCCGTGATCTCACGGCCCTCGGCCGCCGCCTGGCGGACCTTGGCGACCGCCGTCATGATCTGGCCCGGCTGGCAGTAGCCGCACTGGGCCACGTCCAGGTCGAGCCAGGCCTCCTGCATGGGGTGGAGGTCCTTGCCGACCGTGGCGGGCAGGCCCTCGATCGTGGTGATCTCGTCGCCCGGCGCGATCTTGGCCACCGGGACCGAACACGGGTTGAACGCCTTGCCGTTGATGTGCGACGTACACGCCTGGCAGACGCCGAGGCCGCAGCCGTACTTGGGGCCCGTGACGCCCAGGAGGTCGCGCAGGACCCACAGGAGGCGTACGTCGTCCTCGGCCTCGACGGTGATGCGCTCGCCGTTGAGCTTGAAGGTGTGGCTTGCCATGGAGGGTTCGGCTCCTCAGAAGGCGCGGTCGAGACCGTCGGTGGGGGACTGGGGCGTGGAGGGCTCGCGGGGGAGCGGGTCGAAGCTGATCGTGCCGTGGTTGATCGGGAAGCTCGTCGGCAGGGTGCCGGTGGCGCGCGCGTACGCGCAGGCGATGGCGGCGAATGCCGGCGCCACCCCCAACTCGCCCGCTCCGGCCGGTTTTTCGCTCTTGCTGGGCATGACGACCACCCGCAGCTCCAGCGGCGTGTTCCACTGCCTCGTATAGAAGTAGTTGTCCCAGCTGCCCTCCAGCGGGAGGCCGTCCTCGATGTGCAGGCTGGAGGTGAGGGCCATGGCGAGCGCGTCGTTGAAGCCGCCCATCATCTGGGCCTCCAGACCGCGGGGGTTGATGGCGAATCCCGCGTCGACGACGATCAGCGCCTTGGTGACGCGCGGCCCCGTCACCGCGTCACGGATCTTCCGGTTGACGGTCTCGGGGCGGCAGTCGATCTCGACGAGCGTGGCGACCGCGCCCCGGTACTCCGCGTGCAGGCCGATGCCCTGCGCCATTCCCGCGGGCAGCTTCTTGCCCCACTCGCCTTCCTCGACCGCCCTGTCCAGGACGGCGCGCAGCCGCTTGTCCTTGAGGAACGAGCGGCGGAACTCGACCGGGTCCTTGCCCATCTTCGCGGCGAGCTGGTCCACCACCAGCTCTCGGGCGCAGGCCACGTTCGGCGAGTAGATGTTGCGCATGCTGCCCGTGTTGAACTTCAGCGGCACCTCGTTGAGCAGCTGCGTGGTGACACCGAAGTTGTACGGCGTGGACTGCGTCAGCTGGAAGATCGTCTCGGCGAACGTCAGATTGCCCGCGACGGGCAGCTTCGCCGCCGCCGACGTGATCATCTCGCCGAGTCCGTGGCCGAAGTCGGTCTGCGAGCCGGTGTGCCGCTGCTCGTAGCTGAGAACGTTGCCGAGTCCGTACGTGGCGCGGATCCGCGAGACGCACATCGGATGCGTGCGCCCCTGACGGAAGTTGTCCGTGCGCGACCAGGACAGCTTGACCGGCTTGCCCATCTTCTGCGAGATCTCCGCGGCCTCGGCGGCCACGTCGTGGAAGAGGTGCCGGCCGAAGGAGCCGCCGCCCTCCACCACGTGCACGGTCACCGCCTTGTGGGGCAGGCCCAGGCGGGCGGCGATGTCCTGCTGTGCCACGATCGGCACCTTGAGGCTCGACCAGATCTCGGCACGGTCGGCGCGGACGTCAGCGATGGCGTTGTCCGGCTCCAGCGGGCTGTTGCTGGCGAACGCGAAGGTGAACTCGGCGTCGAACTTCTTGGTGAGCAGGGGCGGCACGACCATCGGCAGCGCCGCCGCCTTGATCTTGCGCAGGACGCTGTCGTCCGACTCCTTGTCCACGGTGCCCCGGCCCCAGGTCACCTCCAACGCCCGCAGTGCGTCGATGCATTGACCGAACGTCTCGCCGCGCACGGCCACACCGTGCTCGATGGTCGCGACATCGGTGATGCCGGGCATCTTCAGGACCGCGTCGGCGTTGTGGACGGCCTTCACCGTGCCGTTGATGGTCGGCGGGCGGCGCACCATCGTCGGCTTGGCGTCGGGCACGTCGTGGTCCATACCGAACTTCTTGCGGCCGGTGACGATCTCCAGCGCGTCGATGCGGTTGCGCGGCGTGCCGAGGACCGTGAAGTCCTCGCGGGACTTGAGGGGCGCCGAGGCCGCGCGGACCTTGGCGCTCGCGGCCTTCTCGGCGAGCGAGCCGTACGTGGCGCTGCGCGCGGACCCGTGCCTGATCACGCCGTCCTCGGCGGTGAGTTCGGACGCCGCGACACCCCACTGCGCCGCCGCCGTCGCGAGCAGGCGGTGCCGTGCGACGGCCGCCGCGGTGCGCACCGGCAGATACATGCTGCGCATCGAGTTGGAGCCGCCGGTGAACTGGTTCATCAGCAACTCGGGCCGGGCGTCGGCGAGATCGACCCGTACCTTCTCCAAGGGCAGGTCCATCTCCTCGGCGATCATCATGGCGACGGCGGTGGTCATGCCCTGGCCCACCTCCGCGCGGGGCACCGCGAACGAGGCGGTGCCGTCGGTGTGCACCTGGATCGTGATCAGCCCGGAGGTCGGCGCGGCGACCAGGTTCTGCAGATCGCCGAGGTCGAAGAGGTTCTCCGGCTGCGGCGGCGAGGGCACGGCGGCCTCGGCCTCCTGCCCGGCGACCGTGTCCGCGCCGAAGCGGACGCCGACGGCGAGGGTCGGGGCGGCGAGGAGGTACGCGAGCACTCTGCGACGGCCGGGGCCGCCGGGCGCGGACGGCTCGGGTTCCCTCTCCGTCCCAGGCGCTGTCTCCGCGTCCCTCTCCGCCTCCGCCTCCGCCTCCGCCTCCGCCGAGGAGCTGGGTTCTGTCATGGGGTGGTCCTTTCACGGCCCGAACGGGAGTGACAAGTGTGGCGTGTCGTACGTCGTGAGGCGCACGTGTGGCCGATAAACGTCCACGTCAGGCCGGTGGTAGCCGTCTCACCAGACGGGCCAGAGGGGAGCAGGCCATGACCACGGGGGACAGCGCGAGCCCGGCCGCGGTCGCCGCCAGCCCGACGCGCAGCCCTCACGCGTCCGCGAGGAAAGCCCCGGGCAGCGAACCGAGCGGAGTCAGCCCCATGCCGACGAAGTTGACCGTCTGGCCGAAGGCGCCGAACACGAAGTTGATGCCCATCAGCAAGGCGACGGTGACGGCCGAGGAACCGTACAGCGCGGGCACACAGAGCATCACCCCGTCGGCGAGCGCGGCCGAGCACACCAGCACCCTGCCGTACCCGACCTTTCCCGGCCCCTTCCCGGCAGCCACGCCGACAGCGGCGACCCCACGACCGCCCCCGACCCGCGCCGCCGACCTGCTGCCCTCCAGCGCACTGTTTCCCTGAGCCAGCTGATCGCGTCTCACCAGCCGTACGAGTCAGGCCTGATACGCGACGTCGAAGACCCCGAGTCGACCGTTCCCGGCATCGAGCGTCAGCACGGCGATCAGCGGCAGGACGACGAGACCGGCCTGCTCCCCGCACTGCGAGGCGCTCTGACCTGCCCGGAGCAGACGGAAATCACGTTCGTGGAAGAGGGATGGCGCAGGAACCCCTGGAGGAGAGGCGGGAAGGAAGGGCTCGCTGTGCCGCGCATCAGGGGCAGCACGCGATGACGGGTCGTACGAGCTGATACGTCAGCGCGTGCCCATGCGTCCGGGTGTGGCGACCAACTCCTCGCAGGGGACGATCTGTTGGAGGACTACGCGGGCGGGGCGGCCAGTGTCTCCGCCTGTCCCGCACGCCGCAGCGAATCCGCGACGAACCCGGTGGCCTTCAGCTCCTCCACGACCTCACGGAGGAAGTCGACGGTCTCGGGCGCGCGGCTCCTGGTCGTGCCCACCGCCTGCCGGATCTGCATGAACCGGTCCTCGATCAGCCGCAGTTCGGGGTGCTCGGCGACGTACGCGGTCAGCGGCTGCCGGATGCCCGCCGCGACCTCCAGCTTCTCGTCGCGGAACACCTGGACCCCCTCGTCGCCCCGCACGACGCTCGCGTCGCGCAGCGTGCGGGTGAGGAACAAGTCGTACGCGGAACCGCGCTTCACGCCGATCCGCACACCGGCGCGGTCGACGTCGGCGGACGTGGTGAAGGGCGCGTCGTGGGGCACGGCGTACACGCCCTCGATCACGACGTACGGCGCGGTGAAGGCGACCTCGGCCTCGCGGGCCGGCTCGACCGCGAGGAAGCACAGGTCGGCCTGGCCCGAGGCCATCGCCTCGTACGACTTGCGTGCCGCGTCGAAGCAGAGGAGTTCCACGGGGACGCCGAGGCGTGCGCCGATCTCGCGCGCGATGTCGACCGTGATACCGGCCGGGGCGGCGGGCGTGCCCTGCGCCAGAACGGGGTTGCCGAGGTTGATGGAGGCTCGCAGCACGCCAGTTGGTGCCAGGTCCTCGATGACGGAAGTACTCGCGATCTTCATGGGGCGGAGTGTAGGACACGGTGTTCGAGGCCCGCCCGGCCGTTCACCCTGCGCTTCCTCGCGACTACCTCTCGGTTCCCGTACGTCAGTGCGTCTACGGATGTTCGCCTCCTGGTCACCCGCCGACGCCCTGCATCGACGATCATCTGAGGCTGTCACTCAAGAACATCCGTAGAACTTCCGCGACGCGTTCGCGGCACCCCGAGGGGACAACGTTGCAACGCCGACGTCCAGGACGTACGTACCAAAGCGGGAAGACGCTCGCGGCGGCCTCACTGACGGCCCTGCTGTCGCTGTCGCTCACGGGATGCGGCCTCGTGGGCCTGGGGGACGACGACGGGGAGAGCGACGACCGCGCCTCGGCCGGGTCCGCCACGGTCGCGGGGATCGACTGCGCGAGGTCGGGCAAGGTGCAGGGCACCGGATCGAGCGCCCAGCAGAACGCGATGAAGCACTGGATCAAGCAGTACCAAGGCGCCTGCCCCGGCGTGCGGATCGCCTACAACCCCATCGGATCCGGGGCCGGCGGCGCGCAGTTCCTGCGCGGAGCGACCGCGTTCGGCGGCTCCGACAGCGCGTTGAAGCCCGCGGACGTCGAGAGCTCGAAGGACGTCTGCCGGGGCGGACGGGCGATAGACCTGCCCATGGTCGGCGGCCCCATCGCGATCGGCTACGACCTGCCCGGCGTCGAGGACCTGGTCCTGGACGCGCCGACCATCGCCAAGATCTTCGACCGCCGCATCACCATGTGGGACGACGCGGAGATCGCGCGCCTCAACCCGGGCGCGGACCTGCCGTCGATGCCGATACGGCCCGTGCACCGGTCGGACGACTCGGGCACCACGCAGAACTTCCAGGCCTTCCTCGCGGGCGCCGCGCCCGAGGTCTGGAACCACCCGGTGGGCAAGGCCTGGCAGGGCAGGGGCGGCGCGTCGGCGAGCGGATCCAGTGGTGTGGCCGCGGAGGTGACCTCGGGCTTCGGCGCGATCGGCTACTTCGAGCTGTCCTTCGCGCGGGCCCACGAGATCAAGACCGTCGCCGTCGACACGGGCGCTCCCGCCCCCGTCGAGCCCACGCCCATCACGGCGTCGGCAGGCATCGCCGAGGCCCAAGTCGCGGGCAAGGGCAAGGACATGACCCTGAAGTTCCGCCACGACACGAAGACCCCGGGTGCGTACCCGATCGTCCAGGTGACCTACGAGATCGTCTGCGACAGGGGCAACCAGAAGGAGACCCTCCCCGCGCTCAAGTCGTTCCTCACCTACACCGCGAGCGAGGCGGGCCAGAAGAACCTGTCGCGGCTGCACTACGCGCCGCTGCCGGAATCCGTCGCGGGACAGGTGCGGGACGTGGTGCGCACGCTTTCCTGACGTACGGCATCGCTCGACGTACGGCGTCGGTACCAGGGGAAGAGCGAGCAGACCCAGGACATCGGATCATCGCCTCACCGCTCACCGCCCCATCGATTCAGAAGGTCGGGCCCACGGGAGTCACTCCAGCCCGAGGCGGAAGCCGTGCCCGGACGTCCCGCACGAGCGCCGCGGCCCGGCCGGACAGGTAGCCGGAGCCGGACCCGCCGTCACGGAGTGATCCCGCCCGATGTGAGACTGCCTCTATGTTCACGCAGATCATCGCGGCGACGGGCGTGCTCGCGCTGCTGACAGTGGTGCCGGGGCCCGACATGGCCGTGGTGACGAAACGGGCCGTGGGTGCGGGGTGGCGCGACGGGCTGCGCACGGTCGGCGGGATCACCGCCGGGCTCCTGGTCTGGGGCGTGCTGACCGTGGTCGGCCTCGCCGCCGTACTGGCCGCGTCGGCGACCGCGTACACGGCCGTGAAGCTGCTCGGCGCGGCTTACCTCGTCTTCCTCGGCGTACAGGCCCTGGTGAAGAGCCGCAGGAGCGGGCAGCCGGTCGCTGTCGCGAGCCCAGCGGCGACCGGGGGCAACCCGTGGCGGACCGGCCTGGTCAGCAATGTGCTCAACCCGAAGATCGCGGTCTTCTACACCGGCCTGCTGCCCACCCTCGCGCCCCGCGAACTCCCCTCGCACCTGGGCATGGCCCTGCTCGTCCTCCTCCACGCGGCCCTCACCCTGATCTGGCTGGGCGGCTATGTGATGGTCCTCGCCAAGGCCCGCGCCTTCTTCGAGAAACCGGCGGTGCGCCGTGGCCTGGACCGCGTCACCGGAGTCGTCCTGATCGGCTTCGGCCTGAAGGTCGCGGCGGCCGACGGCTGAGACCCGCCCTCCGTCAGCGCTCGGTCGTGCGCCAGTCCGGCCGGCGGCTCCCGAACCCGCCTGCCGCCCGACGGCTCCCGAAGAAGTCGGCGGCTTCCCGCGCCTCCTACTCCTCGCCCCAGGCGACGGGGAGTTCATGCACCCCGAAGATGTTCATGCCTGTGCGCAGCGGTACGTCCTCGGGCGCGACGGCGAGCCGCAGCGTCGGGAAGCGGGAGACCAGGGCAGGGAAGGCGACCCGCATCTCGACGCGGGCCAGCTGCTGGCCCAGGCACTGGTGGATGCCGTGGCCGAAGCCCAGCTGGCCGCCGGCCTCGCGGCGCAGGTCGAGCACGTCGGGATCGGGGAACTTCGCGGGGTCGCGGTTGGCGGCCTCCATCGAGACGGCGACGCTCTCGCCCTTGCGGATCAACTGCCCCTCCACCTCGACGTCCTCCAGCGCGGCGCGCAGCCCGGCCCGGGCGATGGTCGCGTACCGCATCAGCTCCTCGACCGCGCTGTCGGTGAGCCCGGGGTCGTCGCGCAGCGCGGCGAACTGGTCGGGATGGCGCAGCAGCGCGAAGGTGCCGAACGCGATCATGTTGGTGGTGGTGTCGAGCCCCGCGCCGAGCAGGAAGCCGCCGATCCCGGACAGTTCCTCGCCGCTGAGGTCGCTGCGGGTCAGGTCGCTGAGCAGGTCGTCGGTGGGGGTGGCCCGTTTGTCGAGGGCCAGTTCGTGTATGTACGCCTGGATCGCCTCCATGGCGGTGATCCGCTCCTCCGTGGTGGAGCTCAGCTTCATGGACGTCTCGATGTGCTGCTGGAACCTGTCCTGGTCGGCGTAGGGAACTCCGAGGAGCTCGCAGATCGTCAGGCCGGGGATGGGGCGCGCGTACGCCTCCACCAGGTCGAGGACCGGTCCCTGCCGCTCCATGGCGTCGAGGTGGTCCGCGGCGATCTGCTCGACGCGCTCGGTGAGCAGCCGCATGCGGCGCACGGTGAACTTGCCCATGAGCAGCCGCCGGTAGCGGGTGTGCTCGGGTGCGTCGATGCCGGTGAGGTCGCCGACGGGGGCGGGCGCCATCTCGCCGGTCGTGCCGACGTCGACCGGCATGTGCTGCAGTTCGTAGCGGGAGCTGAAGCGTGCGTCGCGCAGGATCGCCCGGACCGCGGAGTGCCCGGTGGCCAGCCAGCCGAGGTGTCCGTCGGGGAAGCGCATCCGCGCGAGCGGCCGCTCGTCGCGCAGCTGCCCGAGAGCGGTGGGCGGATCGAAGGGACAGCCCTCGGGGCGGTCCGTCGGCAGGCCGTCTACGGGATCGTTCGTCAGTTCGTGCTGCATGGTGTCCCTCCGGTGCGGGAAGTGCCGTGACGCCAGCATGGCACGCAAATGACGCCATGATGGGCCAAGTTGGCTCGTCATGGCGTCAAAGTGCCCCCGGTGTGCGCTGGATTGGCGTCACTGCGAGGCGGAGGGCGTGCTGGGGCCGGGGGAGGTCCGGCGACAACTCCTCTGCGAGCAGGGGAGAGAGTCCGAAAGTGATCGGCGTCAGGCGGCGTCGGGCAGCGTCACGCGGTGTCAGGCGACCTCAGGCAGCGTCACGCGGTGCGGGGCCGCGCCGAGCGGCTGTCAGGCTGCGGCGCGGCCTACCAGCACGTCGGCGAGCTTGTTGAGGCGCTTGATGGTGCGGTCCTCGGTCGCGGCGGGGGCGGGTGCGACGCGCTCGGCACGGTCGTAGTAGGCGCCGTTGACGATCTCCACGGCCGGATCGCACAGCCGCACGACATGCGCGGCGCCCTCGGCCGCCGTCACGCCCTCGTTCGCGTACAGCGGCAGGAGCGCCGTGTCGCACACCCCGGGGTGCACGGATACCGCGGTGACCCGCGGGTCCGCGGCGAACACCGTCAGGGCGAGCTGCGACTGCGCGTACGCGGCGAGCCGGGAGTAGCGGCGGGCGCGGTTGGGGTCGCTCCACTGGATCGACGCCGTGCGGTGCAGCGAGGAGGAGACGTTGACCACGCGGCCGCCCGGCGCGGAGGTCAGGGCCGGCTCCAGGAGGCAGGTCAGCAGGTAGTGCGCGAGGAAGTTGACCTGGAAGGCGATCTCGTTGCCGTCGGTCGTGACGGTGTGCCGCTCGGGGGCCGCCGTCCCGGCGTTGTTGACGAGGACATCCAGGTGGGGGTGGTCCCGCACGATCAGGGCGGCCAGTTCCTCGACCTCGTCGAGGCGCGTGAAGTCGGCGCCGAAGACGGGCAGTTGGGTCGCGGAGACGTCGGTGGTCGCGATGAGCCGGTCGGCGGCGGCGCGGGCCTCCTCGGCGGTGCGCCCGTGCAGCAGCACGGTGGCGCCCCGCTCGGCGAGTCGGCGCGCGGTCGCGAAGCCGATGCCGGAGGTGGCTCCGGTGACCAGGACGGTGCGGCCGGTGAGGGAGGAGGAGGCGGGCAGGGCGGATTCGAGCATGGGGCATCCAGGGATAGGGGTACGCGACGTCCGAGAGGCCTGACGGCATCTCACATCACGTACGAAGAGGGTGCGTTGATGGGTGTGACACAGGGGCGCCGGTTCAGGTCACGGCGCCCCTGAGCTCCTCGGGAGCACGCGTCAGCGCGCGGCGGACGCTCCCGTCAGAGGGCAGCGGGGCATGCGACGGGGCGCCCGATGAGGGGGCCGGTCGAGGAGGAGCCACGCGCTGTTCACACCGTCCATGGAAGCGTTCCAGGAACCCGTGTTCAACCTCGGACGCGGTTTCCATATGCCGCCCTGACGCACTCCGATGTGCCCATGCCGGGGGGCAGCCACTGGCTCAAGTAGCGATCATTTGGCCCAGGTGGCAATCACTTGGCCCAGGTGGCGATCACCTGGCTCAGGTGGCGAACACCTGTGAGTCGTCGGCGAACGCCTTGAACTCCAGGGCGTTGCCGGCCGGGTCCAGGAGGAACATCGTCCACTGCTCGCCCTTCTGCCCCGCGAAGCGCACATACGGCTCGATGACGAACTCCGTGCCCGCCGCGCGCAGCCGCTCCGCGAGCTCCTGGAACGCGGGGACGGTCAGGATCAGACCGAAGTGCGGCACCGGGACGTCGTGGCCGTCGACCGGGTTGTGCGCGTGCGGCGCGCGCTCCGGTGCGAGGTGCGTGACGAACTGGTGGCCGTGCAGGTTCCAGTCCACCCACGTGTCCGCGCTGCGGCCCTCTTCCAGGCCGAGGACTCCGCCGTAGAAGCGGCGAGCCGCTGCCAGGTCGTCCACCGGCATGGCGAGATGGAACCGAGGTATCGAGGAGTCGAGAATGCTCATGGAGGCCACTTTCCCTAGGAGGTCAACGACGCCTTCTGACTGAGTGTTTGGTGCTGTTTCACTGCGGTATGCAGCAGTTCTGCGTGGCCGAGGCTTTGAGGCCGGAGAGGGCGACGGGCTGGTCGGTCGGTGATGGGGCAGGAGAGAACTGTTTCGTTCCAGCATCTCCTGTCTCATCCCAACACGCCCCGGCCCGTGGTCCTTTACCCCCTGGTCGGGCCAAGCGTCGCGCGGTACATCGGAAACAGGCCCCCACCCGACCGGTATCCCAGAGACCTGCCCGACGAACGCCGGCAGCTGATCGAGCCGGTGCTCACCGCCTGGCGGGCCCGGCGCCGCCGGGACGCCCTGGACATCGGCCGCCCGCCCGAGCACGATCTTCGCGCAATCATGAACGCGATCCTGTACGTGGACCGCACCGGCATCCCCTGGCGCTATCTGCCCCATGACTTCCCGCCCTGGGCCACGGCGTACGGCTACTTCGCCAAGTGGCACACCGACGGCGTGTTCGAGCAGCTCACCGGCGCATCACCAAGGCGTGGGTCGACGCCGGCTACCGCGCCACCGCCATCGGCCACGGCGCCCGACTGGGCATCGACGTCCACCCCGTCCAACGCGCCCCGGGAGTCAAGGGATTCAAGGTCATTCCAAGACGCTGGACCATCGAGCGCAGCATCGGCTGGCTCATGCACCACCGGCGCCTCGCCCGCGACTACGAGACCCACCCACACTGCTCCGAAGCCATGATCCACCTCGCGATGATCGATCTGATGGCCGACCGCCTCACCGGCGAAGCCACCCTGAACTGGCGCGGAACCTGACCCGGGACCGAACACCAACCGCCGGACCAACCAGTCGGTTAGGCTCGGCCTGGCCGGGACTGCTCGATGGCGGGCGGGCTGTCAGCTCATCGACGGGCGAGGACCACTGGCAGCAGCGGTACCTGACGCTGACCCCGGCCTGACGCCCGTCCGGCGGAGTGACGGACTCGAGGAGAACGATGCGGATCGTCCTGCTGACCATTGGTTCGCGCGGTGACGTGCAGCCGTTCGTGGTGCTCGGCGTTGAGCTGAAGGCTCGTGGGCACGAGGTGGTGCTGGCAGCTGGGGCGGAGTTCAGGAGCTTGGCCGACCGGGCCGGTCTCGGCTTCCGGGCTCTCGAAGCGCTGCCCGCCGGCTTCGCCGAGTCGGTGCTGCGCGATCCGAAGGTGCGGGCCGCCTTGCGGCGTGGGCCGTCGATGTACCGGATGGCCATGGCGGCGCCACGGCCATCCGGTCCCCAGCAGCAGGCCCTGATCGACGAGATGGTGGCCGCCGGCGAGGGCGCGGACATGGTCATCAACACCACGCTGACCCGGATGGGCGCGCTGGCCCGGCCGGACGTGCCGTGGTGTTCGGTCGCGTCCTGGCCGGTGACCGAGACCGCCGCGTGGCCCGCGCTGGGCGCGCCGGAGCTGTCGCTGGGCGGCGGTTACAACCGGTTCACCCACCGGGCCATGGGCGCGCTGGAGTGGCTGGTGTACCGGCCCAGCGTGAACCGCGGCCGGACCGCCGCCGGGCTGCCACGACTCGGGCTCCGCTCACCCTTCCGTGACGACGGGGTCACCCGGCCGCTGCTGTACCAGTTCAGCCCGCACGTGTTCGCGCCGCCCGCAGACTGGCCGGAGCACTGTCACATCACCGGGTACTGGTCGGACAACGTGCGTTGGGACAATCCGGCGGAGGTGACCGAGTTCGTCGAACGCGGCGATCCGCCGCTGGTGGCCACCTTCGGCAGTGCCTGGGCGGTGGACGGTCCCGGCCTGCTCGCGGCGAGCGTGGCGGCAGCGGCGGCAACCGGACACCGGCTGGTGGTCGTCGGTGGCCCGGACAGCCCGCTGCCCGCCGGCGTCGAGGCGATCCGGACCGAAAGCGCCGACTTCGTCTGGCTGCTCCCCCGCGCCGCCGCCGTACTGCACCACGGCGGCCAGGGCACCACCGCGGCCGTGGTGTCCGCTGGCGCGCCACAGGTCGTCGTACCTTGCTATGCCGACCAGCCGGTGTGGGCGAGCCGGATGACCACGTTGGGCGTCGCACCGCCGCCGGTGCCGTTCTCCCGGTTGACCGGCGACCGGCTGGCCGCCGCCGTGCGAACCGCCATCGACGATCCGGCGATCGCCACTCGGGCGGCGGCGCTGGCGGCCGCGGTGCGCGCTGATCGAGGCGTGGCCGCCGCCGCAGACGTCATCGAGAACCACGCCGTCACCCGGCGCTGACGGCTTCCCGGTGGCAGCCCTTCCCCAGCCGGAACTGGAGGAACCTTGACCGCTCTCCTGAAGCCTGTCCCGTAAGTGCACTCAACGTCTCATGGCGCTCACGCTGTTGTGTGAGCAGGGTGTGTGGTGAGCTTCCTTGTTGTCCGCCGCAGAACGTGGTCTTGATCGACTGCACGATGAGGTCTGCCTGGTCGTCCATCACATCGAACCTGCGAACCGCATCACTTCTGACCTCGTCGGCGGCCGAACCTTGTTTGATGCCCAGGCAGTGTCGCCGCAACCTTCCGTCGATCTCCGTCTTCATCAGGAACGGCTGGGCATAGAGGGCTCTCACCCGGTGATCGAAGTCGGCATAAAGGAGCCGGGTCAGCTCCAGTCGCGACTCGTAGATCACGTGATCGCTCATGGTCGAGGACCAGTACGTGCCCGAGTAGTGCTTCTGCCCGTAGAACCAGCGGAACGTCCGCCAGGGCGCCGCAGGCTGAAATGCCTCCGCCTGCCCAGCAGACCAAGACCGCTCCTCATCGATGACCCCATCCGTACGCCGCACCTGCACCAGCACGGTGCCGACCTCACGATCCACGCTGTACCCCCGTGATCCAGGCGGGTCAGCCGTGCCCGCCAGACCTCCGTCTGACGCAAGTACGCTCTCCGGCAGACGGCACGGGATACAGGAAGAGGCCCCAAACCACCGCTTGGGATGGCTAGGTTGGCGTGGAGTTGTCCAGGTTTGCCGACCAATCCAGCAGACGGTGGTCATACCGATCTGGAATATGGCGTCAGAAATTGGACGCTACACCACCACTGCTGACCGTCATGGTCACCGCGGCCAGCGTCTCCGACACCGCGGCCGGTGTGACCCTGCTGTCCCGCATCGCCGCCGCCCACCCGCGCATCACCAAGGCGTGGGTCGACGCCGACTACCGCACCACCGCCCTCGATCACGGCGCCCGCCTCGGCATCGACGTCCGCCCCGTCCAACGCCCACCCGGCACCCGCGGGTTCACGATCATCCCGCAGCGCTGGACCATCGAGCGCAGCATCGGCTGGCTCATGCATCACCGCAGACTCGCCCGTGACTATGAGACCCACCCGCACCGCTCCGAAGCCATGGTCCACCTCGCGATGATCGACCTCATGGCCGGCCGCCTCACCGGCGAAGCCACCCTCAACTGGCGAGGAACCTGACCCGGGTCCAAACACCAATCACCGAACCAAACGCTCAGTGAGTACGCCTACTCATGATCGGTCCTCGGACGCGCCGCAGGCTGGTGGTACAAGACGATCAGAGGGAGTCAACAGTGCGCAAGACCAGCCGAGTTCGAACGACGTCGCCCGCGTTCGGCGGCCGTCCCGCGCGGGCCTTGGCGGGCCTCGCGCCGGCGGGCGCGACGGTCGCGGTGCTGACGAGCTGCTCCGTGCAGGACGCGATCTGCGGCGGGGGAGAGTATCCGGTCCTTGCGGTGGGCAGCAGCGGCAGCGCGTGCATACCCAAGGGCGACGCGTGCGTACCCAAGGGCGAGGAGCCCCCTGAGGGGTACGCGTGCTACCCGCAGGGGAAGGTCCCCGAGCGCGTCGGGGACAAGTGGGACGAGTACTGGAACACCCACACGATCGACAAGGACGGCAGGACCGTCACGCTCAAGGACGGCCAGTGAAGGTGCCGCCGGTTGTGCCGCTGGTTGTGTCGCCGGTTGTGCCGGTAGCCGTGCAGGTGTCCGTGTCCGCAGACGTGCGGGCGGGGCGGTAAGTGATCGCGTAGACGCCCGACGCCACGACGACGCCGACGGGCAGCGCGAGGTCCACGCCGCCGAGCGCGTGCGCGACGGGACCGGTGTACAGGGTGTTCGCGCACAGGGCCGCCGCGGCCGTACCCGACGTCAGGGCGAGGGCGCCCGGCCAGTTGACGCCCGCCGTGTACCAGTGGGGGCTGCCGGGGGACTCGTCGGTGAGGGCGAGGCCGTCGTAGCGGGCTCGGCGCAGGACGATGTCCGTCGCGTACACCGCCATGCTGGGGCCGAGCAGGACGACGGTCAGCTGGAGGACGTTGCTGACGGTGTCGAGGAAGTTGGACACGAGCAGCGCGTACAGGGTGAGGGCGACGGCGAACGCGCCGTCGACCAGGACGCTGAACGAACGGCGGATGCGTACGCCCGCGGACTGCAGGGCGAGGCCCGCGCTGTACGCGGTCAGCGCGTTGAGGGAGATCGTGCCGAGCACCAGGGCGAGCAGGAAGACGGGCGTGAACCAGCCCGGCAGGATGCCTTCGAGCGCGGTCTGCGGGTCGGTCATGTCGAGCGCGGTCGCCGCGAACGCGCCCAGGGAACAGACCACGACGCTGGGCAGGAACCCGCCGAGCGCGGTCCAGCCCACGATCGCCTTACGCGAGGTCGTGCGGGGCAAGTAGCGTGAGAAGTCCGCGCTGTTGGTGTAGGAGAGCGGGCCCGAGGCGATGAGCGTGACGCCGCCCACGAGCGCCGCCCACAGGGCGGTTCCGGAAAGCTGCTCGGCGGGCGTGTAGCCGAAGTCGGTGCGGTCGAGCACGTAGAAGGCCACGACGGCGAAGGCCAGGGTGAGGGCCACGGTGATCGGGAGGTAGAGCTTCATGATCATGGCGTGGCCGTAGACGCTGATGGCCAGGGTGAGCGCGGCGATGACGACCACCACGGCGATCTTGGTGCCGGTGGTGAGCGGGACCCCGGCCCTGTCGACGAGCGAGAAGGCTGCCAGCGCCGCGGCGGCCAGATTGAGCGCGATGTAGCAGATGCAGATGGCCCAGCCGGTGATCGCGATGTTCACGCGGTTGCCGCGGACGCCGTACATGGCCCGCATGACCACCTCGCTCGGCGTGCCGGACGCGGGACCGGAGACGGCGAGCAGCCCCACCGCCGGCCAGGTCAGATTGCCCACGACGATCACCGCGAGGGCCTGCCGGAGGGTGAGGCCCATGAGGATCAGGGTGCCGCCCACGACCAGGCTCAGATAGTTCACGTTGGCCGCGGCCCACACGGCGAACAGCTCCCGGGGGCGGCCGTGGCGTTCCCGCTCGGGAATGTGGTCGATCCCGTGCACCTCGATGCGGCCCGCCGGGTCCAGGGGCGCGGCCGCCGCGTGCGCACCGTCCGTGCCTGGGTACGGGTCGGGGATCGTGGACGCCATGAAGCCCTCCGAGGGTGCTCGCCGTAGCCGCCTGCTTGCTTATTGGTCGCACACTCAATAGCGTTGCGGGCATGTCGTCAAGCGTTCAGCGCAAGCGAATTCGGAAATCACCGGCCGCCCGACGTGCGGAAATCGTCGCCGCGGCGGCCGCAGTCGCCCTGGCCGAGGGGCTGGAGTGCATCACTCTGCGGCGGATCGGCGACGAGCTCGACGTACGTCCGGGGTTGATCAGTCACTACTTCCCCTCCGCCGAGGACCTCGTCGCGGAGGCGTTCGGGAGTGCCGCGAGCGCCGAGCTCGACGGCCTCCTGCCGGCCGAGCGGCCCGAGGAAAACCCCACGTGGTACCTCGCGCGGTTCTTCGCGCGCGCGACGGGCGAGGCGTACGACGACATCAGCCGGCTCTGGATCAACGCGCGGCATCTCAGGCGCTACCGCCCCGTGCTCCGCGACCGGGTGGCCGAGCAGGAGGCCGCCTGGCGCGGGCGTCTCGTCGGCCTCATCCGAGAGGGCGTCGAGCGCGACGAATTCCGCACCGCCGACCCCGATGTGACGGCCATTCAGATTCTGGTGGTGCTCGACGGTCTCGGCACCCACGCCAGTACCGACATCGGCAACCGCCCCGAGGCGGTGATGCGGATGGCTGTCACCACGGCCGAGCGTGAACTCGGCCTGGAGTACGGGACGTTGACCGCCACCCCCGATGTCGATCCCGACACTTCCGCCGCTCGCTGACCTGTCCGTCGCTCACCGACCCCGCAACGAGGAGCCCTCTGGTGTCCACCCCTCTCGTCCTGCTCTCCGCTCGTCTGCTCGACCCGGCCACCGGAGGATTCCTGCCGCAGACCGCCCTGGCCGTGTCCGAGGGGCGGATCTCCGCGCTGGGCGACGACCGTGACGTGCGCGCGCTCGCGGACTCCGCCACGACGGTGATCGACCTGAAGGGTGCCGTCATGACGCCCGGCCTGGTCGACGGACACCTCCACCCCGTCTCCGGCGCCGAGCTGACCCACGGCCTGGACCTGTCGGGCTGCGCCGACCTGGCCGCGGTGCGCGAGGCGCTGGCCCGTGAGGTCAGGGCACTGGCGCCCGGCGCGTGGCTGCACGCCTGGGGCCTCGACCCGAACGTCTTCGGTGACCGCCCCGTGGCCGCCGAGGCTCTCGCGCCCGTGCTCGACGGCGTACCTGCCCTGCTCCAACTCTTCGACGCCCACTCCATGGTCGCCAGCCCCCGCGCACTCGAACTCGCCGGTGTCGACGGGCCGCGCACCTTCGACCAGGCCGCCGAGATCGTGTGCGACGACGCGGGGCGGCCCACCGGGCTGCTCCTGGAGGACGCCGCCTGCGAACTCGTCGAACGCGCGGCCCCGCAGCCCACGCACGCCGAGCGCCGCGCCCGGCTCGCCACCGCCCTGCGCGGCATGGCCGCCGCAGGCCTGACCGGCGGCCACGCCATGGACGCGAACGGCGAAAGCCTCGCGCTGTACGCCGAGTTGGACGCGGCGGGCGAACTGCCGGTGCGGCTGCGCGTCGCCCCCTGGTGCCAGCCCGGCACCGACGCCGAAGGGCTGCGCGCGCTCATCGAGCAGCAGGGCACCGGCGGCTCCCTGTGGCACACCGCCGGCGTCAAGCTCTTCATGGACGGCACCATCGACAACGGCACCGCCTGGCTCGAACACCCCGACTGCCACGGCGAGTCCACGCACGCCTTCTGGCCCGACCCGGCCGCGTACACCGACGTCATCGGCGCGCTCCACCGCGCGGGCGTGCCCACCGCCACCCACGCCATCGGGGACGCGGCCGTACGGCACGCCCTGGACGCCGTCGAGAAGGCCTTGGCCTGCGGCGGACGCGACGTACGGCACCGGATCGAGCACATCGAGACCGTGCCCGACGACACTCTCGGCCGCTTCGCCGAGCTCGGCGTCATCGCCTCCATGCAGCCCACTCACTGCTGCGACTTCACCCGGGCCGACCACACCGACAACTGGTCCCGTCGCCTCGGCGAGGAGCGTGCCTCGCGCGCCTGGCGCTGCCGTGACCTGTGGGACTCGGGTGCCACGGTCGTCCTCGGCTCCGACTGGCCCATCGCCCCCTACCCGCCGCTCGGCGTCATGGCGGGCGCCCGCCACCGCCGTCCGAGCCGCGACCTGGGCCAGGCCCCGCACGGGCCCGAACAGGCGCTCACCGCCCTGGAGGCGCTGCGGGGCATGACGGTCAACGCCGCCCGCGCGGCGGGGGACGAGCACGAGGCGGGGCGCATCGCCGTGGGCCACCGCGCCGACCTCACCGTCCTCGCCGACGACCCGCTCACCGCCGCCGCCACCGACCTGCCGGAGCTGCCGGTGCTCCTGACGGTCCTCGACGGCCGCCCCACGCACCGGGACACGAGCGTGTGACACCACACCTCCGGTAGCGGCCCGGGAGGCGTACGGACCCAGGGAGATGCCAGTGACAACTGCGGTACGACTACTCACTGGTGCGAGTGATGCTGTGCCTACCTGCGAGGGCACCTGGGAAAGAAGCGCATGCATCTCCCGCCTGTCACTTCTGGAGGCCTCGTGCGCCACCCAGCCGCCGCCCCGGCAAACGCCCTCACGGCGGTCACCCCGACCGCCCTCGGCGGCGCCCCCGCGACCGCTTCGTGAGGTCGCGCCCGATGTCTCACCGTCACCGCCCCCGGCAACGGCTCCCGCGCGCCGCCTCGTTCCTCGCGGCCGCCTGTCTGCTCGCCGGCCTGACCGGACTCACCGGCTGCGGCGCGCCCCGTGAGCCGACCGTCTCGCTGAGCCCTTCCGACACCCTCAAGGCAGCCCAACTCCTGCTCACCGACCGCTGTTTGACCCATCGAGGGCTCACGCCGCCGCGCCCCGGCCGCCCGCCATCCGACGCGGCCGAAGCCCGGCGGGTCGAACGCGCACTGTTCGGCACCGGTCCGACCGAGCTCACCCTCAAGCTGCCCAGCGGGCACGTCATCGGCCACCACACCGACGGCTGCCTGGCGACCGCCGAGCGGCGTCTCTACGGCGACCAGCGCCGCTGGTTCCGGGCGGTCACGAACGTCAACAACCTCAAGTCCAAGGCCCCGTCGAGCGACCGTGCCGCCTACCGGGAGCTGCGCGCGCACGCACTCGCCGAGGCGCGGGAACTGCTCACCGCAGAACTCGACGGACCGTCCGCGCAGCACGACTCACTCACCGCAGTAGGCAAGGAAAGGACCCCTTCATGAAACACCCCGTAGCCCTGCTCGCCGCCGTCCTGCTCGCCACCGGCACGGGCCTGACCACGGCCGCACCCGCGTCGGCGGCGGACTGCCCGAGCGGCAACTTCTGCGTCTGGACCGAGGCCAACTTCGGCGGCCAGCGCATGAACGCCTCGGGCGACGACGAATGGTGGGAGAGCTGGATCGCCGACGCGGACTCCTCCTGGGCGAACCACGGGATCTCCGGGCCGGGCGTCAAGGACCACGTCCAGGTCCACGAGGACGCCGTCCAGTGGCCCTCCACCGGCGGCGACATGACGATCTGTCTCCGTCCGGGTGACGAGGTCGGCTACAACGCCACCGCCAACGACCGCGGCGACTCCCACACGTGGGCGATGGGCTGCTGAGGGCGCAGTAGTCGCACAATCCGCGACACCGCACCGTGCCGGTGCGAGAGATGCGCAGGTGAGGGCCGCATGCGTGTAGTCATACGTACGCCTCGCGGGCGCTCGTACGCACACAATGAGGGGCGCCGTCCGCGTGCAGGACGTCCGCGTACCGGAAGGGGCCCCACGTGAGCGATCGTCACGACCACGAGCACCCTCACCCGCATCGACACCCCCAGCCCCACCCCCACTCTCATCCCCACCCCCACTCCCATCCTCACCCCCACTCTCATTCCCACCCGCATCCGCATCGGCACCCGCATTCCTCCGGATCCGGCTTTCGACGCCGTGTCCGGCATCTCTTCGTGCCGCACTCCCACGACAGCGCCGACAAGGTCGACACCGCCATGGAGAGCTCGGCGCGTGGGATGCGGGCGCTCTGGGTGTCGCTCGCCGTGCTGGGGCTGACGGCCCTCGCGCAAGCCGTGGTCGTCGTCCTCTCCGGCTCCGTCGCCCTGCTCGGCGACACCGTGCACAACGCCGCGGACGCCCTGACCGCGGTGCCGCTCGGCATCGCGTTCGTCCTCGGGAGGCGAGCCGCGACGCGCCGCTTCACGTACGGATACGGCAGGGCCGAGGACCTCGCGGGCCTTGTCATCGTGCTCACCATCGCCGCCTCGGCCGCCTTCGCCGGGTGGACGGCCGTCGAACGGCTCCTGAATCCGCGGGACATGGAGCACATCCCCGTCGTGGCGGTGGCGGCCCTCGTCGGTTTCGTCGGCAACGAAGGCGTGGCCCGGTACCGCATCCGCGTCGGCCGCGAGATCGGCTCGGCCGCGCTGGTCGCCGACGGACTCCATGCCCGTACGGACGGGTTCACCTCGCTGGCCGTGCTGCTGAGCGCGGGCGGCGCCGCCCTGGGCGTTCGGCTCGCCGACCCCGTGGTCGGCCTGCTCATCACGGCCGCGATCCTGCTGGTCCTGCGGGACGCCGCCCGCGAGGTCCTGCGGCGCGTCATGGACGCGGTCGATCCCGCGCTGGTGGACACGGCCGAACGGGCCCTCCTGGACGTGGAGGGTGTACGGGGTGTCGGCGAGCTGCGGATGCGCTGGATCGGGCACCGGCTGCGCGCCGAGGTGGCGGTCCTCGTGGACGGCTCGCTCGGCGTGCGCGAGGCGCACCACGTGGCGGTCGAGGCGGAGCACGCGCTGCTGCACGCGGTGCCCCGGCTGACCGCGGCGCTGGTCCACGCCGATCCGGCGCCCGTCGACGGCGAGCGGGACCCGCACCACGCCCTGGCCCACCACGGACCGACCTGAAACCTCCCTACTCCGTTGCCCGCAACTGCTGGAGCAGGCCGAGGCGGTCGATGACGGCGTGGCGTTCGCTGACGCGGTCGCCGACGAAGCGGAACAGGGCGAACGCCTCCATGCTCACCTCGCGCCCGGTGGCGGGCACGCCCATCAGTTCGCTGGTGTGGCGGGCCCGCATGCGCCAGCGCACCACCACCGCGTCGTCCTCGGCCACGAGGTCCAGGATCTCGAAGGAGGGGTCGGTGTACGCGGCGTGCACCGCGCGGATGGCCTCCTTGAAGCCCTGGGGGCCGCGGACGTTCTGGTGCAGGCCCTCGGTGGTGACGAAGTCGTCGGTGAACAGGCCGTCGGCCGCGTCGACGTCGCCGGACTCAAGTGCCTTGTAGAGCCTGCGGATGGAGTTCTTGCGTGCTTCCTGCGAGGGACCGGACATAAGAGGTCTTCCTTCCGGGACGGCGTGCCGAACCACTGGCGTACGACTTACTGAGCGATCTCTCAGTAAGTTAACCTCTTCCTGAGTGAACACTCAATAAGGAAAGGGGATTTCGAGGTGGCACAGGCGCGGCGCGGGCGGCCGTCGACCGGGGTGCGGGAGGCGGTCCTGAGGACCACGGGCGAAGTGCTCGGCGAGGCGGGAATCGCCCTGTCCACCAAGGAGATCGCGCGCCGGGCGGGTGTCGCGGAGTCGAGCATCTTCTACCACTTCGGCGACCGACTCGGCCTGCTGGAGGCGGTCATCGGCGAGCATCTGCCGGTGTTCTCCGACGCGACGGTCGTGCTGGGGAGCCGGGACGCCGACGGGGATCTGCGGGCGGACCTGGTCGCGGTGGTGAGCGGCCTGGAGGGTTTCTACCTCCGGATCATGCCGGTGCTCGGCGCCCTGCAGTCCGACCGGCAGCTCCGCGAACTCCTCGCGCGGCGCGGTGGCGACGTGGGCCCCCACCTGGCGCTGGGCGTGGTGGCCGACCTGCTCCGCACCGAACGCGCGGCGGGACGGGTGGGTGCCGCCCTGGATCCGAAGGCGGGGGCCCTGCTCCTCATCGGGGCGGGCCACCAACGGGCCATGCACCGCTACCTGCTCGGTGCGGCGGCCGAGGACTTCCTGCCCCCGGTCGAGACCGTGGTGGAGGCGCTGCTTCCGGCCTTCGTGTAAGGCGGGGGTGGACTTACTAGGACGTCCAACTATATGTTCGTGACCAGAGCCCGCGGTGCAGGGAAGCCGGTGTGAATCCGGCGCGGTCCCGCCACTGTGACCGGGGAGTGCGTTCTCGCAGAGCGATACGCCACTGACGGACAAGTGCCGTCGGGAAGGCGGGAGGACGCGCGCTGATCCGGGAGTCAGGATACCGGCCGCGGGGTGTTCCGTGTTGTCCACGAGGATGGAGCAGACACGCATGGCACCGGTCCGTACCCACGACCCAGGTGAACCGGCGGAGCGAGCGGTGGCCCCTGACGGCACCCAACTCCGCGACGGCTCTTAGGCCTTCGCGTCCCACGGCATTCTCGGCTGCGCACCCCCACCCCGGTGCCGCCGTCGGTCTGCCGTGCCATCCCCGGATCTCATCTGACGAGAGCAGGCTCTCATGGTCCGTGAACTGACACATTTCATCGGCGGCAAGCACGTGCCCGGCACGTCCGGGCTCTTCGCCGATGTCTACGACCCCAACTCCGGTTCCGTACAAGCACATGTGCCGCTGGCCGGGCGCGCGGAGACGACCGCGGCGATCGCCGATGCGCAGGCCGCGCAGCGCGAGTGGGGCGAGTGGAATCCGCAGCGGCGTGCCCGCGTGCTGCTGCGGTTCCTCCAACTCGTCGAGGGCGAGCGGGAGTCGCTGGCCCGACTGCTGTCCAGCGAGCACGGCAAGACCGTCGCCGACGCCCATGGCGATCTGCAACGCGGCCTGGAAGTCGTCGAGTTCGCCGCAGGCATCCCGCATCTGCTCAAGGGCGAGTTCACCGACAACGCGGGCACCGGCATCGACGTGCACTCCCTGCGCGTTCCGCTCGGCGTCACCGCCGGGATCACCCCGTTCAACTTCCCCGCGATGATCCCGCTGTGGAAGGCGGCGCCCGCCCTCGCCTGCGGCAACTCCTTCATCCTCAAGCCGTCCGAACGCGCGCCCTCCGTACCGCTCAGGCTCGCCGAACTCTTCCTGGAGGCGGGCCTTCCGCCCGGTGTCCTGAACGTCGTCAACGGCGGCAAGGAATCGGTGGACACCCTCCTCGAGGACTCCCGTGTCCAGGCGCTCGGCTTCGTCGGCTCCACCCCGATCGCCGCGCACATCTACGCCACCGCCGCCGCGAACGGCAAGCGCGCCCAGTGCTTCGGCGGCGCCAAGAACCACATGATCGTTATGCCGGACGCCGACCTCGACCAGGCCGTGGACGCCCTCATCGGCGCCGGGTACGGATCGGCCGGCGAGCGCTGCATGGCCATCTCGGTCGCCGTGCCGGTCGGCGAGGAGACCGCCGACGCGCTCGTCGCCCGCCTCAAGGAGCGCGTCGCCGAGCTGCGCATCGGCCGCTCCGACGACCCCGAGGCCGACTTCGGGCCGCTGGTCAGCCGCGACGCGCTCGACCGCGTACGCCGCTACGTCGACATCGGCGTGGGCGAAGGCGCCGAACTCGTCGTCGACGGACGCGACTTCACCCTGCCGGGACACGCGGACGGCTTCTTCGCCGGGCCCACGCTCTTCGACCGCGTCTCGCCGCGCATGCGGATCTACCGCGAGGAGATCTTCGGCCCCGTCCTGTGCGTGGCGCGCGCGGCCGACTACGAGGCGGCCCTGCGTCTGCCGACCGAGCACCCCTACGGCAACGGTGTCGCCATCTTCACCCGGGACGGCGACACCGCGCGCGACTTCTCCCGCCGCGTCGGCGCGGGCATGGTCGGCGTCAACGTCCCCATCCCGGTCCCGGTGGCGTACCACACCTTCGGCGGCTGGAAGCGCTCCGGCTTCGGCGACCTCAACCAGCACGGCCCGGACGCCATCCGCTTCTACACCCGCACCAAGACCGTCACCTCGCGCTGGCCATCGGGAGCGAGGGAAGGCGCGAACTTCACCATCCCGACGATGGGATGACCGCGATGACTTCGCTGACCGGCACCCTCGCCCAGGGCCAACTCACCCTCACCAAGGACCAACTCGCCCTCGCCGAGGTCACGCTCGACTTCGCCGAGGAACACCTCGCGCCACACGCCGTGGCCTGGGACCGCGACAAGCACTTCCCCGTCGACGTGCTGCGCAAGGCCGCCGCACTGGGCCTCGGTGGTGTCTACGTACGCGAGGAACACGGCGGTTCGGGGCTCGGCCGCACCGACGGCACCCTCGTCTTCGAGGCCCTGGCCACCGGCTGCCCCTCCATCGCCGGATACCTCTCCATCCACAACATGGTCGCCTGGATGATCGACCGCTACGGCGACGAGAACCAACGCGCCCGCTGGCTGCCCGGCCTGTGCGCGGCCGAGACGCTGGGCAGCTACTGCCTCACCGAGCCCGGCGCCGGATCCGACGCGGCGGCCCTGCGCACCCGCGCGGAACGCGACGGCGACCACTATGTCCTCACCGGCGTCAAGCAGTTCATCTCCGGCGCGGGCACCTCGCAGGTGTACGTCGTCATGGCCCGCACCGGAGGGGAGGGACCCGGCGGCGTCTCCGCGTTCGTCGTCGAGCGGGACGACGCGGGACTCTCCTTCGGTGCAGACGAACGCAAGATGGGCTGGAACGCCCAGCCCACCCGCCAGGTGCTCCTCGACGGCGTACGCATCCCCGCCGACCGCCGCCTCGGCGCCGAGGGCGAGGGCTTCCGTATCGCCATGAACGGTCTCAACGGCGGACGCCTCGGCATCGCCGCCTGCTCCTTGGGCGGCGCGCAGAGCGCCCTGCACCGCAGCATCGCCCACCTCGCCGACCGCGAGGCGTTCGGCGCGCGCCTCCTGGACGCCCAGGCCCTGCGGTTCCGGCTCGCCGACATGGCGACGGAGCTCTCCGCGGCCCGTGCCCTGGTGCGCCAGGCCGCCGACGCCCTCGACCGGAGCGACCCACGGGCCCCCGAACTGTGCGCCATGGCCAAGAGGTTCGCCACCGACACCGGCTACTCCGTGGCCGACCGTGCCCTCCAACTCCACGGCGGATACGGCTACTTGAGCGAGTACGGCATCGAGAAGATCGTCCGGGACCTGCGGGTCCACCAGATCCTGGAAGGAACGAACGAGATCATGCGCGTGATCGTGGCCCGCGGCCTCACCGAGGCCGTCCGATGACCGCGGCCGAGGACCCCGTGGTCCTCCGCGTCGAGGGCCGCGCGGCGCACATCACCCTCAACCGCCCCCGCGCCCTCAACGCCCTCACCCACACCATGGTCCGCCGCGTCGACGAGGCGCTGACCGCATGGGAGAGCGACCCCGCCGTCGAGACCGTGGTGCTCACGGGGGCGGGGGAGCGCGGTCTGTGCGCGGGCGGCGACATCAGGTCCATTCATGCGGACGTCACGGCGGGCAGCGGCGACGCGACGCGGGCCTTCTGGCGCGACGAGTACCGCCTCGACGCCCGCATAGCCCGCTACCCGAAGCCGTACGTCGCCGTCATGGACGGTGTCGTCATGGGCGGCGGCGTCGGAATCTCCGCGCACGCCGGCGTGCGCGTGGTCACCGAACGCTCCCGCGTGGCCATGCCCGAGACCGGCATCGGCTTCGTGCCCGACGTCGGCGGCACCTACCTCCTGGGCCTCGCGCCCGGCGAACTCGGCACCCATCTCGCCCTGACCGGCGCGCAGCTGACCGCGGGCGACGCGCTCAGGTGCGGCCTCGCCGACCACTTCGTGCCGTCGTCGTCGCTGCCCCGGCTGATCGCCGACCTCGCCGACACACCCGTACGAGAAGTCCTCGCGCGGTACGTCGGGGACGCGCCGCCGGGCCCCCTCGCGGAGGAGCGGCCCTGGATCGACCGCTGCTACGCCGCGGGCACCGTCGAAGAGATCGTCGACCGCCTCCTCGCGGACGGCTCCCGCCCGGCGAAGGAGGCCGCCGACGGGCTGCTCTCCCGGTCGCCCGTCGCGCTGAAGGTGACCTTGGCCTCGCTGCGCCGCGCACGTGAACTGGGCTCGCTGGAGGCGGTGTTGGACCAGGAGTACCGCGTGTCCTGCGCCGCCCTGACCGCGCCCGATCTAGCCGAGGGCATCCGCGCCCAGGTCATCGACAAGGACCGCTCGCCGCGCTGGAACCCCGGCACGCTCTCCGAGGTGACGGACGACGACGTCGAACGATACTTCGCACCGCTCGGCGCCCGGGAGCTCTCCCTGGCCGCGGGCGGCGCGGGACAGGAGGTGGCGTGGTGAGCGGGACCGAGCACGGTACGGGGCAGGCGCCGTGGCGGACGATCGCCTTCATCGGCCTCGGCCACATGGGCGGGCCCATGGCCGCGAACCTCGTTGCGGCGGGCCATCGCGTCGTCGGCCACGACCTGGTGGCCGACGCGCTGAAGGAGGCCGCGAGCAAGGGAGTCGTGCCCGCGGCCTCCGCGGTCGAGGCCGCTTCCGGCGCCGACGTGGTGATCACCATGCTGCCCGCCGGGCGCCACGTCCTCGCCCTCTACCGCGACGAGGGGCTGCTCGCCGCGGCCGCCCCGGGCACGCTGTTCGTCGACTGCTCCACCATCGACGTCGCGGACGCCCGCCTCGCCCATGAGGCCGCGGTCGCCGCGGGCCACCGCGCCCTGGACGCCCCGGTCTCCGGCGGGGTGGTCGGGGCGGAGGCGGGCACGCTGACCTTCATGACGGGCGGCGGCGCGGCCGAGTTCGCCGAGGCGGAGCCCCTGCTCTGCGCGATGGGCAGGAAGGCCGTGCACTGCGGGGCCGCCGGGGCCGGGCAGGCGGCGAAGATCTGCAACAACATGATCCTCGGCGTCTCGATGGTCGCGGTCAGCGAGGCCTTCGTGCTCGGCGAGAGCCTGGGCCTGTCCGCGCAGGCCCTGTTCGACGTGGCATCCACGGCGTCCGGGCAGTGCTGGGCGCTCACCTCCAACTGTCCGGTGCCGGGCCCGGTCCCCGCCAGCCCTGCCAACCGCGACTACCGGCCCGGCTTCGCCGCCGCGCTCATGGCCAAGGACCTCGGCCTGGCCGCGGGGGCCGCCCGCGCGGCGGGGGTGGATGCCGAACTCGGTCTGCGCGCTGCCCAGTTGTACGAGGAGTTCGCCGCGGGCGAGGGCGCGACGCGGGACTTCTCGGCGATCGTCCAGACGATCAGGCGACGGTCCGGTGCGCCGGAGGAGGGCGCAGCCGACGCGAGCTGACCGCTCCCCGGTGGCGTACGTCACAGGAAGGGGTGGGAACTCGGTCCGCTCGTGGGCCGACTCCTGGACCGGTCCGGCCGAAGCCGGGCCGCGGCCCGTCGGTCGATTCGACCGCGTCGATCCAGGAGAACGCGTCATGCCCGCCGAACCCACCGTCCTCGCCGCCGGCGACGGGCAGCAGCCAGCCGAGCCTCCGAAGCCGTCGCCACCGGCTCCGGAGGCCCGGCCCGCCGGGCGCAGGACCGGCTGGGCCTCCTTGCGCCCGCTGGTCCTGCGCCTGCACTTCTACGCCGGTGTGCTGATCGCGCCGTTCCTGCTGGTGGCGGCGGTGACGGGGTTGCTCTACGCGGGTTCGTTCGAGGCCGAGAAGATCGTGTACGCCGATGAGCTGCGCGTCCCCGTGGCCTCGGACAAGAACGAGCTGCCTCTCGCGCGCCAGGTGGCCGCGGCCCGCGAGGCGCACCCCGAGGGGAAGGTCAGTGCGGTCCGCCCGTCCCCGGAGGACGGCGACACCACGCGTGTCCTGCTGTCCGGGGTGCCCGGAGTCGACGCCGACCGGACGCTTGCCGTCTTCGTGAACCCGTACACGGGCGAGGTGCGCGGCGCGCTGGAGCAGTACGGGTCGGGCGGCGCCCTGCCGCTGCGGACCTGGATCGACGAACTCCACCGCGATCTGCACCTCGGCGAGCCGGGCCGCCTCTACAGCGAACTCGCCGCCAGCTGGCTGTGGGTGATCGCGGGCGGCGGCCTCGTCCTGTGGTTCGGGCGGCGCAGGGCGCGGCGGAAGCTGCGGGGCACCAAGGGCCGCCGCCGCACGCTGTCGCTGCACGGCACGGTCGGCGTCTGGGCGGCACTCGGCCTGTTCGTCCTGTCGGCGACGGGTCTGACCTGGTCGGCGTACGCGGGGGAGAGCATCGGCGACCTGCGGGAGGCGGTCGGCCAGACCACGCCCGCGGTGTCGGCGAGCGTGACGCCCGGAGGGGCGCCGGCGGCGGACTCGGGTGGGGAGCACGCGGGGCACGGCGCGGGGGCGGGCCCGGCCTCGGGGACCACAGGGGCGACCGGCCAGGACAAGAAGGATGTCGGCCTGGACGCCGTTCTGGGGTCCGCCCGGGAGAAGGGCCTTTCGAACCCGGTGGAGATCGTGCCGCCCGCCGACGCGTCCTCCGCGTACGTCGTCAAGCAGATCGGGCGCAGCTGGCCGGAGAAGCAGGACTCGGTCGCGGTGAACCCGGCGAACGGCGAGGTCACGGACGTCCTGCGGTTCGACGACTACCCCGTCCTCGCCAAGCTGACGCGCTGGGGCATCGACGCGCACACCGGCACCCTCTTCGGCCTGGCCAACCAGATCGCGCTGGCCGCGCTGGCCGTCTGTCTGATCCTGCTGATCGTCTGGGGCTACCGGATGTGGTGGCAGCGAGGCCGCGGTTCGCGCTTCGGCCGCCCGATGCCGCGCGGCGCGTGGCGGGACGTCCCGGCTCATGTTCTGGTCCCCTTGATGGCGGCGATCGCCGTACTCGGCTACTTCGTGCCGCTGCTGGGCATCCCGCTGGTTGCCTTCCTGGCGGTGGACATCGTGCTGGGGGAGATCGCGTACCGGCGGGGGAGGCGTACGTACGCGTGAGGTCAGGCCGGGGGCTTGTCCGCGGCGAGCCGCGCGGCCTCGGCTCTGATCCGCCGAGCGCGGTGGCCATGGCGGGACGGAACTCCCTAGCGGCTGGTCCACCAGGCGATTCCCGTACCGCTCGCTGTGGTCACCAGCGTGACCAGCCAGGTGGGGATGCGCTGGACGATCAAGTGCAGTCCTCCCAGCCGGAGTTCGAGGAACGGCTGCGCAGGTGACGTGGGGGGATTCGTGGCCATGGGGGCACCCTTCGCATGAGGAGAAGTCGCGAAGTTCAGAATGCCGGGCACATTTCGCCAACGGTGAGAATACACCAAGATATGCATTTATCTGTCCCTCGATGGGGTGAACTCGGGTGCAGGGGTGCGGAGTTGAGGCGGAGGGGGGCGGCGTAGGGGTACCTGCCGCTTGCCTCATGGCCTGGCGCGCCGACGTTCCGGGATCTAATGGCGCGATGGACACACGGATATGGGATGCCCTGCCGCAAGCCGTGCGAGAGCGTGTGGACGAGTTGGTGACGGCGGACCGCATGGTGGGGGCCATGAAGGAGGTCTGGGAGGCGTTCGGCGAGGGCGGCGCCCTCGCCGGAGTGCCGCGTCCCGGTGGCTTGCGCGCGTGCCAGGACCTCGTGGCCGCCCGTTACGCGGTGCTCGCCGATCGCGTCACGCGCCTCTCTCCGCCCACCGTGGCCGACATGGCGGCTGCGATTCGGGCCGAGGCGGGGCGGCCTGTGGTGATCGAGGCGCTGTGGGACGGGGACACCCAGGGGTGGATGGTGGATGTCGTCGCCGTCTTTCCTCCGGCCGGCGGCGGAGCGGTGCCTCGGGATCTTCGACTCGCCACGCTTCGCCATGGATCCGACCTGCGGATCTTCAACGGACAGGCGCCGCCCTGGCCGGAGGCCGTCGAGGCGCGGGGGGTCGGTGAGGAGTTGGCCGGGATGTTCCGGATCCCCTTCCACTTCGCGAGCCCGGAAGAGCCCGATGACCAGGCATCCCGGTGGTGGGACACCCGCTGACCGCCGACCGCTCGCAAAGAGGTGCGAACCCATGGGTGTGACCGGCCGCAGATCGGGCACTCGATGGGTGAGCCCCGCCGTGTCTCCCCCGTCGCGGCGGGGCTCCCTTCGCTCCGGCAGTCGGAGCTCTCCGGCCGTGTCGGACCACACGATCCACTTCACGGTCCGCACCAGGCCTTTGTCGGCCCGGTGGCCGGGTGCATCCCTTGTGCGGACTGAGCCGGCACGTGTCGCTGACGAGCGTCGCGACGGCGGCGAGGAGGGTGACCGCGATGCCGGTGACCGTGGCCTGGAGGGCGGAGAGGGTGCGCTGTTCCGGAAGACCGCCCATGTCATTGCCCGCCCCTCGCGCCCGGAACCTTCCCGGATTGGCTGGCCCAAGTGGCGCGCGGCACGCGTACGTTGCGTTCCTCGTCCTCAGGGGTGACGTCAGGGTCGTCTCCGTCCTGGGGGCGAGACCCGACCCCGACGAGGATTCCGGGGCGGGCCGCCCTCGCGCAGGACGACCGACTCCGGCAGGCCCATGTGTGCTGTGAGGCATGGGCTCTGATCGGCGTACGACCAGGAATGCGGGCCGCGGTGGCGCGGTGATCGCGGTGCAGGCCGAGTCGGCGGCGCGGACGAACATCCCCGTCGCCGCCGACCGCCGGGCGGCGCGGGGAAAGTACCTGTCGCTCCTGTCCACCGAAGAGCCGCCGGACGAGGGCTGGTTCGCGACGTACGCGATCGAGGCGCCCGCGGCCGGGACGTACGAACTGGCCGCGGTTGCCACCGCCCCCGTCGAACTCCCGCACACCGAGGCGGTCGCCTCGTACATCGAGATCGCCGTCGACGGCGGGCCGCCGAGGGAGGTCGGACGGTCCCAGCCGCACTGGTACGAGTCCGAGGCGGCGTGGGGTGATCTGAGTGTCCTCGCGCTGGGTGACGTCGAACTGCACGCGGGTGGGCAGGAGTTGACTTTCCGGGTGGAGGAGAAGGTGGCCGTCGGCGACGCCCTCGCGTATGCCCTGGCCCTCGACTGCTTCACGCTGACGCGCGTGGAGGGCACCGTGCTGCGCGATGCGTACCTCGGTGATCCACGGACCGGCATGGGTACGTACCGGCACGGCGAGCCGGCCTGCCTGAGCTTCCGTGTCGCCGGACCGGACGACCGTGCTGCCGCGCGCCGCGTGCGGTACGCGGTCATCGACTACTTCGGGGAACGCGTGGCCGACGGCGCCGTGACCGTCCCCGTCGGACGGCGGCTCGCGTCGGTGACGCTCCCCCAACTCCCGCCCGGTAACTACCGCGTGGAGGCCGACCTCGCCGAAGGGGCAGGCAGCGGAGCCGGTCTGACCCGGCACTTCGCCTGTCTGCCCGAACGGGGCGCGGTGAGCGGGCCCGCCAACCGGTTCGGCGTCAACGCCTTCGTCTTCTCGCTGGTTCCGCCCTCGCGCCTGGACGCCTTCGCCGCCGGGATGAAGGACATGGGCGTGGGCTGCGTGCGGGACGGCAACGCCTGGCCCACGGCCGAGCCGGCGCGCGGCGCCTACGCCACCGAGCACTACGACCGCATCACCCGCGCCCTGCGCCGACACGGCCTGACCTCGCTGGAAGTCGTCTCGGCCGCCCCCGAGTGGGCGATGACCGACGCCTCGCTGCCGCTCCCCGCGGATCTGCGGGACGCCTACCGCTACGCACGCCATCTGGCCGTCGGGCGCGACGAGTTGGCCACGCCCGAAGCGCTGCAGCTGTCCAACGAACCGGACGTCGACGTCACCCGTGGCACCGGTGACGCGCACGCCGCCTACGTCAAGGCGGCCGCCCTCGGCATCGCGGACGCGCCCCACCCGCCGCTCGCCGTGCTGCCGGGCATCGCCGAGGCGGGCCACTTCCAGCGGCTGATGCTGGAGAACGACGTCGTGCGGTACGCCGATGTCTGGGCCTTCCACGGCTATCCGGACCCCGCGGAGCAGGACGAGCCGGCGTTCCCGGGCGCCGCCGACGAGCAGCACGACCTCGCACGCCGGTACGGGAGCGGCGTACCGCTGTGGATGACCGAGAGCGGGGCCTTCCTCGACGCGCTTCCCGGGAGCGATCTGGATGCCGCCCAACAGGTCGTGCAGGCGCGGTACTTGGTGCGCTCCATGGTGGAAGGCCTTGCCGCGGGGAACGACCGGCAGTTCTGGTTCGGGGGTCCGCCCATCCATGACGAGGGCGTGTACTTCGGGCTGCTCAGCCGCGAATTCCAGCCCTGGCCCGCCTACAGCGCGTGCGCGGCGCTGGCGTCGCTGCTCGGCGAGGCGCACTTCGTGAGCTCGTTGGAGGGGCTGCCGTCGGAGGCGGTCGGGCACGTCTTCGCCACGGGGGAGCGCGACGGGGCGGGGCGTTCGGTGACCGTCACGGTCGTGTGGGCGCCGGAGCCCGGTCGCGTCCAACTGCCCGTGCAGGGTGAGTGTTTGGGTGTGCGCGACATCATGGGAAGGCGCGTAGGGGCGGGCGGCGGTGCGGTCGCCGTGGTCTCGGGTGCGGTGGAGGTGGCGGTCTCGCGCGACCCCGTGTACGTGGTCGCGGCGGGCGGCGAGGAGATCGTGCGTACGCGTACGGAACCACCAGGTCGGCGGCGGCGTGAGCGCTCCGATGCCGAACACATCGTCCTCAGCCAGCGCTACTCCGCCCGCAACGCCGCACCCGGCAAGGACAACGGCGACGCCCCGCCGCCGCTCGGCTACCGGCTCGGGTCCCGCACCCGGATGGCCCTGGACGTCTACAACTTCACCGCTTCGGAGCGGACCGTCACCGTCGCCGCCGACCCGGCCGAGGGGTGGTCGGCGCGGGCGGAGGGGGCGCGGCGCGTCCGGGTCCCTGCGATGGGGCGCACCAGTGTGGAGTTCACGCTCACCGCGGACAAGACGGTGAAGCGGCGGGTCGACTACCGCTTGGCGTTCTCCGCGGAGCTGGAGAGGACGGAGTACGGCGGCGAGGGCGAGGGCGTAGGTGTGGGCGAGGGCGAGGGCGTAGGTGTGGGCGAGGGCGAGGGCGAGGGCGGCGACGGCGGCGGGCCGGGCTCCGTGCCTCCGTCCGTCGCGATGATCCAGCTCAAGCCGCTGGCGCGCCGCCGCGCGGAGGGCTGAGGCGCGGCGGCGCGCGGGAGTGGTGCCCACCCCCGGGGGACGGATCGGGGTGGGCACCGGTCTATGGGTGACTGCTGCCGGAGGTATCCGGCCGACCGTCAGCCGAACTTCACCGAGCTGATCTTGTTGTTGAAGCCGATGGTGGCCAGGTCGGCGACGTCGCCGTTGACGGTCTTCGACTCGCCGGTGCAGCCGCGGCCGGACCAGATCTTCGCCGAGCCGCTGAGCGAGATCGACGACGTCACCTTGGGCCGCGCCACGTTCTGGCAGCCCTTGCCCGCGACGCCCTGCGCCGGACCGCTGTCCGAGAAGTTGGCGTCGTCGAAGAGGATCGCGCTGGTGGCCGGGGCCCGCGCCGCCTCGTCGGAGGCGGGCTCGTCCTGTGCCTGGTCGGACCCGGTTCCGTCCTGGTCCTCCTGGCCGGCGGGCACCCCGGACTTCTGTCCGTCGGGCTGGACGCCGAACCAAGTGCCGCCCACGCCCTGGCCGTTGGTCTGGCCCGGCTTCGTGTCCTTGCTGAAGCGGTAGACCGGCCAGCCGCCGACGGTCACCTGGTGGGTGCCGTCGTCGCGGGTGATGACGCCGACCTGGGACGGGTCCACGCCGTCGACGAAGATCTTGCCGCCCGGGTTCACGAGCACGGGAGGCCACGTGGTGGCGCAGGCGTCGTTGCAGTTCGACTTGGAGGGCGACGCGGTGTCCTTGTCGAAGCGGTACAGGGTGAAGCCGGAGCCGTTGACGACGACCGGGTCGAGGGCGCCCGCCCGGCTTGCCGAGAGCTGAACCCACTTGCGCTGCACCGGCTTCGCCGCGGGCTTGCCGGGGGCGTTGGCCCAGTCGCCCGTCATCTTGGGGGCGCTGTTCTGCTGGGCGGTGCCGGACTTGAGGGAGAGCTCCATGGAGTCCGATGACGCCGACGAGGAGACTGAACCGGGGGACTGCGCGCCGGAGTTGCCGTCGTCACCGCCGCCGCAGGCGGAGAGCAGCAGGGCGCCCGCGGCAGCGAAGGACGCGAACAGGGCGGTGTTCCTGCGGTACTTGCCGGTCGTGCTGGCCGTGCTGGTCATCGGGGTCTCCCTGGGATCGTGATGCGTGGTGGCGTTGCCGTGGCTGCTGATCCGGCGCCGTGTGTCCGGCGCCGCGTAACTCGGCTTCTCGGAGCGTGAGTACGGGGGCGGGGCGCGGGCTTGTTCAGCGCGGACGGGACCGAGACCAAACCGAGACATTGTCTAAAACGGGATAACTTCCGGGAGTTGAGTCAATCGCGAGAGTGTCGTGTGAGCGGAGTGACAGGGGAAGTCGGACCCTCCGGGGCGGTTGGCCCTCCGGGTCGGTTGGCCCCTCCGGGGGGTCGGTCGCCCCTCCGGATCGGTCGCCCCTCCGGGGCGGTCAGCCCCCGGGGTCAGTCGGCTTCGCGGTACGCGAGCGCCGTCGCCGCGACGATCGACGTACTCAGGAGCAGCGGCCAGCCGATGCCGTGGTGGAGCACGAGCCAGGCGCCGAGGACCGCGCCCGCGAGCATCGCGGCGACGGCGACGACCCGGCGGACGGCCCGCAGGTCGGTGCCGCCCGCGAGACGTGACTCGGCGGCGAGCGCCGCGAGGGTGCGCGTGAGGACCGTCGTGGTCATGTCCGGGACGGCCAGCCTGCCGACGGTGCCGTTGCGCAGTCCCATCGCGAGGGCGACGAGGACGATCACCGGATACGGCGGCGTTCCGTCACTTGCGAACGCGACGACGGTGGCGATCGCGAGCAGCAGCGCCTCGCCCCAGACCGCGGTGCGGACCCACGGGACGCGGTGTCGACCGCGGAAGGCGAGCGCGAGTCGGCCCGCGGCCACGGCGCCGACGAGGAAGGCCGAGAGGGACACCAGCGACCCCGTGACGGAGAACCCCGGTGCACCGGCCAGGGCGAAGCCGATGACGACGACGTTTCCCGTCATGTTCGCGGTGAAGACGCGGCCGAGGCCGAGATAGCAGATGGCGTCGACGAGGCCGCTGACGGCGGTCAGGGTGACGAGGACCAGGGACAGCGGATGGCGGTCGCCGATCTCCGCGGTCGGTACGGAACGGCTTCCGTGATGAGTCGTCATCCCGTCGTTCTACCGCGCGGCGCCGGGCCCGACGGGCGTGGCGGGGCGGCCCGATGGAGCATTCGCACCGACAAATCGAAGGGCACGTGGAGTGCCGCGGGGCGCCTTTCCTCCTCCGGGGCGGTTGGGCCATGTTTGGGTCACCAGAGGTGCGGCTACCCGTGCGGGAGCGAAGGGAGAGGCCCCGTGACATCGACGACAACCCCGTCCGCGCCCGAGGAGCTCGGCCACCACGATCTCGTCCGCTATCTGGAGGACCGCTTCGCCTGCGCGCAGGCCTGTGACGACTGCGTACGCGAATGCGCCATGCGGCAGGGCCCAGCGGAGCCGGGTGACGGCCCCCGCCTCAACAGCGCCTGCGCGGACGTGTGCGACGCGACGTCCCGTGTCCTGGCCGAGCAGAGCGACCAGGACGAACAGCGCGTCCGTATGCAGGTCGAGTGGTGCCGGGCCGTCTGCCTGCAGTGCGCGTCGCTCTGCGACCTCGGCCCCGCGTCGGTCCAGTGCGCCGAGGCCTGCCGCCGCTGCGCGAAGGCGTGCGACGAGTTCCTGACGACGATGGGCTGACGCGGGGCCGAGGCCGGGAGCCGGACGCCGAGCGGCGGCTCACATTCTTCAGGCGGCTCAGGCGGCTCAGGCCGGAAGGCCGTCGACGGTGGGGACGACCGGGCCGAACCGGTCGGTGATGGTGGTCAGCGCGGCGGCCTGCAGGGCGGCGGCGGGCACGACCGCGCCGTTCGGAGCGGTGAGGGAACGAGTGGCGGTGGCCTCGGCGACGACCGTGGGCCGGTAGCCGTGGTTGACGGCGCCCTGGGCGGTGAACTGGACGCACATGTGCGTCATGAACCCGGCCAGGACGAGGTCCTTGTCACAGCCCGGGGCGAAGCCGAGGCCGGTCAGGGTCTTCTCCAGGTCGGTGGCCTGGAAGGAGTCGGGCAGCCCCTTGACGACGACCGGCTCGCCGTCCCGCGGAGCGACCTCGTCGCTGATCGAACCGATGTGGGCGCGGATGTCGTACGGGGTGTTCTCGCCGCTGTCGTTGATGACGTGGACGACCGGGATGCCCGCGGCACGGGCGCGCTCCAGCAGACGGGCGGCGGCCGCGAGCGCCTCGTCGGCGCCCTCCAGTGCCATCACGCCGGTGCGGTAGGTGTTCTGGAAGTCGACCAGGACGAGGGCGGACTCGGCGAGCCGCGGCGGACGGTTGTCCAGGCCGAACACGTCGCGCAGGGCCTTGGACGGGTTGGTGCTGCTCATGAGGTGCCTCTCTTCATGTCGTTCAGGGAACGGAAACCGGTACTGGAACGGACCGGTACGGGGACGGGAACCGGAGCGGGTACTGGAACGGGAACGGGAACGGGTACTGGAACAGGCATGGCGAAGCCCGCTGCCCGGCGGGCCTGCCGGGAAGTGAAGTGCGGGGAACCGAACCGGGATCAGGCGGAACGCGTGCGGAAGCGACGGCGATAGGCCACCGGCGTGGTGGCCAGCTGCCGCCGGAACGCCCGGTGCAGCGTCTCGACCGAGCCGAGCCCGGCGGCGGCCGCGATCCGGTCGAGCGGATCGTCGGTGGTCTCCAGGAGCCGCCGGGCGACCTCGATGCGGGCGGCCTCCACGTACGCGGCGGGGCTGGTGCCCGTCTCCTGGGTGAAGACCCGGGCGAAGTGCCGCTCGCTCAGACACATCCGCGCGGCCAGGGCGCCCGCGGACAGGTCGTCGTCGAGGTGGTCGGCGATCCACAGCCGCAGCTCGTCGATGTCACGACGTGTGGTGGCCGACCGGCCGAGCGGTACGGAGAACTGGCTCTGCCCGCCCTGCCGTTTGAGGTACAGCACCAGCTGCCGGGCCACCGCGAGCGCGGTCTGCTCGCCCTGGTCCTCGGCGACCAGCGCGAGGGCCAGGTCCAGGCAGGCGCTGATCCCCGCCCCCGTCCACAGCCGCCCCCGATCGGTGCGGACGAAGATGGGGTCAGGGTCGACCGTGACGTCCGGATGGTCGGCCGCGAGCTGTGCCGCGGTCGACCAGTGGGTGGTCGCCGTCTTCCCGTCGAGCAGTCCCGCCGCGGCCAGCAGGTGCGCGCCTACGCACACCGACGCCACCCGCCGGGCGTGCGGCGCGGTGTCCTTCACCCACGCCACGACGTCCGGGTCGACACGGGCCACGGGCCCGTCATCGGCCATGTCGACCGCACCCGGCACCAGCAGCGTGTCCACGTCCTCGCCGACCTCGTCGAAGGAGAGATCGGCGAGGATCCGCACGCCCGCCGACGTGCGGACCGCTCCGGCGGCGGGCCCGGCGAGTCGGACCCGGTAGCCGGCGCGGCCCGCGGTCTCGCGGTTGGCGAGCGCGAAGACCTCGGCGGGGCCGGTGACGTCGAGGAGGTCGACATCGGGGAAGACCGCGATGACGACCCTGTGCGGAAGGGGCATGACCCCATCCTCATCGCCCCGCCCCATGGCCGCAATGACGATTCCCTGTCACATTCGGACACGCGCCCGTCCGAATCCGCAGTTCAGCGGGCCGGGCCGCCGGAGTCACGGCCGAGGCCCGCGGGCGGTCGGCCGGTCGCCGACCGCGTCGCCGCCATTCCCTATTTCTGAAACGCGTTCTACTGTGTGCGCCGTCGGATCCGGGACCGAGCGAGCCGAGCAGTGGGCCGATCAGCGAGCCGAGCAGTGGGCCAGAGCCGAACCGTGAGCCACCAGTAGAGCGCCTGGAGGGGCCGTGCACCTCGAATACACGCCTGAGCAGCAGCAGTTGCGCACCGAGCTCCGTGCGTACTTCGCCGAGCTGGTGCCCGACAACGCCTACGCGCGGTACGCCGACCCCGCGTCCCAGAAGCGGTTCTACCGCGAGACCATCCGCCGCCTGGGGACGGACGGCTGGCTCGGGGTCGGGTGGCCGAAGGAGTACGGCGGGCGCGGGCTCACCCCCATGGAACAGTTCATCTTCTTCGACGAGGCCGCCCAGGCCGGTGTGCCGCTGCCGCTCATGGCCCTCAACACCGTCGGGCCGACGATCATGCAGTTCGGCACGGAGGAGCAGAAGGCGTACTTCCTGCCGAGGATCCTCTCCGGAGAGCTCGACTTCGCCATCGGCTACAGCGAACCCGACGCGGGCACCGACCTCGCAGCCCTGAAGACCAGGGCCGTCAGGGACGGCGACGAGTACGTCGTCGACGGACAGAAGATCTGGACGACCAACGGCGACACCGCCGACTGGGTCTGGCTCGCCGTCCGCACCGACCCCGACGCGCCGCCCCACAAGGGCATCACCATGCTCCTCGTACCGACGAGCGACCCCGGCTACTCCTGCACCCTCATCAACACCCTTGCCTCGCACGACACCACGGCCAGTTACTACGAGAACATCCGCGTCCCCGTCTCCCGCCGCGTCGGCGAGGAGAACAAGGGCTGGCGCCTGATCACCAACCAGCTCAACCACGAGCGCGTCACCCTCGCCGCCCACGGCACCATGGCGATCCGCGCCCTGCACGACGTCCAGCGCTGGGCCATGGACACCAAGCTCGCCGACGGCCGCCGCGTCATCGACCTGGCCTGGGTCCGCCAGCGCCTGGCGAGGACCCACACCAGGCTCGACGCGATGAAGCTCCTCAACTGGCAGATGGTGAACGCCGTCCAGGAGGGCACCCTCACCCCGCAGGACGCCTCCGCCGTCAAGGTCTACGGCTCCGAGGCGCGCCGCGACGCGTACGCCTGGCTCATGGAGGTGGTCGGCGCGGCGGGCGCCCTCAAGGAGGGCTCGGCGGGCACGGTCCTCCACGGCGAACTGGAACGCGGCTACCGCTCGGCCGTCATCTTCACCTTCGGCGGCGGCAACAACGAGATCCAGCGCGAGATCATCTCCTGGATCGGCCTGGGGATGCCCCGCGTGCGGCGTTAGCCTCGGCTCCGCTGCGCGGCCAGGGCCTTGCGGTCGATCTTGCCGTTGGTGTTGAGGGGGAACGCGTCGCGGTGCTCGAAGCGGCTCGGCACCATGTACACGGGCAGCCGCTCGCGCAGGAACGTCGTCAGGTCCGCGGCCCGAGTGGGCGTGCCGGTGTAGTGGGCCACCAGGGTGGCGTCGCCGTCGCCCGGATCGGCGACCACGACCGCCTCCCGGATGTCCGGATGACGGGTCAGCCGGGCCTCGATCTCGCCGACCTCGATGCGATGGCCGCGGATCTTCACCTGGTCGTCGATGCGGCCGAGGAACACCAGGCCGCCCTGCGCCGGTCCGACGATGTCGCCGGTGCGGTAGTAGTCGTCGGGTCCGGGAGCCTCGCCGTCGAGTACGCGCGCGGCCTCGCCGGGAGCCCAGCGGACGAAGCGGTCGGCGTCGTGGGCGGGGTCGAGGTATCCGGCGAACCGCTGGGGCCCGCGGACGCACAGCTCGCCGGTGGCCGCGGGGTGCCCGTCGTCGCCGAGCACGACATGGTCCAGATGGGGGAGTACGTCGCCGATGGGCATCGTGTTGTTGGAACCGGGCGTCGCCACTTCGCCCTTGTTGCCGACCCGGCCCTGCACGCACACCACGCTGACCTCGGTGGGGCCGTACATGTTGCGCAGCTCGGCCTGTGGGGCGGCCGCGGCCCACTGCTCGGCCTGTTCGGTGGTGAGGCGCTCGCCACCGAACATGACCTTGGTGAGGCCGGGCAGCGAGTCCGGCTCCAGGCTCCCGGTGCGGGCCGCGATGGTGCCGACGGAGGGAACGCAGAACCAGTGCGTGATCTTCTTGGCCGGTACGAAGCGGGACGGCCGCAGGACGTCGTTGGGTTGTGGCACGACCAGGGCGCCGCCCGACCCCCAGGTGACGAACAGCTCGTACACGGCCACGTCGAAGGAGAGCTCGACGTTCTGTGAGGTGCGGTCCTCACAGGTGAAGCCGCAGTCGTCGATCGCCCAGGAGATGAACGGCACGATGTTGGCGTGCCGGATGGGCACGCCACGGGGGCGGCCGGTCGAACCGGACGTGTAGAGGATGTACGCGATGCCCTGCGGATCGGGATGGGCGTCGTCGTGATGGGCGTCGAGGACGGCCGGTTCGACGGCATCGGTGTGCGCGGCGTCTGCGGGGAGCACCAGGGGAATGCCGAGCACGTCGGTCGGATCCTCGGCGGCGCGCCATCCCGCCGTGTCACGCACCACGATGTCGAGCGCGGCGTCCCGGGCGATGGTCTGCGTACGGGGCGGCGGGAAGGCCGGGTTGAGGGGGACGGCGGCGGCGCCCAGGCGCAGCGCCGCGAGATATCCGACGTAGGCGGGAAGGCTGCGTGCGGCGAGCAGACCCACCCTGGTGGGCCGCCGGCCGAGGGTGCGTACGAGGTCGGCGGCCAGCCGGGTGGACTCCCGATCCAACTCGGCGTACGTCAGGGTTCGGTCGCCGACTTCGAGGGCGATGCGGTCCGGGTGGCGTGCGGCGGACGCGGCGAACAGCCCGAAGAGGGTGGAGGGGACGGCTGGCGGCATGGTTGCGGTTCCCGTCGGGGTGTTGGGGTGGGTGTCACGCGAGGCGTTCGAGGGTCTGCCGCACGGACGGCCAGGAGTCGGTCAGGTACATGTGCCCGCCGGGCAGTTGGAGACCGCGGAACGCCGCCGAGGTGTACGCCTCCCAGTCCTGCCAGTCGAGGACGGGGACGGTGGCGTCGGAACTGCCCCGGATCGCCGTGATGGGAAGCGGCAGCGGCGCCGGGTCCTGCGGGGGACGGTAGTCGTCGAGCAGGGCCAGATCGGCGAGCAGCGCGGGCAGCAGGAGGTCACGGAGCTCCGGGTGCTCCAGGGTCTCCAGCGGGGCACCGGTCAGCTCGCGCAGCCGGGCCACGGTGAACGCGTCGGGGTCGGTGGGGAAAGGGCGCGGGGGACGGCGGCGACGCGGGCTGACCGATCCGCTGACCACGAGGTGGCGGGGTATGGGGCCGCCGGACGCGAGCAGCTGCCGGGCGGCCTCGTGTGCGAGGACCGCGCCGAGGCTGTGGCCGAAGAGGACGAAGGGCTCGCCGTCGGCCGCGGCCCGTACCCGCCGCACCACGTCGGCGACCGCGGCCGCCATGCTGTGGTGGTGGGGAAGGGAGAACTCCTCCTCACGGCCCGGTAGTTGGATCGGGATCGGTGACAGCGCGGGACCGGGGTCGTGCTGCCAGGGTCGGTAGACGCCGGCACCCGCACCCGCGTACGGCAGGCAGAGCACCTTGAGGGCACGCGTGCCCCGCGGGACGTTCGAGCCCTGCGCCATCGAGATCAGGCCGGGGCGGCGGCGTCGTCGAGCAGGGTGCGCAGGGCGTCGAGATCCGACGTCTCGAGGATGTCGAGGAATCCGATGTCTTTGCCGGTCGATTCGAAGAGTTGGGTCGACAGGGTGACCGCCTTGAAGGAATCACCGCCGTTTTCGAGGAAACCGATGGCCGGATCGGCGCCGGCGCCAAGGGTCTCGTTCCAGAGCTGGAGAACCTGATCCGGAACGACCTCTTCAGAGGGAATATCGGACGTCATCGTGCACCTTTCCTGAAACGCGCAGCAGGGTTTCGGGGTGCCGGCGGAACTCGGCCCGGGCTCACGTTAGTTAGGCGTGATCACCACCTCAATGTGATACATGTCACACGCTTGGGTGGAGCCTCTGAATGCGCCCCCGGGCAAAGGGCCGGTCGTGAATGCGTACGTCAAACCGCTGTGGGCGAACGCCGGTTGAAGGAAGGATCTTGTGCGACGCACATCGGTTCGGCAAGATCGGCCGGGTTCCGAACTGGCGGTCACCGGCATGGAAGGCCCAGCGTTTGCGTACCGATCCCGTACTTCTCGTGCTGTACGACATTGGAAGTCTCGCCCCGCTACGACTGGCTGAAGCCGCCCGGAAGGCCGGGTGCGGCCTGGTGTTCGTGCCGGCAGCCACACCGCATGCCCAGAAAATGATCCCGCTGCTCGAGAAGTTGGGCTTGGTGGTGAATTCGGCCGGGTTGTCGGAGCGTCAACTCGTCGAAGAGCTACGCCGTACGAAGCCGACGGGGATCATCACCTTCAGCGAATTCAGAATCGCGGACACCGTGCGTCTCGCGGCGGAGCTCGGGCTGCGCTACCACGCGCCGGCCGACCTCGACGCGATCACCCACAAGGACCGACAGCGCGAGCGTTTCGAGGCGGTCGGCCTCGACACGGTCGGGTTCCGCACCGTCACCTCGACCGACGAGATCGACACCGCGATCGCCCATGTGGGCCTGCCCGCGATCGTGAAACCGGTCATCGGCGCGTCCAGCCGCAACACGGTCGCCGTCACCGACGCCGACGAATGCCGGGCCGTGATCAGGGCGGCGCTGACCGGCGCCCCCGGCCGCCCCGCCGAACAGGCCGTGATGCTGGAGGAACTCCTCGTCGGGCGATCCACCGACGCGCCCTGGGGCGACTACATCGCCGTCGACTGCGTGGCAGACGGCGACGATGTCCGCCCCGTCTTCGTCACCAGCAAGTTCGCCCTCGCCGAACCCTTCAGGGAACGCGGCGGCTACGGCGGGCTGTCGGTGGTGCCCGACGACGAGGTGCGGCAGGTGCGCGAACTCGCCTGTCGTGCCGTAGGCGCCCTGGGCATCCACGGCGTCGCCGACGTGGAGATCAAACTCACCGCGGACGGGCCGCGGGTGATCGAGGTCAACGGCAGGCTCGGTGCCTGGGTCGACGACCTCGCCGTCCGCTCCGGCGCCACCGACCCCGCGGACACGGCGGTGCGCGCCGCCCTCGGACTCGAGTACCACACCACGGAATTGATCACCGAAGGCCCCGTCGCGTTCCACTATCTGCTGGTGCCGCCCATGGGGGCCGAGCGGGTCAAGAAGATCCGCGACGTGGGGGCCCTGCGCGCGGTCCCACGGGTGGACCGCGTCGCCGTCCTGGTCGAGGAAGGCGCGAGCGTCGACTGGCGCCTCGGTGCCGGCGCCAACGTCGCGGCCCTCGTCGGGGTCACCCGTGACCACGGTGAACTCGCCGAGACCGTCGCGGCGATCGAGGACGTGGACTGGATCGACTATGAGTGAACCCTTGGTGATCTTCGACCTCGATGGCGTCCTGGTCGACACCCAGCACGCCGAGAACGGCGGGCTCGCCGCGGTCGGCGCCCTGATGGGCCTCACCCTCACCGCGGAGCGGGCCGACGAGCTGTTCTCCGGCAAGAAGATGCAGGAGTGCATCGACCTGATGGCCGAGCTCGCCGGGGTCGAACCGCCTCCGGACGCCATCCCATTGGCCAGGGCCGCCTGCGAGGAGCTGATCGGCGACCGCCTCGACCCCATCGACGGCGTACGCACCGCACTGGCGGGCCTCGCCGACGCGGGCATCCCGATGTGTGTCGCCTCCAACAGCCCGCGCGAACTCATCGCAGGCCGGCTCGACGCCGCGGGCATCCGCCCCTACTTCGGCGAGCGGCTGTTCTCCGCGTACGACGTCGACGCGTGGAAGCCCGACCCCCGACTCTTCCTCCGGGCCGCCGAAAGCTGCGGCACCGCCCCCGAGTGGTGCGTGGTCGTCGAGGACAGCGTCGTGGGGGTGGACGCCGCCCTGGCGGCGGAGATGACCGTGGTGCAGTACGCGGCGGACCCGGCTCAAGGCCCCCACCGCGCGGGCGTGCGGGTCCTGACCCGCATGGACGCCGTACCGGAGGCGGTCCGCGCCCACCGGCCCACACGAACCCCCGACGAACTCCGCAGGGTTGAAGGAGCAGCGTGAACGACATACGCAGGATCATGGTCCTCGGTGCCGGAGACCTGGGGCGCCGTGTCTTCCACGAGCTGGCCCAGGGCGACCGCGGCCGCCATGTGCGGCTGCTCGGCAGGGACCCCGAGACGACACTGCGCGCGGCCAACTCGGCCGGCTTCTGCGCCCTGCAGCGCGGCCACGGCGCACAGGTCAGCCATGCGCTCACCGATCTCACCGACACCGACCGCACCGCGCAGGAGATCGCCGCCTTCCGGCCCGACGTGCTGTTCCTGGCGGTGAGCTACCAGTCGTGGTGGCAGATCTCCACCCTCCCCGAAGACGCCTTCAAACGGCTCTACGCCGCCAACTTCGGGCCCTGGCTGCCCATGCACCTGGTCCCCGTCCTGCACGCGATGCGGGCCGTGCGCGCCGCGGGCAGCGACGCCACCGTCGTCAACGCGGCGTTCCCCGACGCCGTGCACCCCGTGCTCGCCGCCGCGGGCCTCGCCCCGCACATCGGCATCGGCAACGTCGCCAACAACGTGCCCGCGCTGCGCACCGCCGCCGCCCGTCAACTGGGCCTGGACGTCGCCGACATCGACGTACGTCTGGTGGCCCACCACTACGTCTCGCACCGCCTGTCCCGGCACGGCGACAGCGGACCGGCCCGCATGGGCCTCTCCGTGCACTACGCGGGCGAGGACGTCACCGCCAAGGCCGATGTACCCGAGCTGCTGCGCTGGCTGCCCGCCGACTACCGACGCACCGGCGGCCTGGCCGGCCAGACGATGACCGCCGCGTCGGCGCTCAGCGTCCTCGAACCCCTCGTCGACGGCCGTGACGCCCACGTGCATGCGCCCGGCCCCGACGGCAGGGTGGGCGGCTACCCGGTGGCGATCGAGTCGGGACGCTTCCGCCTGCTCCTCCCGGACGGCATGACCGAGGACGAGGCCGTCGCCATCAACCTGTCCGGCCAACGGGCGGACGGCATCACCGAGATACGCCCGGACGGCACCGTCGTCTTCGAGCCCGCCGCCATGGGCGTGCTCACCGACGCACTGGGTTACGCCTGCGAGCGGATGCCCCTGGGCGAGGCGGAGGACCGGGCCCGGGAGATCGCCGAGCGGTACGCCCACTTCCGGGACCGGTCCTGCGAACGAGCCGAGGCCCTGCGATGACCCCGGACGGACACCCCGCGACGCCCCCGGGCCGAGACCAGGCCGCCTCCTGGCGCGCGGCGCCCAACCAGGCTGCCGTCCATCTGGCCGACTCGCTGGCGGAGCGCCCCGAACTGCACGTGGTGGTCTGCGCCTACCACCTGGACGGCGTCTGGGACGCCGAGCTCCTCGGCGAGCGGTTCCGCGCCCTGTTCCACCGGCATCCGGCGCTGAGTACCCGACTCGTCGAGGACGCGGAGGGCCTGTCGCTCGCCCCCGCGCGAGCGGAACCCGTGTGGCGTACCGAGGACATCCCCGCGTCGGCGGACTCCGACGACATCGCCCGGCTGATCCGCGCGGAGGCGCTGCGCCCGCTCGACACGGAGCACGGCCCCCTCGTACGGGGCACACTCCTTCGCCGGGCCGACGGCACCGCCGATCTCGTCCTGGTGGCGAGCCACCTGATCGTGGACGACCACGCGATGGACTCGATCGCCCGCGAAGTGCTGACGGGTCAGGCGCCCGAGACCGGCGGCGACTACTCCGCGTGGGCCGAACAGGCGGCGCGGGACGCGCGTGCCGGAAGCGAGCGTGCCGCGCGGCGACGTGCCGACCTGGCCGCGCTCGCCCCGGTCGGCGAGCCGGCCTGGGGCGACGGCGACAGCGCGGCCGGTGAAGTCGACGGCGGACAGATCGAGTTCACCGTCGACGCCCCGCTCTGGCAGGAGACGACCGCGCTGGCCAAGGCGGCGGGAGTCACCCGGCATTCGCTCCTCACGGCCGCCGCCGGCCTGGTGTGGGCCCGCAACGGCACCGGCGACGCGGCCTTGGTGGGCGCCTTCGTCAGCCGCAGGCCCGCCCGCGAGCGCGACACCGTCGGCTACTTCAGCACCACGGTGCCGGTGGGCGTGCGCCTCGACGAGGACCTCGACGTCACCGCCTATCTGCGGGCCACACAGCGCGCCGCCTTCGCCGCCTACCGGGACGCCGACCTCGCACTGTCCGACATGCTTCCGACCGGCGAAGGCCCCGGTTCGGCCGCCCTGGGCCTGGCTGTCGCACAGAGCTGGCACCCGCCCACGCTGCGCCTGCCCGAGCTCACCGCCGTTGCACACCCCTATCCGGACCTGGGCGTGTCCAAGTTCCTGATGCTCTGCTATCTGGACCTGGAGGCGACCGACGAGGCCAAGGGCCTGCTGCACTACCGCAAGCGGCACTTCTCCGCGGCCGCCGCACAGCTCTTCGTGCGCCAACTCCTTTCCGTACTGAGGGACATCACCCGGAACCCGCAGGCAATCCTGCACACGGTGGGCACCCTCGCGGCCGAAGACCGCACGCGGGTGCTGGCCACGGCGCGCGGCGGCGACCTCGTCGTCGACGGGCTCACCGTGCCCGAGGTGCTGCGCCGGCGGGCCGCACAGGCCCCGCACCGGATCGCCGTCGTGGACGCCGACACGGCACTGAGCTACGCCGAACTCGACGAACGCTCCGAGCTGTTGGCGCGCGTACTCGTCGAGCGCGGGGTCGTTCCCGGCGACCGGGTCGGCGTGCGCATGGAGCGATCGGCGTCCCAAGTGGTGGCGCTGACGGCCGTGTTGAAGGCCGGAGCCTGCTACGTACCGCTCGACCCCCGCTACCCCGAGGCGCGCCTGGCCCACATGGTGGGGGACGCCGACATCCGCGTCGTCGTCGGTGACACGGACCTCCCGCCCGCCGGTGCCGAGCCGCCGCACCACTGGGTTCCCGCACACGCCGTGCCCGCCGCCTCCGGCACACCGCTGCCGCGCGTCGGCCCGGACGACCCGGCCTACGTCATCTACACCTCCGGCTCCACCGGGCGGCCCAAGGGCGTCCTGGTCGCCCACCGAAACGTCCTCGCCCTGCTGTCCGCGACACAGGACGACTTCGGCCTCGGCCCCGGCGACGTCTGGTCCTACTTCCACTCCTACGCGTTCGACTTCTCAGTCTGGGAGATCTGGGGCTGCCTGCTCACCGGCGGCCGCCTCGTGGTCGTCCCCTACGAGGTGTCCCGCAACCCCGAGGAGTTCCACCGTCTGCTCCTGGACGAGGAGGTGACCGTCCTCAGCCAGACGCCGACCGCCTTCTCCCTGCTCCTCGCCACCGAGGCCATGACCGACGACGCGGGACACGACGTCACCGGGCACGACGCCACCGGGCTCGAACCCCGGCCCGACCTCGCCGTGCGCCTGCTGGTCTTCGGCGGCGAGCCGCTCGACCCGCAGACCCTGCTGCCGTGGTTCGACCGCTGCCCCAAGGCCCGGGTGGAGAACATGTACGGGATCACCGAGACCACCGTGCACTGCACCACCCACGCCCTCGACCGCGACGACGCCCTGGTCGGCGGGCGAAGCGTCGGACGCCCGCTGCCCGGCTGGGAGCTGTACGTCCTCGACCCGCGTGGGCGCCTGGTCGCCCCCGGTGTTCCCGGCGAGATCCACGTCGGTGGCGCCGGTGTCGCCCTCGGCTATCTGAACCTGCCCGAACTCACCGCCGAACGCTTCCGCGCGAGCGACCATCCGGCGGGGCCCACCGGCCGTCTCTACCGCTCCGGGGACCTCGGCCGCTACCGGCCCGACGGAACCCTGGAGCACCTGGGCCGCATCGACGCCCAGGTCAAGATCCGCGGCTTCCGCATCGAACTCGGCGAGGTGCGCTCCGTGCTCCTGGAAGACCCCGCGGTGGCGTCGGCCGCCGTCGTCGTCGGACAGGCCGGCACGCCCGAGGCGCGCCTGGACGCGTACGTCGTCACGGCACCCGGAGCGGAGCCGGACGGACTCCTGGAGCGGGCGGCCACGAGGCTGCCCGAGCACATGGTTCCGCAGACGGTGACGTTCCTGCCCGCGCTTCCCGTCACCGCGAACGGCAAGCTCGACAGCGCGGCTCTGCCGGCTCCTGCGGCGATGGCAGGGGACACCGCTGTGCCGACGGGGGCAGGAGCGCAGAGCATCGACGGCATCGAGGATGCCGGTAGCGCCGGTGGCGCCACCGTGCTCGGCCGCGTCATCGCCGTCTGGCAACGCGTCCTCGACGTACCCGTGGGCGCGGGCGACAACTTCTTTGCCCTCGGTGGGACTTCCCTGCTCGCGCTGCGCCTCAAGGCGGAGCTGCGCGACGCGGGGCTGCCCGCCGTGACGCTCCGCGAGATGGTCCGGCATGCCACTCCGTCCGCCTTGGCCACGCTGATCGACTCACGTACCGCCCCGGAGGACACACGATGAACCGGCCGGCCTCTCCCGGGCAGTCGCGCTTCTACCTCCTCGACGCGCAGGACGGCGGAGCCGCCCGCACCCTGGTCAAACACATCGCCGTCGAAGGACCCGCCGACCCGGATCGGCTGCGCCGCGCCCTGCGCACCGTCCTCGCCGAGCATCCCGCGCTGCGCACCTCGCTGCACCTCGGCGACGACGGCCTCGTCCAGCGCCCGCACCCCGTGGACGACGTCCCGCTGAGCGTCACGGAACACGCCGACCCCGACGCGGCGCTCGACACGGAACGCGCGGCGCTCGCCGTGCCCTTCACCCACGGAGCGGGCCCGCTGTGCGCGATACGCGTCCTGCTGGGCGCGCGGCGTACCCACTGCCTGATCTCCGTGCACCACGCGGTCTTCGACGACGACTCGACGGCGATCCTGTTCGCGGCGCTCGTGGCGGCGTACGAGGCCGACGCGACAGCCGCGGCGGGCCCCGATCCGGCGCAGCCCCCGTCGCTCGCTGCCACCGAGCGGGACCGGCTGCGGACCTACTGGGCCGGGCAGCTCGCGGGAGCCCCGCAGTCGACCGAACTGCCCTGGTCGACGGAGGCGGTGGGCCGCCGACGCGAGACCCGTGAGCGCGCACTCGCCGACGACGTGTCGGCCGCGCTGCGCGAACGCGCCCGGCACACCGGGGCCAGTCCCTTCGCCCAGTTCCTGAGCGCGGTGGCCCTGGTGACGTCCTGGTACCTGGACCGTACCGACGTGGTCTTCGCGGTGCCGGTCAGCGGGCGGGACGCCGGCGGCGCGCAACGCGTCGACTGTCTGCAGAACACCGTCCCGGTCCGCGTCGACCTCGCGGGCGCGGACACCGAGATGGTCGTCGAGCGCACCGTGGACGCCCTCCTCGACGCCCTTGACCACCGCGACATGCCCTTCGAGGACATCCTCGACAGCGCCGGTGTAGCCCGTCGGACGGGACGCAAACCACTGGCGCAGATCCTGGTCACCGAGACCGCGCCGGTGCCCGAGCGGAACGCGGCGGGCCTGCGCTGGCGCGTGGGGGAGACGGTCGCGCAGGAGGTGGAGTACGACGCGTGTCTCGCGCTGTGCCACGGCCCGGACGGCGGGATGCGCGTCGAACTGAGCTACCGCGCCGGTGGCCTGCCGCCCGTGCGCGCACAGCACACCGTCGACCACGTGGTCCGACTCCTGGGCCGGTTGGCCGCAGGCAAGGCCGAGCCGCAGGCCGCGCTCGATCTGCTCGACGACGCCGAACGCCATGAACTGGCAGTGCTGGACGGCACATTGCCCATGGCCGACGAGAGCGACGACCGGGCCGTGGCCGCCGCGGCAGCCGATTCCGTGCCCGCGCGCATCCTGCGGCACGCCCGCACGACACCCGACGCGGTGGCCGTCACGGCGGGCGAACACACCCTGACCTACGCGGAGTTGGCACGCCGATCCGCCGTGGTGGCAGCGGACCTCGCCCGGCACGGTGTGCGGCCCGGAGACCGGGTGGGCATCTGCCTGGGGCGTGACACGGATCTGCTCGCCGCGCTGCTCGGCGTGTGGCGGACCGGTGCGCTCTACGTGCCGCTCGACCCCGACTACCCGGCCGAGCGCCTCCGTTACGTCACCGAGGACTCCTCGCTCGCGGCCGTGGTCGCCGACCGCGACATACCCGTCGTGGCGGACCTCGCGGCCGACTTCGCGAGCGACCCCGCCCCGGCCCTGGTGGAGATCGACGCACTGCGCCGCCGGTGGGGCGCGCCGGAAGCGTCGGACGCGACGTACGCCTCGTACGACCTGGAGGCGAGGGACGCGCCGGTGGACGCCCAGGGCCGCGCCTATCTCATCCACACCTCGGGATCGACCGGCAGGCCCAAGGGCGTCGTGGTCGGCCACGGCCAACTCGTGGCCCTGTGCGACGCGCTGGACGAGGTGCTCCCTGACGCCCCCGTCTCGGTGGCGGGCACCAGCCTGTCCTTCGACATCAGCGCACTCGAACTCTTCTGGCCCCTGACGCGCGGACGCACGGTGCTGCTCACCCGGCACCGGCAGGTGTCCCGAGAGCCGGTCCCCGAGGGCGCGTTGTACCAGTGCACGCCGACGGTCGCCCGCATGCTGGCCGACGACGGCGAAGGGCGGGCGGTGCTGTCCCGCCTCGGCGCCCTGTTGGTGGGCGGTGAGCCGCTGCCGTCCGATCTCGCGGACGACCTGGCCGCCCTGGTGCCCGGCCCCGTACTGAACTGCTACGGACCGACCGAGACCACCGTCTGGTCCACCGTGTGGCCGGTCGGGCGCGGCGCGCGCGTCGGTATCGGGCTGCCTCTGCCGGGCGAGTCCTGCCATGTCGTCGACTCGCTCGGCAGGCTGCTGCCGCCGGGGTGCCCGGGACGCCTCGTGATCACCGGCGCGGGAGTCGCCGAGGGGTACTGGCGCCGCCCCGACCTCACCGAGGAACGCTTCGCCGCGCTCCCGGGAACCGGCGGTCGGCGTGGATACGACACCGGGGACCTGGTCGTCCTCCACGGACCGGACGGCCTGCGCTTCCTGGGCCGACGCGACAGCCAGTGCAAGATTCTGGGCCAGCGCGTCGAACTGGAGGAAGTCGAGGCGGCGTTGCGCTCGGCTCCGGACGTCGCAGCGGTCGCGGTCGCGCCTGACGCGACCTCGACCCACTTGGTCGCCTTCGTCGTGGACGCTTCGGCACAGGGCGCCTCGGCACAGGGCGCTTCGGCACAGGGCGCTTCGGCACAGGGCGCTTCGGCACACGGCGCCTCGGAACGGAGCGCCTCGGCACAGGGCGTCGAGCCCCCGCACGACGGTCCGCCGCGCCCCGTCGCCGCCGACCGGCTCCCGGCGTTGCGCGGACACGCCGAGTCCTGGCTTCCGCAGGCGATGGTGCCGTCCGTGTGGTGCCGAGTCGCCGCCCTGCCCCAACTGCCCAACGGCAAGCTCGACCGCGGCACCCTCGCCCGCTGGGCCGCCGCCCCGCAGCCGACCGGAGCGGCTCGGGCCACCGCGGTGCGGGCCACCGCAGCGCAGACCACCGCGGCGCGGCAGCCCGAAGCGCCGGTCGGGTCCGCGCACCAACAGGTCAGGCTGGTGTGGGAGCGTGTCCTCGGTCGGCCGGTCGCGCCCACCGACCACGACACCACGTTCTTCGACCTCGGCGGCACCTCGGCCGGTGTGCTGCGTGTCCTCGCCGCACTGCGCCCCGACCATCCCGGGCTCACCATCGGGGACCTGTTCCGCCACACCACGCTCCGTTCCCTCGCTGAGCACATGGCACGCCCCGGGAAGGCGCCGGTCCCCGAGCCGCGTACGACCAAGGACACGACGTCGGCCATCCCATCGGGCGCCACGACGGGCGAGCCGTCCGGCACCGGCCGAGGCCAGAACCGCTCGCGGGCCCTCGGCGCCTGGAGAGCACGCCGCGCACCCGGTGGCGGTCCGCCGACCGCCGCGACCGAGGCATCCACCCCGTCCCGTACCGAGTCCCGTACCAAGAAGTGAGGCACAAGCACATGCACGTACCGGACAGCGCCGTAGCAGTGGTGGGCCTTGCCCTGCGTGCGCCGGGGGCCACCGGCCCCGACGCGTTCTGGGACAACCTGGTGCACGGCCGCGTCGCCCTGCCGGGCCGCCTCGCGGACGGCACCCTGGGCGTGGGCGGCATCGAGCGGACCGCGGAGTTCGACGCCGAACTGTTCGGGCTCACGCCCACGCAGGCAGCGGTGACCGACCCGCAGCAGCGCATCGTCACCGAGCTGGTCTGGCAGGCGCTGGAGGACGCCGGGCTCGACACCGGGCGCGACCCGGGCCGCGTCGGTGTGTTCCTCGGCGGCGGTGACAGCGGCTACCGCCACCGCCATGTCGAAACCGACCCGACACTGAGCCGCGCGGCGGGCCGCCAGCAGATCGCGCTCGGCAACGACAAGGACTTCCTGGCGACCTCCGTGGCCTTCCGGCTCGGCTTCACGGGGCCGGCCCTGACCGTGCAGACCGCCTGCTCCACCTCGCTGGTCGCCGTGCATGTCGCGATGCGCAGCCTGCTCACCTATGAGTGCGACATCGCCGTCGCGGGCGGAGTGACCGTTCAACTCCCGGTCGGAGAGGGCTATGTGTACCGCGAGGGCGACGTGCTCTCGCCGGACGGCCACTGCCGTCCGTTCACCGAGGGCAGCAAAGGCACGGTCCCGGCGAGCGGCGCGGGTGTCGTGGTGCTGCGCCGCGCCGAGGACGCGAGCCCGCGCACGCGTGCCGTACTCCTCGGCAGCGCGCTCAACAACGACGGTGCCGATCGGATGAGCATGGTCGCGCCGAGCCCGCGCGGCCAGGCGGTCGCCCTCGGCGAGGCACTGGACGTCGCCGGTCTCAAGCCGCACGAGATCGGTTACGTCGAGACCCACGGCACCGGCACCGAACTCGGAGACCAGGTCGAGCTCTCCGCGCTGGCCGAGGTCTACGGACAAGGCGAACTGCCCTGCGCCCTGGGCGCGGTGAAGGCCAACATCGGTCACACGGACACGGCGGCGGGCGTCCTCGGTCTGATCAAGACGGTCCTGTCCGTGGAGTCGGGCACCATCGCGCCCACACCGGCGCAGGACGGGGACGGGCCCGATGTGCCGCTGGGCGCGGCGCGCTTCCGTCTGCCCCGGCAGGCGGAGGCCTGGCCCGCCGACCGGCCCAGGTACGCGGCCGTCAGCTCCTTCGGCCTCGGCGGCACCAACGCCCATGTGGTGCTGGCCGAACCCTCCGTGATCCGTCACGCCGACGACGCGCGGGAGGGTGCGGCGCACGGCGAGGGGGATACGCGGGAGGGAGCGGCGCACGGCAAGGGGGAGACGCACGGCGAGGGCGAAGGACTGTCCGCGCCCGGCCTCGCCGTCCTGTCCGCCGCCACCCCCGAGGCACTCGGTCGCACGGCGGCCTCGCTGGCCGCGGCGGTGCGCGAGGGCGGGGCGCCGGTGTCCGAGGTTCTCGGCACCCTGTGGCACGGCCGCCGACAGCTGCCCTACCGCTGGGCCCATGTGATCGGCGCCGGCGACGAACACGCCGTCCGGAACGAACTCGCGGACGCCTTGGCCAAGGCGACGGCGGACCGCGGCGCCACGTCGCGGCCCGCCGTCGCGGCCCTGCTGCCGGGTCAGGGCATCCCTCTGACCGCAGTGGGGCGCCAACTGCGTGTGAGCGATCCCCAATTCGCCCGTGACTGGGACCAGTTGAACGCCCTGGTCCGGGAGAAGGGCGGCCCGGACCTCGAAGGCTGTTGGGACTGGCCGGAGGACGACCCGCGGTGGCTGCGCACCGACATCGTCCAGCCGCTCCTGTTCGCGGTGGAGCTGGCGCTGCTGCGCCTCCTGGAACGTCAGGGTGCCGCCCCCGACGTGCTGCTCGGCCACAGCGTCGGCGAACTCGTCGCGGCCACGTGGGCCGGGGTCTTCACCGAGGCCGACGGAGCGGCCGCCGTCATCGAGCGAGGACGTCTGATGGGGCAGGCCGCGCCGGGCGCGATGACCTCGGTACGCACCGACGAGCGCACGGCACGCGAACTCGCCGACGGGCTGCCCGTGGACGTCTGCGCGGTGAACGCCGCCGACAACGTGGTGCTCGGCGGCGACGTCGAGCAGGTGGCCGAGGTAGAGCGGCGCTGCGCCGAGCGTGGCGTCGGGCACCGCAGGCTCCCCACCGCACACGCCTTCCACTCCCGGTCGATGGCCCGCGCGGCCGAGGGCTTCACCGCGTTTCTTCGCGACGTACCGCTGCACGCGCCGCGCAGCACGGTCCTGTCGAACCTGTCCGGAGAGGCGTTGCGCCCGCAGGAGGCGACCGACCCGGCCTACTGGGGGCGGCAGTTGGGCAGTGCCGTGCGCTTCGCCGAGGCGCTGGAGACGTTGCTCGCCGACCGCCCCGACGTCGTCGTGGAGGCAGGGCCCGGACACGGTTTCGCCTCCCAGCTGCGCCGGGGCCTGCGGGAGTCGGAGCGCCGTCCGCTCATCGCGGCGCTCCTCTCCGCCCCCCGGCGCGACGAGGCGTACGCGCATCTCGCGGCGCTCGGCGTGGCCTGGACGGCGGGCTGCCCCGTGGCCGACCCCGTCGAGCCCCCGGTGACCGCCGCGCGCATCCCCGGCTACGTGTTCTCCGACACCCACCACTGGGCCGGCGGCACCCCGAAGGGCGACACACCCGCTTCGCCGCACACCGCGCCTGCCGACACCGCGCAGCCGTCGCCGACCGCGGTGGACGACGCCGACACACCCCTTGCCGATACACCGCTCGAGGAGGGTGGCGAGGCCGGCGACCAGAGTGCCGCGGACCTCGCCGCGCTGTGGCAGGAGTCGTTCGGCGGCCCCGCGATCACCGCCGACGACAACTTCTTCGAACTGGGCGGCACCTCCCTGCAGGCCGCCCAACTCATCACCGTCATCGGTGACCAGTTCCTGATCGACGTACGCCTGGCCGATCTGTACGAGCACTCCACCTTCGGTGACTTCACGGCCCGGATACGGGAGCTTCTCGACCAGCGCGACGACGGCGAACTCCTCGCCCTCCTCGCGGAGTTGGAGACGGAAGGAGCCGAGCCCGGCGACGACGAAGGAGAGCGGACCGCGTGAGCGACGTCAACGAACGGCTCGGCCACCTCACGGCTGCCCAGCGCGACCTGCTGCGGCGCAAGCTGCGCGAGCGCAGCCGGGACACCGCCGGTGGAGCACCGGCCGAGCCGCCCGTGAGCCCACCCGTGCGGCTCAGCCTGTACTTCTTCCCCCAGGCCCGCGCCCTCGCCCCTGGCGCGTACTACGACATGCTCCTTCGGGCCTGCGAGTTCGCCGACGAGCACGGCTTCTGCGCGGCCTGGTTCCCCGAGCGGCACTTCGTGGACTTCGGCGGCTCGCACCCCAACCCGTCGGTGATCGCCGGAGCCGTGGCCGGCCGCACCCGGCGGCTCGGCCTGCGTGCCGGCAGCGTGGCCGCGCCGCTGCACCACCCCGTGCGCATCGCCGAGGAGTGGGCCCTGGTGGACAACCTGTCGGGCGGGCGCGTGGGGGTGTCGTTCGCGAGCGGCTGGCACCCCGACGACTTCGTCCTTGCCCGCAGGCTCTACGACGAGCGCAAGAAGACCCTGATGGACACGGTCGAGCAGGTGCGCGCGCTGTGGTCGGGCGAGCCCGTCTCCTTCGCCAGTACCGCAGGCACGTGGGCCGACGTGGTGACCAACCCGAGGCCGGTGCAGGCCGAGTTGCCGGTGTGGATCACCGCGGCGGGCAACCCCGAGACCTTCGTGGCGGCGGGCACCGCCGGGTACGGCATCATGACGGCGCTCCTCGGTCAGACCCTCGGACAACTGCGGGACAACATCGCCCGCTACCGGGCGGCCTGGCGCGCCGCCGGGCACGACGGCGACGGCGATGTGGTGGTCATGGCCCACGCGTACGTCAGTGACGCACCGGACCTGGAGGACAGGCTGCGGCCCGCACTGCACGAATATCTGTCGTCCTACCGCGACCAGACCAGGGACGGCGGGGCGCCCCAGGGCGACGAACAGGTGCTCCTGGAGGCCGCGTTCCAGGACTATCTCGCGGGGCCCTCGCTGCTCGGCACGCCCGCCAAGGCCCGTTCGGTGCTGGCCACGCTCGCGGACGCGGGCGCCGACGAGGTCGGTTGTCTCATCGACTTCGGCCTGCCCGCCGCCGACGTACTCGACGGGCTGCCCGCTCTCGCCGGTCTGCTGCCCGCCCCGGCCGACCCCCTCGAAGACAGGAGCGCATGACCGTGCCCGCATCCCGCAGGGTCGCCGACCGTCTCGCCCGGCTCTCCCCGGACCAACGCGCCGCGCTGCAGCGGAAGATGAAGGAGCGTGCCGACCGACCGGACTCGGGCCCTGCCCTCGTCCGCCGCCCCGCATCCGAACGCGCCCTGACCCCACTGGGCCTGGACCAGGAGCGCATCTGGATCCTCGACCAACTCGACCCCGGCCGCCACACCTACAACATCAGCACGGGGATGCGGTTCAAGGGCGCCTTCGACGAGGAGGCCTTCCACCGGGCGGTCGAGGCGCTCGTACGCCGCCACGAACTGCTGCGCTCCCACGTCGAAGTACACGACGGCGCACCTCGGCTGCGGGTCCGTGAGGACTTCGAGGTGCCGCTGACCGTCATCGACGTGCGGGCGGAGCCGGAGCGGCTCGACGAGACCCTCCGCGCCGAGGTGCGCCGCCCCTTCGATCCGGCCGCGGGCGGACTCCTTCGGGTCATCGCCGTCCGGGTCGCCGACGACGACTACCACGTGGTCGAGACGATGCACCACTCGATCACGGACCAGTGGTCCTTCGTGCGCCTCAATCGCGAACTGCTCGCCCACTACCGGGCCGCCTGCGAGGGCCGGGCCGCGGATCTGCCCGAACTCCCCGTACAGTTCGGGGATTTCGCCGCATGGCAGCGAGCCGTCTTCACCGGCGCCCACCAGGAGCGCGAGCGCGCCTTCTGGCGCACGTATCTGGAGGGCGTGCCCGGACATCTGCCGCTGCCCTACGACCAGGCCCCCGCCGGCGCCGGGCACGCGGGCAAGCACCACTACTTCCTGCTCGGCGAGGACGTGAGCGAACGGTTCCTCGCGGCCTGCCGGCAGTGGCGGGTGACGCTTTCGGAGGCCCTGCTCGCCGCCTATGTCGCGCTGTTGCACGAGGAGACCGGCGAGCACGACATCGTGGTGGGCCTGCCGAGCGCCACCCGCGGCCGCCCCGAGACCCACGATCTGATCGGCTTCCTGCTCACCAACGTCCCCGTACGAGCCCGCCTTCCGCACCAGCCGACCCCGACGCAGATCCTGGCGGCCGTGCGGTCGGCGTCCGCCGCCGTCGCCGATCACCGCGAGGTCCCGTTCAGCGAGATCGTCGAGGCGGCGCAGCCCGAGCGCAGTCTCGACCGGTACCCCTTGCTGCAGACCATGCACCTCGTCCTCGACTTCGAGGAGACGGTGGTCCGGCTGCCCGACGCCGAAGTGGTCGGCATCGAGGTCGAGGACGGCGTGTCCCCGATGGACCTCACGGTGGGCTGGTGGCGGGCCGGTGAGCGACTGTACGGGCGGATCGAATACCGCACGGACCTGTTCACGGACGCCACCGTGGGCCGCCTCGTGAACCGTCTGCTCGACCTGGTCCGGGTCTTCTGCGAGCACCCCGACGCCCCGCTGACCGTCCGTGCCACGGCGGGGACGGGGACCGACACCGGTCCGGACGCCGTCGGCGACGCCGCTCAGTCCGCCGACGTGGCGGAGCAGGACCCGGCGGACATGGCCCGGATCGCCGCCGTCTGGCGCGACGTGCTCGGCACCGAAGCGGACCACGCCACGGACCCCGACGTGAACTTCTTCCGGTGCGGCGGTACGTCCCTCAAGGCGATCCAGCTCGCCCACGCCCTGCGCGCGGCCGGCTTCGAACTCGGGCCCCGGCAGGTGTTCCTGGCCCCGACCGTCCGCGGACAGTCGGCCCTGGCACGGCGCGCGTCCGGTGAGAACACGCCCCAGGTCGCCACGTCCGACCGGGGCGCGGTCAGCCCGCAGCAGGAAGACCTGCTGGAGGGCGGCCTGCCGCGCCCCGAACTGTGGACGCACAGCGTCGTGCTGACCGCGGGACGCCCCCTCGACCCGGAGTGGCTGAAGATCGCCGTCAAGCGCGTGGTGGCCGCGCACCCGGGCCTGCGCTCGGCCTTCCGTCACGACGGCGAACGCCCGCGCAGGCACACGTCCGGCGGCTGGCTGTGGCGCGTCGAGGACGTAGGCACGGGGCCGGACGCGGCGGCGGCCGCGCACCGGGAGGCGTTCGACTGCGCGGACGGCCCGCTGTTCGCGGCCTCCCTGCTCCCCGGCACCCCCGACCGCATCGTGCTGACCGCCCATCACCTCGTCGTGGACGGCATGTCCTGGCAGATCCTCGTCCAGGACCTGGAGCAGTCCTACGGCGGCATGCGACCCGCCGCCGAGGCACACCACCCCTCGGCCTACGCGGCCGCGCTGCGCTCCCTCGACGTACGCGATCAACTCGCCCACTGGGAAAGGCAGGTGAAGGACCGCCCGTCCCTCGGCTGCCGCACCGGTGGCCCCAACCTGCTCGGCGGTGAGACGACACACCGCGTCACCGTCGGCCTGCCCCCGACCGACACGGCGGCGGACTGGTCCGTCCAGGCCCTGACCGCGCTCGGGCTCGGAGCGCGGCCCTGGTTCGACGGCGGCGACGTGGTCCTCGATCTGATCGGCCCGGGACGCGACCTGTCGACGGCGCGGGACTGGGACCCGCTGCGCGCGGTCGGATTCCACGCCTGCGCCCACCCCCTGCGCATGCCCTCGGCCGCCCCGGGCGACGACCCGGCCGCGCAGGTCGCCCGTCTGCTGGACGCCGTCCCCGACGCCGGCGTCGGCTATCTCGCCGCCCGCTGGTCCGAGGACCCCGACATCCGCGCGACCATGGCGGACCTGCCGCGCGCCGAACTCTCCTTCAACTACGTCGGCGCACTCCTGAACGCCGATACGGGCCGGGACGACGGCACCCTGTTCTCCGTGACCGGCCAACTCGGCCCCGCGGGCAACGAGGAGGCCGATCGCTATCACCTGGTCGCCGTCGTCTTCGAACACGACGGCGAGCACGGGGCGTTCACCTGGAAGTACGATCCCCGGGCCGTCGACGAGGACGCGGTGCGTTCCGTGGCCGAGGACACGGCCACACACTTCGAGCGGATCGTGCGCCGACCGGACAAGGGCGGAGCGGCGACGGTCGGCATGAGCCTCGCGGAAGTGAACACGATGCTCGCGGACCTGACCCGCGCGCGCGACACGGAAGGCCCCCGATGACCGCGACGGACACCCTCACCAAGCGGCCCCTGATCGCTCTGGTCGCGGCCAACTACCTGTCCTGGATCGGGAACACGATGACGCTCGTCGCGGTCCCGCTCTACGTCCTCGACATATCCGGCAGCGCCGCCGAGGCGGGGGCCGCGGGCTTCGCCGGGGCGCTGCCGATGATCATCGCCGGGCTCGCGGGCGGAGTGATCGCCGACCGGGTCGGGGCGCGGCGCACCAGTGTGTGGGCCGATGTGCTGGCCGGCGTCTTCATGGCCGCGGTACCGCTTCTGCACAGCACGGTCGGGCTCGCGCTGCCCGCCCTGATGACGCTGCTCTTCCTGCGGACGCTGGCCGACGCGCCGGGTGCCGCGGCGCGACTCGCCCTGCTTCCCCGCGTGACCGCACAGGCCAAGGTCCGTTCGGAGACGGCCAATTCGCTGTTCCACTCGGCACAACGGGTCGCGTTCGTGGTCGGCCCACCGGCGGCCGGCGTGCTCGCGGGCATCACCGGCCCTGCCGCGGTCCTCTACTTCGACGCCCTGACCTTCCTGCTGTCCGGCCTGTTCATCGCGATCGCGGTCCCCAAATCCCGCCCCGCCGCCGCTGCCGACGCGGAGCAGGAGCAGGAACCGGGCAAGGGCGCCCGGCCCGGACTGGTGCGGGAGGTGAGCGAGGGCGCGCGGTACATCCTGCGGACCCCCATTCTCGCCGCCATCATCAGTGTGGTCGTGTGCACCAACTTCCTCGACGACGCGCTCACGCCGGTACTGCTGCCCGTCTACAGCCGGGAGGTCCTGGACAACGCCGATCTGGTCGGCTGGCTGCTGGCTGCCAACGGAATCGGCGCCGTGGTGGGTTCCTTCGGATACGCCCCGGCCAGTCGTCGGCTCCTGCGCAACCGCTGGGCGACCTTCGTGGGCTGCTTCGCGTTGATCTGCGTCGCCCGCCTGGTGATGGTGCTGGAACCGGGTCTGTGGCCGATGCTCCTGGTGACGTTCGCGATCGGACTCGCCAGCGGCCCGATCAACCCGCTCGTCACCGGAGTCGTCGAACGGGCCACACCGGAGAGGATGTTGGGCCGCATCTGGGGCGCCGTCATGGCCATGGCCTTCGCGGCCGCACCGATCGGCATCTTCCTCAACGGCTGGCTCACGGAACAAATCGGCCTGCGCACCACGCTGGCCGTGTTCGGTGGCCTGTACGTCCTGCTCATCGCGTACGCCCTGACGAACCGGGCGCTGCGGGGGCTCGCCCGCGAGGACACCAAGGACGTCCACGACGAGGACGCCCACGACAAGGGCGCCCACGACGAGGCGCCGTCGTCGGCGACGTAGGGCCGCACGACATTCCCGGGCCGACCAGCGGGTGGATGGCTTACTCGATGGGCAGAGTGAGCCGGGCAGGACGGTTCTCGGCTGGTCGCCGGGGGTGAGGCCGCATCCCCCGGTTCCGCCCGGCACCACCGACGGAGAGGCGCGCCAGGCCGTCAGCTCGTCCGCCGCTGCCGGACAACCGCTTCTCCGGGGTCATTCCGGCACCGATGCCGATGGGAACTCCTCTTTCGATCACAGCCTCCCCGGTGCGAAGTTGGGCGCTGTGCTCGGCGTCGGGCGGAATGACCTGCTGCACCAGGAGATTGAACTCCACGGCGTCGGCGCGGTCACCGAGGAGGCCGTGTACGTGGGCGACTCGTTCTTCCGTCTGTGCGGCTGAGGCCAGCTGGAGTTCATCACCGGTGCTGTTGGCCCAGCCTCCGGTGAAGGCGATGATGTCGGTGAAGGGTATCTCCGCGGCGTCGAACTCGGACTTCACATAGCCTGCGCCGAGCCCGAGTTCCATGCGTCCGTCGACCAATTGGTCCGTGCGCGCCGCGTCACGTGCGAGAAGGACGGGGTTGTAGAACGGGTCACGCGGCATCGGCCAATGTCGAGAAGTCCGCGTCGCTGATCTTCACACCGGCCGCGCCGACGTTCTCCTCCAGGTGCGCGACGCTCGACGTCCCCGGAATCGGCAGCATGACGGGCGAGCGCCGAAGCAGCCAGGCAAGCGCGAGCTGCGCGGGCGTCGCGCCGTGGGTTTCCGCGAGCGCGCTGAGCGGACCGCCCGGCCGTGCCAGCTCACCGGTGGCCATGGGGAACCACGGGATGAACCCGATGCCGAGCTGCTCGGCACGGTCGAGCACGGCTTCGGACTCGCGGTCCGCGAGGTTGTAGCGGTTCTGCACCGAGACGATGGGTGCGATCTCCCGCGCCTGCTCCAGCTCTTCCACGGAGACTTCGGACAGCCCGATGTGCCGGATCTTGCCTTCTTGCTGAAGGAGGGAGAGCTCCCCGAGCGACTCGGCCAGGGGCACAGCCGGGTCGATGCGGTGGAGCTGGTAGAGGTCGATCCGCTCGACGCCGAGGTGGCGCAGGCTCAGCTCGGCCTGCTGTCGCAGATAGTCGGGACGGCCGAGCGGGCGCCAGTCGTCGGGGCCGGGACGCGTCAGGCCGCCCTTGGTCGCGATGATCAGGTCGTCGGCGTACGGGTGCAGGGCTCGGCGGATCAGGTCCTCACTGACGAACGGCCCGTAAGAGTCGGCAGTGTCAATGAAGTTGACGCCGAGCTCGACGGCGTGGCGCAGCACGCGCACGGCCTCGGCCGGGTCCTTCGGGGCGCCCCAGACGCCGGGGCCGGTGAGCTGCATCGCGCCGTAGCCGAGACGGTGGACGGGAAGATCCCCGCCGAGAGTGAATATCCCGGAGGCTGCGGCGCTTATCGGGGCGGAGCTCACAGTCGTAACACCTCTCCTGTCGGGGTTGCGGTCCCCGGTGGTGGCCGGATTGCTCCCACCACTCTGGCTGAGTGTTCGGTCCCGTGGGGTGTGTTTGGTGATGTTGGTGGGGCTGGTGGTTGAGGTCCCGTCACGGTTCCGATGGCCTCTCAGCGGTGCTCCGGATTGGGGAAGTCGTCCCGGCAGCCGGCGTCCCACGCGGAGCGCTGGTTGCCGTGGGCCGGGATGCCGCCCGCTTGTTTGAGGAGCGCGGCCAGGTGCATCAGGTTCCAGGTCATGAAGGACGTATTGCGGTTGGTGAAGTCGTTCTCGGGGCCGCCGGAGCCGGGGTCCAGATAGGAGGGGCCGGGGCCCGCCTCGCCGATCCAGCCGGCGTCGGCCTGCGGCGGGATGGTGTAGCCGAGGTGCTGGAGGCTGTAGAGGACGTTCATCGCGCAGTGCTTGACGCCGTCCTCGTTGCCGGTGATCAGGCAGCCGCCCACGCGGCCGTAATAGGCGTACTGGCCTTGGCTGTTGAGGATGCTGGAACAGGCGTAGAGCCGCTCGACGACCTGCTTCATGACCGAGCTGTTGTCGCCGAGCCAGATCGGCCCGCACAGCACGAGGATGTCGGCGGACATGACCTTCTCGTACAGGGCGGGCCAGGCGTCGGACGGCCAGCCGTGCTCGGTCATGTCGGGCCAGACGCCCGTCGCGATGTCGTGGTCGACCGCCCGGATCAGCTCGGTCGTCACGCCGTTCTTCTCCATGACGAGACGGCTCTTGTCGATCAGGCCCTCGGTGTTGCTCGTCTCCGGGGACCGCTTGAGGGTGCAGTTGATGTAGAGCGCGCTGAGCTCGTCGTAGCGGTACGCGGTCGTGGAGTGCGTCGTGTTCGTGGGCTGTGTCGTGTTCGTGGTCTCGGACATGGGTGCCGCCTCACGGGGGTGGGAGTACGTCACCACCAGCCTGCGCGCGTCAGGCACCGCGGGATACCGCCGAGTCGGCGATGTGGGCCGGGGCCTCACCCGCGACCAGGCGATGGGGCCGCATGGTCGAAGCGGCCCCGACCGGTACCGGACACACACCCGGCCTGGAGGAACCGGCGCGCACCGCGGAGCTCCTCCTGGTCTTCACCGGGGTCGACGGGAACGCCGCCTGAACGTCCGGGAGTTCACTCACCACAAGCCGCGCGCGAGCGCCACCGCCGCGTCCGTCGCCGGATGGGGATCCTCGCGGTGCCAGACGAGACGGACGGGGACCGGCGGCGCGTCGCGCAGCGGGCGGTAGACGATGCCGACGCGGCGGTACTGGGTCGCGGTGGCCTGTGGAGTGACGCCGACGCAGCGGCCCGTGGCGATGGAGGCGAGCCAGTCGTCGACGTCGTGGGTGTGCTCCACCACGGGGCGCGCCCCCTCGGGCCACAGCTCCACGGTGGTGGTCCCGGTGCGCCGGTCCACCACGACGGTGCGCTCGCGGACCTCCGCCAGCGGGACACTGCGCCGCCGCGCCCACGGGTCGTCCGCGGCCAGCGCTATGCAGCGCCGCTCGTGGCCGACGAGGGCGTGGGCGTAGTGGCGCGTGTCGATCGCGCCGCGTACGACGGCCAGGTCGCACCGCCCCTCGGCGAGCCCGCCGGTGGGGGTGTTGTGGCGGATCAGATGGAGCTCGACGTCGGGGTGGAGGTCGTGCCAGCGGCGCTGGAACTCGGCGGTGTGCCGGCCGAGCGCGGACCACGCGTGGCCGAGGCGCAGCCGGGTGTGGCCGACGGCGGCCTCCCGCACCAGCGCCTCCGCCTCCGCGAGGACGCGCCGGGCGCGGGCGAGCACCTGGACACCGGCGGTGGTGGGCGTGACCGTGCGGCTGGTGCGGTGCAGGAGCCGTGTGCCGAGGGCCTGTTCGAGGGCGAGCAGCGTGCGGGAGACCGAGGCCTGGGAGACGCCCAGTTCGATCGCGGCGTCGGTGAAACTGCCGTACTCGACGATCGCGATCAGGCAGCGCAGGTGTCGGAGTTCCAGCTCCGCTCGTCCATCCATGCGCTGAGCGTATAGGTGGGGCGTCGGATGCATTTTGCGCATGCGGCCGGGGCGCGGAGTCTCGTGCCATGGCAGTCGACATGCGTGTGGAGCCGGTGAGTTCGGGCCGCCGTTCGGGGACGGCGCTGATGCTGGGCAGCGGCCTGTCCAATCAGGTCGGGGCGTCCGTGGCCGCGCTCGCCTTCCCCGTCCTTGGCCCCGTGGGGGTGGTGGCGGTGCGCCAGTGGGTGGCCGCGCTCGTCCTGACGGGCGCGGGCAGGCCGCGCCTTCGGACGTTCACCGGGGCGCAGTGGCGGCCGGTCCTCGCCCTCGCCGTGGTGTTCGCGACGATGAACCTGTCCCTGTACACGGCGATCGACCGGATCGGGCTCGGACTCGCCGTCACGCTGGAGTTCCTCGGCCCGCTCACCGTGGCCCTGGCCGGTTCGCGCCGCCGCACCGACCTGCTCTGCGCGCTCGCCGCCGCCGGGGCGGTGGTCGTCCTGACCCGCCCGGGACCGAGCACCGACTACCTCGGCATCGGTCTCGCGCTGCTCGCCGCCCTCTGCTGGGCCTGCTACATCCTGCTGAACCGCACCGTGGGCGAGCGGCTGCCCGGCGTACAGGGCTCGGCAGCGGCGGCGGCCGTCTCCGGGCTTCTCTACGTTCCCGTGGGCATCGCCGTGCTGTGTGCGCAACGGCCCACCGCCGACGCCCTGTTGTGCGCGTTCGCCGCCGGAGTGCTGTCCTCCGCCGTGCCGTTCCTCGCCGATCTGCTGGCGCTGCGGAAGATCCCCGCCGCGCACTTCGGGATCTTCATGAGCGTCAATCCGGTGTTCGCCGCACTGGTCGGCCTGGTGGTCCTCGACCAGCGGCTCGACGCGGCGTCATGGCTCGCCATCACCGTCGTCGTCACCGCCAACGCCGTCGCGGCGGGTACGGCCACGGGCCGGCCCGCCGTCGGCGAGGGGGTCAGGCCCCGACGTACGCGGCGAGGTGCTCGCCCGTGAGGGTGGAGCGGGCGGCGACCAGGTCGGCGGGCGTGCCCTCGAAGACGATCTTGCCGCCGTCGTGTCCCGCGCCGGGACCGAGGTCGATGATCCAGTCGGCGTGCGCCATGACCGCCTGGTGGTGCTCGACGACGATGACGGACTTGCCGGAGTCCACGAGCCGGTCGAGCAGGCCGAGCAGCTGCTCGACATCGGCGAGGTGGAGGCCGGTGGTGGGCTCGTCGAGGATGTAGACGCCGCCCTTCTCCGCCATGTGGGTGGCCAGCTTGAGCCGCTGCCGCTCGCCGCCGGAGAGCGTGGTCAGCGGCTGGCCGATGGTGAGGTAGCCGAGCCCGACGTCGACGAGCCGCTGGAGGATCTTGTGGGCGGCCGGCGTCTGCGCCTCGCCGCCGCCGAAGAACTCCTCGGCCTCGGTCACCGACATCGCGAGCACCTCGCTGATGTCGCGGCCGCCGAGGTGGTACTCGAGTACGGATGCGTCGAACCGCTTGCCCTCGCAGTCCTCGCAGGTGGTGGCCTCGCCGGCCATGATCACCAGGTCGCTGTAGATGACGCCGGCGCCGTTGCAGGTGGGGCAGGCGCCCTCGGAGTTGGCGCTGAACAGCGCGGGCTTGACGCCGTTGGCCTTCGCGAACGCCTTGCGGATCGGGTCGAGCAGCCCGGTGTACGTCGCGGGGTTGCTGCGCCGCGAGCCGCGGATCGGGCTCTGGTCGATGGAGACGACGCCCTCGGCCCCGGCCTGCTTGGGCATCGAGCCGTGCACGAGCGAGCTCTTGCCGGAGCCCGCGACGCCCGTGATGACGGTGAGCACGCCGAGCGGGATGTCGACGTCGACGTCGCGCAGGTTGTTGGCCGTGGCGCCGCGGATCTCCAGGGCGCCGGTGGGCTCGCGCACCTCGTCCTTGACGGCGGCCCGGTCGTCCAGGTGGCGCCCGGTGACCGAGTCGCTTGCCTGGAGCCCCTCGACGGTGCCTTCGAAGCAGACGGTGCCGCCCGCCGTACCGGCGCCGGGGCCGAGGTCGACGACGTGGTCGGCGATGGCGATGACCTCGGGCTTGTGCTCCACGACGAGCACCGTGTTGCCCTTGTCCCGCAGCTGGAGGAGCAGGTCGTTCATGCGCTGGATGTCGTGCGGGTGCAGGCCCGACGTGGGCTCGTCGAAGACGTACGTGACGTCGGTGAGCGAGGAGCCGAGGTGGCGGATCATCTTGACGCGCTGCGCCTCACCGCCGGACAGCGTGCCGGAGGCCCGGTTCAGCGAGAGATAGCCGAGCCCGATCTCCACGAACGAGTCGAGGGTCTGCTGGAGCGCGGTGAGCAGCGGCGCCACCGAAGGATCCTCGATGCCGCGGACCCACTCCGCCAGGTCCCTGATCTCCATCGAGCAGGCGTCGGCGATGCTCTTCCGCTTGATCTTCGAGGACCGCGCGCCCTCGCTCAGCCGGGTGCCGTCGCACTCGGGACAGGTGGTGAAGGTGACCGCCCGCTCCACGAAGGCCCGGATGTGCGGCTGCATCGCCTCCTTGTCCTTGGACAGGAACGACTTCTGGATCTTGGGGATCAGGCCTTCGTAGGTGAGGTTGACGCCGTTGACCTTCACCTTGGTCGGTTCGCGGTAGAGGAAGTCCTGCATCTCCTTCTTCGTGAACCTGCGGATCGGCTTGTTCGGGTCCAGGAAGCCCGACTCGGCGTAGAGCCCGACGGTCCACACGTTGTCCGACTTCCAGCCGGGGATCGTGAAGGCGCCCTCGGAGATCGACTTGGAGTCGTCGTAGAGCTCGGTGAGGTCGATGTCGGAGACGTTGCCGCGGCCCTCGCAGCGCGTGCACATGCCGCCCACGCGATTGAAGGTCGCCTTGACGGTCTTCGTCTTCGCGGCGCCGCGCTCGACGGTGATGCCGCCGCTCGCCCGGACCGTGGCGGTGTTGAAGGAGTACGCGCTGGGCGGGCCGATGTAGGGCTTGCCGATCCGGCTGAACAGGATCCGCAGCATCGCGTTGGCGTCGGTGGCGGTGCCGACCGTGGAGCGGGGGTCGCCGCCCATCCGCTGCTGGTCGACGGTGATCGCGGTCGTCAGGCCGTCGAGCACGTCGACCTCGGGACGTGCCATGTTCGGCATGAAGCCCTGCACGAAGGTGCTGTACGTCTCGTTGATCAGCCGCTTGGACTCCGCGGCGATCGTGTCGAACACCAGGGAGCTCTTGCCGGACCCCGAGACGCCCGTGAACACCGTCAGACGGCGCTTGGGGATCTCGATGCTGACGTCCTTGAGGTTGTTCTCGCGGGCGCCGTGCACGCGGATCAGGTCGTGGCTGTCGGCGGCGTGCGGCGCAGGCGACTGCGCGTGCGTCTTTTTGGCCATGCTTATCGCGTCTCCATCTGTCGGACGGGCCGCTCGCGCGGGCTCCGTCGGTGTCGCCTGGCTCGATCCGACCGGCCTCGATCAGTATCTCCGGCCGGAGAACGACCGTGCAGTCACGCTAGAGGCGACCCGGGTGCGAGCGCTTCTCGAATCCTGATCGAATCCGGACCGGGCCCTGCTCGACACCCTGCTCGATCGCCCGCCGAAGGGCCGCGACAGTGCCTGGTGCCCGCGGGGAAACCTGGTCACACTTGGCCCTCAGGACGTCAGGAGGTGGTCGCACCATGCCCGAGCACGCGCCCGCGCCCGAGGCCGACCCCGGTCTCTTCGGACCCGCATCGGTGACCTGGCAGGCCCACTCCGACCCCATGATGTGGGTGGCCGGGATCCGCGCCCTCTACCTCCAGGCCCTGCACCCCCGCGCGGTCCGCGGCGTCATGGAGAATTCCGATTTCCGCAAGGACGCCTGGGGCCGTCTGATGCGTACGGCCAACTTCGTCGGCACCACGACGTACGGCACCACCGAGGCCGCCGAGAAGGCGGGCGCCCGCGTACGCAAGATCCATACGATGCTCGAGGCCACCGACCCGCAGACCGGCGAGCGCTACGGCGTGGACGAACCCGAGCTGCTCCTGTGGGTGCATTGCGCGGAAATAGATTCGTACCTGCACATCGCCCGCCGCTCGGGACTCCCTTTCACCGAGGCCCTGGCCGACCGGTACGTCGCCGAGCACCGCCGGAGCGCCCGCCTGGTCGGCCTCGACCCCGTCGACGTCCCCGCGTCGACCGCCGAACTCGCCGCGTACTTCGAGAAGGTGCGGCCCGAGCTCGCCGCGGGGGCCGACGCCCGTGCCGTCGACGACTTCCTGCGACGTCCCCCGACGCACCCCCTGCTCGTCCCGGCGCGCGCCCTGCTGTGGCGGCGTGCGGCCGATCTCGCGTACGCCTCCCTGCCGCCGTACGCCCACGAGCTGTACGGCAGGGCCGCCCCGCCGCCCGCCACCGTCACGCGCCGCCTGGTCCTCACCGGCACCGTCCTGCGCCGCATCCCCGCACGTGTGCGCTGGCAACTTCCGCCCAAGCACATCCTGCGCGCCATGGCCCGCCTCGGCCCGGGCAGCCGCCCGGCACCGTACAAACTCGACAGACGGGACGCCATACTGGACGGGCCGGGGAGGGCGCAGCGAAACAACGGGGGCGACAGCACGAGATGGCGGACACCAGGCTGATCCAGAGCCGCTACCGACTCCTGGATCTGATCGGGCGCGGCGGTATGGGCGAGGTGTGGCGGGCGCGTGACGAGTCGCTCGGCCGCCAGGTCGCCGTCAAGTGCCTCAAGCCGATGGGGCCCCAGCACGACCAGTCCTTCACACGCGTGCTGCGCGAACGCTTCCGGCGCGAGGCGCGCGTCGCCGCGGCCCTCCAGCACCGCGGCGTCACCGTCGTCCACGACTTCGGCGAGTACGAGGGCGTCCTGTACCTGGTGATGGAGCTCCTCGAAGGGCGCAATCTCAGCCAGCTCCTGGAGGACAACAAGCAGCACCCCCTGTCCGTCGCCGACGTCGTCGAGATCGCCGACCAGGTCGCCGCCGCCCTCGCCTACACCCATGAACAGGGCATCGTGCACCGGGACTTGAAGCCCGCGAACATCATGCGCCTGGCCGACGGGACGGTGAAGATCTGCGACTTCGGCATAGCCCGGCTCGGCGCCGACATCGGCTTCACCTCCCGCCTGACCGGCACGGGCATCGCGATGGGCACCCCGCACTACATGTCGCCCGAGCAGATCAGCGGCGACCCCGTCGACCAGCGCAGCGACCTGTACTCCTTCGGGTGCGTGCTCTACGAAATCGCCACCGGCGCCCCGCCGTTCGACCTGGAGGACGCCTGGGCCGTCCTCGTCGGGCACCGCGACACCCCGCCGGAGCCGCCGCGCAGGCACCGCGGTGAACTGCCCGCGTACTTCGACCGGATCGTCCTCGACCTGCTCGCCAAGGAACCCGGCGACCGGCCGCACGACGCACGGGAGTTGGGCCGCCGCATCGCCATGGGCCGCACCTCGTCCACGTACGTGCCGACCGTCGCCACACCGCCCGTGCGCCCCCTGCGCGGCCCCGAGCCACTGCCGTCCCACGAACCGCGTCTGCCCTCCTGGACCCGCGGCATGACCACCGGACACAAGGCCAGCGGCGCCTCCGTGCTCCGCGCGACGCCGCCGGACGCCGCGGCGGGCCTGACCGGCGAGTGGATCCCGCGCGCCGACGCGCGCCGCGCCGCCGCGCCCCGCCGGGCGGACCGGCCGACCCCGCCACCGGAAGTGGTCGCCACCCTGACCAGCAGGCACAACGCGGGGCTGAGCCTGGGGCGGCTCGGGCGGTGGGCCGAGGCGGGCGAGGTGCACCGCGCGGTCGCCGCCGAGCGCGAGCACGCCCTTGGCCCCGACCACCCCGACACGCTCGCCAGCCGGTACGAGGTCGGCTTCACGCTCAGCCGCACGGGCCGCGCCGCCGACGCCCTGCGCGAGTACGGCCGCGTCGCCCAGGGCCGCGAGCGCACGCTCGGCCCCGAGCACCCCGAGACGCTGGCCGCCCGCCAGGAGATGGCGTACGTGCTCGGCCAGCTCGGGCGGCACTTCGAGGCCCACCAGACGTACACCTCGGTGCTCGCCGTGCGTGAGCGCACCGCAGGCCCCGACCACCCGGACACGCTGCGCTGCCGCCACAACCTCGCCTACAACCTGAGCCGCCTCGGCCGTCTGGAGGACTCCTACCGGCTGGCGGAGGAGGTGGCGGCGGCCCGCGCGCGTGTCCTCGGCGCCATGCACCCCGACACACTCGTCACGCGGTACGAAGTCGCTTACGCGCTCGGGCAGTTGGGTCGCTGGCCCGAGGCCCTGCAGACCTACCGCGAAGTCGCCGATGCCCGGGTGCGGGCGCTGGGCGCCGACCACCCCGACACCCTCGCGGCGCGCTACGAGGTCGGCATCAGCCTCGGCAGGCTCGGCCGCAGCGGGGAGGCCCTGGAGCTGTACCGCGACCTGATCGACGACCGCACCCGCGTGAACGGCCCCGGCGATCCCGAGACGCTGCGCGCCCGGCACGGCCTCGGCGTGAACCTCGGGCGGCAGGGCCGCTGGGAGGAGGCCCTCGCGGAGGCGCGGGACGTGTGCGCCATCCGCGAGCGCGTGCTCGGCCCCGACCACCCCGACACGCTGGTCAGCCGCCGCGAGGTCGCCGTCGGCCTCGGCTGGCTCGGCCGCTGGGCCGACGCCCTCACCGAGTACCGCAGGGTCGCCGCGGCCCGCGAACAGGTCCTCGGCGCCGACCACCCCGACGCCCTGGCCAGCCGCAACGACGAAGCGCACTGCCTGGAACAGCTGGGCCGCGGCACGGAGGCGGTCGAGCTGTACCGCCGGGTCGCGGCGCTGCGGCAGCGGCGGGCGACCGGGGGGCACTGAAGCACTGCGGGATCCGGTGGTTCAGCGGCTCCGGGGGAGCCGGTTCAGCGGCCGGCCGAGCCGTCGATCAGTTCGCGGAGGATGTCCGCGTGGCCCGCGTGCCGCCCCGTCTCCTCGATCATGTGGGTCAGCGCCCAGCGGACGCTGGGCGCGGGGCGGCGCCCGGGACGCGGTCGAGGGACCGGTGCGCCGAGGTCGGCGCACCCGTCGAGGACGTCGTTCGCGCGCTCGACCGCCTCGCGGTAGCGGGCCACGACATCGGCCACGCCGTCCGTCGACGCCGCCCGGAACGTCCCCTGCCAGTCGGTGACGGTGTCGCCGAGGAACATCGACCGCTCGACGCAGGTCAGGTGGCCGAGCAGGCCCAGCAGATTCGTGCCCGAGGGCACCGCGGCCGTGCGGACCCGCGGCTCGGGGGCGCCGTCGACCTTCGCGGCGATCGAGTCCCTGAGGTAGTCGAGGAAGCCGCGCAGGACCTCGATCTCGCTGCTTCCGGTGCGGGGCGGTGGGGTGTCGCGGCGGCGGGCAGGGTTCGTGGACGTGGGCATCGGTGATCGCCTTCCTTCGTCGGGACGCCGGCTGCGGTGTCAGGCGGTGCGGCGGACGAGGAGGACGTGGTCGGTGACCTCGGCGGTGCTCCCGTCCGGCCCCGTTGCCGTCCGGCGGGGTGTGTCGGCCCGCTCGACCGTCCATGCCGCCGGGTCGAGGCCGATGCCGGCGGCGACCTCCTGCGGGCTCGGGCAGCGGGTCCCGGGGTCCTGGTTCCACGACCACGGCGCGGCCGAGCCGTGGTCGACGACCAGCAGCCGCCCGCCCGGACGCAGCGCGTGCGCGGCCGAGCGCAGGACCGCCGACCGGTCGAGGTCCCGGGGGGTGTGCAAGTAGTGGGCGCTGATCAGGTCGTAACCGCCGGACGGGAAGGACGCGTGCAGGTCGTGCCGCACGGCGGTGATCCGCTCGCCCAGGCCGTGCGCGCGGGCAAGACCGGTGAGCCGCTCGACCGCCACGCCCGAGATGTCGGTGGCGGTGACCCGCCATCCCTGTCCGGCGAGCCACAGCGCGTCGCCGCCTTCGCCGCAGCCGAGGTCCAGCGCGTCGCCGGGCGCGAGGCCGGTCACCGTCTCGGTGAGGCGGGCGTTCGGCCGGGGGCTGTCGGCTGCCGGGCGTCCCGCGTAGACGTCGTCTCAGAACGCGACCGCGTCGGTGCTGCTCATCAAGACTCCTTGCGTCGATGGTGTGTCGATGGCGCCGAGTCTTGCCAGGCACCCCACCCCCTGGCACGGAATCTTGCGGTAACTGCAAGATGGGCCTCATGGACCCCACGACGGACGACGACGTACTCGACGCGGTGGGCCCGCGGCTCCGCGCCCTGCGCCGGGACCGCGGCATCACCCTGGCCGACCTGGCGGCGACGACCGGGGTCTCGGAGAGCACCCTGTCCCGCCTTGAGAGCGGACTGCGCCGCCCGAGCCTGGAGCTGCTGCTGCCGCTGGCCCGCATCTACGACGTCCCGCTGGACGACCTCGTCGGCGCCCCGCGCACCGGCGACCCCCGGATCCACCTCAAGCCCGTCCATCGGCACGGCATGACCTTCGTGCCGCTGTCCCGGCGGCCCGGCGGTGTGCACGCCTTCAAGATGCTCATTCCTGCCCGGCCGAAGCCGCTCGAACCGACCCCGCAGACCCACGAGGGCTTCGAGTGGCTGTACGTGCTCGCCGGCCGCCTGCGGCTCGTGACCGGCGACCGCGACCTGGTACTGCCGCCCGGTCAGGCGGCCGAGTTCGACACGTCCCTGCCGCACTGGCTGGGCAGCGCCGACGGCGGCGCGGTCGAACTGCTCATCCTGTTCGGCCTGCAGGGGCTGCGCGCGCACGTGCGCACCGACCCCGAGCGGGCGTCGAGCCCGAAGCCTCCCGACTCCGGGCCCTCGCGCTAGGAAGCGGCATGCCTGATCCGTGCTAGGAAGAGGCATGCCTGATCGTGATGCGTACGACGCCGTCATCGTCGGCGGTGGTCACAACGGTCTTGTCGCCGCCGCCTATCTCAGCCGCGCCGGACGGTCCGTGCTGCTCCTCGAGCGGCTCCCCGGCACCGGCGGCGCCGCCGTCTCCTCCCGGCCCTTCCCCGGGGTCGACGCGCGGCTGTCCCGCTACTCGTACCTGGTCAGCCTCCTCCCCAAGAAGATCGTCCGGGATCTCGACCTGGACTTCAGGGTGCGCACCCGCACCGTCTCCTCCTACACCCCCACCGAGCGCGACGGCCGCCCCACCGGCCTGCTCGTCGGCGGCGGCGAGGCCCGCACCCGGCAGGCCTTCGCCCGGCTCACCGGCGACCACCGAGCCCACGAAGCCTGGCGCGCCTTCTACGCCATGACGGGACAGGTCGCGCGCCGCGTCTTCCCCACCCTGACCGAACCCCTGCCCACCCGCACCGAACTGCGCGCCCGGGTCGACGACGACACCGCCTGGCGCGCCCTCTTCGAGGAGCCGATCGGCGCCGCCGTCGAGGAGCGCTTCGAGGACGACCTGGTGCGCGGCGTCGTCCTGACCGACGCCCTCATCGGCACGTTCGCCGACGCCAACGACCCGTCCCTGCGGCAGAACCGCTGCTTCCTCTACCACGTCATCGGCGGCGGCACCGGCGACTGGAACGTGCCCGTCGGCGGCATGGGCGCCCTCACCGGAGCCATCGCCGAGGCCGCGCGGGCGGCGGGCGCCACCCTGCGCACCGGATGCGAGGCCACGCGGATCGCCACCGACGGGCGGCGCGCCGAGGTGACGTACACGTCGCGGGACGGCGAGCACACCGTCGCCGCGGACCACGTCCTGGTCAACGCGTCGCCGCAGGCCCTCGCCGCGCTCCTCGGCGACGCGCCGCCCCCGCCCGCCGAAGGCGCCCAACTGAAGGTCAACATGCTGCTCAAGCGGTTGCCGAGGCTGCGGGACACCTCCGTCGACCCGCGCGAGGCCTTCGCCGGGACCTTCCACATCGCCGAGGGGTACGAGGAGTTGGCGACCGCGTACGCCCAGGCCGCCGCGGGGTCGCTGCCCTCCGCACCGCCCTCCGAGATCTACTGCCACTCGCTCACCGACCCGACGATCCTCGCCCCCGACCTCGTCGAGCGCGGCTACCAGACGCTCACCCTCTTCGGACTGCACACCCCGGCGCGGCTGTTCGCCCGGGACAACGACGCCGCGCGCGCCGAACTCCTGAAGTCCACCCTCGCCCAGCTCGACGCGCACCTCGCCGAGCCGATCACCGACTGCCTGGCCCTCGACGCCGAGGGGCGCCCCTGCATCGAGGCGAAGACCCCGCTCGACCTGGAGCGGGACCTGCGGCTGCCCGGCGGCAACATCTTCCACCGCGACCTCGCCTTCCCCTACGAGCAGGAGGACACCGGGCGTTGGGGCGTGGAGACCCGGCACGCGAACGTCCTGCTGTGCGGGGCGGGTGCCGTGCGCGGCGGCGGGGTCAGCGGCATCCCGGGGCACAACGCGGCCATGGCCGCTCTGGGGGCGTAGCCGCTGGTGTACGGTCGGATGTCGATCACCGGCGCGCGTCACGAGAGGAGGGGCACCACGATGGCTTCCCGCGCTCCTGGAACTCCCCGTGCCTCCCGCCGGGGGAGCGGCACGCCGACCTTCACCGAGCAGGCCCGCCGCAGCCAGCTCGTCGAGTGCACGATCGACATGATCGCCACCAAGGGCTATCCGGCGACGTCCCTCGCGGCCATCGCCGAGCAGGCGGGCCTGTCCAAGGCGGCGGTCCTCTACCACTTCTCCTCCAAGGACAACCTGACCCGGGCCACGCTGTCGCACGTCCTGGAGCAGTTCACCTCGTACGTGAACGAGAAGGTGGCCGCCGAGGCCGACCCGCGCGCGGCGGTCGTCGCCTACGTCCACGCGATGGTCGGCTACCAGCGGGACAACCGCCGTCACGTGCGCGTGATCACCGAGATGCTCCTCGACGACGCGGAGGGCACGCGCCTGAAGAACCCCGGTGGCCACGACACGGCAGGCCGCTGGAGTGCCCTCGCCGATCTCCTCGCCGCCGGTCAACGGGCGGGGCGGTTCCGTGAGTTCGACCCGCCGACGATCGCCCTCGCGGTCGGCGGCGCGATCGACGGGGTGATCGGGCAGTGGCTCGCCCACCCTGAGCTGGACCTGGACGCGGCGGCGGACGAGCTGGAGAGGTTCACGCTGTACGCGATCGAGAAGCGGGACACGCCTGGTGAGAGGCGTGAGAAGGCCAACTGAGGGGCGCGAGGAGGCTGGCCGAGGACCGCGAGAAGGTCGGCCGAGGACCGCGAGGACCCGGCGATGACCGACCGCGAGGACCCGGCGATGACCGACCGTGTGAAACCCGGCGATGACCGACGTTGTGAAACCCGGCTGCGAGGCACAAGAACCCAGTTGAGGGCCCCGCCTCCATCGGTGATGATCTTCAGCATGTTTTCGCGCAAGAACCGCCCGCCGAAGTCCCCCGAACTCCTGAAGGCCTGGGAGTTCCTGGACGCGGGGGACATACCCGGTGCCGTGCGGCAGCTCAGGGCCGGCGGGGAGAACCAGCCGACGGCCGAGGTGGCCCGCGTGGTCGCACGGGCGGCCGAGGCGATCGGCTTCGACGATCTCCGGCAGGCCTCCACCACGCTGTCCGCACACCCCGAACAGGCCCGTGCGCTCTACGACTTCGGCTACGCCTGCATCGAGCGCGGCCTCTCCTTCCTCGCGGTACCCGCCCTGCGCGAGGTTCTTGAGCACAACCCGGGGACGCTCGGTGTGATGCGTGAGCTTGTGTCGGCGTACGAGGACGAAGAGCGCCACGGCGACGCCGTCGAGCTGCTCGCGCGGCACGAGAGTGACTTCGAGGACTGGCCCGACCGCTACCTCCTGGTCTTCAACGCCCTCATGGCGGGCGACTTGCCCCTGGCGCGCCGCCAGCACGCGCTGCTGCCCGACCCCCAGGACGCGCAGTGGCTCCCCGCGCGGGACCGGCAGCGGCGCATGCTGGAGCGGGCCGAGGCCGCCGGGGGCGTGAGCCCGCTGGACGGGACGGACCTGCGGGGCTGGCAGTTCGCGCTGGGCGGCACCGTGCTCGGCACGCTGTCCCCGTTCGGCTTCGACGCGGGCATGAACGGGCGTTACGCGTGGCTGCAGGACTCCTACGACCAGTGCCTGCAGGGCCTGTTGCGGCTGAAGACGGTTCTCGACGCCACCGGGGTGCGGCCCCGTTCGGTGTCGTTGCTGCCCGACCGCGACAGCCGGATCCTCGGCCTCGCGGCGGCGGACGTGCTGGGCGTGCCCGCCGAGCCGTTCGCGCCCGGACGCGAGGACACGGTCGTGATCGCGTACGACCTGAACGAGGCCGCGGAGACGGACGAGGGGCGTGAGGTCCTCGGGCGGCTGGTGGAGCGTGTGCCGGGACAGGTTCTGCACGAGCACGCGAGCCAATGGACCGAGACCCCAGCGATCACCGCGGACAGCGTGGCCCTGCTGCACCAGTCGGCGGTGGCGCCGTGGGCGGCCCGGTTGCGGGCCGGCGAGGACGGCCAGGTGCGGGAGGACCCCGCCGACGACCGTCCGGAGGCGGAGCTCGCCGCCGAGATCCTGGCGGCCGACCCGACGCCGGATCAGGGCGACGGTCAGACACCCGCCGACCCGGTCGAGCGGCTGGCCGAGTTCGCCGCGGCCGTGCGCGGTTGCTGGCTCCGCGGCGACCGCGACCGAGTGACGTCGTCGGGCCCGGTGCGCAGCTCCCGTTTCGCCTGACCCGCGGAGGGGGCTCGAGCCTTCTGCGGGGGAGGGCTTGAGTCTCCAGTAAGGGGAGACGTGAGAGTGGAGCGCATGAGCGAAGGCGAAACACGCGAAAGAGACGTACGCGAAAGAGACGTACGCGAAAGAGACGTACGCGGGAGAGACATACCCGAAAGAGACATACGCGAGGGCGCCCCCCACGAAGACCGCCTCTCAGGTCGCCCCCTCTACTCGATCGGCGAGCTGGCCCGCCGGACCGGCCTTACGGTCAAGACCATCCGGTTCTACTCGGACTCCGGGATCGTGGCCCCGACGGACCGCAGCCCGGCGGGCTACCGGCGGTACGGCCACGAGGCCGCCGCCCGCCTCGACCTCGTGCGGACCCTGCGGGAACTGGGCCTCGACCTGCCCACGATCCGCAGGGTCGTGGACAGGGAGGTCGCGCTCCCCGACGTGGCCGCGGCGCACGCCGAGGCGCTGGACGTCCAGATCCACGCCCTGCGCGTGCGCCGTGCGGTCCTGACCGTGGTGGCCGAGCGAGGTTCCACGCCTGAGGAGTTGGACCTCCTGCACCGGCTGGCCGCACTCTCCGAGGACGAGCGCCGCCGTCTGACGGACGACTTCCTCGCCACGGTCTTCGCGGGCCTGGACACCCATCCGGCCTTCCCCGCGGTGATCCGCTCGATGACACCGGAGCTGCCCGACCATCCCGACGTGGAGCAGATCGAGGCATGGGTGGAGCTGGCGGGACTGCTCGCGGACCCCGACTTCCGCACGAGCCTGCACGGCATGGCCCGGCAACTGGCGGCAGACCGCGCCCCCGACGACACCATGGGCCTGCCCTGCGTCCTCGCCGATGCCGTCCGCTCCCTGGCCGAACCGGCCCTGAGCGAGGGCATGGAGCCCACCTCTCCGCTGGCGGCCCCGATCGCCGCGGCACTGGCCGCGCACTACGCCCGCATGGTCGACCGCCCCGACGACGCCCGACTCCGCCACCACCTGGCTACCCACCTGACCACGATGAACGACCCCCGCAGAGACCGCTACCTGAGCCTCCTGGCAACCATCAACGGCTGGCCGCCCCCACAGAGCCTGACCCCGTCCCTGGACTGGGCAGTACGGGCCCTGCGCGCCCCTGGCGCGGCATGAGCGGAGCAGCACGGCACCGACTACTCGCGGGCTACCGGGACTTGATGGAGCTCCCCGGCTTCTGGCGCATCGCGGCGCTCGGCATGGCATCGAAACTCCCGTTCGGTATGCTGGCCCTGAGCCTGCTGCTCCTGGTCGGCCGCGACGGCGCATACGGCACCGCAGGCCTGGCCGTGAGTGCCCTGGCGCTCGGCCAGGGCGTGACCGCACCGCTGCGCGGGCGGCTCATCGACCGGCACGTCCCGCGCACCGTCCTGCTCTGCTGTCTCGTGGGACACCTCGCGTCCATCGCACTGCTGGTCATGGCGGTGTACGAGGGTGGACCCATCCCGGTGGTCCTGGCCCTCGCCGCCGCGCTGGGGGCCACCACCCCTCCGGTCGCGGTCATGATGCGCATGGTCTGGCTCCCCCTGACGGACAGCCGGACACTGGCCACCGCGATGGCCCTGGACTCGGCCATGACCGGAACCGCCCTCATCACCGGCCCGGTGCTTGCCAGTTGGCTCAGTCTGTCCTTGTCCGCCGCCGCCCCGCTCGCCGTGATCGCCGTGCTGACCACGGGGGTGGTCGCGTTGCTCGGCGGATCGACTTCGACACGGCCCGGTTCGGGGCACGCCTCCTCGGGGCACCGGCTGGGCCCGCTGGCCTCCGCGCCCCTGCGCCGACTGTTGGCCACCCACCTCCTGTTCGTCACGGCTGTGGCCGCCGTCGACGTCCTCTTGCCGATCCATGCCAAGGAGTACGGCGCGACGGCGTACACCGGCCTGTACCTGGCGGCACTGTCCATCGGCAGCGTCCTTGGCAGCCTCGCCCTGGGAGCGGCCCCCGCCCTGCTGTCCCGCGGGCCCAAGGTGTCCGTCTTGCTCTGCGCCTTCGTGGCGGGAGCGGGTGCGCTGGCGATGGCCACTCTGTTCTCGCCGACGGTGGTTCTCCTGGTCTGTCCGGTGGCCGGGCTGGCGATCGGCTGCACGTTCGGCGCCGTGCGAACGCTCGCCGGAGACCTGGCGCCTCCCGGCGGGGGCACCGAGACGATGTCGTGGCTGTCGGGGCTCGACACGGCCGGCGCGGCCCTGGGCGCAGTGGTGTTCACGCAGGTCGCCGCCACCGAGGGGAGCAGGACGGCGCTCCTGCTGGTGCCGATGGTCGCCGTTCTGGCGTCGGTCACGGGCTGGCGCTCGCCGCCACCGAACCGCGTCGGAGCTCAGCGTCGCGCGAACTCCGGTGCGTGTTCCGGGCGGATGCCCACGCCGCCCAAGTAGCCCGTCACCGTCCGCAGCGCCGGGACCGTGCGGAGCATGCGTAGGGGGAGGGGGAGGCGGTCGGCCTTGAGGGTTCCTTCCAGGGCCGGGCGCAGGAGCGTTTCGTGTTCCCCCTGCTGCTGGCGCTGCGTGACCGTTGTCGGGAGGTGGCGGCGCTTCTGGACGCGTTCCAGGTCGCGTACGTCGACGCTGCCTCTGCGCAGTGGTGCCGCGAGGACGCGGGCCGCCGCGACCGCGTCCTGCACCGCGAGGTTGACGCCGACGCCGCCGACCGGCGACATGGTGTGCGCGGCGTCGCCGATGCAGAGGAGGCCTTCGGTGTACCAGCGGGGCAGGCGGTCCATGGTGACCTCCAGGAGTTTCACGTCGTCCCAGGAGCGGATCTCCCGCATCGCCGTGCGGTCCCAGTCGAGCAGCGCGCCGAGCCGGTCGCGGAACCAGTCGATGCCGTGGGACCGCAGTTCGGCGTCCGTGCCCTTCTTGATGAGGTAGGAGGTCTGGTAGTAGTCGCCGCGGTCCATGGTGGCGGCGATCTGGCCGTCACGGATACTCATGAAGACGCGGCCGCTCTTGAGCCCGTCGCGGGGCGCGGGCACGCGGACCTGCCAGACGTCGATGGGCACGTCGAACGTGGTGGGGGTGAGGCCCGCCGCCGCGCGGACAACCGAGTTCCTGCCGTCGCAGGCCACGGTCAGGTCCGCGGAGAGTTCGCCGGGCCTGCCGGTCTCGTCCCTGTAGCGGACGCCGGTTGTCCGGCCCGCGTCGTCCCTGCGTACGTCCGTCGCGGCCGTCCGCAGCCGCAGCGTGAACGACGGCTCCTCGGCTGCCGCGCCCGCGAGGAGGTCGAGGAAGTCCCACTGCGGCACCATCGCGATGTACTTGTGCCGGCCCGGGATGTGCCGCAGGTCGCCCGCGACCACGACGGTGTCCTCGATGTGCATGCGCATGTCCCGCAGTTTGCGGGCGGGCAGGCGCGCGAAGCGTTCGCCGAGGCCCAGTTCGTCGAGCAGGCGCAGGGTCGACGGATGCACCGTGTCGCCGCGGAAGTCGCGCAGGAAGTCGCCGTGCTTCTCCAGGACGGTCACCTCGATCCCCGCTCTCGCGAGGAGCAGGCCGAGCATCATGCCGGCCGGTCCGCCGCCCACCACGCAGCACGTCGTGTGTTCCATGTCGGTGTCCTCCGTCGGTCGAACCGCACCCCGTGCGGGATCACTCGCGCCACACTAACCGACCGGTCAGATTGCTGACCGTGCGGTTAGACGGCAAATAACTGACGCTGCATCAGAAAATCTCTTCCCTCGGACAGGGCGCTGCGGCATCCTGCGCCCATGCAGACGGAGTTGAGCAAGAAACTGGGCGTCGAGCACGCCATCTTCGGCTTCACGCCCTTCCCCGCGGTGGCCGCCGCCATCAGCAGGGCGGGCGGGTTCGGGGTGCTCGGCGCGGTCCGCTACACGGCGCCCGACGAACTGGCCAGGGACCTCGACTGGATGCAGGAGCACGTCGAGGGCAGGCCCTACGGCCTCGACGTCGTCATGCCGGCCAAGAAGGTCGAGGGAGTGAGCGAGGCCGACGTCGAGGCGATGATCCCCGAGGGGCACCGGCAGTTCGTCAGAGACACCCTCGCCAAGCACGGCGTGCCCGAACTCGCCGAGGGCGAGGCGTCCGGCTGGCGCATCACCGGCTGGATGGAGCAGGTCGCCCGCAACCAGCTCGACGTCGCCTTCGACTACCCGATCAAACTCCTTGCCAACGCACTCGGTTCACCCCCGGCCGACGTGATCCAGCGCGCCCACGACAACGACGTCCTCGTCGCCGCCCTCGCGGGCAGCGCCCGGCACGCCCGCAAGCACGCGGACGCGGGCATCGACATCGTCGTCGCGCAGGGCTACGAGGCGGGCGGTCACACCGGCGAGATCGCCTCCATGGTGCTCACCCCCGAGGCGGTCGAGGCGGTCGCGCCGCTGCCGGTCCTCGCCGCCGGGGGCATCGGCAGCGGCGAGCAGATCGCGGCCGCGCTCGCGCTCGGCGCACAGGGCGTCTGGCTCGGCTCCCTGTGGCTCACCACCACGGAGGCCGATCTGCACTCGCCCGCCCTCACCCGGAAACTCCTTGCCGCGGGGTCCGGCGACACGGTCCGCTCCCGCGCCCTGACCGGCAAGCCCGCACGCCAGTTGCGTACGCAGTGGACCGACGCGTGGGACGACCCGCAGGGTCCGGGACCGCTGCCGATGCCGCTGCAGGGGCTCCTGGTCGCCGAGGCCGTCTCACGCATCCAGAAGTACGAGGTGCAGGACCTGCTCGGCACCCCCGTCGGGCAGATCGTCGGCCGGATGAACAGCGAACGCAGCGTCCAGGCCGTCTTCGACGATCTGACCCGCGGCTTCGAGCGGGCCGTCGACCGAGTCAACCGCATCGCGGGAAGGGGAAGTCAGTCGTGAGCACATCCAGCGCGTCCGCGAGCACACCTCCCAACGGCTTCTGGGCCCAGGCCGCGGCCGACCCGGGCCGCACCGTCCTCGTCGCGCCCGACGGCGAGGAGTGGACGGCGGGTCGACTGCACGGCGCCGTCAACCAGTTGGTGCACGGGCTGCGGGCCGCGGGCCTCCAGCGAGGCGACGCCTTCGCCGTCGTGCTGCCCAACGGCGTGGAGTTCTTCACCGCGTATCTCGCCGCGTCCCAGGCCGGGTTCTACCTCGTCCCGGTCAACCACCACCTCGTCGGCCCCGAGATCGCCTGGATCGTCGCCGACTCCGGCGCCAAGGTCCTGATCGCGCACGAGCGGTTCGCGGACGCGGCCGTCGCGGCGGCCGACGAGGCCGACCTCCCGGTGAGCCATCGGTACGCCGTCGGAGATGTCCGCGGCTTCCGTCCCTACGCCCAACTCCTCGACGGACAGCCCGAGTCCGCCCCCGCCGACCGCACCCTCGGCTGGGTCATGAACTACACCTCGGGCACCACGGGCCGCCCGCGCGGCATCCGCCGACCCCTCTCCGGCAAGCTGCCCGAGGAGTCCTACCTCGGCGGCTTCCTCGGCATCTTCGGGATCAGGCCCTTCGACGGCAACGTCCACCTGGTCTGCTCGCCGCTCTACCACACGGCCGTCCTCCAGTTCGCGGGCGCCGCCCTGCACATCGGTCACCCGTTGGTCCTGATGGACAAGTGGACGCCCGAGGAGATGCTCCGCCTCATCGACGCGCACGAGTGCACCCACACGCACATGGTGCCGACCCAGTTCCACCGCCTGCTCGCGCTGCCCGAGGCCAGGCGGGCCGCGTACGACGTGTCCTCGATGCGGCACGCCATCCACGGCGCCGCGCCCTGCCCCGACCATGTGAAGCGCGCCATGATCGACTGGTGGGGCGAGTGCGTCGAGGAGTACTACGCGGCCAGCGAGGGCGGCGGCGCCTTCGCCACCGCACAGGACTGGCTGAAGAAGCCGGGAACGGTCGGAAAGGCTTGGCCCATCAGCGAATTGGCGGTCTTCGACGACGACGGCAACCGCCTGCCGCCGGGCGGACTCGGCACCGTCTACATGAAGATGTCCACCGGCGGATTCTCGTACCACAAGGACGAGACGAAGACGAAGAAGAACCGCATCGGCGACTTCTTCACCGTCGGTGACCTCGGACTGCTCGACGAGGACGGCTATCTCTTCCTGCGCGACCGCAAGATCGACATGATCATCTCCGGCGGGGTCAACATCTACCCCGCCGAGATCGAGTCGGCGCTGCTCACCCACCCCGCGGTCGCCGACGCCGCCGCCTTCGGGATCCCGCACGACGACTGGGGCGAGGAGGTCAAGGCCGTCGTCGAGGTCGCCGAAGGACGGATCGCCGACGCCGCCCTCGCCGCCGAGATCCTCGCCCACTGCGAGAGTCGGCTCGCCGCCTACAAGCGCCCCAAGAGCGTCGACTTCATCGAGACGATGCCCCGCGACCCCAACGGCAAGCTGTACAAGCGGCGGTTGCGCGAACCGTATTGGGAGGGGCGCGAGCGCGCGATGTGACGCCCTGCGAGACGGCGCGAGGCCGGGCCCCGTAGTGGGGCCCGGCCTCGTCCTCGTGGCCTTCGTGGCCTGCGTGGCCCTCGCAGTCCTGCAGTCCTGCAGTCCTGCGGTCCTCGCGGTCCTCGTGCGTTCCGGTGTCAGCGGCGCTCGCGCGCCCGCACCACCTTCAGCGCGGGATCACCGAGGATGTCCTTCTCGCAGAAACGCGACCTCACCCAGCGCTCCTTCGCGTACAGCTTCGTCTGGTCGCTGTAGTGCGGCGAGTTGGGGTTCGACGACTGGGAGTACGCGATGAGCGTGCGGGCCTCGGGGCAGCGCCCGTCGGTCCAGCCGACCGCCTGGACGTGGCTCGTGCCGTGCACGACCTCGGTGTAGCCGGCCTTCGCGTCCCAGGTGGCCTCGACCTTGTTCCAGACGCCGAGGGACTCCGTGCCGCCGGAGACCGGGATGCGCTTGCCGCCCCGTACGACGTACTGGTTCTCGCCCAGCGGCGCGTCCAGGGCGATGCCCGCCGAGGTGAGCTCGGTGACCGCGTCGGCCAGTGCCGTTCCGAAGCCGGGCAGCGCGGTGTTGAGGGTGTTCGGGGTGCGCACCGGGTCGGCCGCCGAGAACGGGACCTTCCACAGCTGCGCGTTCGGCACGGCCGCCGTCAGCTTGCGCCAGAAGCGGTCGAAGAGCAGCGCGCCGCGGCTGTCGGTGTCCATCGCGTGGTCCCAGCGCGCCAGGACGGTGCACGCCTTGCTCACGTCAACGGCCTTGCCGTCGCTGCCCGTTGCCGTCCCGCCCGGCAGTGCCGCGCAGGCCTTCGCGGTGTCGTCGGCGGCGAGGTCCGCCGCGGGCACGCGGTTGGCGAACTGCTGCCGCTGCAGGTCCTTCACCGTCAGCTCGCCCCGGTCGGCCATCGCCGCCACGTCCTCGATGCCGCCGCGCGTGCGCATCGAGCGCTGCGTGCCGATCGTGCCGAAGATCCGCTCGTACCCGGTGATGGGCCGGTCGGCGTTGGTCAGCCAGGCACTGTCGTTGGAGTTCTCCGCGTACGGGGCGTCCTTGAGGGTCGGCATCCGTGACGGGCCGAAGATGCCGGGCTGCACCGCGTCCTTGTCGGAGCCGAGCGCGCAGTCGCCCCGCGAGCCGTCGAGGACCGCGACACCCGAGGCCGGGTAGGTGACCTTGCCGAGCGCCGTGCTGCAGCGCTCCGCGAGGTCGTCGGTGATCCGAGGGAGCACCTGCGACTGGCTGAGCAGCGAGTGGCCGTGCCGGTCGGCGGCGACGGTGTTGACCCAGGGCAGCCCCTGCGTGTCGCGCAGCGACTTGAGGATGCCCGCGGTGGAGCGGGCCTTGCCGAAGCCGAGGTCGGTGTCGGCGCCGCGCAGGTTCACGGCGTTGGGGTCGCCCAGCGCGTAGGCCGTGGTGGACGACCAGGGGAGCGGGAGCTGGGGGCCGAGGCCGGTGACGACGGGCCCGTAGCGGGTCCACCACTGGGTGCGGGTCACCGGCGGGCCGTCCTTGACCGGCACCGTGACGGTGCGCTTGGTCATCCTGTGCGCCTTGCCGTCGACGAGATAGGCCGTCGGGTCGGCCGGGTCGAGGGTGAGCTGGTGCAGGTTCAGGGGGACGCCGGTCGCGACGGTGTGGCTCCACGCCACGTCGCCGTTGAAGCCGATGTTGACCACGCTCGTGCCGAGCAACGAGCCGCCGGAGACGTTCAGTTCACCGGGAATGGTCTGCTGCGACTGCCAGAAGCGGCGGCCGCCCTGCCAGGGGTAGTGGGGGTTGCCCAGCAGCAGCCCCTTGCCGTTCGCGGTGGTGCTTCCACTGAACGCGACGGCGTTGGAGCCCATGTCCGCGTCCTGCGTGGAGAACATCTCGCGGGCGGCCCTCGCGGTGCGCCGCGGATCGGGCGTGCGGTCGCTGCCGGTGGCTCCCGGCGGCGTGGCCGCCGTGATGCCGTCGATGCCGCGCCCCTGCCCGCCGAGCACCTGCACGGCGAAGCCCTGCCGGGCCACGTCGAGGGCGGTGATCGGGCGGACCCAGTCGGCCTTGGCGCAGGCCGGGTCGGTGACGCGGTTCTGCTTCAGCCAGGCGTTGTAGCCCGCGGCGAAGCCCCGCATGAGCTCCTTGGAGCGGCGGCTCGGGCCTGCCGGGGCGGGCCGGTCGAGGAGCTTCTCCACGGTGCGGGCCTCGCGCACGCCGCGGAAGTACAGGTCGCTGCTGAGGTTCGTGGACGCCGAGGACAGCGCGGAGCCGGGAGAGGCGGTCGGCCCGAAGTGGCGGGAACGCTCGCCGCGTACGGTCACATATCCGTCGGCGAGGGTGCACACCTGGTCGGCGGCCTGCGCCCAGCCGGTGCCGAAGCCGAGGTTCTCGTAGTCCTTGGCGAGGATGTGCGGAATGCCGTACTCGGTGTAGCGGATGGTGGCGTGCAGGCCGCCGCCCGAGGGGCGGGCGTCCTCGCGGGCGTCCTTGGACGCGGCGCCCGCGCCGGACGACGGGAGCAGGGCCACCGCGGTCAACAGGGCGATTCCCACGGCCGCCGTGCGTCTTGTGCCGATGCGCATCGTGCCTCCCAACTGGAGTTCGGGAAGGAGCGGTTGAGCGTACCAAGCGGTCGGTCACTTTCTCCCGGTCGCGGAGCGGATCTCTTGACCTCGCCGGTGCGCGGGCTCAGGATCACGCCATGACGGGTGTACGTGACAACACGGTCGACGGAGTCCTCCGGCGCAGCGCGCGCCGCACGCCTCGGCGCACGGCGCTGCGCTACGGCGAGCGGTCCTGGACGTACGAGGAACTCGACGACGCCGTGTCGCGCGCGGCCGCGGTGCTGCGCGGGCACGGCCTGGCCCCCGGGGACCGTGTCGGTGCCTACGCCCACAACTCCGACGCCTATCTGATCGGCTTCCTCGGCTGCGCGCGGGCGGGCCTGGTCCATGTGCCGGTCAACCAGAACCTGAGCGGCGACGACCTCGCGTACATCGTCCGCCAGTCGGGCAGCGCGCTGGTCCTCGTGGATCCGGACATCGCGGGGCGGCTGCCGGAGGGCGTGCCGGTCCTCGCGCTGCGCGACGCGGAGGGGGCGCTGCTCGCGAGGCTCGCGGCCACATCGGCGTACGAGGGTGACGGGCCCGGCAGCGAGGACCTGGCGCAACTCCTCTACACATCGGGCACCACGGCGTTGCCGAAGGGCGCGATGCTCACGCACCGGGCGCTCGTCCACGAGTACGTCAGCGCGATCACCGCGCTGGACCTCGAGGAGACGGACAAGCCGGTCCATTCGCTGCCGCTCTACCACTCGGCGCAGATGCACGTCTTCCTCATGCCGTACCTGGCGGTCGGGGCCGAGAACACGATCCTCGACGGGCCCGACGCGGGGCAGATCTTCGACCTCGTGGAGGCCGGCCGTGCCGACAGCCTCTTCGCGCCGCCCACGGTGTGGATCGGCCTCTCGCGCCACCCCGGCTTCGCGACCCGTGACCTCGGGGCGCTGCGCAAGGCGTACTACGGGGCGTCGATCATGCCGGTGCCGGTCCTGGAGCGGCTGCGGTCCCGGCTGCCGGAGCTCGGCTTCTACAACTGCTTTGGGCAGAGCGAGATCGGGCCCCTCGCCACGGTCCTCGGGCCCGACGAGCACGAGGGGCGGATGGATTCCTGCGGGCGGCCCGTCCTGTTCGTCGAGGCGCGTGTCGTCGACGAGCACGGCCAGGAGGTGCCGGACGGCACGCAGGGCGAAGTCGTCTACCGCTCACCGCAGTTGTGCGAGGGCTACTGGGGCAAGCCGGAGGAGACGGAGGAGGCGTTCCGCGACGGCTGGTTCCACTCCGGTGACCTCGCGGTGCGGGATGCCGAGGGCTATTTCACCGTCGTCGACCGGGTCAAGGACGTCATCAACTCCGGAGGCGTCCTGGTGGCCTCGCGCCAGGTCGAGGAGGCGCTGTACGAACACGCGGGCGTCGCGGAGGCCGCGGTGATCGGCCTGCCGGACGAGCGCTGGATCGAGGCGGTGACCGCCGTCGTCGTACGCAACGACAAGGACCTCACCGAGACGGCCCTCATCACCCACGCCCGCGAGAGACTGGCCCACTTCAAGGCCCCGAAGCGCATCGTCTTCGTGGACGAACTTCCACGTAACGCCAGCGGCAAAATCCTCAAACGCGAACTGCGGGACCGCTTGGGCCAGGCGTGAGGAGCCTCGTGCAGGGGCCGCGCGTGGCCGTACGCCGTCTCTGCCGCGCGGACTACGACGAGATCGCGGCGCTGAGCCGGGAGAGCGCCGAGATGCACGGCCGCTGGCTGGGCGCCCACGAGAACACGGTGGCAGCCTTCGAGGCCCGCCTGGCGCGTTTCGACCAGCCCACGCACGAAGGCCTCGTGATCTGTCTGCGCGACACCGGAGCGATCGTCGGCGGCGTCAACATCAACAACATCGTCCGAGGCGGCTTGCGCAGCGGAACCCTGGGCTATGTCGCCTACGCCTCGACGACCGGGCGCGGATACATGACCGAAGGCCTTGGCCTCGCGATCGAGTTCGCCTTCGGGACACTGGAACTGCATCGCCTGGAGGCGAACATCCAGCCGGACAACACCGCTTCGCTGAACCTCGTGAAACGCCTCGGCTTCCGGCGCGAGGGCTACTCCACGGCCTTCCAGTTCATCAACGGCGCCTGGCGGGACCACGAGCGGTGGGCCATCACGGTGGAGGACACCGCGCGGCCCCGTGAACTCTGACGGTCACTCACGCAAGGCCGAGTCCGCGGAGCCGCTCCAGTGGATACGCGGACTGCCTGCTGTCGTACTGGAGCTGGCGGATGAAGTCCGTCATCACCGTCGCGAGGGGGGCGTGGCGGGTCAGGATCGAGGCGGCCGATTCGGGGATGCCGGTGGGGCGCTCGCCCTGGGCGTAGGCGCGGATCTGGGCCTCGCGTTCGTGTCTCTCGTATCCGTAGAGGTCGGTGGCCAGCCAGTTGACCAGGTAGCTGAGTGCGTAGCAGCGGTCGTATGTGCTGTGGGTGTCGAAGAAGGCCGACTCCTCACGCGACAGGTCGAAGCGGTCGGAGAGTGCCAGGCCGTAGTCCGTGAAGTAGAGGCGGTGGCCGTCCGTCAGGATGTTCTCGAAGTGGGCGTCGAAGTGCAGCAGACCGCGGCTGTTCATGAACGCGGTGCCGGACTCCAACTCCTTCTCCACCATGGCGCAGGCGTGGTCCACCGCCTCGCCGCCGACGGCCGTCTGCTCGCTCAGCCACTGGTGCAGGTTCCGCGGGAAGTACTCGAGGAACAGCGCGACGCTCGCCGAGGACCGCTGGAGGGACTCGATGCGGTGTCGTACCTGCGGGCTGCCGCCCCAGTAGGCGACGGCCCGTTCGACGTCGGCCAGTTCCTCCGGCAGGGACGTCGAGTCGGGGAGAACCCGCCAGTGGTACATCAGGGGGAAGTTCTCGGCTTCCCCCGTGAGGACCCAGTTCGTCGTCATGGTGTGCGCGGCGAGCTCACGCCAGACCCCGAACCCCGGCCCGCCGATGCCGTATTGGCAAAAGAGCGGCAGTCCGAACAGGTTGGCCGTCGAGCGGCTTCCGTCCGGCTGCCTCTCCAGATCCGTGAGCGGCACCCGCTTCACGAAGACCGGCGTGCCCTCGACCTCCAGCAGCGCCGACTTCCCGCCGATCCCGGAGCCGAACGGCACGGCCGTCTCCACGAGTTCGTGCAGGGAGCGATCACTGTGCAGGGACAGGGACGTGGAGACAGAGGCATGGGTCTTCAGACGTGCGCCGTGTGACATGAGCGAACCGTATGAGGGGGCGCCGACATGGGCGTCACTAGGGGACGTTCTCGATGTTCTCGGGAGGCAGGGAGGGGGTGACGTCGGTGGGGCCCGGAGCCCGGGGCTCGGTGTTCTTGGCGATCGCCGCTTCCAACTGCTTGCGCACGGCGGCGGGCAGCGCGCTGCCCCGCACCGTGCCCACCACGTCCCCGGCCAGCTGATGCAGCTTGGTGTTGGTGTTCTGAGAGGCCGTCACCAGGACGTCCCACGCCGCCTCGGGGCTCAGGCTGAAGGACGACATCAGGATGCCGCGCGCCAGGTCGATGGTCGGCCGGGTCCGCATGGCCCGCCTCAACTGGGCCACGACGACGGTCAGATCCTGATCGCGGTCCTCGTCCGGCGGCGCCTCGTGGGTGATCGGGCAGGTCAGGTCCTCGCACCCCCGGCCCGGCGGCACGAACAGGCCGAGCGTGCCGGTGAGGTCGAGCATCCGGTCGACCGCGGGACTGGTGGCGCGGATCGTGACGGTCTTGCCCTGCCTCTTCGCGTCCCGGCGCAGGCACAGCAGGAGATTGAGGCCGGAGCAGTCGCAGAACGCGACCTGGCTCAGGTCCAGTTCGATGCCTTCGGGTGAGCGGCCGAGCGCCATGCCCAGATCGGACCGGATCCGTTGACCGGTGTCGAGGTCGAGTTCCCCTCGCACCACCACGCGCCTCGTGCCGTCACCCGGCACGGCGCCGGCAGACGCCGACTGCCGCGGAAAGGGCGTCGGCGGGCGACTGCTCTCACTGTGCTCCGCTCCTACTCCGGTGAGGGGCTGCTGGGAGTGCGCGGGCTCCGGCATGACATCTCCCTCTCGTCTCTGCCAACCGCCGTTCCTAGGCTGCCTTTCTGCCCTTAGACACGTCAACCAATACCTGAAATGTAGTACGTGTTTTTGAAAACGTGTATGCCTGGTCCTAGAGTTGACGCATGGATGGAGTGCCCGAGCCACACACCGGATGGACGTTTCTGACCAATCACGCGCGCGTGCTGGCAGCCATCGCTGACAACCACAACGCCCGTATCCGTGACATCGCCGCGCACTGCCGACTGACCGAGCGTGCCGTCCAGAAGATCATCGCCGACCTGGAGCAGGACGGCTATCTCTCCCACACGCGGGAGGGGCGCACGAACACGTACGAGATCGATCCCAGCAAGGTCCTGCGCCACCCGGCGGAGTCCGGACTCGCCGTGGCCTCGCTGCTCTCCCTGCTCGCCAAGGCCGAAGCCGACCGGGCCACGTCCTCCGACGGCGGCGGCCGGGAGCACGCCAACAGCTGACGGCTCCCGCTCCTCGATCCCTGTCCGTCAGCCCCGCAGGTCCACGATCCGCTTGAACTTGCCCACCGACCGCTCCAGCGTCTCCGGGTCGACGATCTCGACGCCGACCGAGACGCCGATGCCGTCCTTCACGGCCGCCGCGATCTCCCGGGCCGCCGCATCGCGCCGCTCGGGCGTCGTGTCCGCGCGTGCCTCGGCCCGCACCGTCAGGGCGTCCATCCGCCCCTCGCGCGTCAGGCGCAGCTGGAAGTGCGGGGCGACGCCCGCCGTGCGCAGCACGATCTCCTCGACCTGGGTGGGGAAGAGGTTGACGCCCCGCAGGATCACCATGTCGTCGCTGCGCCCCGTCACCTTCTCCATCCGCCGGAAGATCCGCGCGGTGCCGGGCAGGAGGCGCGTCAAGTCCCGTGTCCGGTAACGGATCACGGGCATGGCCTCCTTGGTGAGCGAGGTGAACACCAGCTCGCCGCGCTCACCGTCCGCCAGCACCTCACCCGTGATCGGGTCGACGACCTCGGGGTAGAAGTGGTCCTCCCAGATGTGCAGCCCGTCCTTGGTCTCCACGCACTCCTGCGCGACACCCGGGCCGATCACCTCGGAGAGGCCGTATATGTCGACGGCGTCGATCGCGAACCGCTCCTCGATCTCGCGCCGCATCTCCTCCGTCCACGGCTCCGCGCCGAAGATCCCGACCCGCAGGGACGTCGTACGAGGATCGACGCCCTGCCGCTCGAACTCCTCCAGGAGTGTGAGCATGTACGACGGGGTGACCATGATGATCTCGGGGCGGAAGTCCTGGATCAGCCGCACCTGACGCGCGGTCATGCCGCCGGACGCGGGGATCACCGTGCAGCCGAGCCGCTCGGCTCCGTAGTGCGCGCCGAGGCCGCCGGTGAACAGGCCGTATCCGTACGCCACATGGACCTTGTCGCCGGGCCTGCCGCCCGCGGCGCGGATCGAGCGCGCGACCACGTCCGCCCACATGGACAGGTCCTGCTCGGTGTACCCGACGACCGTCGGCAGGCCCGTCGTGCCGCTGGAGGCGTGCAGGCGGCGCACCTCGGACTGCTCCACCGCGAACATCCCGAACGGGTAGTTGGCCCGCAGGTCGTCCTTGGTGGTGAACGGGAACCGCGCGAGGTCGGCGAGGGAACGGCAGTCGTCGGGGCGCAGGCCCGCCTTGTCGAACGCCGCCCGGTAGAACGGGACGTTCTCGTACGCGTGCAGCAGGGTGTCCTGGAGGCGCTCCAGCTGCAGCGACCCGAGCTCCCGGGGGCCGAGCCGTTCCGCGGCGTCGAGGAGTAGCGGCTCACGCGTCATAAGGCATGCTCCCGTCGTGAACGGGCGACCGATCATTCGGTCGTCGATCTTCCGTCGAGCTCAGTAATCCAGTCCCGGCGGTGGGCGTCAAGGGATCGGGCGCAGCGGCTTTGAGCTGGGACGCGGCGGCATGGGCCACCGTCATGGGCGCGGCGGGCGGACATTGCCCACGCCTGTTGCGGGATGTGATGATCACCCCCATGCCGACATTCAGCGCGTACGACGGAACGGAGCTCGCCTACCACGAGAAGGGGGAGGGCGAGCCACTGCTCTGTGTGCCGGGCGGCCCCATGCGCGCCTCCGCCTACCTCGGCGACCTGGGCGGCCTCACCGCGCACCGCCGCCTGATCCTCCTTGATCTGCGCGGGACGGGTGATTCCGCCGCGCCCGAGGACCCGGCGACGTACCGCTGCGACCGTCTCGTCGACGACGTGGAGGCCCTGCGGGAGCACCTGGGGCTCGACGAGGTCGACCTGCTCGGGCACTCGGCGTCCGGCAACATCGCCACGCTGTACGCGGCCCGCCACCCCAAGAGGGTCCGCACGCTCGTCCTGGTCGCCCCGTCCACGCACTCCGTCGGCCTCACGGTCACCGACGAGGACCACCGCGAGGCGGCGGCCCTGCGCGCGGGCGAGCCCTGGTATCCGGCCGCCGAGGCCGCGTTGAAGGAGATCGCGGCCGGACGCGTGACCGCCGAGGCGTGGGACGCCCTCGCGCCTCTCGCCTACGGCCGCTGGGACGCCGAGGCCCAGGCGCACCGGGCGGCGAGCGCCACGGAGAAGAACGCGGAGGCGGCCGCCGTCTTCTACGGGGAAGGAGCCTTCGACCCGTCAGGGACGCGTGCCGCGCTGACCGCTCTGAACGCACCGGTCCTCGTCCTCGCGGGGGAGTGGGACAGCGGCCCGAATCCGGCGCACGCCGAGGAGTTCGCCGGCCTCTTCCCGCGCGGGGTGCGCCAAGTGCAGCCGCGCGGCGGGCACTTCCCCTGGCTGGACGACCCGGAGTGGTTCGTGCGGCGGGTCGCGGGGTTCCTCGCGCAGGACTGAGCGGCACGGGCCCGCGGCACGGCGGCGGCGCTCGTACGACGCTCGTACGATGGGCGCCTCACCGGCAACGCTCCCCAGGGGGACACTCCGTGCAGCTCATCCCGACCGCGGCCCGCGCCCTGACCGTCGGCGTCGTGACCGCCGCCCTGCTCGCCGGGGGCGGCGCGGCGGTGGCGTCGCCCGCGCAGCCGGCCGCGGCCTCCGCCTCGCGGCCGCCCGCCGCCCTCACCTCGCAGTCGCCCGCTGCCACTGCCGCCGCGGCTGCGGGCCCGTACGCCCGCCTGCGTCCCCTCGCCGACCTGTCCGCGCAGCGCCTGGCCACCGCCGATCTCGTCGCCGCCGCCAAGTACGGCACGGACAGCCCCATCGACGACCCGGCGCGCGAGAAGCAGGTCCTGGACGCCGTGGCCCTGCGGGCGCGGGAGCTCGGCGCCGACCCGGAGGCGACCGTGCGGATCTTCCGCGACCAGATCGAGGCCAACAAGGTCGTCCAGCGGGGGCTGTTCCGCCGCTGGGACGCCGATCCCTCCCAGGCCCCGACGGAGCGGCCCGACCTCGCCGAGGTCCGCAAGGAGATCAACCGGATCAACACGGAGCTGGTGCGGGGCATCGCCGCGTCCCCGGAGGCACGGTCCGCGCCGTACTGCGGGCGCGTGCTCACCGCGGCGGCCGTGCGCGTCCGGCACGAGGAGCGGCTCGACGCCCTGCACTCCGTCGCGCTGGGCCGGGCGCTGAGGTCAGTCTGCGAGGGCTGACTCCCGGGGTTCGTCGCGCGGGCTGCGGTAGGCGAACCAGGGCAGGAAGAACTGGGTGGCGGGGCCGACCGCGAGCGCGTACAGGACGGTCCCGACGCCCACGGTCCCGCCGAGCAGCCACCCCAGCGCGAGCACGGCTATCTCGATGAGGGTGCGGACCTGCCGTATCGAACGGCCGGTGACGGCGGCCGCGCCGGTCATCAGCCCGTCCCGGGGCCCGGGACCGAAACGGGCGCCCACATAGACGGCCACGGACAGCGCGTTGAGGAGCACCCCGCCGACCAGCAGCCCGATCCGGATCGGCAGGCCAAGGCCCTCGGGTACGACGAGCAGGCCGAGGTCGGAGGAGACGGCGAGGACGACGATGTTGGCGCCGGTGCCGAGCGTCGGCCGCTGCCTGAGCGGTATCCACAGCAGCAGGACGAGCACGCCGAGCACGGCGCTGATCGTGCCGAAGCTGAGGGGGGTCCGCAGTTCGAGGCCTTCGTACAGGACGGCCCACGGGTTCACGCCCAGGGCGGCGCGGACCATGAGCGAGACGCTGAACCCGAACAGGGCGAGGCCCAGAAGGAGTTGGGGCAGGCGTCTCAAGGGGCGCTCGTGGAAGGGGACGTACGAGATGTCCTGGCGCATGCCTGGTTGCCTCCGAGAAGTGTGGTGCGGTTCCGGCGGGAAGCCGGTGTGATGCCTCGAAGGCCACTTGCGTGCGTTCAAGGCCATTGCGGCCACTCTGTAGAGTGATTGGCCCGGAAAGAACGGCCAATTCGAGGAGAATGGTGTGGTCGACGGGAACGCGGGCGACGTGGGTGCGGGCCGGACTCTGGGCAGTCGGCAGCTCGCCGCGATGCTGCCCGACCCGGCCGGCGCACGGCCCGCCTACCGCCATCTGGCCAAGGCGATCAGCGAGCTGATCCTCGACGGTCGCGTCGCCCTGCACGTCAGACTCCCGGCCGAACGCGAACTGGCCGTCGCGCTCGCCACCAGCAGGACCACCGTCACCGCCGTCTACGACCTGCTGCGCGAGAGCGGCTACGCGCACAGCCGCCAGGGCGCGGGCACCTGGACGTCCCTGCCCGCGGGGCGTGCCCCCAGCGGCGTGCGTCGGCTCCTCGCCGCGGAGGACACCGAGATCGACCTCGCAAGAGCCGCCCCCGGTCTGCCGGAGCGGACGCTCACCGACGCTCTCGCACGGATCGCCCCGCGCCTGGCCGAGCACGCGCACACGCCGGGCTACCACCCCTACGGGCTGCCGGAGCTCCGCGCCGCCGTCGCCGAGCGGTTCACCCGGCGGGGGCTGACGACCGTGCCCGAGCAGATCCTCGTCACCTCGGGCGCGCAGCACGCCCTGACCCTGCTCCTGGGGTTGCTGTGCCGCCCCGGCGACCGCGTCATGGCCGAGAACCCGTCCTACCCGAACGCCCTGGAGGCCGTGCGCCGCGCCGGGCTGCGCACGGTGTCCGTGCCGGTGACCGACAGCGGCTGGGACGTCGACATCGTCGAGTCGGCCTTCCGTCAGGCCGTGCCCCGACTCGCCTTCCTGATCCCGGACTTCCACAACCCGACCGGTCACCTCATGCCCGAGTCCGAACGGGGCCGGGTGCTGCGCGCCGCCCAGCGCTCCGGCGGCTGGCTCGTCGTCGACGAGACCCTCGCCGAGCTCGCCCTCGACGTGCCCGCCCCGCCGCCCTTCGCCGCCCGCGCCGAGCCGGGATCCGGCGGGCAGGTCGTCACCGTCGGCTCCATGAGCAAGACCCACTGGGCGGGCCTGCGCATCGGCTGGCTGCGCGCCCCGGCCCGGCTCGTCACCGAGCTCGCGGGGCAGCGCGTCGCCACCGACATGGGCGGCTCGGTCCTCGACCAGCTGCTCGCCCTCGACCTCCTGGAGCGCGCCGACGAGCTGCTTGCGCTGCGGAGGGAGCGGCTGCGCGAGCAGCGCGGCGCGCTGGCCGCCGCCCTGACGGAGCATGTCCCGCGGTGGAGCTGGCAACTGCCGCCGGGGGGCCTGTCGTTGTGGGTGGATCTGGGCGAGCCCGTGGCCTCGGCCCTCGCCGATCGGGTGCGGGACGACGGTGTACGGATCGAGAGCGGCTCCCGTTTCGCCACCGACCCGGGCGTCTTCGAGCAGCGGCTCCGCATCCCGTACACCGCGTCGCCCGACATCCTGCGCGAGGCGGTGCGCCGCATGGCCGCCGCACTCGCCGCAGGCCTCACGCCGCCGTCCGGCACGAGGCGATCGCACTGGGTGGCATGAGACACCGGCGCGGCGATGGCGCCGGAACTCGCCTCAGCAGGCAGGGAACTCGCCTCACCGGCCAGGGAACTCGCCTCACCGCGGCGGATCTTGCTGACAGCAGGGGCAGTGCCCGGAGTGCGGATCGGCCGACGTCTTCTCCTGTCGAGATCAACAAGCACCGGGGCGGCGCGATCTTCAGCCGCCTGACGGACGGCTGCTCGCGCCAGCGCATCCGCCTCGACACGCTGGTCCGCGGCGACTGCGGGCTGATACGTCAGTACGTCGCCGAGGACGCGAAGAGACGCAAGTGCCTGGCAGGCGTCCTAGCCCCGGGCCGCCATCGACTTCGCCCAGCGGTAGTCCGCCTTGCCGCTCGGCGATCGCTGGATGTGGTCGGTGAGGACCAGGGCGCGGGGGATCTTGTAGCCGGCGAGCAGGGCCCTGCAGTGTGTCTGGATCGCTTCGAGGTCCAACACGGGCGCTTTAGGGCGCAGTTGGACGACCGCCGCCACGCGGTTGCCCCAGCGCTCGTCGGGAACTCCGGCGACCAGCGCGTCGTACACGTCCGGATGGGACTTGAGGGCCTGCTCGACCTCCTCCGGATACACCTTCTCGCCGCCGGTGTTGATGCACTGCGAGCCGCGCCCGAGCACGGTGACGATGCCGTCCTCGTCGACCGTCGCCATGTCGCCGAGCAGCACCCAGCGCTCGTCGCCCTTCTGGAAGAAGGTCTCCGCGGTCTTCGCCGGGTCGTTGTAGTAGCCGAGCGGCACGTGGCCGCGCTGGGCGAGGCGGCCCACCTCGCCGACCGGGACGGGCTCGTACGTCGCCGGATCCACCACCCGGGTGCGTTCGTTGACCTCTAGGCGGAAGCCCTTCTCGGGGCCCGAGTCGTCCGTCGCCTTGCCGTTGGAGCCGGACTCGGACGAGCCGAAGTTGTTCAGGAGCAGGACGTTCGGCGCGAGCTCCTGGAACTGGGCGCGCACCGTCTCCGACATGATCGCCCCGGACGAGGAGACGCTGAACAGCGACGACAGGTCGGTGCCCTTGAGCGGCCCGTGCAGCGCGTCGATGAGCGGCCTGAGCATCGCGTCGCCGACGAGGGACACGCTGGAGACCTTCTCCCGCTCGATGGTGCGCAGCACCTCTTCGGGGACGTACTTGCGGTGAATGGCCACCCGCTGGCCGTAGTTGAAGGCGATGAACGACGTGAGCGTGGACGTGCCGTGCATCAGCGGGGGAGTGGGGAAGAAGGTGATCCCGGGACCGCCCGCCGCGACGCGCTCGGCCAGCTCCTCGGGCCGCTTCACCGGCTCACCCGCGGGCTCGCCGCCGAAGAGCCCCGCGAAGAACAGGTCCTCCTGCCGCCACATGACGCCCTTGGGCATGCCGGTCGTGCCGCCGGTGTAGATGATGAACAGGTCGTCCGCCGAGCGCCGTCCGAAGCCGCGCTCCGGTGAGCCCGCCGCCTCCGCGTCGGTGAACGCGACCACGTCGAGCGCGGGTGCGTCGGCCGGCGGCGCGCCCACCCGTATCAGGTGGCGCAGCTTCTCCGTGCGCGGCAGTGCCGCCGCGACCCGCTCGGTGAACTCGGCGTCGAAGACGAGCGCCGCGAGGTCCGCGTCGCGGTAGAGGTAGACCAACTCCTCTTCGACGTAGCGGTAGTTGACGTTGACCGGTACGAGCCGCGCCTTGAGGCAGGCCAGCACCGTCTGCAGATACTCGACGCCGTTGTACAGATGCAGGCCCAGGTGCTCGCCGGGCTCGAGGCCGCTGTCGATCAGGTGGTGCGCCACGCGGTTGGCGGCCGCGTCGAGTTCGGCGTACGTCAGCCTGCGCTCGGCGCCCGTGCCGGGGTGGTCGATGTAGACGAGCGCCTCGCGGTCGGGGACCACGTCGACGACCGACTCGAACAGGTCGGCAAGGTTGTACTCCACCACGCTCCTCCTGACCCCGGCGCCCAAGTGACGTCTCGCTTGGCGGTCATCAGAGCAGAGGCACCCACAAGTGGGAAGGGCCCTCGCACAAGAAAACTGACTGACTGTCAGAAAACTCTTGAACTGCCACTCCGCCTACTGCAACCTGTTCCAGGTCCGCGGGCGACGGGCCGGTCGAGGCCGGTCGCCCGGTGGCCGTCGATGGAGGGAGCACGGCACATGGGTGGGACGGAACACCTCTCCGTGCGGCGCGAAGGCGCCACACTGATACTCACGCTGAACAGGCCCGAGGCGAAGAACGCCCTCTCGTTGTCGATGCTCGTCGGCCTGTACGACGGGTGGGTCGAGGCCGACGAGGACGACGCGGTCCGCTCCATCGTGCTCACCGGCGCGGGCGGCACGTTCTGCGCGGGCATGGACCTCAAGGCCCTCGCGGGCAAGGGCATGGAGGGCGAGCAGTACCGGGACCGGCTCAAGGCCGACCCCGATCTGCACTGGAAGGCCATGCTGCGCCACCACCGGCCCCGCAAACCCGTCATCGCCGCCGTCGAGGGCCACTGCGTGGCGGGCGGCACGGAGATCCTGCAGGGCACGGACATCCGCGTCGCGGGGGAGTCGGCGACGTTCGGTCTCTTCGAGGTGAAGCGGGGGCTGTTCCCGATCGGCGGCTCGACCGTGCGGCTTCCCCGGCAGATTCCTCGTACGCATGCCCTGGAGATGCTGCTCACCGGGCGGCCCTACTCGGCGGCCGAGGCCGCGGCGATCGGTCTCGTCGGGCGGGTCGTGCCGGATGGCTCCGCCCTGGAGACGGCCCTTGCCGTCGCCGAGCAGATCAACGCGTGCGGGCCACTGGCCGTGGAGGCGGTCAAGGCGTCTGTGTACGAAACCGCGGAGATGACGGAGGTGGACGGGCTCGCGGCCGAGTTGAAGCGGGGACGGCCCGTTTTCGACACGGCCGACGCGAAGGAAGGGGCGCGGGCCTTCGCGGAGAAGCGGGCGCCTGTTTTTCGGCGTGCGTAGGTCGTTTCTTGACTGCGGGCCGGATGTGGCTGGTCGCGCAGTTCCTCGCGCCCCTCTCAGGGGGCGCATTCCCCGTCACATGGAAACGGAGTCCCCCGTCATGACATCCGTCCCCTCCCCGGAAGTGCTTCGTGCCCCGCTCGTCGTCGAGTTTCCCTTCACCCGGTCCCTCGGGCCCGTGCAGAGCGCCTTTCTCACCGGGCTGCGCGAGCGCACCGTGCTCGGGGTCAGGACCGGTGACGGGCGTACGCTCGTGCCGCCCGTCGAGTACGACCCCGTGACCGCCGAAGAGATACGCGACCTGGTCGAGGTCGCCACCACCGGCACCGTCACCACCTGGGCCTGGAACCACGAACCCCGCCGCGGCCAGCCCCTCGACACCCCCTTCGCCTGGGTCCTCGTCAAGCTCGACGGGGCCGACACCGCCCTGCTCCACGCCCTCGACGTGCCGGGCCCCGACGCGGTGCGCACCGGCATGCGCGTCCGCGTCCGCTGGGCCGCCGAACGCGTCGGCGCCATCACGGACATCGCCTGCTTCGAGGCGTACGAGGAAGGGGAGACAGGGCGGCAACCCGTCCCGCACCGCGGGGAGTTCGACGAGCCCGTCACCGGGATCGTCGCCGCGGCGCGGCTCGACTACACCTACTCGCCCGGCCGTGCCCAGTCCGCGTACATCAACGCCCTCTCCGAGCAGAAGACCGTCGGAGAGCGCTGCCCGTCCTGCCGCAAGGTGTACGTCCCGCCCCGGGGTGCCTGCCCCACCTGCGGCGTCGCCACGGCGGAGCGTGTGGAGGTCGGGCCGCGCGGCACCGTCACGACGTACTGCATCGTCAACATCAAGGCTGCTCATACGGCGAATCTCGACATCGAAGTCCCCTACGTCTACGCGCACATCGCCCTCGACGGCGCGGACCTCGCCCTGCACGCACGCATCGCGGGAATCCCCTACGACCAGGTCCGCATGGGGCTGCGCGTCGAACCGGTGTGGACCGAGGGCGGCCGCTACCCCGACCACTACCGGCCCACGGGCGAGCCCGACGCCGACTACGACACGTACAAGGAGCTGGTGTAGATGACGTCGTCATCGTCCGCCGCACGGCGGCCCGCACGGGACGTCGCCGTCGTCGCCTTCGGGCAGAGCGACCACCTGCGCTCCACGGACGAGCTCTCCGAGGTCGAGATGCTCATGCCGGTGCTCCACGAAGTCCTCGCCGCCACCGGCCTGAAGACCAGTGACATCGGGTTCACCTGCTCGGGGTCCTCGGACTATCTCGCCGGGCGCGCCTTCTCCTTCACCATGGCGCTCGACGGAGTGGGCGCCTGGCCGCCGATCTCCGAGTCGCACGTCGAGATGGACGGCGCCTGGGCGCTGTACGAGGCGTGGGTGAAGCTGCAGACCGGCGAGGCCGACACCGCGCTCGTCTACTCCTACGGCAAGTCCTCGCCCGGCTCGGTGCGCGACGTGCTGACCCGGCAGCTCGACCCGTACTACGTGGCGCCGCTGTGGCCCGACGCCGTGGCGCTCGCCGCCCTCCAGGCCCAGGCGCTCATCGACGCGGGGGAGATCGACGAGCCCGCGCTCGCCGGGGTCGCGCGGCGCAGCCGGGCGGACGCGGCCGCCAACTCCCACGCACAGCTGCGGGGTTCGGTGACGCAGGGCGACTATCTCGTACGTCCCCTGCGCACCGGCGACTGCCCGCCGATCGGCGACGGGGCCGCCGCCGTGATCCTCGCGGCGGGGGAGCGGGCCGGGGAGCTGTGCGAGCGGCCCGCGTGGATCCGGGGCATCGACCACCGCATCGAGGCGCACGGCCTCGGTGTGCGCGACCTCACCGACTCGCCCTCCGCACGCCTTGCCGCCGAACGGGCCGGGCTCTTCGAACGGGCCGTGGACACCGCCGAGTTGCACGCGCCCTTCACCTCGCAGGAGGTCGTCCTGCGCAAGGCGCTGAAGCTCGGCGACGACGTCGCCGTCAACCCGTCCGGCGGCGCCCTCGCCGCCAACCCCGTGATGGCCGCGGGTCTCATCCGCATCGGCGAAGCCGCCGCCCGCATCCACCGGGGCGCGTCGGACCGCGCCGTCGCGCACGCCACGTCCGGGCCCTGCCTCCAGCAGAACCTGGTCGCCGTCCTGGAAGGAGACGCCCGATGAGCAATCCGGTGGGCAAGGAACCCGTGGCCGTCGTCGGGGTCGGCCAGACCGGGCACGTGGCCGCCCGGCGCGACGTGTCGATCGCGGGCCTCGTCCGCGAGGCCGCCCAACGCGCTCTCGCGGACGCCGAGTTGACGTGGGCCGACATCGACGCCGTCGTCATCGGCAAGGCGCCCGACTTCTTCGAGGGCGTCATGATGCCGGAGCTCTACCTCGCCGACGCGCTCGGCGCCGTCGGCAAACCCATGCTGCGCGTGCACACGGCGGGCTCCGTCGGCGGGTCCACGGCACTCGTCGCCGCCAACCTCGTCGCGGGCCGCGTCCACGGTACGGTCCTGACCCTCGCCTTCGAAAAGCAGTCGGAATCCAACGCGATGTGGGGCCTTTCGCTGCCCATCCCGTTCCAGCAGCCGCTGCTCGCGGGCGCGGGCGGCTTCTTCGCCCCGCACGTGCGCGCGTACATGCGGCGCACCGGCGCCCCCGACACGGTCGGCTCCCTCGTCGCGTACAAGGACCGCCGCAACGCCCTGAAGAACCCCTACGCGCACCTCCACGAGCGGGACATCACCCTGGAGAAGGTCCAGGCGTCGCCGATGCTGTGGGACCCGATCCGCTACTCGGAGACCTGCCCGTCCTCCGACGGGGCCTGCGCGATGATCCTCACCGACCGCGCGGGAGCGGCGCGTTCGCCCCGGCCGCCCGCCTGGATGCACGGCGGCGCGATGCGCAGCGAGCCGACGCTCTTCGCCGGCAAGGACTTCGTCTCCCCGCAGGCGGGCAAGGACTGCGCGGCCGACGTCTACCGGCAGGCCGGGATCGCCGACCCGCGCCGGGAGATCGACGCCGTCGAGATGTACGTGCCGTTCTCCTGGTACGAGCCGATGTGGCTGGAGAACCTCGGTTTCGCGGCCGAGGGCGAGGGGTGGAAGCTCACCGAGTCCGGCGTGACGGAACTGGACGGCGATCTCCCGGTGAACATGTCCGGCGGCGTCCTGTCGACCAACCCCATCGGGGCCTCCGGCATGATCCGCTTCGCCGAGGCGGCACTTCAGGTGCGCGGCCTGGCCGGCGAGCACCAAGTGGACGGGGCGCGCAGGGCACTTGGGCACGCCTACGGCGGCGGATCACAGTTCTTCTCCATGTGGCTCGTCGGGGCCGAGCCGCCCACCACCTGAAGGGTGCCCGCGAGGGTCCTGTCGTCGCGGCCTGTCCGGCGCCGGAAGCGAAAGCTAGGCTGGCGCCGGACGACGCATTCGGGAGGAGCACGGACGTGGCCGACAGCACCACTCAGCAGCATCCGCTCGCGGGTTGGGACAAACCGGAGCTCGACCTCAGCAGCGCCGACTGGCGATCGAGCAGCGCGGGGCGCGGAGACGTGGAGATCGCCTTCGTCGAAGGCTTCGTCGCGATGCGCAACGGTGGCCGGCCGGAGGCCCCCTCGCTGATCTTCACTCCGGCGGAGTGGGGTGCATTCGTCCACGGCGCCCGCGAGGGCGAGTTCGACCTCACATAGAGGCCTCACTGAAGAGGCCCCACTGAAGACCCTGGCGAAGGGGCCCACCGAAGGCCGGCGACGGCCTTTCGGTCCGGCTGATCGCGTGACCTTCGACCCTCCCGTCGCGGCGGGGGCTGCACAAGGCTGGAGCCATGAGCAGCGAACCGGTCGGCAACGTGAACAGCAGTGGCTCCGTCGTCGCGGCGGTGGACGGTTCGGCCGGTGGCGGCCGCGCCCTGGAGTGGGCGCTGGCCGCCGCACGGCTGCGCGGTGCGCCCCTGCGGATCGCGCATGTACGGGCGTACGACATACCGCTCGTCGACGGCCCGTTCACGGCCGTCATCGAGCGCCCCGATGCGGACCCGGTGCTCGCGCACGTCCGCGCGTCCCTCGAAGGGCGCGCCGACCTGCCCGAGCTGGAGTTCGTCACCGTGGACGGCAGACCGGGGCGTGAACTGCCGCGGCTCGGCGCCGACGCCGCGCTCCTCGTCCTCGGCTCGCGCGGCAGGGGCGGCTTCGCCGGCCTGCTGCTCGGCTCGAACGGCGTGGCCTGCGCGCGCGAAGCGGACTGCCCGGTGGTGGTCGTGCCGCGCCCCCGGCAGGACGCGGGCGGGGGCGCCCGGCGCGGCACGGACGAGGTCGAGGACGAGTGCCCCGAGGTGGTCCTCGGGCTCTCGGCGCCCGCGCCGGACGAGGGCGCGCTCGACTTCGCCTTCGCCGAGGCCGCGCGGCGCCGGGCACGGATCCGGGTCGTCGCCGCGTACCCGTGGCCCGTCCTCAGCGCCACGGCCGCCGGTGACTTCGTGATGAAGGCCGTCGCGGACGCCGAGACCGAGAAGGGGTACGGGGAACTCGCGGGCGGGCTGCTCGCGCCCCACCGGGAGCGTCATCCCGACGTGCCGGTGGACGTGAGCCTCGCGTCCGGCGACGCGGCGGGCCACCTCGTCGAGGCCTCGCGCTCCGCGGACCTGGTGGTGGTCGGACGCCACCGCCGCAGGCCCGCCCCGGGCCGCATGCTCGGCTCGGTCACCAACGCGGTGCTGCTGCACTCCGCGTGCCCGGTGGCGGTGGTGCCGCAGCGGTCGGCCTGAGGGGCGCCGCCCGCCGCCGGAAGGGAGCAGGGGCCCGGTGGTAGGGAGCACAGGGGGCCCACGGGAAGGGAGCACAGGGCGCCCACGGGAAGGGAGCACGGGCCCGCCTCGGTCAGCCCTCGTGGGGCTTGGCGAACTCCTCGATCAGCACGGCGTATTCCTCCGCGCCGTGTCCCGCGGCGACCGACCGGTCGGCCATCGCCTTGATCAGCTTCGGCAGTTCGGCGTTGACGCCCACCGCCTCGCTCTCCTCGATCAGATGCGCCATGGACCGGACGTGGGTATCCAGGGACGCCACATCGGCCGGGAAGGAGCCGCTGTCGATCGACTCGGCATGCCCCGGCAGCCACTCGGCCACCCCGGCGGCCATCTGCCGGGCGAACGGCGCGAACGTCGCGGCGTCGACACCCGCCGTCCGGAGCAGGGCCGTGCCCTGGAGCCAGGCGTTCAGGATGCTCCACATCATGGCGAGGCCCGCCACGTCGTACAGCGACGCGAGGCCGTGGTCCTCGCCGAGGTGGGTGACGGTGCCGAGCGCGTCGAGCGTCGGCTTGTGCGCGTCGAAGTCCGACTGCGGACCGCTGTGCAGAATCACCGCGTCGGCGGTACCGATCGCCGGGGGGACGGCCATGATGGCGCCGTCCAGATAGCGGGCGCCGCGCCGCTCGGCCCAGCGGGCGGCTTCCCTGGCCTGCGCCGAGTCGCCCGAGGTGAAGTTGATCAATGTCGTGCCGGTCAGCTCGACGGAGTCCGTGTCGAGCAGGTCGTACAAGGCGTCGTAGTCGGTGAGGCAGACGATCGTCAGGGATCCCGGCCGGATCGCATCGGCGACCGTCGGCGCCAGTCGCGCTCCCTCGGCGACGAGTCGGTCTGCCTTGGCGGTCGTGCGGTTCCACACGGTCGTGGGGTGCCCGGCCTCGAGGAACGCGCCGGCGAGCGCCTGGCCCATCAGTCCGAGGCCGATCACGGAAACGGGTGCTTCGTTCGTGTTGGTCATGGCAGCATCGTCAACGTTCATACCGGTGTGAAGGTCAAGCGAGGTTGCGATGCGGATCGGGGAACTGGCTCGCCGGACGGGCGTCAACGCCCACCAGTTGCGCTACTACGAGGCGCAGGGGCTGCTGGAGGCGGACCGCGGAACGAACGGATACCGCGAGTTCGACGAGAGCGCCCTGCTGAGGGTGAAGCAGATCCGGCACCTGCTGGGCGCCGGTCTGTCGTCAGAGGACATCGCGTACGTGCTGCCCTGCGCGGTCGGCGAGGCGCCGCAGCTGCCAGGGTGTCCCGAGCTGGTCGCCGCGATGCGCTCGCGGCTGCGGCGCCTCGACGACCAGATGGAGAGCCTGGCCCGCTCGCGTGAGGCCCTTGCCGACTACGTGGACGCCGCCGAGCGCATGGGGAGCAGGAGTTATCCGCCTTTCGACGGTGCCGAGGGTGTCTCGGATACCGAGCCGGAGACCGTCTCGGGCTGAGCCGCCGGGGCTCAGCGCAGCACCACGCAGCCCTTCGCGTGGAGTACCCCCGACACGCGGTCGCTGACGCGGGTGTGGTTCCAGCGAAGGTCCAACTTCTCCAGCGCGGGCAGTTCGGCGATCCAGTCCGGGAGGTCGTGTACGCGGTTGGAGCGCAGGTCGACGCGGCGCAGCAGGGGCAGGCCGCGCAGGGCCTCCGGGACGGCCGTGAAGGCGTTCTCACGCAGCTCCAGTTCGCGCAGTTCACCCAAGTCGCCCACGGAGGAGGGCAGTTCGCTCAGGCGGTGGCCGCGCAGCCACAGCTCGCGCAGCGCGCCGAGGGAGCCGAGCGTCTCCGGCAGGCGGGTCAATTCGTTGTGCTGGGCGCGCAGTTCCACGAGGCCGGCCATGGCGCCGAGCGCGTCGGGGAGCGCGGTCAGGCGGTTCTCGCCGACGTTCAGATACGCGAGCCGGGTGAGGCGGCCGATCGTCTCCGGCAGCTCGGTGAGGTCGTTGTCGTGGAGGTAGAGGAACCGGCTGAGCGCCGGCAGGTCGCCGAGCTCGGCGGGGACCGCGCGCAGCTTGTTGTGCCCGAGGTCGAGAGTGTGCAGGTCCGCGAGCGTGCCGATGCGGGCGGGCAGGCGCGTGAGTCCGTTGTCGGCCAGGATCAGGACTTCCAGGTGCGGGTGGTGCCAGACCTCGTCGGGTAGGTGGCCGAGGCGGGCGCGCCAGTAGTTCAGGGCGGGGGCGTTGCTCACTGGGACTCCGTGGATCGAGGGGGTGCCATTGTGCAGGGGCTTCGCCTCGGGGGCTGTCGGGATTCGGGCGCGGGTGCGTTGCGACTGGTCGCGCTGTGCCCCGCGCCCCTTCGGGGGCGCGCCCGCCCCCGCGTCGGGGAAAGGCGGAGGCCACGTACCATGGGCGCATGTCCTTCCTCCGCCGCCGCAGCTCCGCCACTCCCGCGGGCCCGGACTTCGATGTCCTGGCCATGGACCCCGGTGACTGGCCCGGCAATCTCGGCGCGGGCCTGCTACCCGCCCCCGACGGCAGCTGCCAGGGTGTGTTCCTGCGGTACGACCTGTTCGGCGGCCGCGGCCCCGCGATGATCATCGGCAATCTCCCCGAGGGTTCCCCCGCGCGCGAGACCGCCGAGGGCGAGGTTCCCTTCGAGGTGGCCCAGCTGCTCCTCGCCCTGGAGAACGACGAGGACATCACGGTCGTCTCCACCGAGGACGTGCCGGTGATGCAGGGCGACAACCTCCTCATCGTGCGCCGCCTCAAGCTCTCCGAGAGCCGGATCTCCTGCGTGCAGTTCGACCGCAGCGACAACGTCCTGGTGACCATCGCCGCCTGGGACCGTCCCATCACCGACGACCTGTACGCGCTCCTGAAGCCGCTGCCCGCGGAGCTCTTCCAGCAGGGCTGACCGCGGCGCCCTTCCGGCAGGGCTGACCGCCCCGGCCGGGCACTCCCGCTCCGGCGCCTTTCGCACTTCCGTCCAAGTACTGCCCCGTTCCGTCCAAGGAACGGGGCAGTTTTGTGTCTTGCCAGGTCAGTCATCGGACTTTTAACGTGACCGGTCATGACTCAGGGGATCACGCGAAGAACCACCATGAAGACCGCGCTCGGCACCACTGCCGTTCTGGCGGCGGGCGGTGGCGTGGTCGGCGACGCCGCGTCCGCCGCAGCGGCCGCCGGGTCGCCCGAGCATTACACCTCCGATGAATCGGCGGAAACCGTGCTCTGGTACGGCACCCCCGCCGCCGACTGGGAGCGCGAGGCCCTGCCCATCGGCAACGGCGCCCTCGGCGCCATGGTCTTCGGCACCCTCGCCTCCGAGCGGCTCCAGTTCAACGAGAAGACCCTGTGGACCGGCGGCCCCGGCTCCCGGGAGGGATACGACTTCGGGAACTGGCGCGCCCCCCGGCCCGGCGCCCTCGACGCCGTGCGCGAGGAGCTCGACGAGAAGGGCAGGCTCGACCCCGACACGGTCGCGGCGAAACTCGGCCAGCCCCGGCGCGGCTACGGCGCCCACCAGACCTTCGGCGACCTCCACATCGACGTGCCCGGCACCCCGGCCGCGTCCGACGCCTCCTACCGCCGTGCCCTCGACATCGGACAGGGGCTCGCGACCGTCACGTACCGCCGTGAACAAGTGCGGCACCACCGGGAGTTCTTCGCCTCGTACCCCGACGGAGTGATGGTCGGGCGCCTCTTTGCCGACCGCGCCGGACAGGTCACCTGCACCCTCCGCTACGCCTCGCCTCGTGCCGACTTCACGGCGAAAGCGGACGGGGACCGCATCACCGTACGCGGTGAACTCGCCGACAACGGCCTGAAGTTCGAGGCACAGCTGCGGATCTCGCACCAGGGCGGCACGCGCGTCGCGAACGGCGACGGCAGCGTCACGGTGACCGGCGCCGACCACGTCTGGTTCGTCCTCGCCGCGGGCACCGACCACGCCGACACCCACCCCGACTACCGGGGCGAGGACCCGCACGCCGCCGTCACCGGAGCCGTCGACAAGGCGGTCGCGACGGGGCACGGCAAGCTGCGCGCCCGCCATCTGCGCGACCACCGCGACCTGTTCGGCCGCGTCGCCCTGGACATCGGCCAGGCCCTGCCCGCCGACGTCCCCACCGACCGGCTCCTCAAGGAGTACGGGGGACCGTCGGGGGCGGCGGCCGACCGGGCCTTGGAGGCGCTGTTCTTCCAGTACGGCCGCTACCTCCTCATCGCCTCCTCGCGCGCCGGATCGCTGCCCGCCAACCTCCAGGGCGTGTGGAACAACAGCACGACGCCGCCCTGGTCGGCGGACTACCACACCAACATCAACCTCCAGATGAACTACTGGCTCGCCGAGGCCGCGAACCTGCCCGAGACGACCGCGCCGTACGACCGCTTCGTTGAGGCGCTGCGCGCGCCGGGGCGGCGTACGGCCAAGGAGATGTTCGGCAGCCGCGGCTGGGTCGTGCACAACGAGACCAACCCCTACGGCTTCACCGGGGTGCACGACTGGTCGACCGCCTTCTGGTTCCCCGAGGCCGCTGCCTGGCTCACCGCGCAGCTCTACGAGCACTACCGCTTCGGCGGCTCCACGGACTATCTGCGCGCCACCGCCTACCCGGCGATGAAGGAGGCCGCCGAGTTCTGGCTCGACAACCTGCGGACCGATCCGCGCGACGGCACGCTCGTCGTCACGCCCAGCTACTCGCCCGAGCACGGCGACTTCACCGCGGGCGGCGCCATGGCCCAGCAGATCGTCCACGATCTGCTCACCAACACGCTGGAGGCGGCGCGCGTCCTCGGCGACTCGCCGTCCTTCCGCGCCGAGCTGGCGAAGACCCTGGACGGACTGGACCCCGGTCTGCGCATCGGCTCGTGGGGCCAACTCCAGGAGTGGAAGGCCGATGCGGACGACCAGGCCGACGACCACCGGCACGTCTCCCACCTCTATGCCCTGCACCCCGGCAGGCAGATCGAGCCGGGCAGCACATGGGCCGAGGCGGCGAAGGTGTCCCTGCGGGCGCGCGGTGACGGCGGCACCGGCTGGTCCAAGGCGTGGAAGATCAACTTCTGGGCGCGGCTGCGGGACGGCGACCACGCGCACAAGATGCTCGGCGAACAGCTGAAGTCCTCGACCCTGCCGAACCTTTGGGACACGCACCCGCCCTTCCAGATAGACGGCAACTTCGGCGCGACCTCCGGCGTCGTCGAAATGCTCCTGCAGAGCCAGCACGACGTCATCGAGATCCTGCCCGCCCTGCCCGCGAGCTGGCCCGCCGGGACGGTGCGGGGTCTGCGGGCGCGCGGCGGAGCGACCCTCGACATCACCTGGGCGGGGGGCCGTGCCACGCACATCGCCCTCCGGGCGTCGCGCACGCGTGAACTCACCGTGCGCAGCGACCTGTTCAGCGGTGGGGCGAAGACGTTCAAGGCGCGGGCAGGGCAGCGGTACGAGTTCCACTGAGCGGCAGTGACCTCGCACCGGCGTCGAGCGTGACGATCTCGTCGGCCGCGGAGATGCCCGACCGCTCGTGCGTGACGAGAAGCGTGGTGCGGCCGCGGGTGGCGTCCAGGATGTCGGCGAGCACGGCGGCGGCGGTCTCCGGGTCGAGCCCCTCGGTGGGTTCGTCCAGGACCAGGACGGGCGGGTCGGCGAGCAACGCGCGGGCCAGGAGCAGGCGTTGACGCTGACCGCCCGACATCGCGGCGCCGTCCGCGCCGAGGACGGTGTCCAAGCCGTCGGGCAGGGAACCGATCCAGTCCAGGATCCGGGCGCGGCCCGCCGCTTCGCGCAGGTCGGCGTCCGTCGCGTCGGGGCGGGCCAGGAGCAGGTTGGCGCGGATCGTGGTGTGGAAGACGTGCGCGTCCTGCGTGACGCCCGTGATCGCGCGGCGCACGTCGGCGCCCGCGAAGTCGCGCAGTTCGCGCGTCTCGCGCCCACCCATGCGGATGCTTCCGGACTCGTACGGGACGAACCGCATGAGCGCCGCGATCAACGTCGACTTGCCGGAGCCACTGGCGCCGACGAGCACGACCCGGCGACCCGGCGGCAGCCGCAGGCTCACCCCGTCCAGGGCGGGCGGGCCGTCCGGGCGGTGGCGCACCCGCAGGTCGGTGACGGTGACGCCGAGCGGCTCGTCGAGCGGGAGCGGCGCCGGGGCGGCCGGGTCGGTGACGGGCGGCGGCGTGTCGAACAGATCCGCCAACCGGCGCGCCGAGGCCTGCACTTCGGTGAGCCTGCGGGCGGCGGCGGGCAGCGGGGCGAGGGCCTCGAAGGCGACCAGCGCGAGAACCGCGAGCACGGTCAGACGCACGGCGGGCAACGTACCGGCCGAGTGTGCGCGGAGCGCGAGCCAGGTGACGCCGACCGCCGCCGCGCCCTGCAGCAGCAGGACCACGGCCGTGGCGAGCTGCGTGGTGAGAGCGCTGTGCCGCTCCAGGGCGGCGATACGGGCCGAGGCGCGGCCCGCACGCTCGGCGGCGCGGCCCCGGGCGCCGTACGCGGCGAGGTCGGCCGCACCCTGCGTCAAGTCCACGGTGAGGGTGGCCAGTTCGGCACGCGCGGCCCTCTCGGCGTGCCCGGCGTGGCGGGACAGTGCGAGCACCAGAGCGGGTACGAGAAGCCCCGCCACGGCCAGGAGCAGCGCGAGGAGCAGGCCCGCCTGCGGCAACAGCACCGCTGCGGTCGCGGTTGCGGCGGCGGCGACCGCGCAGGCGGCCGCCGCCGGGGTCAGGATGCGGAGGAGCAGGTTCTGGGCGGCGTCCACGTCGTCGACGAGACGGGTCAGTAGATCACCGCTGCGGAAGGCGGGGGTTCCGGCGGGGGCGAGTGGTACCAGCGCCTCGTACACCCGGGTACGGAACCCCGCGACGGCCCGCAGCACACCGTCGTGCCCGAGCAACCGATCGGCGTAGCGCAGCGTTCCACGCCCCAGCGCCAGAGCGCGCACGGCCACGATGGCAACGCTGACGGAGGCGAGGGGCGGCTGCTCGGCAGCCCGAGTGATCAGCCAGGCCGCGGTGGCCATCAGCGCGGCCCCGGCAAGCTCACTGCCTGCGGCGGCGATGGCGGCGGGCAGCAGCCTGCGCCAGTGGGGGAGGAGGTGCCGGAGGAGGCGGAGGGCGGGGCGGGGGAGGGCGCGATCGGCGGCGGCAGTCATGGGGCAACGGCCCTTCCGTGACGGGCGGGTGTGGGGGTGGAGGTGGAGGTGGGTGTGGAGTTGGAGGTTGAGGTAGCGGTGGTGGGTGAGGGCGGGGTGTTCGAGAGGGACGGGGACAGCGGGGCCGGTGGCGGGGCAGGGGGCGCCGTCCCTTCGGTGACGGGTGTCCCTGGAGGCGTGCGGACGCGGGAAGGCATGGCACCGCTCCTGTGATACGGGTGTTCACGGCGGCGTGCGGATGGGCGCGAGTAGGGCGACCGCGATGGCGGCGCCGGGCCACCGCGCTGTCCTCTAGGGCGTCCCGCGGTTCTCGCGCAGGGGTTCCTGCGGCTGTGGTCCAGGGCGTCCCGCGGCTGTCGTCCCGGCTAGGGGGCCACGAGTCCGTCCGGTGTCACCAGCCCGGCCGCGGGGTCCGGTTGAGGCAGGGCGAGGCCCGCCTCTCGTACCGTGACGATCCGGTCGGCATGGGGGAGCAGAGTGGTGCGGTGGGCGACGACGACTGCCGTGCGGCCCCGCATCAGACGCGCCGTGGCGTGTACGACGGCTGCCTCGCTCTCGGGGTCCAGGTGGGCGGTCGGTTCGTCGAGGAGCAGGACCGGGGCGTCCTTGAGGAACGCGCGGGCCACGGCGATGCGCTGGCGTTGACCCGCGGAGAGGCCGGCGCCGTGCTCGCCGAGCATCGTGTCGTACGCCTGTGGCAGTTCCTCGATGAAGCCGTCGGCCGAGGCGGCGCGGGCCGCAACCCGCACCTCGGCATCGCTCGCGTCAAGGCGGCCGAGGCGGATGTTGTCCGCCACGGACGCCGCGAAGAGGTGCGGGCGCTGCGGTACCCACGCCACCTGCGACCGCCACGCGTCGGCATCGAGCTCCGCGAGGTCCGTGCCGCCGACCGTGATCCGGCCCGAGGCCGGAGCCACGAAGCCGAGCAGCAGGGCGAGCACCGTGGACTTGCCCGCGCCGCTCGGGCCGACCAGGGCGATGTGTTCACCGGGGCGGATCGTGAGAGAGGCCTCTCGCAGGGCGGGCGCGGCGCGGTCCGCGTACTGGACCGTGACGCCGTCGAGGCACAGCCGCGCCGTCCGGACGTCCGGCACCGGCACCGGGGCGCGGTCGGCCGCGGTGCGCCGGGCCCGCGGCTCTTCCTCGTCGAGGACCGCGAAGACCCGTTCCGCCACCGCGATGCCCTCCGCGCTGTCGTGGAAGGCGGCGCCCATGGCCCGCAGCGGCAGATACGCCTCGGGGGCGAGGAAGAGAACGGTCAGGGCCGTACGAAGGTCCAGCTCGCCGCCGAGCAGCCGCAGCCCGACGGGCACGGCCACCAGGGCGACGGACAGGGTGGCGACGGTCTCCAGGATCAGGGAGGAGAGGAACGCCACGCGCAGCGTCCGCATGGTGGCCCGGCGGTGGGCGTGCGCCATCTCGTCCACCACCCGCGTCTGATGCCGCTCGCGGCCGAACGCCCGCAGCGTCGGCAGTCCCGCCACCACGTCCAGGAAGTGGCCGCCGAGCCGGGCGAGCAACCGCCACTGCCGTGCGGTGCGCCGTGCGGTGTGCAGGCCGACCAGCGCACCGAACACGGGGATCAGCGGCAGCGTCACAAGGATGATCAGCGCCGATGTCCAGTCGGTCCACCACAGCCAGCCGACCACGGTGAGGGGCACCACGGCGGTGGCCGCCATCGTGGGCAAGTAGCCGACGACGTACGGGTCGAGGGCGTCCAGGCCACGGGTGAGCAGCGTCGCCGTCTCGCCGTGGCGCCCCGCGGCGAGGCGCAGGGGGCCGGAGTCCCGCAGCCGCCCGGTGATCCGGTCGCGCAGCGTGCGCTTGACGTCGGCCGCGGCGCGCTGCGCGAGCGCCCCGCGGGCCCAGGCGAGCAGCGCGCGCAGGGCCATGACGGCGCCGAGTGCGAGCAGCGGCGCGGTCCGCGGCCCGTGCCCGGCGAAGCCGTCCGCGAGGACCCCCGCCAGCAGGGCCGCCTGGGCGACGACGAGCCCGGCGCCGAGGAACGCGAGGCCGGTGGAGTACGTCATGTGGCGTCGCAGCACCGGGAGTTCGCGCCGCAGTCGGCGTTCGACCGGCTTCATCCTGGATCGTCCCTCTCGTGTCCGGGAAATGGGGGCAGAAGCAGGGGGAGAGGAGGGAGGAGGGGAGGAGGGGCGGGGGTCAGAAGTAGCTGGGGTGGCGGCGGCCCGTCCTCCCCCGGAAGGCCCACCAGCTCCACGCCTGGTACGCGAGGATCGTCGGGACCACCAGGACCCCGAACGCGCTCAGGATCTTCAGCGTGGCGCCGTCCGTGACGGAGTGATCGATGGTCAGGCCCGTGCCCGCCGAACTGATCAGGAGGTACGGGTAGTGGCCTGCGCCGACGAGCGGCACCGGCAACGCGGTGGCGCAGCATGTGGCCACGAACGCCCGCACGTGGTGCCCGCGGGAGAAGGACCACCAGGCCCCGGCGAGCGCCGCGGCGAGCAGGGCGGCGATGACCGCCGAGGTCCCGCGGTTCGTCATCGAGGCGCCCGCCCCGAAAAGCGTCAGGAGCAGCGCGAGGCTGCCCGCGGCGAACGTGCCGCACAGCAGTTGGGCGCCCAACTCACGGGCTCTCGCGGCAAGGTCCGGCCCCGAGCGCAGTGCGACGAAGCCCGCTCCGTGCGCCGCGAAGAGCAGCGCGGTGGTCACGCCGCAGGCCAGCACGAACGGCGAGAACACATCGCCGAACCCGATGTGGAAGCTGCCGTCGGCCCGCCGGGGCACGCCGTGGAGGAGCAGTCCCAGGACGAAGCCCCAGCACACGGCGGGCAGCGCGCCGCCGAACACGATCAGGGCGCCCCACATCCGGCGTCCGCCCGAGCCGCGCGCCCTGCCGCGGAGCTGGATCGCGGCGTTGCCGACGACCAGGCCGACGAGAATCGCGACGATCAGCGGGTAGAGGCCGGACAGGAGCGTGCCTTCCAAGTGGGGGAAGGCGCCGAACAGGACGCCGGTGAAGGCCACCAGCCAGACCTCGTTGCCCAGGAAGAAGGGCGCGATGGCGTCGAGCGCGGCGTTGCGGTCGGCGCGTGCCGCTTCCCGGCCCGCTTCCCTGCCGCCGCCGAGGTGGGGATGCAGCATCTGTGCGCCGTAGTCGTAGCCGCCGAGCACGAAGTATCCGGCGAGGAGCAGGCCGAGGAGGGCCAGCCAGAGAGTCTCCAGACTCATGTCGCTCAACTTTCCATCGAGAGAATCGGTTCGGCCCGGTCGGACGGTTCCTCGGGGAGCGGCTCGGTCGCGCCGAGCTGGGTGGCGTCGGGACCGCGGAGGGCGAACCGGGTGATCAGCGTCCAGTTGGTCACGGCCAGTGCGAGGAAGACGGCGATGAACACGGTGCAGGACACGGCGAGCGCGGCCGTGCTGACGTGGGACAACGCGTCCTCGACCGTCAACTCGCCGTAGACGAGCCAGGGTTGGCGCCCGACCTCGCGGACGAGCCAGCCGCCGACGGAGGCGATGAAGGGGAACGGCACCGTCGCCACCAGCACCCACAGGGCGGGGCGCCAGCGCATCAGGCGGTTCCTCCAGAGCAGGAGGACGGCGATGAGAGTGATGGTGGACACGGTGTTGCCGATGATCGTCATCGCGTCCATCGAGATCCGCATCGTGTCCTGCCAGGGCACGTAGTCGCCGGGACCGTGCTCCTCGACGAGCCGGGCCTGTGCCTCGGCCACGCCGCTGCCTCGCAGGACCGCCTCCTTCATGGGCTGGGTCCGCTCGATCACCGGCCGCTGCATCTCGCCGACGACGACCACGAAGAAGGAGGCGACCATGGACACCCAGATCCCCCAGCGCATGGAGCCGCCGAACAGCTCGGTCTCCTTGGTGCGCCGCAGGAAGTGGTACGCGCTGACGCCGGCGACGAAGACGCCGCCCGTCGTGAGCGCGCCGAGCGAGACGTGGGCGAGTGCGACCAGGGCGCTGGAGTTGGTGAGCAGCGCCCCGAAGTCGGTCAAATAGGCGGCGCCGTCGCGTACTTCGTAGCCGACGGGGTGCTGCATGAAGCCGTTGGCGATCATGATCCAGTACCCGGAGGCGTACGCGGTCAGGGCGACCAGCCAGATGAGCGTGACGTGCACGCCCTTGCGCAGTCGGCCCCAGCCGAAGATCCACATGCCGAGGAAGGTGGACTCGGCGAAGAAGGCGACAAGGGTTTCGAGGGCAAGGGGCGCGCCGAAGACATTGCCCGCGAACTTGCTCAGGCCGCTCCAGCTGAGCCCGAACTGGAACTCCATGACGAGGCCGGTGACGATGCCGACCGCGTAGTTGATGACGTAGAGCTGTCCCCAGAAGCGGGTCATGCGCTCCCGGACGGCTCTCTTGGTCGGATCACGGGTGAAGGCGGCCCGCGTGTGCATGACCGCCACCAGGGGGACGAGCCCCATGGTGAGGATCACGAACAGCCAGTGGATGCCGGTCGTGGCCGCGAACTGGAGTCGGGCCAGCTCCGCAGCGCTCATGATGTGACCTTCCTGGGACGGGTGGAGGGCGGAAGCCGGAAGAGGGAGGCCCCCGCGTCGCGTGTACGGATGCCGGGCGCCGTTGCCCGTCACCCGTGCGGTGACCTCGATGAAGACCGTAGGGAGAATCGCTTATGCATTCCAAGACCGGTTCCGCTATGTGAAGATGACGCGGAAGGCATGAGTGAAGGTGGGCCCGTGGATCTTCTGCAGTTGCGCTACTTCCAGGTGGTAGCCCGTTACGAGCACATGAGCCGTGCCGCGGAGGAGCTGTGCGTCGCCCAGCCCTCGCTCAGCCGCACCATCGCGCGCCTGGAGGGTGAGCTCGGCTCGCCGCTGTTCGACCGACAGGGCCGCCGCATCCGGCTCAACCAGTACGGCGCGATCTTCTTGCGTCACGTCGACCGCGCCCTGAGCGAGCTGGACGACGGCCGCAGGGCCATCCGCGAGGCCCGTGACCTCGGGCTCGGCCGCGTCAGCGTCGCCTCGGAGACGCTCCTGACGATCGCCCCGCTGCTCGGCAGCTTCCGCGCCGCCCACCCCCGTGCCGACGTGCGGCTCCACCAGTCGACAGCCGAGGAGATGGACCGCCAACTGCGCGCCAGGGACGTCGACTTCTGCGTCGCGTCGCAGCCCCTGAGCGGTTCCCACCTGGACCAGATCGAACTGGCCCGCGAGGAGGTGCTGCTCGCGGTTCCCTATGGGCACTGGCTCGACGGCCGGGAGAGCGTGACGATCCCCGAGATCGCCGACGAACCCTTCGTCACCACGCGGCAGGGCCACTGGCAACGCGCCCTCCTGGACCGGCTGTTCGCGGCCGAAGGGCTCGCGCCGCTGGTGTCCTGCGAGGGCGACGAGCCGGGCGCCAGCCAGCACATGATCAGCGCGAGCCTCGGCATCGGGCTCATCCCGGCGATCTCCCGTCAGGTCGGTACGCACACGCGCGTCCCGGTGGCCTGGGTGCACCTGGACGCACCTGACTGCCACCGGGTGCTCACCTTGGTGTGGAACCGCGAGACGCATCTCTCCGAAGCCGCGCTGAAATTCCGGGAGTTCATCACCAGCAGGCCCTTCATGACACACCACCTGCCCGATCCCCGCCGTGAGCGCGGACACGACCAGTCCTAGCGACCAGTCCTAGCGGTCAGTCCTGGCGATCACTCCGGGCGGTCAGTCCTGGCGCGCCGGGTGCTCCTCTGGTACGTTCCAACGCGCCGCCGCACCTCGGGCCGAGGACGTCGCGTGTCCGAACGGCCCCCAGGCGATGGCGAGTCGGCAAGGGGTGTCGTGTCCCCCGTCGGCCACGGGCGGCGCCATCAACCCCCTCTCGCAACACCCTTTCTCTGAACAGCCTTTCTCTCAACTTCTCTCAACACCCTTTCCCCCTTCTTCCCTTCACCCGCATCCGTGCCGCGGCGCGCCCTCGCGCCCCGACGGATGCCATCGAGGAGTTCCGGCATGCCCAAGATCACCTACGTAGCCGCCGACGGCACCGAGGCGACGGTCGAGGTCGCTCACGGCACGAGCGTCATGCGCGGCGCCGTCTTCAACGACATCGACGGCATCGTCGCCCAGTGCGGCGGAAACGCCCAGTGCGCCACCTGTCACGTCTACGTCGACGAGGCCGTCGCCGATCGCCTGGAGCCCGCGCAGCCCTACGAGGACGACCTGCTCGACTTCACCGCGAGCCCGCGCAGGCCCACCAGCAGGCTCAGCTGCCAGCTCGAAGTGACCGACGCACTGGACGGCCTGACCGTCCACCTCCCCGAACGGCAGAACTGATGACGAACGGCGCACACCCCGCATCCGTCGTCGTCGTGGGTGCGGGGCAAGGCGGCTACCAGACGGCGGCGTCCCTGCGCGAGCGCGGCTACACAGGACGCATCACGCTCATCAGCGGCGAGGACGCGCTCCCGTACGAGCGCCCTCCGCTGTCCAAGGCGTACCTCAAAGGCGACGCCGACGAGTCGCTGCTGTGGCTGCGGCCCGCGACGTACTACGCACGCCAGTCGATCGAACTGGTCGAGGGCACCGTGACGGCGATCCATCCGGCCGCCCGTACGATCCGCCTCGCCGACGGCTCCGTCCGCGACTACGGCCATCTCGTCCTGGCCACCGGGGCCCGGCCGCGCAGGCTCGCGGTGCCGGGCGCCGGGCTGCGCGGCGTGCACACCCTGCGCACCGCGCGGGACGCCGCCGCACTGCGTGCCTCGCTCCGCGCGGCCCGGCGCGCGGTGGTGGTGGGGGCCGGGTTCGTCGGTCTCGAATTCGCCGCCGTGGCACGGGAGTCGGGATGCGAGGTGACGGTCGTCGAGGCACGTGACCGTCCGCTCGCCCGTGCCGTATCGGCGCGGACCGCAGCGCACTTCGCGCGGCTGCACCGGGAGAAGGACGCCCAACTCCTCTTCGGCCAGGGCGTCGTGGGCCTGCACGGCGACCGGCGCGGAGCCGTGACGGCGGTGGAGGTCAGCGACGGCCGCCGGCTCCCGGCGGACCTGGTCCTGGTCGGCATCGGAGTCGAACCGCGCACGGAACTGGCGGCCGCCGCCGGTCTCCCGGTCGGCGGCGGCATCACCGTCGACTCCCGGCTGCGCACCGGCGATCCGTACATCTCGGCGATCGGCGACTGCGCGGCGTTCTTGCAGGTGCGCTCCGACAGTCGGCTGCGCCTGGAGTCGGTGCAGAACGCCGTCGGCCACGCCCGCCTGGTCGCCGAGCGGCTGACCGGATCACACCACGCCTATGGTGAACTGCCCTGGTTCTGGAGCGAGCAGTTCTCCACGACCCTGCAGATCGCCGGAGTCGCCGAGGGCCACGACACCGAGTTGGTGCTCGGTGAGGCCCCCGGCGCGTTCTCGGTGCTCCTCTTCCGGGGCGACGAACTGCGGGCGGTCGAGTCGGTCGACCGCCCCGGCGACCACCTTGCGGCCCGTCGACTCCTGGATCTTGGAGTCGAGATGAGCCCCGGCGATGTCGAGGCGCCGGGGTTCACGCTCAAGGGGCACCTGGCTGATCGCGGCGGAGGAAGCAGAGGAATCGGAGGAATCAGTCGTCGACCGCGTCGAGCACCTGTCCCAGATCCACGAACTTGAAGTTGGTGGAGGGGCGTTCACCGTCCCCGGGTGCGTCGTGACCGTCCTGCACCACCAGCAGGCCGTTCGGGTACGCGGAGCCCAGCGGGGCCGCGAGGGCGGCGGCCCCGTCGCACTCCTCCGAGCCGTCGAGGGCGGAGGAGGCGGGAGCGACGCGGAAGCCGCCCTCGTACTCGTTGGCGTCGGACACCTCGCGGTCGTAGGCGGCGAAGGTGTTGTCGCCCTGGCTGGAGGCGAGCAGCAGCCCGTCGCCGTCCGGCTCGGTCACGAGCGTGAGGCCCTCGACGTCCGCCGAGATTCGGGTGCCGCCGTAGCCCGGGTCGGCGCCCGCGGTGCACTCCTCGGTCTCCTCGTCGTACGTGCCGGGGACGCCGTACTCGCGGACCTTGTCGACGAGCTTCGGCGTCCCGGTCAGGTCGGCGCGCATCCGCCAGATGCCGACGTCCTCCTGACCGGCGTACAGCGTGCCGTTCGCAGGGTCGACCACCATGCCCTCGACCTGCGGGAGTTCACCGGGCTCGCCGCACGGGGACCACGAAGTTCCGTTCGGCAGACGGAAGCCGGCGGGCAGATCCAGGGTGCGGACCTTGCGGTAGCCGACCGTCCCGTCGGCCTCGGGCAGAAGCTCCAGCAGAGCGATGCTGGTGCGCTCGCGGCGGCTCACCAGGGCGTACGAGCGGCCGGTCGCCCGGTCCGTCCAGGTGGCGAGGCCGTACGCGGTGCGCTGCTCGTCGATCTCCTCCTGGGACGAGGAGAAGACGGGCGGCGCGGCCGGGGCCGTGACGTCGGTCAGCGGGCCCCCGCGGCCGTTCGGGGTGATGCGGTAGAAACGCAGCCGGTCGCCGCCCCGGTCGCTGGTCACCGCGAGGTCGGCCCGGCCCGACGGCAGGCGGAACCCGTGGACGAGGTCGACGTTGTTGAAGCGGCCGGGCGCGCGGTCCGGAGCCGGTGCGGCCGGGGCCGGCACGGACTGCACCTCGCGGGCGCCCAGGTCGTACACGCGCAGGCCGCCCTGCTTGGCCGTGGCGATCACCAGGCTGCGGTCCGGGTCCGCGGCGTTGCGCCAGATCGCCGGGTCGTCCGCGTCGGCGTCACCGCCCGCCTCGTCGTCGTGCAGGACGGGGGTCTCCGCCCGCGCGGTCACGGCGGGCGGTGCCGCGGCACTGGCCGGGAACGGCACGGCGACGGCGAGCGCCGCCAGAGCCAGAGCGGGCGCGAGCGCCGCCGGGCGGGCACTGCGGGACGTGAGCACGTGAGGACTCCTTCGGGGACAGGTCGTGGGTAGGGGAACGCGGTGGGGCATCGGGAGTGTGCGTTCCCTGTGTGACGACTTACCGATAGGTAACGCGTCCTGTCCGTGTGCGGAAGGTGAACGGCCGGTGTGTGCACGTGGGTTGGGCGGTGTGCGCGTACGTGAGTCAGTCGCTCTGCGACCCCGCACGCGCGCGCCGCGGAGCCAGCGCCTTCTCGGCGGCCTCCAGGATGTTGCCGAAGGTGCGGGTGATGACCGGCCGTGCGACGCGCCGGGTGAGGAACGGCCCGACCAGCGGTACGGGGATCTCCGCGCGCGTGGTCCAGCGCACCAGGGTGCCGCCCTCGACCTCTGTGAACGTCATGCGGCCCAGCTCGTGCCGGGACGGCGGCAGGCTGCGGTCGACGACGTACTCGGTGGCGAACGGCGGGTCGTACAGGGTGATGCGCTCCCGGAACCAGCCGATCAGCCACAGGTGGTCGCGGACCGCGCCGACGCCGTAGGGCGCGCCCTCGCCGCGAACGGCCAGTCGGCAGCGGACCACCAGCGGCGAGCTCGTGTAGTTCGTGGTCGTGGTGAGCCAGGCGAACACCGCGTCGATCGGGGCGTCGACGGTGCGCTCGACGGTCATGGTTTCCATGGCTGGTGATCTCCTCGGTCGAGGGGGCGCACCGCGTCGGCGCGGTGCAGCTTGTCCGGGTTGCGCATGACGTAGAGGCGGGTGATCCGTCCTTCGTCGACCTCGAAGGCGAGCAGCCAGTCGAGTTCGCCGTCGGTGAGACAGCGCGCCGCGGGCATGCCGTTGTACGTGGCGTGCTCGACGCTGCTCCTCGCGGTGAAGCTGGTGCGGGCGACGCCCAGGACGAACTTGACCACGTCGTCGCGGCCGGTGATCGGACGGCGGGCGGCGGACCGCTTCCCGCCGCCGTCCGAGATCTGCACGACGTCGGGCGCCATCAGATCCATCAGCGCCTGGACCTGACCGGTCGTCGTCGCCAGCAGGAATCGCTCGACGACCTCACGGGCGGCCCCGGAGTCGGGCTCGAAACGGCGGCGCCGCGCGTGCACGTGCCGACGCGCGCGGTGGGCGATCTGCCGGACGGTGGTCTCGGCCTTGCCGACGGAGGCGGCGATCTCGCCGTGGGTGTAGCCGAACACGTCGTGCAGCACGAACACCGCGCGCTCGGTGGGGTTCAGCGTCTCAAGGACCAGCATCATCGCCATCGACACCGACTCGGCGAGGATCGCGTCCTCGCTCACCTCGGGCGCCGTGCGGATGGGCTCGGGCAGCCACGTGCCGACGTACTCCTCGCGCCGTGCCCTGACCGCCCGCAGATGGTTCAGCGACTGCCGCGTCACCAGGCGGACCAGATAGGCGCGCGGATGCTCGACCGTGGCCCGGTCCACCGCGCTCCACCGCAGATAGCTCTCCTGCAGCACGTCCTCGGCGTCGGCGGCGCTGCCCAGCATCTCGTACGCGATGGTGAACAGCAGCGGACGGTGCTCGGTGAAGGCGTCCTCGGTGTCAGTGGCCACGATCCACCCCCACCACGCGCACGCGTCGGCACTTCGGCATCACACTCGGCTCCTCTCGTCGGCCCCGCGGCCACCCATCGAGACACTTCGCACCGGCCGAGCGTGACACTCCTCGGGTGTGATTCAGTTCACAGCGTGCAGGGCGCGGTGCCGACGGGGTGACGTTCCCGCGCTCGCCAGGGTGGCGGTCCGCACCAGTTGCGCGTAGGTGCGGCGCAGCGCGACCAGGGACTCCTGGGCCTCGCGGTAGGCGTCCGCGTCGGGGCCGCGGCGGTGGGTGAGGGTGTGGATGCCCGCGCTGTGGCGGTCGAGGGCGGAGAGCCAGGCGCGGTGCTGGTCGGGCAGGTGACGGCGCAACTGGTGGCGGCTGCCCCCGCCCATGCGGCCGCCCATGCCGAGCACGGCGTCGGCGGTCAGCAGCACCGGCGGCTCGAGCGCCCCCTGCTCGGCGAGGGCCACGAGCACCGCGCACTGCTGCCCGGTCGCCGGGGCGGGCCCCATCTGCCGTTCCTCCAGGTGGAGTTGTCTGCGCAGGGCGTGCTGGACGCGGGTCAGGCGGGCGAGCGCGACGGCCACGGAGTCGTCACCTGGGGAACGGCCCGCCAGTGAGTGCGCAAGGCGGAACATCCAGATGCCGTGCGCCTCCAGGCGCACCCCCGCCAGCATGAGCCGGTCGAGCCGGGACAGCGGCTGGTCCTTCGGCGACCAGCGCACGATGGGTACGAGGCTCTCGGTGCGGGCCAGTTGGTCCACCGACACGGTCCTGCCCGGCTTGCGCGACGGCGCCCAGTTCAGCAGCGACAGCGTGGGCAGCGCCACGAACTCCTGATGGTCGCCGCGGTGCGCGAGCGCCGCCCACAGCCCCAGGAACTCCTCGTGCGCGGCCCGGCGCGACACGGGTGCCAGCGGGTCCAGGTCGGTCCAGCCGCACGCCGCCACGACGACCGCCACCCGCATCGCCGCAGCCCTTGCCCGGTGTTGCGGAAGTCGTGCGACGCGCCTGCGCAGCAGCGTCAACTCACCGCTGCGGGCCGCGTTCTCGACGAGGAAGCGGGCCTCCTCCCTGGACGGTGCGGCTGCGGCGGACGCGGCCAGGGCGTCCAGATCCGTCCAGGCGCCGGAGAGGTGCGGTGCGGGCAGACGTCGCGGCAGGAAACCGTGCGTACGCGGGTCGTGGGACGGGGCCATGAGACAGCCTTTCTGTGAGCTTCCTGCGGACTTTCTGCGAGCCTTCAGCGAGCTCTCTGCGTGCGTGCCGGGGAGCGGGGAGGTCAGCTCACACGGCCGTACAGGTGGGGGTGGTAGGCGGCGAAGGGCGAGACGCGCACCGACTTGCCGGGGCGAGGGGCCGGCAGATCGATGCCCATGTGCCGGTAGGCGTGCTGCACGAGGCCCGAGCAGGCGAAGCCGTGGGGGCCGTCGCCCCAGACGTAGGGCTTGCCGAGCCGGCCCTTGGCCCTGGACGGCGCTGGTGGCGTTGTTCCGGGAGGGGGGGGCGACCGGGCCGAGGCCGTGTCGGTGGTCCCGGCTCGGCGCGGGTTCCGCGCTCGCGGTCCCGGCCCCGACGGGGAGGAGCGCGGCTCCGGTGTCCGCACTGTGTTTCCTGCCTCTCCTGTGTGATGGACGACTGCCGGAAGCCGACAACTGCCTGCGGGCAAGGCCGTGTTGACGGTACGGCAGATGATCTTCCGTAGTCTCGATCGTCACAGGTCGACGCGTCGGGACCCGTAGGCGAAAGTCCACAAGGGCGGGGACTTTCGCCCTCTGGTCACGCCCCTCGGTCATGGCTCGGCGCGTCACCCGGCTCATCGGCCGGCCCGCAGCCCCGCCACGACCGGCCGGTGGTCGCTGCCGAGATCGGGGAGCACGGCGGCCCCGGTCGGTTCGAGCCCGCGGATCAGGACGTGGTCGATGCGGACGACGGGGAACGCGGCAGGCCAGGTGAAGCCGAGGCCCCGCCCCGCCCGGTCGTCCGCGGACCGCAGCCCCCGCGTCAGCGGCGCCAGGGCCCGGTCGCGCAGGCTGCCGTTGAGGTCGCCGAGGACCACCACGCGCGGGGTCCGGTCCCTGGCGACGCGCTCGGCGAGGCGTGCCGCGCTCGCGTCCCGCTGCCGCACGGCGAAGCCCTTGGTGACGCCGACGCGCACGGACGGCAGGCGCACCGCGTACACCGCCGTGTCGCCGACGGGCGTGCGGGCCACGGCCCTGATCGCGTGCGGCCAGGCACCGCCCAGGTCGAGGCGCTCGACCCCGTGCAGCGGATAGCGGGACCACAGGCCGAGCGTGTCGCCCGTCGCCCGGTGCGGGTAGGCGGCGCGCAGCTCTTGTTCGTACGTACGCATGGCGGGCCGGGGCACCTTCTCCAGGGCCACGACATCGGCGCCGGTGGCCCGCACCTCGCGGGCGACGTCACGCGGAGTGGTGCGGTCGCCGCCGACGTTGAGGGTCAGGACCTGGAGGTCGGAGTGTCCGGGCCCGCGTTCGGCGACGATGCCGGGTCCGAACAGGACGGCCCAGGCGACCGAGGGGACCAGCACGGCCGCCGCCCCCTTGAGGGAGCGGCGGACCGTCGCCCACACCAGCAGCAGCGGAATGCCGAGGCCGCACCACGGCAGCGCGGTCTCGGTCAGGCTGCCCAGGTGGCCCGGCGTGTTCGGCAGCAGGCCGGGGAAGACGAGCACGACGGCGAGGAGGAGCGCCGGGACGGCGATGCGCATGGTCAGACCGGTCCGTTCCACAGATCGCCGCCGCCCGTGCGCCGCCAGGAGGACCCCCAGCCGACGCACGCGAATCCGACGGCCGCCACGGAGGCCGCGAACAGCGCGGCGCAGAGCAAGGGCGCGCTCATCGTTGGCTCCCCGCGCCGCGGTCCTCGCGCGGCAGCAGCAGGACGCCGTCGCGGGCGTCGTACTCGTAGAGCTCGGCGTAACGCCCCCAGGTGATCGCGGTGCCCAGCTGCTGTCGCGAACCGTGCTCCGGGCAGCTCGCGCGCAGCCGGTCCGTGACGTACTGCTCGCGCAGGCGTCCGCCGTCGGACGCCATGAGGAGCGTGCGGATGGTGGCGATGAGAGGGACGTTGGCGAGCACGGCGCCGGCGAAGAGGTGCTTGCGCGTCAGGATGTCGGCCCGCGCGAAGCCGCGCCCGGTGCCGCTCAGACGGAGCTTGCCGGTCTCGACCCGTGCGTAGCCGAGCAGCTCGGCCGCCTCCACGAGCGGCATCAGGTCGTCGAGCTCGTAGGACAACGCGTCGGACACGACGGCCAGTTCGACTTCTCCGCCGCGCTCGTCGAGCTCCTCCAGGAGCCCGGTGAGCTGCTCCACGTCGGCCTGCGGCAGGGGAGTCGCGGCGCGCAGCGGGTCGTGCGTGCCGGCGGTGGGCGGCAGTTCGGCGCGCTCGCCGGTCAACGACTCGTAGGCGTCCTCGACCAGGGCCTCGAAGCCGCGCGTGTGGCGGTTGCGGGGCCGGGGCAGATCGACGCGCAGCTCGACCTGGATGGTGCCGGGATCGGTGCCGAGGACGAGGATGCGGTCGGCGAGCTGGACGGCCTCCTCGATGGAGTGGGTGACCAGGAGAGCGGTACGGGTGGGGCTCTCGGGGTGGGTGAGCAGTGCGAGCAGTTCATTGCGCAGGGTCTGCGCGGTCAGCACGTCGAGCGCGGAGAACGGCTCGTCCATCAGGAGCACGTCCGGTTCCACGACGAGGGCGCGGGCGAAGCCGACGCGCTGGCGCATCCCGCCGGAGAGCTCCTTCGGGTACGCGTTCTCGAAGCCGTCGAGGCCCACCATGTCGATGGCCGCGACGGCCCGCTCCCGGCGCGCGACCGGCTCCACACCCCGTGCCTGCAGCCCGAGTTCGACGTTCTGCTGCACCGTGAGCCACGGCATCAGGGCGAAGGACTGGAAGAGCATGGCCGTGCCCGGGTTGGGTCCTTCCACCGGGCGGCCGCGGTAGTGCACGGTGCCGCTGGACGGAGCGAGAAGCCCTGCGACGTGCCGCAGCAGCGTCGACTTGCCGGAGCCCGAGCGGCCCAGGAGCGCGACGATCTCGCCCTCGCGCAGGGTGAAGTCGATGTTCTCCAGGACGGGCAGCCTGTCGCCGCCGGGCGCGGTGAAGTGCTTGTGCAGACCGCTCACGGTGATGACGGAGGTCTCCGCGACGAGGGGGATGTGGTGGACGGGGATGCTGTTCTTGGCACGGGCACCGGTGTTCTTGGTGTTGTTGTTCTTCATGGGATCGCTCCTGGGCGATGGAAGGTGGACGAGGGGCGGCACACCGGACGGCCTCACAGCGCGCAGCGGCGCTGCGCGAAGCGGTACAGACGGCGCCAGAGCAGCCGGTTGATGATCACGACGTAGACGCTCATCAGGACCGCGCCGAGGACGTTGCGCGCGAAGTCCCCCGAGTCGGTGGCCTGCGTGATGTACGCGCCGATGCCGACGGCGGTCAGCGTCGTGGTGCCGTAGCTGACGAGCTCGCCGGGGATGGAGGCGTTCCAGGCGCCACCGGACGCCGCGAGCGCACCCGTCGTGTACGAGGGGAAGACGGCCGGCAGGATCAGCTTCTGCCAGCGCAGCCAGCCGCGGAGCCCCAGGTCGTCGGCGGCCTCGCGCAGATCGCCGGGGATGGAGCTGGCACCGGCGATGACGTTGAAGAGGACGTACCACTGGGCGCCCAGCGCCATCAGGGCGATCGCGCCCCAGTTCAGGGAGATGCCGGAGGCGCCGAGCACCACGACGGCGAGCGGGAAGAGGAAGTTGGACGGGAAGGAGGCGAGGACCTGCACGATCGGCTGGGCGATCCGGTTGACCTTGGGGTTCATGCCGATCCAGGCACCGATCGGCACCCACACCAGGGTGGAGAACACCACGAGGACCATGACGCGGCCGTACGTGATGAGCGCGAGCCAGGCCGCGTGCCCGATCTCGCCGACCGGGACATGGGCCAGGATGTACGAGCAGGCCTGCCAGAGGATCGCGGCGACGGCCGCCGTGTACAGGACGTGGAAGACGAGGTCGGCACGCCTGCGCCGGACCGGGTCGTGGCGCAGCCGCCCGGGGCTGGTGCCGAGCACGCGCATGGCGCGGTCCAGGCGCTCACCGGCCGGGCGCAGCAGCCGGCCGAGCAGCGCGGGCACCGTGGAGCGGCGAAGGAGGTTCAGGAACCAGCTGCGGGGCTGCTCGGCGATCTCGCAGTCCTCGGTGCGGAAGCGCTCGGCCCAGGCCGTGATCGGCCGCCAGAAGAAGAAGTTGACGGACACGACCATCGCGATCATGACGACGACGGCGAGGGCGACCCGCGAGCCCTGTCCGTTGTCGAGGGCCTGCGCCACGTACGAGCCCACGCCCGGCAGGCCGTTGTCCTTGCCGTGCACGCTGATCGTCTCGGAGGCGGAGAGCGCGAACCATGCCGCGCCGAAGCTGATCATGCCGTTCCAGACCTGGGCGATCATGCCGCTGGGCACGTCCACCTTCCAGAACCGCTGCCAGCGGGTGAGGCGCATCAGGCGGGCCGCCTCGTCGAGGTCCTTGGACTGGGTGATGAGCGACTGGTAGAAGGCCATCGCCATGTTCCACACCAGCGCGGTGAACACGGCGAAGATCGAGGCGAGTTCGAGGCCGAGCGTCGAGCCGGGGAACATCGCGATGAAGCCGGTGACGGTGATGCTCAGGAACGTCAGGACCGGTACCGACTGCAGGATGTCGATGGCCGGCACGATCACCTTGGCCGCGCGCCGCGAGCGGGCGGCCCAGGTGCCGAAGACGAAGGTGAAGACCACGGCGGGTACGAGGCCCGCGAACATCCGGAACAGGGAGCGCGCGGCGTAGTAGGGCAGCTCGCCCGGGTCGGTGGAGACGACCGGCGGCTGATCGGCGTCGAAGGGCTGGTCGGCCGAGGCGCCGACCCGGGCCACGAGGTAGAAGACCGCGACGACGCCGAGGAGGACGAGTACGTCGACGGGGCGTATACGGGCGACGCGTACGGCGCCGCGGGAGGGAAACTGACGGAGTTTCGACATGGGGGAACCCGGAAGGTCTGCGGGCACGACGGCATGGCGCGGCGGCGCCGCGCGGGAAGGGCCCGGGGGACGGGTGGTGAGGGCAAGAGACGTCGGGGCGCGGCAGGGGCGGCCGGGCCACGGCGCGTGTCAGGCGGCGGACCGCCGCGGCTGTCCTGCGGGAACGGCACGCAGGGGACAGCGGGACGCGCGACTGGGAGGGTCGCCGTAGAGCACAACGACCACCTCCTCACATCCTCGGGCAGCGCCTTCTCACGCCGCTCCACCACCATGCGGGTGGGCCTCTGAAGGCAACCTGAGCGACCTGAGCCCACCTTCAGGTTCAGGTTCCTCAGGGAGCGTTCAGGAAGGGCGCCGTAGGCTGGGTGGTCCACGTCGCATTTACGAGATATGTGATATTTGAGCCGTGAAGATCCTGGTCATCGAAGACGAGCACGCACTCGCCGACACCCTCCGCAGGGCCATCTCGTCGGACGGCCACTGGGTGGACGTCGCCCACGACGGGCACACGGGCCTCGAAATGGCGCTGACCGGTGGATACGACGTGATCGTGCTGGACCTGATGCTGCCGGGGCTCAGCGGTCTCGAGGTCTGCCGACGCCTGCGGACCCTGGACAAGCACGCCCTCGTCCTCATCCTGACGGCCAAGGACAGCGAGTACGACGAGGCGGACGGGCTCGACGCGGGCGCGGACGACTATCTGACCAAGCCGTTCTCGCTCGTGGTGCTCCTGGCCAGGCTGCGTGCCCTGGGGCGCAGGGCCGGGCGCGAGCGGCCTTCGACGCTGCAGGTCGGCGATCTGACGCTCGACGTCGTCGCCCGGCTGTGCAAGCGCGGCGAGCAGACCGTCGAGCTGACCGCGCGGGAGGTCGAGGTGCTGGGCTGCCTGCTGGCGGCGGACGGCGGCACGGTCTCCAAGCAGGACATCCTCGACGAGGTCTGGGACTCACCGGCCGACCTGGACCCCAACATCGTCGAGGTCTACATCAGCTCCTTGCGCAAGAAGGTCGACGCACCCTTCGGCCGCAACACGATCCGCACGTTGCGGGGCGTCGGCTACAGGCTGGCGCCCGATGCGGCGTGAGGGGGCGGGGGATTGTTCGGGGGAGGCCGCGGAGCCCGGCGTGACCTCGGATTCCGGTGACGCCCCTGACCCCGGCAACGCCCCCGGCAGTGCCCGCCCCCGCCTCGCCCACCGGCTTCGTCCCCGGCTGCCCCGCACCCTCCGCGCCAGGGCCACCGCCGCAGCCGTGCTGATCATGGTTGCCGCCCTCTCCATCGGCGGTGGCTGGCTCTACGTCACGCTGCGCGGCAACCTCATGGACAACGCCGCCGCCCGCACCGAGCTCGCCGCCCGCCAGGCCGTCGCGGACATCGCCGTCGACCCCGGGCATCTGCCGCGTGACCTGCCGGAGCCGGACGGCGGGGTCGATGCCCTGCTCGTTCTGGACGAGCAGGGGCGGGCGCTGGCCAGTACCGCGCCCGATCCCGCCGCGCGGGCCAAGGCCCTCGCGGGGTTCCGGCCCGCGCCCGGCGACGACTCTGCGGTACGGGACTTCGCCGCAGCCCCCGCCCTGGCCAGCCACACCAGCGTCATCGCCGTCGTCCGCACGCCGTCGCCGCAGGGCGAGCGCTACGTCTACGCGCTGACCGTGCTTGACGCCGTGTCCGACGCAGAGCGGGCGCTCGGCGTCACCGTCCTGGTCGGCGGCCCGCTGGTCGTCCTGCTCACCGGCCTCATCGCCTGGTCCGTGACGGGCGCCGCGCTGCGCCCGGTCGAGGCCATCCGCAGGGAACTGGCGGCCGTCACCGCGGACCGGCTCAGCCGCAGAGTGCCCGCGCCGGGCGGCCAGGACGAGATCACCAGCCTCGCCAGGACCGTGAACGACACCTTGGAGCGCCTGGAGCGCTCGGTGACCCGGCAGCGGGAGTTCGTCGCCGACGCCTCGCACGAACTGCGCAACCCCATCGCGGCGACGCGTGCCGAGCTGGAACTGGCGCTCCTGAAGCAACCGGCCCCCGAAACGGCGGCCTCCCTGGAGCAGGCGCTCGACAGCACGGTACGGCTGGAGCACATCGCCGCCGACCTGCTGCTCCTCGCCCGCCTCGACGCGCGACAGCCGCCGACCGCGCAACTCGTCGACCTGTCACTGCTGGCGGCCGAGAAGATCGCACGCCGCCGCTCGGCCCGCGTACCGCTGCTCCTGGAAGCGGAGGACCCCGTACTCGTACGGGCGGACCCGGGCCAGTTGGAGCGCCTGCTCGCCAACCTCCTGGACAACGCCCAGCGCTTCGCGGACTCCGAGGTCCGCGTCACGGCCGCGACCGACCCGGCGACGGGCACGGCCCTGCTGGAGGTGTCGGACGACGGCCCCGGCATCCCCCCGGAGGCAAGGGAGAAGGTCTTCGACCGCTTCACCCGCCTGGAGGCCGACCGCAACCGCACGAGCGGCGGCACGGGCCTGGGCCTGGCCATCGCGAGGGAGATCGCCCAGGCCCACGGGGGAACCCTGCGGGTGGCACCCAGCACGCGCGGCGCGCGCTTCGTCCTGCGCCTGCCGGCGGCGAGCCCATGACGGCCACCGGTCTGCCCGAGCCGCGTTCCTGACGGCCGGTGGCCCATCGCCGCCCCCTTTCCTGAAGATCCCTTCCGGCTCCTCAGGAAGCGCTCAGGAAAGGGCGTTCAGGATCATCCCCATGCCTCAGCACCAAGCCGTCAGTCACCGCCCCCGACGACACCGTGCGCGCGCCAGGCCGGTGCGTCGGCGCAGGCCCTCTCGCCGGGCGCGGGTGCTGCGTACGTTGCTGGCGCTCACCGGGGTTCTTCTGCTGTGCGGCGGTGCCGCGGCCTGGTACCTGTACCGCGAGATGGACAGCATCGGATCCTCCTCCGCCCTCGGATCGGACGCCCCCAAGTCCAAGGACGGCTCGACCAACATCCTGCTCATGGGCCTCGACACGCGGAAGGACCAGAACGGTGAGGAACTCCCCGCCGACGTCCTGAAGAAACTGCACGCGGGAAGCTCCGACATCGGCGGGTACAACGCCAACACGCTGATCCTGCTGCACGTCCCGGCCGACGGCGGCAAGGCCAAGGGCTTCTCCATCCCGCGCGACGACCTCGTCGACATCCCCGGCCACGGCAAGGACAAGATCAAGAAGGCGTACGGTCTCGCGAAGGCGGACGAGGAGAGCAAGCTCCGGTCCCAAGGAGTCACCGACCAGCGGAAGTTGGAGCACGCGGGACGCGAGGCCGGCCGCCAGTCGCAGATCAGGACCGTACGGGAGTTCCTCGGTGTCCCCGTCGACCACTTCGCCGAGCTCAGCCTCTCCGGCTTCTACCGTCTCGCCGACGCCCTCGACGGCGTCGAGGTCTGCCTCAACAAGCCCGTCAAGGACCGCTACTCCGGCGCCGACTTCCCCGCGGGCAGGCAGAAGCTGGACGGACAGGAGGCGCTCGCCTTCGTACGCCAACGGCACGGACTCGAACGCGGCGACCTCGACCGCACCCGCCGCCAACAGGCCTTCCTCGCCTCGGCCCTGCACCAGGCCAACAGCCTCGGCACCCTCACCAACCCCGCCCGCCTGCTCGACCTCAAGGACGTCGTCAAGGACAACGTGGTCCTCGACAAGGGCTGGGGCGTTTTCGACTTCGTCCGGCAGGCCAAGAACCTCACCGGCGGAAAGGTGGAGTTCACCACCCTGCCGGTGGAGAGCTTCGCCAAGCACAACGGCGAGGACGTCAACATCGTCGACCGCGACCTGATACGGCGACGCGTACAGGAGCAGGTAGGGCGGGACAAGGGCGAGAAGCAGGAGAAGGGGCACTCCAAGGCGCCCGCTTCGAGCGACGGAACCCCCGAGCCCGACTCCGACTCCGGCACCCCCCAACAGCAAATCGACGGAGGCGGTGTCCCATGCGTGGACTGAACGCCCGGCGCGCCGAGGCCCTGCTGCTCGCGCTCGCCCTGACCGTCGTCGTCTACGGCTACGCCGCCGCGGGCCTCGCGCTCACGGGCGAACTCCCCGGCGGGCTCTTCGGGTTCGGTGTCTCCCAGCTCTGCCTCGCCACCGTCACCCATCTCGCGGTGCGCAGGTTCGCACCGTACGCCGACCCGCTGATCCTCCCGCTCGCCTTCCTCCTCACCGGCCTGGGCCTCGTCCTGATCCAGCGTCTCGACCACGCCTACGCCAGGCGCTTCGAGTCCGCCCCCGCGAGCGGCGGGCAGCTCGTGTGGACCGTCCTCGCGGTGGCCGCCGCCGTCGTCGTGCTCTGGGCGCTGCGCGACTACCGGCAGCTGCAGCGCTACCTCTACGTCACCATGGCCGCCTCCCTGGCCCTGCTCATGGCGCCCGCCTTCTTCCCCGGGGACACCTACGGCGCCAAGCGCTGGGTCTACCTCGGCCCGCTCTCGTTCCAGCCGGGAGAGTTCGCGAAGGTCGGTATCGTGGTGTTCTTCGCGGGCTTCCTGGTGCTCAACCGCGACGCCCTCGCCTGCACGGGACGCCGCGTGCTCGGCATGACGCTGCCGCACGGCCGGCAGATCGGCCCGATCGCCGCCGTGTGGCTGCTGAGCCTGCTGGTCCTGGTCTTCGAGCGCGACCTGGGTACGTCGCTGCTCTTCTTCGGCGTCTTCGTCGTCATGCTCTACATCGCCACCGAACGCACCAACTGGGTGGCGTGCGGCATCGCGATGACCTTGGTGGGAGCGGCGGCCGTCGGCGCGACCGAACCCCACGTCCGGGGCCGGATCGTGGCCTGGCTGCACCCCTTCGACATCTACCTGCCGCCCGATCAGCGCCCCGCGGGGCTCGTCTCCGACCAGGCCGCCCAGGCCCTGTTCAGCTTCGGCAGCGGCGGCGTCACCGGCACCGGCCTCGGCCAGGGCCATCCCGAGCTCATCGGCTTCGCAGGGCGCAGCGACTTCATCCTCACCACCGTCGGCGAGGAACTGGGCCTGGCCGGGGTCATGGCGGTGCTGCTGCTCTACACCCTGCTGGTCGCGCGCGGCTTCCGTACGGCCCTCACCTGCGGCAACCCCTTCGGGAAGCTGCTCGCGGCGGGCCTGTCCGTGGTGCTCGGGTTCCAGGTGTTCATCATCGCCGCGGGAGTCACCGGCCTGATGCCCTTCACCGGCAAAGCGCTGCCGTTCCTCGCCCAGGGCGGCTCCTCCATGGTCGCCAACTGGCTGCTGATCGCCCTCCTGTTGGCCGTCAGCCACCAGGCGCGCCGCGACCTCGGGCAGCAGGAACCCCCGTCAGACGCGGAGCCCGATCATCCCGAGCCCGTCGACGGCGGCCGGCGAGAGCGTCGACTCGTCCAGGCCGGCCAGGGGCTTCCAGGCGACGGCTGACGTGGAGTCGCCCGCCTTCGCGACCCGCACGGGACCCGGCGCGAGCTCGACCACGTAGAAGAGCCCCACCAGGTGCCAGTTCACGCCGAGCCTGCGGGCCGTGTAGGTCCGCGCGTCCACCAGACGCCCGCCGAGGAGTTCGAGGCCGGTCTCCTCGTGCAGCTCGCGGGCCAGCGTCTCGCGCGGCTGCTCGCCCGGATCGATCCCGCCGCCGGGCAGATGCCACAGTCCGGGCTCGAACACCGGCGAGGCGTCCGAGAGTTGAGTCAGCAGCATCTCGTCCCGCGCGGTGGCGACGGCGTACGCCGAGACGCGCGAACGCACGTGTTCCCCCATGGTGCACCTCCGATTCCCCGGAGATGGTACGTCGGGTCCGGGCCCGCCCCCACGCGGACCCGGACCCGACTGTCCCCGGGCGGAGTTACGAGGCCGACGGCACCACCTTCACGTCCGCGGCCCGCACATAGCCGATCCGGTGCCCGTACTGGATGACGTAGTACATGTCCTTGCCGCGCACCACCTTGTGCGGCGCGGTGTCGAACGTCGGGGCGTAGAAGTACTCGCCTGGCACCTTGTCGCCGATCACGTACTTCTGCCCGGCGAGGATCTTGTACGGCAGCGGGGAGACCGTCTGCACGGGCACGCCCGCCGGGTAGGCCTCCTTCTCCGGGTACGCGCGCCCGTACACCGGGACCTCGCTCGCGCCGTCCTTCGGGGTGACCACGAGGCCCTTCGCGTCGACCGCGGTGGGCTGCTTCTTCGGGTTCTTGAACCAGGCCTTCTGGCCGAGGTACCAGACGGCGGTCCAGTCGCCCTCACGGTCGGCGACCGCGTACTGCTGGCCGGTGGAGAGCCGGGCGCCGACGTCGTTCACGTCGATCGTGGAGTCCTGGCCGCCGGGGCGCTTGCCGATGTCCTTGATCAGCGGTGCGTCGTCACGCGGCTCGGTGTGCACCCGCACCGCGGCCGAGCCGTGCGGCACGCACGTCTCGCCGGGCTTGACGCAGCCCGTGTACTCCGGCTGGTTCTTGGAGTACTGGGGCGCCACCGTGACCACGCCGCCGTTCGGGCCCGCCGTGCGGCGGAACGGCTTGCCGAGCAGCGTGAAGTAGTGCTGCCAGTCCCAGTACGGGCCCGGGTCCGTGTGCATCCCCGGGATCGACGAGGCGACCGTGCCCTGGACGTTGTCGTGGCCGAGGATGTGCTGGCGGTCCAGCGGGATGTCGTACTTCTTGGCGAGGTACTTCACCAGGCGGGCCGAGGAGCGGTACATCGCCTCCGTGTACCAGGTGTCGGGCGCGGTGAGGAAGCCCTCGTGCTCCAGGCCGATCGACTTGGAGTTCACGTACCAGTTGCCCGCGTGCCAGGCGACGTCCTTGGCCTTCACGTGCTGGGCGATGTGGCCGTCGGTGGAGCGCAGCGTGTACTGCCAGGAGACGTAGGTGGGGTCCTGGACCAGGTTCAGGACGCCCTCCCACCTGCCCTCGGTGTCATGGACGATGATCGAGTCGATGCTCTGGCTCTTGGGCCGGTCCGACAGGTCGTGATTGCCGTAGTCCGGGTTGCCGTTGGGGTCCTTGAACTCCTCGTACGGCGCAGGGATCCACTCGCACGACACGGTCTTCGGGCACTCCGTCTCGCCCGCGGTCGCCTTGCGCAGACCCATGCGCCTGAGCTGCGCGGCATCGGGCCGAAGACCCGCCTCCGCCGCGAGCGCCACGCGCTGGCCCGCGTCCGTGGTGCGCCGCCGGCCGTCGCGGATGACGGCGAACACGTCGTTGGCGTACGTCGCCGCGGTGGCCTCGTCGTCCGCGCCGGAGAAGCGGGCGATGGCGCCGTACCAGTCGGCGGGGTCGGAGCTCAGCGGCTTGCCGAGCTTCTTCTGGGCGGCGGCGAGCAGGGCCGCGCCGCCCTCGACGTTCGCGGTCGTGTCGGTGCGCAGCTCCTCGGCGGACCTGCCGGTCAGCTCGGCCGCGCGGGGCAACGTCTTGAGGCGCGCGGGGAGTTCGGACTCCTCCGGTACCTTCGCGGTGGGCGGCGGGGCGGGGCGTGAGGTGTCGCCGCGCGGGTCCTCCTTGCCCTCGCCGTGGTGCGGGGCGTTCGCCAGGGCGGTGCGGGCGTCGGTGAGGTGCATGGGGCCGTAGCCGCCGGTGACGCTGGCCGCGCCGCCGTGCGCGTCCCAGCGCGACTGGAGGTACGAGACGCCGAGCAGCACGCTCTGCGGGACGCGGTACTCGGCGGCGGCGGACGCGAAGGCGCCCTGCAGCCGTGCGGCGGAAGCCTGTTGGGGTGCGCCCGACGACGGGGCCGCGCCGAGCAGCGGGACCAGCAGACCGGCCGACGCGAGGGCGCCCGCCGTCCTGACGGTGCGTCTGCGCGCGGACGGGGTACGGGCGGTGGCGGATCCTCGCAATGCAGCCTCCTGGGACTCCTGGGCCGATGAAGCGTGACGGGGCGTGCGGGGCCGGGCGTGCGTCAGTGGTACCGGCTCTCCGACGATCCGTCAATCATGCCCAGCAGACGGGATTTCCCATGTCAGCGCCGGTCCCGGCGGGTTACGGGCGGGTTTTCGCCAGGGGCGGCCCCACCGCCTGCGGCGCGTCAGTGGAGTGGACCAATGAGCGGTACGGAGATCCACCTGTTCGGGGGAGCGGGAGAGGCTTCGCCGCGATCAGGAGCCGGCGGGCCGCAGCAGCGCGAACGCCCGCTCGACCAGCGCCGCCCGGTCCTCGGTGCCGCCGGAGGCGAGCCAGGCGCGGTTCGCCGTGTCGAGGGCGGCCGCCGCGGCCGAGGTGAGCGCGTCGGCGGCGAACGCGTCGAGCTCCGTGCCCGGACGGGCCGCCAGCGCATCGGCGACCCGGGCGCGCATCTCGTCCCGCTTGCCGTGCAGCCGGGCCCGCAGTGACGGCGTCGACTCGATGAGCGTGAGCTCCGCCAACTGCCGTTCGGAGGAGTGGATCCGGCCCTGCCAGGACCCGAGCACCCGGTGCAGGCAGTCCCACGGGGCCTCGTCGGCCGGGCGGGCGAGGACCTCGTCCGCGACCTCGTCCGCCATCGACTCGACGCTGCCGAAGACCACGTCCTCCTTGGCCGGAAAGTACCGGAAGAAGCTGCGCTTGGACAGCCCGGCGGCGCGTGCGATGTCCTCGACCGTCGTCTCCTCGTAGCCGCGCTCGGCGAACAACTCCAGGGCCAGCAAGGCCAGTTCGGTCTTCATCGCCCGCCGGGCTCGGGCCCGTACGCCGTCGCCCGCCATCCGCTCCACGCGTTCACCGCTCGTCATGCACCGCAGTTTACTTTGCATCACCCGATGCCTAATGTGTCACCGAGTGACATGTTTGCGCATCGGTGAAAGGAGCGGGAGATGGAAACCCTGCGGGGCAGGACGGTTCTGGTCACCGGCAGCACCGGAGGCATCGGCAAGGAGACGGCCCGCGGTCTCGCGCGGCTCGGCGCGGACGTGATCCTCGTCGGCCGCGATCCGCGCCGGGCCGCCGAAGCGGCCTACGAAGTGGGGCAGGAGCCGGGCGGCGGCGAAGTCGAGGCGGTGGCAGCCGACTTGACGGTGCGTGAGGGGGTGCGCACGGTGGTCGCCGCCGTCGCCGCCCGCCGTGACCGGCTTGACGTACTGATCAACAACTTCGGCATGAACCCACCGGAGCGGCGGCTCACCGCCGACGGCGTGGAGACCGCCTTCGCGGCCAACGTCCTCGCGCCCTTCGCCCTGACCCGCCTTTTGACGCCGCTGCTCGCGAAGGCGGACGGCGCCCGCGTCGTGAACCTCACCGGCGGCATCCCGCGCGGACCCGTCGACCCCGCCAATCTGCAGGCCGAGCGGCGCTTCATCGGCTGGACCTTCGGCCAGTACAACCACACCAAGGCCGCGCTGATGGCCATGAGTCACGTGTACGCCCGCCGGGCCGAGGGGGACGGGATCGCCGTCAACGTCGCCTATCCGGGGCACGCCTACACGCCCGGCAACCGGGCCACCCCGATGCGGGCGTTCCCCTGGGCGTACCGCCCGGCGGCTCCTCTGGTGCGCCTGCTCGGCCCGGTCCTCCTCGCCGACCTCGCCAAGCCGGCCAGGTCCAGCGTCCATCTGGCGTCCGCCCCTGAACTGGCGGGGGTCACCGGCGCGTACTTCGACACCAAGTGCCGCCGCGTGCCGTGGCCGGCCTTCGCCACGGACGAGGCGACGGGCCGGGCGGTGTGGTCCCTGTGCGAACGCCTTGCGGGGGAGGGGTAGGGGAAGGGCAGGGCGGGATGAGACCGGCTCCCCCGCGCGGAGGAGGGAGCCGCTGCCCCGCCCGTCGCGGAGGACGAGTGATCTTCACTCCAGAGCTCGATGCCCTGGTGAGGTGCCCGATGGAACTGTGTCTCTCGAACACGAACTCCCATCCCTGCCGGATGACTTCCCGCTCCACCAGGTCACCTCGCACCGCTTTCAGGAGGCACGGACCATGTCCGAGTACACCGTCACCGTCCCCCGCCCCGGCACGGCCGCCGAGGTTCCCCCGCCGTCGCGCCGTGCCGTCCGCGCCGCCTGCGCCTCGGCGCTCTCCGCGACCGTCGGGTTCATCCCGCTGCACGCGGTCTGGGCCCTGGGCATCCCGCTGTGGGCGGACGAGGACAAGTTCCACGACTGGTACGAGGTCGGCGGCGGCCCCTACCTCTTCGTACTCAACGGGCTCGCCGTGCTGGCAGGGATTCTGGCGCTGAGCCTGGTCAGACCGTGGGGCCTGGTCTTCCCGCAGTGGACGCCGCTCCTCGCCGGGCGGCCCGTTCCGCACCGGACGCTTGCGGGCACCGGCTTCGGCGTCTCGGTCCTCCTGCTCCTGTACACCGTCTGGGCCGCGGTGCGGGCAGCCGCCACCTTCGACGACGACGGCATCTTCAGCCCCTGGACCGTCGTCTACGGCATCCCCCAGTTCCTGATGTGGGGCATCGGTCTGTTCGTCGCGGCGTGTTCCTACCGCCGCCGCACGGCGGCCGCCCTCAGTCGATGACCGCGGTCGCCTCGACCTCGACCAGATACTCGGGCGCGGCCAGCGCCGCCACGCCGACGAGGGTGCCGGGCGGCACCGGCGCGCCGCCGAGGCGCGCCGCCGCCCGCGCGACCCCGTCCAGGAACAGAGGCATCTTGTCGGGGGTCCAGTCGACGACGTACACGGTCAGCTTCGCGACGTCGTCGAAGGAGGCACCGGCCGCGGCCAGTGCGGTGCCGATGTTCAGGTAGCACCGCTCGACCTGCGCGGCGAGGTCGCCCGTGCCGACCGTGGTCCCCTCGGCGTCCACGGCGACCTGCCCGGCGACGAAGACCAGCCTCGATCCGGACGCGATCGACACCTGCCGGTAGACGTCGACCTCCGGCAGCCCTTCGGGGTCCACCAGGGTGATGGTCATGCTCCGCTCCTCGTCTCCGTGCTCTCCTGCGGTTACCGGGGAACCGTAGGAAACCCTGGACTGGCAGGGAAGAACGCACTTTTCGGTGCCTGGGGAACCTTCAGGTGACCCAGCAGCTCAAGGGCTCGTACGGATGCCGATCGATGGCCGGCCGATCGATGGCCAAGGGAGCCGGGCCGATATCAGTACTCCCCGGTCCGCCGTCCTGATGACAAGCTGGTGATGTCGGCAGAGGGCGATGTCGGCAGAGGGGACACGGAACCGTGGGGGACGCGCGGGAGCAGGGGCAGGAGGCCCGGCTCGACGGGCTGCTGCGTGAGGTGAGACGCCAGGCGTCCTGCGAGGACGGACCGGACGTCCGCAGGGTTCTCGACTGGCTGCACCGGCAGACCGGCGTCCATGTCGCGGTGGTCGCGGACGCCGCGGGCACGGTCGAGTCGGCCACGGCAGGCTTTCCCCGGGAGGTGCTGCGCCCGCTCGCCCCGCTCCTTGTGCGCCTGTCCGAGGGGGAGTTGGCCTCGGCCGCGACGCAGTCCGGAGCGCTGCACGTGCGCTGCGAAGCCTTCGGGCCGTGCGGGCCGCGCCCCGTCCTCGTGGTGGTCGGTCACGCGGTACCGAGCCCGGAGACGCTCGCGCTGACCTCGCACACCGGCAGCGTGCTCGCACTGCTGCGCCGTGCGGAGGACGGCGACCGAATCGGGCGCGTGTACCACGACAAGGCGCGCCAGTTGCGGTTCGCCGTGCTGCACGGGCTCCTCGCGGGGGGACCGCTGCTGGCCCGCCGGATGACCACCGGCGCCGTGCCGCCGCTGCTGGAGGCGGAGGGGCTGCGCATCCACCTGTTGCGCTGCCCGACCGCCGATCGTGACCGGATCGTGCAGGCCCACCAGGACCCTTCCGGCTACCACGGCACGTCCCTGATGGTGCACTGCCCCGTGTTCAAGGAGCACTTGATCTGTCTCATCGCCGAGGACGCGGACGGAGCCGACCACGACGGCGGCCGTGCGCACGGCCTGGGTGAGACGCTGCTCCGTCTCGTGCACGACAATCCTCGCTATGCGCTGGGTGTCAGCGGCGTACAGCCCCTGACGGCTGCGGCCGAGGCCTACAGCCAGGCCGTCCACGCGCTGGCCGGCGCTCCCGCGACTCCCGGCCGCGTGGCCTTCTACCACGGCAGGACACCCCTGGCGGGTGTGCTTCCCCAACAGCCCGCTCTCGCCTGGGCCCGAGCGTTCCTGCGGCCGCTCGACTCGATCTCGAAGGCCAGCGCCGACGTCACCCGACTGGCCGTGAACATTCCCCGGTCCGGCGTGGCCCGACTGCTCGGCCTCAGCCGCAATACCGTCACCGCCCATCTCAGGCGTGCGGAACGGGCCTTGGGGCAGGACCTCGCCGACGTCCGCTGCCGCGCCGCCTTCCAACTGGCACTCGCGCTGAGCAGCACCTGCGCGGCCATGGACGCCGACCACTGCCAACTGCCGCCCACCCTGCCCGACTTGCTGAGCATCGAGGCCGCCGCGGCCTGGGCCCAGACGGTCCTCCGCCCCATCCAGCCCCGGCAACGCCGCACCCTTCAGGCATGGATCGACGCCAATACGGACGCCCAACAGGCCGCTCGCCGCCTCGACATCAGCCGCAACACGGTCCGTGCCCATCTGCGCGCCACCGAGGCCGCCCTGGGCCGTGATCTGCTGACCACCGGCGCGGGCGCCTACGACGTCGTCCACGCCCTGGACATCGCGGCGGCCCGCGCCGCCTGAGCACCGTGCACAACCGGCGCCCGCAGTTGAGCACTGTGCACATTGGCCCACCAGGGCGGCGACTTCTAGCGTATGGACAAAGCCGTAGCAGACTGTCGGGGGTTAGCCGTGCTGCGCATGCACTTCAGCGGGGGAGATCTGTCCCGCACCAGGGTCGCCGATCAACCGGACCCGCTGTGGGAGATCGTCCTGAGCATGCATCAACTCCAGGAACGGGCACGGCAGGGATCCGGCGCCACCGCCCGGTGCGCCTCTCCACGTCGCCGGCAGACGCTGCGGGCGCTGGCCCCGCTGATGCCGTCCCGCGGATACTTTCCGGACTTCCTCACGCCCGCGGCGGCGTCGGGCGGTCTGGACGGTGGGATCGACGCCGTTCTGTCCACCCCCAGACGGCGGCTGCGCAGCGAACTCTCCCTGCTGGCGCGGGACAACGCGCTGCCCTCCTGGACACGATCCCTGGCCGACGGCGACACCGGCACGCTGCGCTCGCTGGGCCGGGCCCTGCACCGCTATCACGAGTGCGTCCTCGGGCCCGTGTGGCAGGACGTCGCCGCGCGCGTCGAGGCCGACCGGCGGCACCGCACCGGGGTCCAGTGCCGCGCCGGGACCGAGGCGATGCTGCACACCTTCCGGCCGATGCTGCGCTGGCGGCCCTCGGTGCTGTGCGCCGAATACCCGGTCGACAGGGACGTGCACCTGGGCGGCCGCGGCCTGCTTCTCGTGCCTTCCTACTTCTGTCGCCGTACGCCGGTCGCCCTCCTGGACGAAGAGCTGCCGCCCGTCCTGGTCTATCCGGCCCACCCGCCCGTCCAGGACCCGACGACCACACCGGACTGCCGCCTGGCCCCCCTTCTGGGCCACACCCGCGCCGCGGTACTTCAGACTCTGCAAGTCCCCTGCACCACCACGGAGTTGGCGGAGAGGGCCGGTGTGTCCTTGTCGTCGGCAAGTGAACACGCGGCGGTACTGCGCCGGGCAGGGCTGATCGCCAGCGTCCGGGAACGCCAGTGGGTCCGCCACATCGTCACGAAGCTGGGGGCCGATCTGCTCACTGGCGGCGCGCCGACGGCCCAGCCCTGAAGGGCTGGGCCGCATCACGTGGGGCCGATCAGGGGTAGAGCACGGTGGCCCAGTTGTCGAACCGCCCCATGTTGCCGTCCGAAGCGCCCGGCTTGAGCCGGAGCTTGGGACCGAAACCGTCGAGGAACGCGGTGTCGGACGTCTTGTTCTTCCAGGAGGACGTCTTCTTGCCGAAGCCGTACTTGGTCAGGTCGACGGCGTACTCACCGCTGAACCTCAGCATGCGGCCCGTGAAGTTCTTGCCGCTGTAGAGGCAGACCCAGCCCGTGTGGCACTTCTTCTTGGCCGACTCCGTCTTTGCCTGGGGCACCCTGGTCGATTGCGTTTCCTGAGCTTGGGCGACGCCAGTGAGCGTGCCCGCCAGTATCGCGAAAGTCGTCGCACCCACTGCGACATGAGCCGAGATACGCATGATTCTCTCCTTCGGTCGGTGCTGCGTAACTCGGCCGGTCAGCCGTGGACGCTGCTGGCCTTGTTGTTGAACTTGCCCAAGGAGGCTGATTTCTCGCCCTGCGAGAACTTGACCTGCTTTCCCTTGCCATTGCGCCCGTCGGCGAGGTAGGCGTGGTCCTTGAACGGGCCGGGCCCGTCCTGGTTGTTCTTGACCGACGACGTCTTGTTGCTGAAACCGTACTTGGCCAGGTTGTGCCAGTACTCGTCGTTGAACGTCAGCATGCGGCCCTTGAAGTTCTTGCCGTCGTAGAGGCAGACGTTGTGCGTCTCGCACTTCTTCTTCTTGGCCAGCTCCGCCTTCTGCGCGGCCGTGGTCGCCTTCGCGCCGTCCCAGCAGCGCACCTTCCCGGCCGACCCGACCTCGCAGACGTCCGCGCCCTTCCAGGACTCGCCCAGGTTGATGGACTCTCCGTCGAGCGTCGCCGGTACGCCCTGCGGAGCCCTCGTCTGCTGCGCCTCCTGCGCACTGGCGGCGGCGCTGAAGCCGCCGGCCACCATGGCCACGGCTGCGGCGCTCGTTGCGATCTTCGCGGTGGAACGCATATTGCCTCTCCTTCCCCCGTATCGGCCCAGTGTTTTCCACGAGGGCCGACATTGCGAATTCGGACGAGTTCGACGATAGGGAGGGAAGGCAGGGGCATGGCAGAGGTTTCGGCGGAGCACGAAACATATAACTGCCGTCCGGAACGACAGAATTCCGGCAGCGTTATGCGAAGGGATTCGGATACTCCGTCCGTCAGACGAAGCGCCGCAAGAACGTCAGCGAGACGTCCGCGACTTCTTTCCACCTGCTGTCGAGGGTCAAAGCGTGGTCCCGGCCGTGGAGTTCGATGATCTCCGTGACGGACGAATTGGGCTTCTGCCGCTTGTACGCGCCGTTCGCGAGCGCCCAGGGCACGGCGTTGTCCTGGCCGCCGGAGATGATCAGGAGCGGGCCGCGCTGCGGAGTGCGGCAGTCGGCCTTGGCCTCGGTGCGGGGGTTGAAGTTGGCCATGGCCGCCTGCATGGGCGGGGCGCACGGTGCGGGGACGGCGTACCGCTCGTAGATCGCCTTGGCCTCCTCCTCGCTGACGGCGTTGGCGTAGGCATAGCGGAACTGGGCGTACGTCAGGGGCTTGGCGCGCTTCCGGTTGCGGGGGTTGGCGATCATCGGGATCAGTGAGCGCACCGTCGACAGGGGGAACGCGAGGACGCCGCGGAACGGGGCCGGATCGATGGCCACCGAGGCGGCGGACAGGCCGTGCCCCGCCAGGATCTGGGTGAGCATCCCGCCCACGGAGTGCCCGATCACGACGGGCTTGCGCTCCAACGTGCCGATGAGGCCTCCCAGATGGTCGGCGACCTGCCCCACGGTCTTGCCCGCGATCGCCTCGGGCCGCTCCCTGGCCTCGGTCACCGTGGCCGGTTCGTCGGGCCAGGTCAGCGCGACCGGGGCGAATCCCGCGGCCTCGAAATGCGGGAGCCAGTGGTCCCAGCTGCTTGCCAGCATCCACAGGCCGTGCACGAAAACGGCGGGCGTGCGACCGGAGGCGTTGGCCCGGTCGATCTGCTCTGCGTCGGTAGCGGACATACCCTGACGCTACGGTTGCAAGTGCTCAGCTGTAAGCGAGAGTTGGCGGTCTGGCCGATACTGCCGCGTGCGCTTCCGGATCGCACGGTGCCCGCGCTCCGGTGCGTCAGCGCGCCGCCCCCGCAAGGACCCGGTCCACCTGCCGCGGCGACAGCGCGTGCTCGACGGCGAGGATCCCCGCACCGACCGCCGCCGCGTTCTCGCCGGTGCGGCTCGGCTCGATGCGCAGCACATGCGTGGCCAGCGGGTGCGAGCGGCGGTACACCGCTTCCCTTACGCCCGCGAGGAGTTGGTCGTGCACGGCGGCCAGCGCGCCGCCGACCACCACGGTGTCCGGATTGAAGAAGTTCACCAGGCCGGCCAGGACCTCGCCCACCGACCTGCCCGCCTCGCGCACCATGCGCACCGCGTCGCGATTGCCGGATTTCACCAGTCGTACGACATCGCTGCCCGACGTCGCCTCCAGGCCGAGGTCCGCCAGCCTGCGGGCCAGCGCCGCGCCGCCCGCGACCGCCTCCAGACAGCCGGAGTTGCCGCACCGGCAGGGATCCTCCAGGTCGCCGACCCGGATGTGCCCGATGTCGCCCGCGCTGCCCTGCGCGCCCCGGTGCAGCCTGCCGTCGGCGACGATGCCGCAGCCGATGCCGGTGCCGACCTTGATGTAGAGGAGGTAGCGGGTGTCGGGGAAGGCGCGGCGCTGCTCGGCGAGCGCCATCACGTTCACGTCGTTGTCGACCAGGGCCCGCGCGCCGAAGCGTTCGGCGAAGAACTCCGGGATGGGGTACTGGTGCCAGCCCGGCATGATCGGCGGATCCACCGGGCGGCCCGTGGAGAACTCGACGGGGCCCGGCACGCCGACGCCGATGGACTGCAGCGCGTCGGGGGAGCGCTCCGCCTCCTTGAGCAGGGTGTGCAAGGTGCGCTCCACATGGCCGAGAACCGCCTGCGGGCCGTCCGCGATCGACAGCGGGTCCTCGCGCAGTGCCAGCGTCTCGCCGCCGATGTCCATCAGCGCGACCCGGCAGTGCGACGCGCCCAGGTCGACGCCCGCAACGGCGTGTTCACGGGTGCGCAGCCTGAGCCTGCGCGGCGGCCGTCCGCCGGTCGAGCCGCCGTCGGCCTCCTCGGTGAGGAAGCCGTGGGCGATCAGGGCGTCCACGCGCTGCGACACCGTGGAGCGGGCGAGCCCCGTCAGCCGGGCGATGTCAGCGCGGGTCCGGGCGGCCCCGGTGCGCAGCAGGGCGAGCACCTCCCCGGGTGAGGAGGGCACAGCTGCGGGGTGGTGATCCGGCGCTCCAGACATGCAGCCACCCTAGGGACGACTTCCGCTGCTCACAAGGCCGATGGTGTTCGATCCTCGGCCTAAGTCACCGTCAAGTCCCGTACAAACAAACGTGCTTGAGCTCTTGACAGGTCAAAGCCCGCTCATCACATTGCTCTGCAGACCGCTGCCGAAGGAGCCGATGGTGCAGGCGATGCAGGCAAGGCCGACGAACCGGGCGATGCTGACGATGCGCGGCGTCTCCAAGAGCTTTCTCGGGGTGCGAGTGCTGCACGGCGTCTCGCTCGACCTGGACGCGGGCGAAGTGCACGCCCTCGTCGGGGAGAACGGCGCGGGAAAGTCGACCCTGATGAAGGTCCTCGCCGGCGAACACGTCCCGGACGAGGGAAGCATCACGCTCGACGGCACCGAGCACGCCTTCACGCATCCCGCGCAGGCCCAGGCCGCCGGAATCGGCATCATCCACCAGGAGTTCGCGCTCCTGCCGCACCGCACCGTCGCCGAGAACGTCTTCCTCGGCCGCGAGCCCACCCGCCGCGGCCTCGTCGACCGTCGCGCGATGGAGGCCCGTACCGCCGAACTCCTCGACGAGGTGGGGGTGTCGGGCATCACGCCGCGCACCCATGTCCGCGATCTGTCCGTCGCGCGCCAGCAGACCGTCGAGATCGTCAAGGCGCTCGCGTCCGACGTACGCGTCCTGGTCATGGACGAGCCGACCGCGCCGCTCGCCGACCACGAGGCGGGTCTGCTGCACGCCCTCGTGCGCCGCCTCGCGGACCGCGGCCTCGGCATCCTGTACATCTCGCACCGCCTGCGCGAGGTCTTCGACCTGTCGCGGCGCATCACGGTCCTCAAGGACGGCCGTCACGTGACGACCGTCCCCACCGGGCAGACGGACACCGACCAGGTCGTACGCGCCATGGTGGGCCGGGAGTTGAGCGCCTACTACCCGCCGCGCGCCCGCCCCGAGGACGTCGGCGAGGTCCGCCTGACCGTGCGCGGCGGCGGCAATGCCCGTCTGAAGGGCATCGACCTGACGCTGCGCGCGGGCGAGGTCACCGGCATCGCGGGCCTGCAGGGCTCCGGCCGCACCTCGCTGGCGCGGGCCCTGTTCGGGGCCGCCCCGTTCACGCAGGGCACGATGACCGTGAACGGCACGGCGCTGCGACCCACCGGCCCCCGCCAGGCCATCCGCGCGGGCATCGCCCTGGTCACCGAGGACCGCAAGGCCGAAGGCCTGGCCCTGCGCCAGTCGGTGCGGGACAACGCACTCCTCGTCACGCGAGCCGTGCCCGCCCGCGAACGGCCGCCCGGGGCAAGGGAGTTGACCGCGCTCCTGGAGCGGGTCCGGCTGCAGGCGCGCGGCGAGGACCAACAGACCCAGTACCTCTCCGGCGGCAATCAGCAGAAGGTCGTCATCGCCAAGTGGCTGGCCGCGCGGCCCCGCGTCCTGCTCTTCGACGAGCCGACCCGCGGCGTCGACGTGGGCGCCAAGGCCGCCATCCACACCCTCGTCCGCGACCTGGCCCGCGAGGGCCTCGCCGTCCTCATCGTCTCCTCCGAACTGCCGGAGCTGATCGGCATGAGCGACCGGATCCTCGTCATGGCGGAGGGTCGCATCACCGGCGAACTCCCGCCCGCCGCCTCGGAGGAGGACGTGATGCACCTGGCCACGACCGCCGACCCGCACCTCCGGGCCACCTCATGACGGGCCGTCGCGTGGTGCCGCGGCCCTGGTCGGGAGCGTTGCCCGTGTACCCGCGCGAGGCGGCCGTGTCTGAACGGCCGTGGTGTGTCCGCCAGTTTGCCGCGCGCCACCGGGCTGCCGCCGGGGCCCGGCCATGGCTCGCGTGTGCGGGGCGCAGCCGAGGCGGGACCGGGGGCCCGCGTGACGAGGGCCCTACCCGGGTGCCCGCTCCCGGCGGCCGTCGGACCCGCGGAGCCGTCCGTGCGCCCCCTCGGGAGGCGCCCGCCCGCGATGCCCGCCGCCCCGCGCCCATGCCCATGCCCGCGCCGCGTGCCGCAGCCGGCGCCGCACCGTCCGCAGGCCCTCGCGTCGCATCCGCAGGCCCCCGCGTCGCATCCGCAGGAGGAAGCCGCATGACCGGCACCGCCCTCTCCCCGCCGTCCACCATGAAGTCCGGCACCCCGCGCCGCAGCCGCCTCGCCGACCCGGCCGTCGGGATCTGGCTGGCCGCGGCCGTCGTGACCGCGCTCGGCTGGATCGTCGTCGCGGCCCGGGGCGGTGACTTCCTCACCCTCGCCAACGTCATCGGCATCCTGCAGAACTGCGTCGCCCTCGGCCTGGTCGCCGTCGGCCAGACCGCCGTCATCCTGACTGGCTCCCTCGACCTGTCGGTGGCGTACCTCATCAGCCTCGGCACGCTCGTCGCCGCCACCACCATGGAGGGCGGCAGCGTCTTCACGGCGGTCCTCGCCGTGCTCGCCCTCTCGGCGGCCGTCGGCCTCGCCAACGGCCTCATCGTCACCGGTCTCAAGGTCAACGCCTTCATCGCGACGCTCGGCACCGCGTTCATCCTGCGCGGCTGGATCGAGGACAACTACACCGGACCGGCAGGCAAGGTCTCCGCGTCCTTCCAGCACCTCGGCTACGACCGCGTCGGCCCCGTCCCCGTCTCCCTCTTCCTCCTCATCGCCGTCGCCGCCGTGCTCTGGCTGATCACACGGCGCACCCGCTTCGGCCATCACCTGTACGCCACCGGAGGCGACGAACACGCGGCGCGCCTGTCCGGCGTCCGCACCCGGCGCACCGTCATCGCCGCGCACGTCCTGTGCTCCCTGTGCGTGGGCGCCGCCGCCCTCTTCCTCGCCGCACGGCTCGGTGCCGGTGCCCCCTGGGCGGGCACCGAGGCGCGCTACGACCTGGAGTCGATCGCCGCCGTCGTCCTCGGCGGCACCGCGCTCGCGGGCGGCCGCGGGGGAGTGGTCGGCACGCTCGGCGGCGTCCTCGTCCTCGCCGTCCTCGACTCCGTCTTCAACCAGCTCGGCGTCGACCCGTTCTTCAAGAACGTCGTGCGCGGCGTCGTCATCATCGCCGCCGTCGCCCTCTACGCCCGGCGCGGCAGCAGGAGGAAGCCCGCATGACCGGCATGACGACCGCAACGGCAACCCCAGGAACGTACAAGAGAGTTGTACGTTCCCTCGGCACCGGAGCGCCCGTCTACGCGCTGCTCGTGGTGCTGCTCGCCGCCCTCGCCGTCACCGACCCCGGGTTCTACGAACCGGACCGCTTCCTCGCCTTCGTGAAGCGTGCCGCCCCGCTGGTGATCCTGGCCGCCGGACAGTATCTGGTCATCGTCTGCGGCGAGTTCGACCTGTCGGTCGGCGCGATTGTGACTGCCGGGGTCGTCGCGGCGGCCGAGGTCTACGGCTCGTACCCGGACGCTCCCTGGCTGCTCGTCACCGTCGGGCTGCTGCTGGCGGGCGCCCTGGCCGGGCTCGTGAACGGGCTGATCACCACAGGCCTTCGCGTGCCGTCGTTCATCACCACCCTCGGCATGATGTTGATCCTGGAAGGCGCCGTGTTCTTCTGGACCGGCGGCTCGCCGCACGGACAACTACCCCAGGACTTCCGTCAGCTGGGGCGCGGCACGGCGATGGGCTGGCTGCCCTGGGCGGTCCTCGCCTGCCTCGCCGCGGGCGCGCTCGCGGTGTGGCTCATGCGCTCCGACTTCGGCCGCACGCTCATCGCCACCGGCGACAGCGAACGCGCCGCCTCCCTCGCGGGGGTGCGGGTGCACCGGGTCCGTGTCACTGCCTTCGTCCTCTCCGGAGTCGCCGCCGCCCTCGCGGCCGTGCTGGTCGGCGGCTTCTCCGGAGTCTCCGCACAGGCGGGGCGGGGCTACGAGTTCGAGGCCATCACCGCCGTGGTCCTCGGCGGTGTCCTGCTCGGCGGCGGGCGCGGCAGTGTCGTCGCCGCGATGGCCGGTGCCTTCTCGCTGCAGGCCCTGTTCACGCTGCTCAACCTGCGGGGCGTGTCCGGCGCCCTGGAGTCCACCGTCCAGGGCGTCATCGTCATCGCCGCCGTCGGCATCGGGGCCGCCGACTTCTCCCGGCTGCGCCGCCGTCGTTGTACTCACTCCTCGGGAGGCACACCCTCATGATCCGCAGACGCACTCTCGCGTCGGCCGCCGTCCTGCTGACGGGCGCCCTGCTCACCTCGTGCTCCAGCGACACCCCGCCCGACGCACCCGCCGCGGCGGGCGAGAGCCGGTCGTCCGGTGGCGACGAGCCGTCCAAGTTCTTCCAGCAGGCCGAGTACGAACGGCAGTTGTCGCTCGCCGAGGAGACGCCCAAGGGTCCGGCGGGCAAACCCTGGGAGCAGATGCTCGAACCGGAGATGACCGACACCGCCCAGTACAAGAAGAAGGGCTCGGGCGGCGTGCACCTCTGCTTCTCCAACGCTGGGGTGTTCAACCCCTGGCGGCAGGTCGGCCTGAAGAACATGAAGGCCGAGGTGAAGCTGCACGAGGAGATCTCCGACTTCACCGTGCTCGACGCCCAGGGCAAGGACGACAAGCAGATCTCCGACATCCAGGAGCTCGCGGGGAACAAGGACTGCGACGCGCTCATCGTCTCGCCGAACACCACCGCCACCCTCACCCCCGCCGTGAAGGAGGCCTGCGGCAAACTGCCCGTCATCGTCTTCGACCGCGGCGTGGAGACGGACTGCGCGGTCACCTTCGTGAACCCGATCGGCGGGTACGGCTACGGGGCCGTCGCCGCCGACTTCCTCGTCGACGAGGTGAAGCCGGAGGGGAAGGTCCTCGCCCTGCGCATCTCGCCCGGCGTCGACGTCCTGGAGACCCGCTGGTCGGCGGCGAAGCTTGCCTTCGACAAGAGCGAACTCGACGTCGTCGACGTGAAGTTCACCGACGGAGACCCCGCCAGGACCAAGTCGATCGTCGCCGACGCGATCTCCCGGCACGGCTCCATCGACGGTGTCTGGATGGACTCCGGCGCGACGGCCGTCGCCGCTGTCGAGGCGTTCGAGGACGCGGGCGTGGACGTGCCGCCCATCACGGGCGAGGACCAGCAGGATTTCCTGCAGGCCTGGAAGGACAAGAAGCTCACCGCGATCGCCCCCACGTACCCCACCTTCCAGTGGCGCACGCCGGTCATCGCGGCCCTGCGTGTGCTCAAGGGGCAGGAAGTCCCCAAGGAGTGGAAGCTGCCGCAGCCCACCGTCACCCAGGACAACCTCGACGAGTACCTCAAGGACGGCATGCCGCCGCTGCACTACGCGATGTGCGGCTGCCAGAAGCTGCCGGGCTTCCCCGAGGACTGGGGAGGCAGGAAGTGACCCTTGCTGAAACCTCTCAAGGGGCCGCCCCCGTATGGCAGTTGGGCGCCAACCCCTGGATCTGGCACTCGCCCGTGACCACCGAGGCCCTCACCGAGACCCTGCCCCGCCTCGCGGCCTTGGGCTTCGACTGCGTGGAGTTCCCGCTGGAGCGCCCCGACGACTGGGACCCCACGTCCGTCGCCAAGCTCCTGGACGCCACGGGCCTCGCCCCGGCCGCCGTCGTCGCGGTCATGTCCGACGGCCGCAACCTCGTCCGCGCCGACCTGGCCACCGCCCGCGCCACCCAGGACTACCTCCGCCGCTGCGTCGACGCGGCACACGCGGTGGGCGCCCCCGTGGTCGCCGGGCCCGTGTACGCACCGGTCGGCCGCACCTGGCGCCTCGATCGGACCGCGCGCACAGCGGCGTACGAGGAATGGCGCGCCCACCTGGCCCCGGTCGCCGCCTACGCCGCCCGCGCCGGAGTCCGCATAGCCGTCGAGCCCCTCAACCGCTACGAGACGAGCCTGCTCAACACCGTCGCCCAGACCGTCGAAGCCCTCGAAGGCCTGCCCGAGGAGTCCGTCGGCATCGCCCTGGACACCTACCACCAGAACATCGAGGAGCACTCGCTGCCCGAGGCCGTCCGCGCGGCGGCGGGCCGTATCGCGCACGTCCAGGTGTGCGCCAACGACCGCGGCGCGCCCGGCGCCGACCACCTCGACTGGCCCGGCTTCCTGTCCGCCCTGCGCACGGCGGACTACCGAGGGCCGCTGTGCATCGAGTCGTTCACGGCCCACAACGAGTCCATCGCCGTCGCCGCCTCCGTCTGGCGCCCGCTGGCCCGCAGCCAGGACGCGCTGGCCATGGACGGCCTCGGCTTCCTGCGCCGCGCCCTCGCGGCCCTCTGAGTTTCCGGCATCCGGCACCCGCGCCCCCGTCCACACAGAGAGGACCCGCTCATGGGCTGTCATGCTCGTGACATCCATGGTCTGAGAAGCCCACGAAGTCCGAGAAACCTACGAAGAGGTCTCGTCGCCCTGGTCGCGGCGCTGCTCCTCACCGTGGCCTTCCTGCCCGGCACCGGAGCCACGGCGGCCGACAAGGCCCCCGCCTTCCGTGCCCTGCTGTTCACCAAGGCCGTCGGCTACGTCCACGACTCCATCCCGGCCGGCATCCGGATGGTCGAGGAGCAGGCCGCGGCGAACGGCTTCGAGGTCGTGCAGACCGACGACGCCACCGTCTTCGACGACGAGAAGCTCAAGGACTTCGACGTCATCGTCATGCTGCAGAACTCCGGCATGGTCTGGGACACCGAGGCCCAGCGCGAGGCGATGAAGAAGTACGTGAAGAGCGGCAAGGGCGTCGTCGCCCTGCACAACACCCTCGACATGGGCGTCGAGGACTCCTTCCCCTGGTGGGACGACCTCATCAACGCCGGCGCCCACATGCCCGCCCACTCACCCGGCGTCCTCAAGGGCACCGCCAAGGTCGCCGACCGCGCCCACCCCTCCACCAAGGGGCTGCCCGAGCGCTGGGAGCGCCCCGAGGAGTGGTACAACTTCGACAAGAATCCCCGCGGCGACGTGCACGTTCTGGTGACCGCGGACGAGACGACGTACAACCCCGGCGGGTCCGCGATGGGCGCCGACCACCCCATCTCCTGGTGCCGCAACGCCGAGGGCGGCAAGGTCTGGGCCACCGCCATGGGCCACGACAAGGCCTCCTACAGCGAGCCCGCGTTCCGCGAGCACGTCCTCGGCGGCATCAAGTGGGCGGCGGGCAACGCTCCGGGCGACTGCGGCGGCACCGTCTGGTCCGGTTACGAGAAGACCGCCCTGGACGACAACACCGCCGACCCCATGGAGCTCGACGTCGCCAAGGACGGCAAGGTCTTCTACGTCCAGCGCGCCGGCGAGGTGAAGATCTTCGACCCCAAGACCCACTCCACCACCACCGCGGGCAAGCTCGACGTCTACACCGGCGGTGAGGACGGCCTCGTCGGCATGGAGCTCGACCCGAAGTTCACGAGCAACCGCTGGATCTACCTCTACTACGCGCCCGCGAAGACGACGGACGACGTCAACCGCCTCTCCCGCTTCACGGTCAAGAAGGACAACACCCTCGACCTCGCCAGCGAGAGGAAGCTCCTGGACGTCCCCGCCTACCGCGACCGCACCTTCCCCGAGCCCGGACACACCGGCGGCGCCGTCGAGTTCGGCCCCGACCGCACCCTCTACCTCGGCACGGGCGACGACGTCCCGCCCAACCTCGACCCGGCCTGGCAGGGCTACGCCCCGCTCGACTGGCGCCCCGGCAAGCAGATGCTGGACTCCGCCCGCACCGCGGGCAACACCAACGACCTGCGCGGCAAGATCCTGCGCATCAAGCCCACGGACTCCGGCGGCTACACCGTCCCCAAGGGCAACCTCTTCAAGCAGGGCACGGCCAAGACCCGCCCCGAGATCTACGCGATGGGCTTCCGCAACCCCTTCCGCTTCACCGTGGACCCCAAGAACGGCTACGTCCACGCCTCCGACTACGGCCCCGACCGCGGCGGCCCCACCACGGAGCGCGGCCCCGAGGGCCTGGTCGAGGTCAACGTCATCAAGAAGGCGGGCAACTTCGGCTGGCCGTTCTGCCACGGCAACAACCAGGCGTACGCGCCCTACGACCCCGACACCCAGAAGGCCGGCGCCAAGTTCGACTGCGCCAAGCCCACCAATCCCTCGCCCAACAACACCGGCCTCAAGGACCTGCCCCCGCTGGAGCAGCCCGAGATCTGGTACGGCTACGGCACCTCCAAGGAGTTTCCCGAAATGGGCTCCGGCGGTTCGGCGCCGATGAGCGGACCCGTCTACCGCTACGACGCGAAGAACCCCTCCACGACGAAGTTCCCCGCCTACTTCGAGGGCGCGAGCTTCTTCTACGAGTGGGCGCGCGACTCCGTGAAGGAGATCCGCTTCGACAAGGACGGCAAGCTCCTGAAGATCAACGACTTCCTGAAGTCCGCGAAGTTCGCCAAGCCCATGGACATGACCTTCGGGCCCGACGGTTCGCTGTACGTCCTGGAGTGGGGCAGCGAGTTCGGCGGCGGCAACAACGACTCCGGGCTCTACCGCATCGACTACGCCCAGGGGCAGCGCATCCCGCTCGCCAAGGCGAAGGCGTCCGCCACCAACGGCCCGGTCCCGCTGAAGGTCGACTTCTCCAGCGCGGGCAGCTCCGACCCGGACGGTGACCCCCTCACGTACGCCTGGGACTTCGACGGCAACGGCACGTACGACTCGACGGAGGCGAACCCCTCCCACACCTACACCGCCAAGGGGGACTTCAACGCCCAGCTGAAGGTCACCGACTCCTCGGGGAAGTCCGGCTACGCCAACATCCCCGTCACGGCGGGCAACACGGCGCCGAAGGCGACCATCGAGACGCCGACCTCCGGCAAGCTCATCGAGTTCGGCGACAAGATCCCGTACAAGGTGAAGGTCACGGACCCCGAGGACGGCACGATCGACTGCTCCAAGGTCACCGTGAACCCCGCCCTCGGCCATGACGACCACGAGCACCCCACCACCGACATCCCCGGCTGCGAGGGCACCGTCGACACGGGTGACCTGGGCGGCCACCCCGAGGGCGCCGACCTCACCTACGTCCTCAACGCGAAGTACACGGACAAGGGCGGCGACGGCGTCAGCGCCCTGACGGGGTACGGCCGTTCGGTGCTCCAGCCCAAGCACAAGCAGGCCGAGTACCGCGACGACCAGTCGGGCACCCGCATCGTTTCGCAGGAGGGGGCCGAGAACGGCAAGCGCATCGGGGACATCAGCAACGGCGACTGGATCGCCTTCGAGCCGATGAGCGTGGAGGGCATCGGCAAGGTCTCGTACAAGCTGTCCTCGCCCTATGGGGTCGGCTCGATCGAGCTGCGCGCGGACGCCCCCGACGGCAAGCTGCTCGCCACGACGCCCGTGCCCGACACCGGCGGCTGGGACAGCTACCAGTCCACGCCCGCCGTCCCGGTCGAGGCACTGTCCGGAACGCACAAGCTGTATCTGGTCTTCACGTCCCCGCAGGACAATTCGTTCGACGTGGACGCGGTGCAGTTCTCCGCGTCATAGGTGTCACGTCATGAACGGGGCGTCATAGACACGGCGTCATAGTCGAGCGGTAGTAGCCAGAGGCATACGAAGGTCCGCGGTGCGCCACTGCTCAAGGCGCACCGCGGACCGCCGTCCCCGTCAGCGAGTACCGACCGCTGCTCGCACGGCCCGGCGGGCCAGCTGGCAGTCGTCGTGCAGCCGCCTCAGGAGCAGCCGCTGTTCCTCGCCGGACGGCGCAGCACCGGGATGGGCCGGGCCCGGTGCCGCCGGGGCCGATTCGTGCATCGAACGCTGCACGGCCGTTTCGTACGTACGGATCTCGCGGGTCAGGACGAGCATCAGGTTGACCAGGAACGCGTCGCGCGCCGCCGGGCCCGCCGCCTGTGCCAGCTGACTGATCTCACGCCGCGCCACCGGGGCGTCACCGAGGACGGCCCACAGCGTCGCCAGGTCGTACCCCGGGAGGTACCACCCCGCGTGCTCCCAGTCGACCAGGACGGGCCCGCCGGGCGAGAGCATGATGTTCGACAGCAGGGCGTCGCCGTGGCAGAACTGCCACATGGCCTGGTGGCCGTTGCCCTGATGCGCGACCGAGTGCGCGATGCCGTGCAGCAGCTTCTGCAGGTCGCCCATGTCGCGGTCGGTCAGCAGACCCAGCTCGTGGAAGCGGGAGATCCGCCTGCCGTAGTCCATCGGCCTGCCGAACATCTCGGTCGGCGGCCGCCACTGGTTGAGGCGGCAGATGGAGCCGAGCGCCGCCCGGATGTCCGCCCGCGGAGGAGCCTCCGCGGGATGCCGGTGGAGTGCCGCCACGCGCCCCGGCATGCGCTCGATGACCAGCGTGCAGTCATCGGGGTCGGCGGCGATGAGCCGCGGCGCCCGGACCGGCGGACGGTGCCGGACGAACGCGCGGTATGCCGCTATCTCGTGCCGGATCCGCTCGGCCCACAGAGGCGAGGGGTCCAGTAAACACTTGGCGACGGCGGTGCTGCGCCCTGCCGTGCCGACGAGCAGCACGGTGCGGCCGCTTCTGCGGAGCACCTGCACCGGGTTGAACTCCGGGCAGATGCGGTGCACCGAAGCAATCGCGGTGCGCAGCTGCGCCCCCTGGGGGCCGGACAAGTCGAGTCTCCCGCTGAGCGGTTGGGTCCCGGTGCCCGGCACGCGGCGCGTGCGACCGCCGCCGAGCTGCGCGGACGAGGGGCGCAACGGCTCTAGATAGGGGCCGTTCCCCGATGAGGGGGGCACCTCGCGGGTCCGGGGGACCGGGGGGCGCGGGTGGAGCGGCCGGGGCGGGGCGGACACGGAGGACGATGCTGCGTACATGGGCGATACAGATCCCTTCGTGTGCCTGCGAGTTGCGTGCGCCTCCCGGCCCGATCGCTTCGGGTGCACCCTGGGGAGTGCCTTGCGGCGACCGGGTCGGGGTGGCGCACTCCTACCTGACACCCGTCGTCCCATGGCACACCATGTGGCGCACCCTGGCGAACCCTGGCGAATAGTCGCTCAGCAACTGACAGAGGGTTACTGTCAACTCAGCCGAGAACCTGGGGGCTTGACGTGAACGGACAACCCAACACCCGCCTTTCGGACCTGTTCGGCCTGGCCGGCTGGTCCAAGGGGGAACTCGCGAGGCTGGTGAACCGGCAGGCGGCGGCCATGGGCCACCCCCAACTGGCCACCGACACCTCGCGGGTGCGGCGGTGGATCGACATGGGAGAGATCCCACGCGATCCGGTGCCGCGGGTGCTGGCTGTTCTGTTCACCGAGCGTCTCGGCCGTGTCGTGACCACTGAGGATCTGGGTCTGGTCCGGCACGGGCGCGTAGGGAAGCGGCGTGGCGACGGGAGTGTGGAGCACCCCGACGGCGTGCCGTGGGCGCCCGAGCGGACGGCCGCGGTCCTCACCGAATTCACGGGAATGGACCTCATGCTCAACCGACGCGGCTTGGTGGGCGCGGGCGCTGCGCTTGCCGCAGGCTCCGCACTCAGCAGCGCCATGCACGACTGGCTGCACACCGATCCGGCTCTCGCGGCCGACGCCCCCCGACTCGACGACCCCCTGCATGCCGACCCCGCTGGGTTCGACCGCTACGAGGCCGCCCCCATCGGGTCACAGGAGATCGAGGAACTGGAGCGCTCGGTCGAGGTGTTCCGCGCCTGGGACGCGGCCCGCGGAGGCGGGCTGCAGCGCAAGGCCGTGGTGGGCCAGCTCAACGAAGTGGGCGGCATGCTCGCCTACCGACACCCCGAACATCTCCAGCGGCGCCTGTGGGGCGTCGCTGCCAACCTCGCCGTCCTGGCCGGCTGGATGTCGCACGACGTCGGCCTCGAACCCACGGCGCAGAAGTACTTCGTCATCGCGGCGCACGCGGCCCGAGAAGGAGGGGACAGGCCGCGTGCGGGCGAGGCGCTGTCGCGGGCGGCACGCCAGATGGTGCACCTCGGGAAGCCGGACGACGCCCTGGACCTGATGAAGCTCGCCAAGTCGGGTGCGGGCGACGAGGCCCTGCCCCGCACCCAGGCGATGCTGTACACCATCGAGGCCTGGGCACAGGCCTCGATGGGCCGCGGGCAGGCGATGCGGCGCACCCTCGGCCTCGCCGAGGACCTCTTCGTGTCGGACAAGGGGGACGTGCCGCCGCCGAGCTGGATGCAGATGTTCGACGAGGCGGATCTGCACGGCATGCAGGCCCTGGCCTACCGCACCCTCGCCGACCACGAACCGTCCGCGGCGAACATCGCGCAGCGGCACGCCAGGGAGGCGATCGAGCTGCGGGCCAAGAACCGCGACCGGTCGCAGATCTTCGACTACATCTCGCTCGCGTCGGCCTGCTTCATCGCCGACGACCCGGAACAGGCCGATCGGTACGCCCGGTTGGCGCTGGTGTCGATGCGGGCCAACTCCTCGCACCGCACCTGGGACCGGCTGCGCGAGATGTACCGACTGACAGCGCAGTACGCCGGATACCCGAAGATCCAGGACCTGCGCGAGGAGATCAAGCTCGCGCTGCCGAGGGGGGCGAAGGGGGCGGGGAGGACGGCAAGGGCATAGCGCGAGCGCGCGTCGAGCGGGCGCGCATCACCTACACGTACGCAGATCAATCCATGTACGTAGCAGCGTGTGATCGGTGGCGAGGTCCGGCGTGTCCGGAGCGCTTCAGATCCGCGCCATCAACAGGCAGGCGTCGTCCTCACGCGGTGCCCCGCCGAACTCCTCGACGACGGTCCGTACGCATTCCTGTGCCGTACGCGCCCCGGTGAAACGGGACGCGAGGGAGAGCAGCAGGCTCGTCGACGCGTCCCTGTCGCGCCGTGGCACCAGGCCGTCGGTGTGCAGCAACAGCAGGTCTCCGGGCCGCAGTTGCTCGTCGCGCTGTTCGTAGGTCGCACCGGAGGTGGCGCCGAGGAGCACGCCGTCCGGTGGCGTCAGCGCGCGCCCCGTCCCGTCGCGGAACAGCAGCGGGGCGGGGTGCCCGGCCTGCGCCCAGGTGAGCAGGTGCGTGGCGGGGTCGTAGCGGCAGCAGATGGCGCTGCCGAGGGCGGGCTGGTCCGTGGCGTCCAGTAAATGGTTGAGCCAGCCCATGAGTTGGCCCGGCTGCGATCCTGCGACGGCCATGCCGCGCAGGGCGCCGAGGAGCATCGCCATGCCGGAGGTGACGGCGACACCGTGCCCGGTGAGGTCGCCGACGCTCAACAGGGCGTGGCCGTCAGGGAGTTGCATCGCGTCGTACCAGTCGCCGCCGATGAGCGCGCTGGAGGAAGAGGGGAGGTAGTGGGCGGCGAGGTCGAGCTGCCCTGGCCCGCCGTGCGGCAGCCGCAGGGAGCTGCGCCACGGAGGCAGGACCGCCTCCTGCAGTTCGACGGCGAGGCGGTGCTCGGTCTGTGCGATGTCGCGGTGGCGCTGCAGCGTGTCACGGGTCTCGCGCAGCGCGCGCTGACTGCGGCGCAGTTCGCTGACGTCCCGCAGGACCGCCCACATGGAGGCGGTGGAACCGTCGCCGGCGAGCACGGGCTCGCCCATCATGTGCACGTGGCGTACGCGCCCGTCGGACCGCACGATGCGGAACTCGCCGTCGATGGGTTTGCCGTCGATGAGGCAGTCCGTGACCATCGCGGTCAGCAGGGGCTGGTCGTCGGCGTGCACGAGCGAGGGGAGCTCGTCCAGGGAGAGCGGGGGAGCGGCGGGGTCGCGGCCGAGGATCTGATAGAGCTCGCCGGACCAACTGGCCTCGTCGGTGAGGAGGTTCCACTCGGCGCTGCCCACCCGGCTCAGGAGCGAGCCGTGGCCCGTCTCCGTGGTGGTCGCGGTCGGCGCCGCGGGCTCCCCGCCCGCCCGCGGCGGACCGTCCCGCAGCTGGGCCAAATGGCTGTCCAGATCGTTGAGTTGATGCACCGCCAGATCGCACAGGGCCCGCTGCCAGCGGCCTGCGGGATCTCCGTGGTCGGTCACGGCGTCGCGCCGTACGGCATCGACCTCGCCCCGGAGCCGGCGCGTCTGCGAGATCAACGCGTCGACCGTGCCGCGCTCTGGCGGCTGGGCGGCGGCGTGGTCCGCGAAGACATGGGGCGGCATGAGGTGCTCCGTTGAAGATGCGGTGCGACCAACTTGACGGGTGGTGGACCGCTAATGACTTTCGCACAGCAGAAGGTGGCCTGTAAGGGATTTGGCAACACACGATGCAGTGGTGCTTCTGGCATATGCCCTTGGCGTGCGGATATCCGGAGGCCCGAGGTAGGAGTCTATGGGGAAATGGTAAAGGGTGCGTAGGGCCTTGCGTCGGAATGTGGTGTTCCGGAGGAGGAAATGAGACGAGGGGGCGAACGCATCGCGGGGGAGTGCGGGCGGCGGCGGAAGAGGGCGGGAATCGGCGGGGGAGACGGGGTGGGGAGGGGGGTGGTGAGAACGGCGCGAATTGCTCGGTTTCACGGTTTCACGGCCGCACTGCTTCAGGTGAGGGGTCCGTCCTCGCGCGGTGTCCCGGGCCACGAACCGTCACTCGTGCACGCGTGGGTGGTCATCAGGGGCGCAGATAGCGAATGACCGCGAGGACCCGCCGATTGTGGTCGTGCGAGGCCGGCAGGCCGAGTTTGTCGAAGACCGCCGCCACATGCTTCTCCACCGTGCCCGGCGAGACGAAGAGGGCCCCCGCGATCGCCGCGTTGGAGCGGCCCTCCGCCATCAGCGAGAGCACCTCGCGTTCCCGTTCGGTGAGCGGCGCGAGCTCGGCGGAGCGGTGTCCGGCCCCGGCCAGCTGGGTCACGACCTCGGGGTCCAGCGCGGTGCCGCCCGCCGCGACCCGCTCCAACGCATCCGTGAACTCGGCGATGTTGGCCACCCGGTCCTTGAGCAGATAACCGACGCCCGCCGAGCCCGCCGCGAGCAGGCGCGTGGCGTACTTCGTCTCGACGTACTGAGAGAAGAGCAGTACCCCGGTGCCCGGGTGCTCGGCACGGATGTCGATGGCCGCCCGCAGCCCTTCGTCGGTATGGGTCGGAGGCATCCGGATGTCGACCACCGTGACGTCGGGCCGGTGCACGGCGACCGCCTCGCGCAGGGCGTCGGCGTCGCCCACGGCGGCACAGATCTCGTGCCCGCGCTCGGAGAGCATCTGGGCCAGCAACTCCCGCAGCACGGCGGCGTCCTCGGCGATCACGACACGCATGGTCGGCATGCTCTCATGTGCGGTCCTGTACACGCTCTCACCTGCCTTCTCACGCATGCAGGGGCAGTTCGACGGTGACGGCGGTGGGGCCGCCATCGGGGCTTCGGATGCCGATGCGTCCGTCGACCGTGCGGACGCGCTGGGCCAGTCCGGTCAGGCCGCTGCCCGCGCCGAGGGCGGCACCGCCACGGCCGTCGTCGGTGACCTCCAGACGCAGCAGTCCGTCGCGCTGCGTCACGCCGATCGCGGCGCGCCGTGCCCCGCTGTGCTTGATGACGTTCGTCAAGAGTTCGGCGGCACAGAAGTACGCGATGGTCTCGATCGCCGGGGTGGGCCGCCGGGGCACGTCCGCCGACAGCTCGACCGGCACCGTGCTGCGCGCGGCGAGCGTGGCGAGGGCGTCGGGCAAGCCGTCGTCGAGGGCGGGGGGATGGATGCCGCGGGCCAGGTCCCGGAGTTCGGTGAGCGCTTCGGTGGCGTTGCGGTGGGCACCGTCGACGAGCTGCCTGATGCGGGCCACGTCCAGGGGCTGACCTTCGTCGAGGCGCTCCTTGACCATGTCGAGGCCCATCGCCACCGCGACGAGGCGGACCTGCGCGCCGTCGTGCAGGTCCCGTTCGACGCGGCGCAGGAGCGCCACCGAGTCGTCGACGGCCAGCGCGCGCGTCTCCTCCAGGTCGCGTACGCGGTCGGCGAGCCGCCCCGGTCCGAGCAGCGCACGGAGCAGCCGGCGGTCGCACTCGACGACGAGTCGGGTGCCCCAGGGAGCACACAGCAGGGTGAGCGCGCCGAGCAGCATCGCGAGCCAGGTACCGGCGAAGGTGTCGACGCCCGGACTGCCGAACGGGATCGGCGTGAGCACCAGCATGCCCTCCGGGTCGCCCGCCTCGGGCTGCTGTCCGAAGACGCCCCACCGCAGCGGGGCGGTGAGGTTGACCAGGCCGCTGATCCACCACAGGACGGCGTACGCTCCCAGCGCGCCGACCGGCAGCTTCGCGAGGACGTAGGCCGCCGCACGCCGGCCGGTCCCGTCCCGCAGCCGCGCGTCGACGCGCCCGACGAAGCCTTCGCCGGGCCGGAAGGGCGGCGGCGCGGGCGTGCGCTCGCCGAGGAACGCCGCGGCCAGCGCGCGGTGGACGCCGCCGAGTGCACGGGCGAGCCGTAGCCCGGCGATGAGGAGCAGCGCTCCCAGGACGGCGAGCACCAGCGAGAGCGTGAAGGCGCCGCCGAGGGCGAGCACCACCGCGAGGACGGTGCCGCCCGCGAGGCCGAGCGGAAGGCCGATCAGGCAGTACGCCACTTCGGCCCAGGCCCGGCGGGTGAAGGGGGCGCGGAGCACTCCGGCCTGGAAGACCCTTTCGCGGAGTCGAGGCAGTCGATCCCGGGGCGCTCCGCCCAGCGGCCGCTCACTGTCTTGCACGTGCATGTCGCCAGTTTCCTGTGAGGAGTTGCTGCGGGCCAGTTCGTGTCAGGCGTCCCTGTGGGCCAGTTCGTGTCAGGCGTCCCTGCGGGTCAGCAGACGCCCGCCCACCAGGAGCACCGCGGCGGTGTACAGGCACAGCAGCGCGAACCCGGCCCAGGGCGAGAGCACACCCGACACCGGCTTGGCGACGGCCAGGGAGTTGGCCGCGATGATGGTCGGGAAGAACTTCGCGACGGCCGTCCCCGAGACCCCGCCGATCACCGCGGGCAGCACGAAGGTGACACCGACGAGTACGGCGATGGCGCTCGCGGTGTGCCGCGTGATGGCACCGATCCCGATGCCGATGAGCCCGATCATCGCGAGGTACGCACCGGCCATCAGGACGGCACGCAGCACCCCGGCGTCCCCGATCCCGGGTCGCGGAACGCCGTCCCCGAGCGCGGTCCGCCCCGCGAAGAACGTCACGAAGGCGACGGCTTCGCCCAGCGCGAGCGAGACCCCGCCGTACACGGCTGCCTTCGCGGAGAGGACCAGGCGCCGGTCGGGTACGGCCGCGAAGGTGGAGCGGATGGTGCCCGACGCGTACTCACCGGTGACGACGAGGACCCCCAGGGCGCCGATGAGGAGCTGCCCGACGGCCACTCCGGCCAGGACGTTGTTCGTGGCGTCGAAGGCGGCGGCCTTGTCGGGGCTGGGGGCCTTGGTGTTGGCCATCGTCACGACGCCGATGGCGACCATGCCGACCACGGCGAGAAGCAGCGCCCAGAAGGTGGACCGCAGACTCCGGAGCTTGACCCACTCCATGCGGGCGGCGTTCGCGAAGCCGTAACGCCCGCTGGGAACACGCAGATCACGCTGCCAGCGGGAGGCATTGACACTCGTGCCGCTCATCGAGCAACCCCTTCAGTGGACGTGGCCTGCGCGGACGTGGCGGTCAGCGCGAAGAAGGCCTCTTCGAGAGAGCACCCGCGGGAGGTCAGTTCACGTACGGTCGAGTCGGCGAGGAGCCGCCCCTGCCCGATGACGACCAAGTGGTCGGCGGTGAGGGCCATTTCGCTGATCAGATGGCTGGAGAGCAGGACGGCGCGCCCTTCGGCGGCAAGGGACTTGATGAGGTCCCTGATCCAGCGCACGCCTTCGGGATCGAGGCCGTTGACGGGCTCGTCGAAGAGCAGGACACCCGGATCACCGAGCAGGGCCGCGGCGATACCGAGCCGCTGAGCCATCCCCAGCGAGTAGGTCCCCGCACGCCGCCCCGCGACATGGCCGAGCCCGACGATGCCGAGAACCTCCTCGACGCGCCCCCGAGCGATGCCACCGGCGGCGGCGAGCGCCGTCAGATGCTGGGCGGCGGTACGCCCCGGATGAAACGTACGGGCCTCCAACAGAGCCCCGACCTCACGAGCAGGCCTGCGCAACTCCGCGTACGGCCGCCCATGGACATGGGCGTGCCCGGCATCGGGCCGGTCCAAGCCCATGATCATTCGCATGGTGGTCGACTTGCCGGATCCATTGGGCCCGAGAAACCCGGTCACGGCTCCCGGCGGCACATCGAAACTCAACGAGTCGACGGCGACGTCGGGCCCGTACCGCTTACAGAGCCCCTGCACCTCGATCATCACAACTCCCTGCCGCATCGCCGCATACCTGACGTGGTCACTGCCTCCACGCTAGGCAGGCGCCGGTCCCGCCTGGAACGCTGCTTTCCTCCGGGTGTTCTGGGGGTTTTCCCCCAGGGGCGGGGCGTTCGCCCTGCGTACACCAGGCAGAAAGCGAAGGCGAATCCCCCGAGGGGGCTAATCTCCCTCTTCTTCCCCTGGGTTCCCGGGAGTTCCCGCGCGGATGCGAACTGGATGTGCACTGGTGTCGGCCCCAGATGTGCACTGGGCTCGCTGTCTGGACGTCCGGACCCGAGCCCGCGGGGCCGGGCGTGGGTGTCTCCCCCTCCGGGGCCCTGCTCGGGTTCCGCGACCGCTGCCGCCCGAGCTCTGACCGCCATCGAGATTGCTCGAGAGGAGAGGCGGAAGCCAGTGATCACCGAGCGCCGTCGATCCCCGGCGTGTGCCGACCTGCGCGGGACGGCCGTAGGTGACTCCTGCACGACTTGTTGCAGGGGGTTGCCAACCTCTAGGTGCTCGGTCTTCGCCTGGCGATCCGCCGTACGGCATCGCACGGAGCAGGACGTGACCAGATGCGTCCTGCCTGGCGGTTCCTCGTCTTCGCCCGCACGATGCCGCTGGCATTGAACTTGGCGGCCAGGCTCCTCGCGGGCCAGGTGGGCAAGGCGGCCTTTGACGCCGCTGCCCGTGCCGAGTCCTGCGGCCCGGGGCATGGCGATGAGCTCCGCGCGGTCGGCGGCGCCCGCAGTTGTCTGCCTTGGGGCGGCGGTGAGGTTGAGTATTTCCCTTTCCCGGGAGGTCAGTTGGGGGAAGACGCCCTCGCGTCGGGCCGTGCGCAGCTCGTCGAACCAGGGGCGCATGCGGGCGGTGTCGGAAAGGTTGAAGATCCAGGCACCGGCGGCGACGTCCCCGACTGCGCGGATGATCTGACCGACGTTCCCGGTCTTGGTCAGGAAGCCCGCGGCACCGGCCCGCATCGCGGCCATGGCGTTGGGGTCGGCCTCGTGTTGGGAGTGGACGAGGACTTTGGTCCCGGGGCAGGTCCTCTGGATTTCCTGGGTCGCCCACAGACCGCTGCGTGGTCCACTCATCATCGCCTACGACCACGCCTTCGACCGATTCGGACGGCCGATCGCGGCAGCACGTTCCCGCATGGACTCCATTCCCGCTCCGGGACGGAATCGGTCGGGAAGTCCGTTGCCGTCGTCCGCAACGGTCAGGACGAGCGTGTCGCCCAGTTCGACACCCACCCAGCAGTTGTCGGCGTGGGCGTACCTGAGGACGTTGGCAACGGCCTCGACGACCCTGAGGCCCGCCCCTCGCCCCTGTGCCGACTCACGACCAGGAGAGCCCATGATGAGCACCATCGAGCAGCCTCCGCCGGACGGCGATCACGCCAAGGGGACAGCGCTGCTGACGGCCCAGTCCGGTGTGACGGTCTCCCCAGCGGCGGGCGACTCGAAGTTCATACAGTGAACTCCGATGTCCCTTGCGCCCTGTTGTCGGGGTCGGGAACCTTCTCCAGCTGTTTGGCTTCCTCTGGATCCGGATCCGACGCGAGTATCTTCTCCGCACGCTGGTCGATGCTGCGGGTGAGGGCGATCTGGGCCAGCCCGAAGACCACGGCACTGGCCATGACGTCATGCCAGGAGTCAGGAGCCTCAGTCATCGGCAGCCATTCGGTGTCGACCAGGAGCAGTCCAATCACCGCTGTGAGCGCCCCGATGGGAAGCTTGATGAGTTCTTGGTAGAAGGGAAGGTTGTAAGGGTTCCAACTGCCGCCCATCTTCTGCAGGCGCCCGGCCACGTGGGTTGCCGCACCGAGCATGCCCAGCAGCATGACCAGACCGACTTCGCGGAGGCCAGGCTCCTCCCGATCGGGGCAGCCGCTCGTGCAGACGGGGATCGCTCCCGCACTGTGCCAGGCCACCGTGACGGTCACCACAAGCAGCAGCGTCAGAACGCTGCCTGCTCGGATGAGTCGATTGCGGAAGTTGCGGCTGCGTACGGCTCGTTCCTCCTGGACCGCGTAGGCCGCCTCCAGGAGGGCTGCGACAGCCCAGGGCACACGCTCGTCCCCCGGCCAGTCCTTCCGTTTCAGCTCCTCGACCAGCGCAAGGCGGGGATCCCTCTGACAGAGCGGGCCTGCCAGGGCGAGCACCGCGTCGATCTGGGTCCAAGCCCGGGCGGGTTGCGACAGCTTGATGATCGCGACTTCGGCGGCGTGCAAGCTTGTCAGCGTGCCCTCATATGCCAGCCCGTTCCACCAACTGCCGAATCTCCAGCGAATGTTGTGGTTGCCGGCGGCCTGTCGCATGTGATGCTCGGCCGTGCAGAGGAGGTGATTCGCCCCAGCCTGGAGCTCCCCTTTCTGAGCCCCGGCGCGACGTAGGCGGTCCGATTGGCCGCTCGCGGCATTGAGTTGATATCGCAGTACGCATAAGCGTGTCTGCGCGCGATGCAGCCACGTAGTGGACCTCGGGCGGCGAGGCGGTCCCACGCTGTCGCCGGCCGGTGAGGTGTCCTGTGCGACAGGCCGTGGTGCCGCTCGACGGGTGAGATTTCTGTACGACCACCCTTTGCGGCCGGGTGTGTTCATGATGTCCCCCGTTCTGTCCGCGGGGTCGCGACGGTGGGCATGCCCCGTTCTGCGACGCATGACAGCGGTTGAGCTACAGCCGGAGGCCCCGTGCAGCCAGGAACCGCTGAGCGGCGTCGCGGCCGTTGGTGTACAGCAGCTCGATCTGCTCCTCCGTGATGCGGAAGTTGGTTGACCGTACTTGGCTGGTGTCGACGAAGATGGTGCGGTCCTGTACGCGGCGCTGGTCCACATGGAAGCGGTCGTGGGCGCTGATCATGGTGGACACCAGCCGCCGTCCCAACTCCACGGGGTTCCGTACCGGTTGCCACTCCTGGCGGGGAGTCCGTCGCATGGAGAGTTTGATGCCGATGGTCGGCCAGCGCCGCGGCTGCGCGTCCTGCCGGTCGAACAGGCCGATGGGGAAGGTGGACAGCAGACCGCCGTCGACGAGTACCAGCCGCTGTGTTCCCTGCGAGGGGCCGGTACGGAACTTCACCGGCCGGAAGTAGAAGGGGATCGAGGCGGAGGCACGCACCGCGTCGGCGACCTTCGCGGTATCGGGGTCCACTCCGCACAGCGCCTCATAGTCCTCCGGCAGGATCAGCTGACGCCCCCGGCTTATGTCGCTCACCACGACGGCCAGCTTGTACGGCGGCGTGCCGGTGTCGTCTCCCGTTCCATGGCGGCGCAGCTGCTCGAAGGTGGTGACGCCCTTGTCCGCGAGTCGTTCTTCGATCCAGGCGTGCAGGGCGTCGCCTTTGAAGACGCCGCTGTGCAGGAGTACGGCCAATGCCGCCCCGACCTTGCCCCAATGACGTGCCGGCCCGTCCTGGAGCGATGCGAAGTCCAGGTTCCGCATCTCCTGCTCAAGCTCCGGGGCCGTGTACCCGGCCGCCAGCAGCGCCGCGACGATGGCTCCCGCCGACGTACCGGCCACACGCTGCACGGTGTGGGCCGCGCAGAGCTCCCTGAGCGCACCCGCGAGGGCAATGCCCTTGACGCCGCCACCCTCCAGAACGACATCCACATTCGTCCTGGCCGAATGGCCGACTGCAGCAGTGCTGTCCATCGTGATCGCCCCCGTGGCGGGTGGGCGAGCCCATTGACACGTACCACTTGATACATCCCGCTCCACCACGCTTTCCGAAGCATGCTCCGGTGGGCGAACGGCGTCCACCATGACGGCACAGGCAATCCGCAATCGTTCACCGGCATGCGACACATGGGCTCCTTGGAGCCCGTACACGTGACTGACTGAGTTCGACATGCGCCGCTGCCAGCCGGCAGCGGCGACATGGCGAGCCAAGTCGGTGGCTGGGCAGTGTCCGACGAGTCATGGCGTGCAGGCAGCGGCCGGTTGCTGGGGAGACTCCGCCCTGCTTGTCAGAGGTGCGCAGTACCGTCCTGTCATGGCAGCCAGAATCGATCTGACCCTTGATTGCACGAACGCGCAGCTCCTTGCCGAGTTCTGGAAGACGGCCCTGGGGTATGTCGATGAGCCGCCGCCCGCTCCCTTCAGTACCCGCGAGGAGTGGCTCGCGCAGTTCGACCTCCCGGATGACGATTCCGTGGACGACGCCGCATGGCTGTGCGATCCCGACGGCGTCGGCCCCCGGCTCTCCATTCTCAAGGTCCCTGAACCGAAAGCAGCGAAGAACCGGCTGCACATCGATGTCCGGGTGCCGGGACATGGCAGTTCCGACGAGCGCTGGGCGCGGATCAAGGCAGAGGCCGAACGCCTGGTGAAGGCGGGCGGGAACATCCTCAGTGAGTTCGACGAGCACCACATCGTGATGGCCGACCCGGAGGGCAACGAGTTCTGCGTCGCTGCGGCCTCGGCCTGAGGACTGACAAGGCGTGGCTCGCTTCCGCGGAACGTCGCATTCGCCGCACGACTGCTCGCGACCGCTTGTGAGTTCCCGCAATCGGCTAACGGGCAGAGGCATAGGCGGATCGCGGCGGCGGTAACGGTGCCGTGGAAGACGTAGGGCCGTTTGTCGTACCTCGTGGCCACGGCCCGGAAGTTCTTGAGTCGGTTGATCGTGCGCTCGACCTCGTTACGGCGTTTGTGGATCGTCGTGTCGAAGCCGGGGACCGACCGCCCTTGTTGCCCCGGCTTTGACGGTTGGCCCGCGGGTTCCTGGGTTCGGGGATGGTGTGCTTGATCTGGGGCAGTCCGCGCGGGTGCGTGGGTGTCCGCAGGCGGGCCGGGCGAGGCGGATGTGGTCCAGGACCTCGATCAGTTGCGGGGCATCGCCCCACTGGCCCGGTGTGATCACAAATGCGAGCGGCCGCTGGCTGCCTTCGTCGGCGCGGCACACTATGGAGTCCGTGCTCACCTGGACCAGTCGATGCGGCCCTCTGGGGCGGCATCAGCCTGGACAGCCCGCAGAATCCTGTCCCACGTGCCGTCCGTTGACCAGCGTCGATGCCTGTCGTGCACGGTCTTCGACCTGCCGGACCGGAGCGGTAGGTCCCTCCACGGTATGCAGGTCCGCTGTCGGGCAGAGGATTCCGTCGATCACTCTACGGTGGCTCTTCCAATGTCCGCCTCGTCCAGCGTCCAGCGTCCAGCGTTCTGCGGCAGGTGCGGCAGGTGCGGCAGGTGCGGCAGGTGCGGCTCCAGCCGAACCCACTCCTTGCCCGAGAGGTCACCCCGCCCGGCTACTGGGGCGAAGACACCTTCGCATCCTGCCTACCGCATAAGGCGTTTGCGAGATCAGACTGCAGGCCCCCCAACTGGCACGAGGGACCCCATGAGTGGCAGCACCTGGTGCTTTCCACCGTCACGGCTCGGTGGCTCGAAGGGCCCGGGGCACTGAGTCTTCGCCATCTTCGAACATGCAGGTCGGAGGCTCTGGCGTGGCGCTCGCTGGAGATACTCATGGTGATCTTGGAACCCGACCCAGCCAGCCGGGTTGTTAATGTCAAAGAGTCGCCTGCGGTGGCGCGGCCCGAAGGGCACATCAGCTGGCCTGGCCCGGAGCCGGCGCCGGTGACCACGATTGCCTGGCGGCTGGCGCACGTCATCGTCTCCGTGCTGGGCTATCGGGTCGGATGGCACTTCGGCGGCCAGGACGTCGAGTCCGAGACCTTCGCCTATGCGGGGACCGCTGACGAGGCGCTGAAACAGCTCGATGAGATGTACGGGAGATGGAACGCGGGGGTCCGCGAGCTCTCGGACACTGACCTGGAGAATCCGCCCGCGGTGGGTCCCGAGCGGTTTCCCATGGAGGGCATCGTCCTGCACGTCAACAGGGAGCTGATCCATCACGGCGCCGAGATTTCCCTGCTGCGTGACCTCTACCGCTGGCGGGACGAAGCCGTACCGCACCGAATATGACTTTCTTCAGTGAAGCTGTGCCCTCTTGAAGTAGCTGGTCAGGGTGGTGGCGTGAGGGTCGTTCGGGGTGGTCACGCTGGTGTTGGACAGATGCCTCGGGTGTGGATCAGCTGTCAGCGGATTCCTTCGAGGTTCGTCAGGACGAACAGGGCGGGCAGCAGGCCGGTCGCGCGGGCGGGAGCGGTGCGGAGCTTGGTGAGGATCCGCCAGTTCTTGAGATGGGCGAAGCCGTGCTCGACTGTATCCTCCACCGCCATCGCGTGCTCGCGGACGAGAACCCCGCGCAGCTGCAGTTCGACGTCGGCAAGCCTTTCCGCGGTATGCACCAAGGCGTCCGCTGCGCGGAGGAACTCCGCTGTGGCCACGCCGAGTTGTGCGTGGAACCAACGCTCGGAACCGGTGCGATCCTGGATCTGCACGGTGCCCGGCCGCGGGGGACGAGTACGTGATGGCCACCGTGGCGCCGACTGGCACGTCACCGGGCCGGTTCAGCTTCGGCGCGGCGCGGCCGGCGTCCCGTGCCGGCGCCGCAGAGGACGCACAGCCTCGTGCCCGTGGCACAAGAAGGCATTCGGTGATCTTTCCCACCTTGTGCGCCGCGCCGCGTCGCGGGACGCTCGAAACCCATCCGGAAGATCAAGATCCACCGGATTCCCCAAGAGCATCGGAAAGAGGTCAACGGTGACCAACCTCGCCCTCAACCTGGCCCGCACTGCGACGGCACGCCCCGAGGCCACCGCGATACAGCTGGACGGACAGGCGCTCGACTACCGCTCGCTCGACGAGCGCAGCGCCCGCGTCGCAGGCTGGCTGGCCGCCCAGGGCGTCGTACCAGGTGACCGGGTGGCGATCCTGTTGCCGAACATTCCGCACTTCGCGGTCGTCTACTACGGCGTGCTGCGCCTCGGCGCGGTCGCCGTGCCGATGAACCCGCTCTTGAAGGCCCCCGAGATCCGCTACAGCGCCGGCGACTGCGGCGCCCGAACGATCCTGGCCTGTGGTCCGGCGTTCGCCGAGGCCGGTGCCGCCGCCGACGAGCTCGGCATCGTCTGCACCGATGTCACCGCGGACGACTTCGCCGCCGCGCTGGGCGCGGTCGAGCCGCGTACCGAGGTCACGGACCGCGACGCCGACGACCTTGCCGTCCTGCTCTACACCTCGGGCACCACGGGCCGCCCCAAGGGCGCCCGCCTCACCCACGGCAACCTGGGCAGCAACACCGAGGCCGTCGTACGCGAGTTGGGCCTCACGGCGTCGGACACCCTCTTCGGAGGCCTGCCCTTCTTCCACGTCTTCGGTCAGACCTGCGGGCTGAACGCCGCAGTCCTCATCGGCGCCCGTGTGACGCTCCTGCCGCGCTTCGACGCCGCGAAGGCGCTGCAGATCCTCGCCCGTGACCGGGTCACGGTCATGGAGGGCGTGCCCACCATGTTCCTGGGCCTGCTCGCCGCGGCGGACGCGGCGGGCTCGACGGGGCTCGCGGACGGCGACGGAATCCGGTTCTGCGTCACCGGCGGCTCGGCGATGCCCGTCGAGGTCCTGCACCGCGTCGAGGCGGTCTTCGGCTGCCCGGTCGCCGAGGGGTACGGCCTGTCCGAGACGTCCCCGGTGGTCACCTTCGGCGGGATCGAAGGACCCCGCAGGCCCGGCTCCATCGGCACCCCCATCGACGGCGTGCAGGTACGGCTGATCGACGACGAGGGCAAGGACGTCGCCGAGGGCGAGGTCGGCGAACTGGCCGTCAAGGGACCCAATGTGACGCCCGGCTACTGGAACCGACCCGATGCCGACGAGTCCGCCTTCACCGACGGCTGGTTCCGCACCGGGGACCTCGCGCGGCGCGATGAGGACGGCTTCTACTTCATCGTGGACCGGAAGAAGGACCTCGTCATCCGCGGCGGCTACAACGTCTACCCGCGCGAGATCGAGGAAGTCCTCTATGAGCACCCGGCCGTCGCCGAGGCCGCCGTCCTCGGTGTCCCGCACGAGTTGCACGGTGAGGAGATCGCCGCCGTCGTCACGCTGAAGCCGGGTGCCGAGGCCACGGCGGACGAACTGCGTGCGTTCGTGAAGTCCCGCGTGGCCCCGTACAAGTACCCGAGGATCGTCCAGCTGGTGCCGGGCCTCCCGAAGGGCCCGACCGGCAAGATCCTCAAGCGGGAGATCGCGGTCGAGAACTGAGCGAAAGGGCCGACGTGGAGAGGGGCTGACCGGCCGCGTTGTCACGGGGCGGCCATGGCGTGACGTCAGGGGCGAGCAATGCACTGACCGTGTTCCGCTGTGGCCCGATGCGGCGCATGCCTGAAGGACGGCGAGGGGCGGACGATGTCCGCCCCGGACGGTGTGAGCCGCAGCGTCACCGATTCGACGTCCCGCCAGGCGGCTTGCCGGGCAAGTACGGCAAGCCGCCTGGACCGCCCTTGATCTGCCGCTCGCCGCGTCGGCCCTCGCGGATGGGCTGACAGTACGGCAAGTCGCCAGGGGTGGTAGGGGCCGCAGGAGCAGGCGACGTGTACGACGTCGCGGTGCGTGGCGTCGTCTTCGCCAGTCATTCAAACCCGGGTATCCGGTCGGAGCCTTCCTTGGCGGCGAGGAGCCGGCCTTGCACGGACTCTTCGGGGACGTGAAACGCGCAGCGTGTGCAGGCTGGGCCGCTACGACAAGGCGGGCCGCCTGGCCTCCTGGGAGAACAGCACCACGACCACGTCCTGCGAGTGGGACGCGGCTGGCAACCGCACCAAGGCCGAGGGCGTCACAGAGACCTACGACGAACGCAACCGTCTCGTCGCGCAAAGGAACACGCACTACGGCTACACCGCCCATGGCGCCCTCGCCTCCATCGAATCCGGCAAGGGCGACCAGCGCCGCCTCACCTCGGGCGGCGGCCTGCTGGCCGCCTCGGACGGCAAGGCGGCGGTTCAGCGGGCGCTCACGGACCGGCACACCGACGTGGTCCGGGGGCCCGCCCCCTGACGGGATGAAGGTCACGGGCTCGACCGCGTACGACCCGTTCGGCACCGTGACCGCGCAGCAGGGTGCCACGTCCTCGACCGGCGGATGCACCGGGAGCCGAATCTACAGTAATGTAGAAGCTTGTCGGGTGTCATGCCGTCAATTCGCCATGACGAGGGGCATGTTGCGACCGCTGGCGTGCATTCCCTCTCGAAGTCCCGGCCGGGCCCGCGGCGCCGCCCTGTGCGGTCCACCCGCCGCGGAACCCTTACGTCGATCAGTTCCAGTCAAGGAGACAGGACCCTCCCATGTTTGACGCCCTGAAGAACCTCAAGGACAAGGCCGAGGATCTTGCAGAGGCCCACGGTGACAAGATTGCCGACGGGCTGGAGAAGGTCGGCGACTTCATCGATGGCAAGACCGACGGCAAGCACAGCGACAAGATCGACGCTGCTGTGGACAAGGCCCAGGGCTACGTCGAGAAGCTGGGGGAGAAGGGGAACTGACCGGGCCCTCTTCCGCGATCTCGTGGTCGGTGCGCGCTCACGACGGGGCGCCCACTCGGAAGGGCTTCCCGAAGTCACGGCATGACTCGTCCAGGTCCTTGGGCGGGCAGGTGACCCTCAAGGAACGGCTGCTGATGGCGGACTCTCCGGTGCGATGCGCATCTCTCGGAACATTCACCGCGATGTCTGTTGCTGGAGCCGAGGGATCAGCCCAGCCGTCACGTCCTGATGCGCGTACCTGGTATTCGGCGGTGGAGTCCGCGTTCACCTCTGTCTTCGAGAGCGACCTGTGGGGGGACGGAATCCGAAGGGCCGTTGCCGACTGGCTGGGCCCGGCTGCCGTGCACTATGTGGAGGGTATGCCGGGCAGGAAGTATCGCGCGGTCCTCCCGTGGCTGACGGTGCGCGCCGACGCCGAGTACACGGCTCATTGTCTGATGCCGGAGCTGCTGTTCTCCGTCTTCTACTGCCTCGACGATTTGGACGACGGCAAACGACTGCGCTACGGGGCCCCTACCGGTCTCGCCGTCCACGGCCCCACCGAGCTGGCGACCACCGTCGAACGCGCCGCGCATGGCTTGCCCGGCACCGGTCCACTGTCGAGGCTGCCCGACGGCCTCTGGTCCGAGTGCGTTGCCGACATGACTGCCGGACAACGATCGCGCGGCTCCCTCGCCCCGGAAGACTTCGCGTGGGAACGCTACGTCGAGACCGCTGTGCGGCGCATCGCCTTCGTCGGTCACTCCTGGGAGTACGCCCTGGCCTGCGCATCCGAGCGCCAGGCCGTTTCCTTCGTCCGGCGCGTGTACCCCTGGTGCGCCGCGGCAGGCCAGTTGCGCAATGATCTGCGCAACACCACCGGACGTGAAGGCTCCGGCGGCGGAATACCGTATTCGGATGTTTACGCGGGTCGAGTGTCCGCCGTATCCGGTCTCTTGTTGGAACGTGCGGAGGGCGCCGACCGCCGCTGGCTGCTCAGCCGCGTATGGGGGCGTCATCCCGCGCCGGAGGACACCCACGCACGCTTGGACGCAATGATCGCCGATCTGGGGATTCGAGCCGATGTCGTCGCCGCGGTGAAACAGTGCGTCGAACGCATTCGGGAGCCCTTGGGAACGGTCGGCTTGCACAGCGATGTACGTACCTTGTGGGATGCCTGGATCACCCGGCAGATCGAGGTCGGGGTGTACCGGGACTGCGAGTACGCCGATGACGCGGTCGACGTCTTCACACAGGCCGTGGCCGCTCTGCGGGCTGTGCGATGACGTGCGGTGGTCGGCTCTGTCCGTGGGGAGAGCCGCGCGCTACCGTCGACTGACGCACACAGCAGGGAGACGCCACGTTGCTGACCGAAGCTATGGAAGCCCTGGCCGCGGCAGGGGGCGGAGCGGTGGTGGGCGCCGCGGGGTCGGACGCCTGGGATGCGATACGCCTGGCGGTGGCGCGGTGGTTCGGCCGCGGGGACGCCGAGCGTGAACGTGCGGAGCTGGTTCGCCTGGACCAGACCGCCGCTGAACTGGACGGCGCGGATCTCGCAGACGCGGAGCGGGCACGGATCGGCCACACGGCTGCTTGGCGGACACGGTTCGCGGTGCTGCTCGAAGGCCTTCCTGAACATGAACGCCTTGTCGCGGCCGACGAGTTGCGCGCCCTCGTGACGGCTTGGCCGGGTGGTGACACCTCTGCTGTCACCGGAGACAGTGGCGTGGCCGTCGGCCGCGATGCGACCAACCGCGCGGAACACGGCTCGGTCGCGGCAACGGTCATTCACGGAGGTGTGCGACTGGAACACCCTTCGAAGCCGGATCCGACCCAGGGCTGACCGGACCGGCATCTTCAAGCCCCCGCGCGGCAGGACCGGCGCCTTCGCGCGCCCGCGCAGCCGGACCTGCGAACCCTGGCCGCGACGGCCTGCCCAACGTGCTGAGAGCTGAGGCGTCCGACCACAGCATCGCCGTGGGAAGCGCCGGTCAAGTCATCTACCAAGTGACATCCGGGCGCCCGTTCTCCTGGCCTCACCAGGTCGGAGTCATCCCGCGCAGAGCGGATTCCTTCCAACACCGCTCGCTCGTCGAGGCATTGGAGAACGCCGTGGCGACCGGCAGGACGACTGTCCTGGGGCAAGTGCTCACCGGAATGGGCGGAGTCGGCAAGACCCAACTCGCGGCACACTACGCACGCCACGCATGGCAGACCGGCGCGGTGGACCTGCTGGTCTGGGTGACTGCGACCTCGCGATCCGCTGTCATCACCGGCTATGCGCAGGCCGGATCCGAGGTCACCGGCCTCGACGCCCTGGGGGCCGAAGCCGGTGCCAACGCGTTCCTGGCCTGGCTGGAACCCAAGGCGCACGGTGTGCCGAACAGCGGTACCCCGTCAGCGGCTCATCGTGGCCACGACTGCCGCTGGCTGGTGGTGCTCGACGATGTCGCCGACCCGGCCGACCTGAACGGCCTGTGGCCCCCCGAACATCCGAACGGCCGCATCCTTGTCACCACGCGCCGCCGGGACGCCGCCCTCACCGGTCCGAATCGCCATCTGATCAATGTCGGCTTGTTCACGGCAGAGGAGTCGGTCGCCTACCTCGCCGCGCGTCTGTCCGCCCACGGTCGAGCCGGATCCCTCGATCAACTTCACGCCCTGGCAGCTGACTTGGGACACCTCCCGCTGGCTCTCTCGCAGGCCGTGGCGTACGTCATCGACGCCGACCTCGACTGCGAGCGGTATCGGGAGCTGTTGACCGGTCGTGCCACGTCCTTGGCGGAGCTCACGCCCGAAACCGCCGCTCTGCCCGATGATCAAGCCGCGACGATCGCCGCCGCTTGGTCGCTGTCCGTGGAGCGCGCCGATCGCATGCGTCCGGCAGGCGTGGCCCGGTCCATGCTGCGACTCGCCGCCGTTCTCAATCCCAACGGCATCCCCGCCGCCGTACTCAACAGCCCCGCTGTCCGTGCGTACTTGGCCGAGCACCGCTCGCCGGTCGAATCCTGCGCGGCACCGGATGCGGAAGCTGCGAACACGGCATCACTGCCACAGCGGTGCAGTTCCCAGAGCGGTTCCCCCGTGGCAACGGAAGCGGAAGCGGTCGGAGCGCTGCGGGCCCTGCACCGCCTGAGCCTGATCGACCACACCCCTCGCGCGGCCGGCCAGGCAGTCCGTGTCCACCAGCTCATCCAGCGGGCGGTCCGGGACACCCTGTCCCTCGATCAGCTCCGCCGACTCGCCCGCAACGCCGCGGACGCGCTCCTCCAAGCCTGGCCCGAGATCGAACGCGACACCGACCTCGCCCAATCCCTGCGGGCCAACTGCGATGCGGTGTCCCGGCTCGGAGAGAAGGCTCTGTGCACCCCTGGGGTTCACCCTGTGCTGTACCGCAACGGGCGCAGCCTCGGGGAGAGCGGTCAACCAGGGGCCGCGGTACGTCACTTCGAAGCCTTGGCTGATGCCGCGGGTCGGCACCTCGGTTCCGATCATCGCGACACGCTGACCGCTCGCGGCGGTCTCGCCCGGTGGCGGGGCGAAGCCGGAGATCCCGTCGGCGCGGCTGCGGCGTTCACCGACGTCCTGGTCCACCGCACCCGCGCTCTCGGTCCCGATGATCCGCACACCTTGAGGACTCGGGTCGACCATGTCCACTGGCAAGGGCGAGCGGGAGACGCCGTGGGTGCCGCCGCGGCGTGCGAAGAGCTGCTCCCCGACATCACCAGGGTGCTGGGCCCCGATCATTCCGACACGCTGCTCGCACGGCACAACCTCGCTTGGTGGCGGGGCCGAGCCGGGAATGCTGTCGGGGCGGCCGAGGCCTTCCAGTGTCTACTCGACGATGCGGTCCTCGCGCTTGGTCCGGATCATCCCCGTGCCGTGAGCATTCGGCACGATCTTGCCTACTGGCGGGGAGAGGCAGGCGACGGGCCCGGCGCGGTCGCCGCGCTGGAGGAGTCGTTGGAGCACACCCTTCGGGTTCTTGGTCCCGAACATCTCGACACGCTCACTGCCCGCAGCAATCTGGCCCGGTGGCGCGGCAAGACGGGAGATCCGGTGGGCGCGGCACAGGCGCTGTCCGACCTGCTCGTCGACCGGACACGGGTCCTCGGCGCCGACCACCCGCACACCCTGGCCACCCGCAACGACGCCGCCTACTGGCGGGGCAAGGCCGGAGACCCCGACGGGGCGGTACGAGCGCTGTCCGACCTGCTCGTCGACCGCACACGCATCCTCGGCGCCGACCACCCCCACACCCTCACGACCCGCCACGACCTGGCCTACTGGCAGGGCGAAGCCGGAGACCCCGACGGCGCGATGCGCATGCTGACCGCCGTGCTCGCTGACGAGGAGCGGGTGCTCGGCCCCGACCACCCGCAACTCCTGGACACCCGGGCCAAACTCGCCCATTGGCGCAGCCTCGCGGCGCCGGGTGACGCGGGCGGGCCGGGCGCGGCCTTCCGAACGGGAACGGCGTCCGACTGACTGGTCGGCCGCCGCCGAGATCACTCGCGTGCCGCTCCGACAGCGTTCAGCACACCCGGGGCGGGCCGTTCAAGGCAGTGGAGCAGATCTGGTGAGACCCGGTCACGGCCACCGCCAGGTGAGGCATACCTCGTGCACTCCACGGGCGATGGACGAGAGTTCGGGGCGGGTGGTCAGTGCCCCGATCAAGGGGGCCTCGGCGGCCAGCGCGGAGAGGAGGTCCCGGCGGCCTCGGTCGGCGAGGCCGCGCAGTCGTCGGGAGAGCAGGGCGTGGAGGCTTGTGCGGTGGGGGCCTGCCAGGTCGGCCACAGCGATGCCGTGGCGGGCCAGGACGAGGACGCCCGCGTGGACCGCCTCGTCGGTCGTACGGGAGCAGACCGCGTCGACGAGCGCCTTGCCCAGGTCGCGGTCCTCGGGCAGCGCGGCGGCGAGGCCCGCGGTGACCCGCAGGGCGTCCTCGTCGCCGAGGCCGCCGAGACGGGAGATCACCCACGTACGCCACTTGCGTGCCGTGTCGGGCTCCGCGTATCCGATGAGCAGGCACAAGCAGGCGCAGGCGTCCGCGGGGTCCTCGAAGGCCATGGCTGCGGCGTGGACGAAATCCGCCCATGGCGGAGAGGCGTCGGCCGGTGTGAGGTGCTCCTGGGCCACGAACAGGGCCCAGAAGCGGGCGAACGGATCCGTCAGTCCGCGGATCCCGGCCACCAGCGCCGCGCGGTCCTCGCCGGAGAAGAGGGGCAGCAGCGCCGCGCTCACATCGGCCCGTTCGAGATCCGGCAGCTCTTCGACCCGCGTGGCCAGGCGTCGCGCCGCGGTCCCGGTGAGGTGCGGGGCGAGAGCGGTGAGGAACGCGGCGCGCTCCCCGTGGACCAGAGCGAACGTCTCCTTCAGCCGATTCTCGCGCATCCGGCTCGTGAACGCGTGGGCGTACCTGTTGTGCCGGACGGGGGAGAACCAGCGGTCCGTGTCCTCGAGTGCGCGCACGTCGTCCAGGAGCAGGGCGAACACCTTGTGGCTCACGCCCTGGTCATCCGGGAGCCCTGGGGAGTCCGGGTGCGTGGCGGCATCGACGAGTCCGTCCCGCTGTGCCGGGGTGAGCGTGGGCAGGATCAGGGCGAGGCCTTCGAGGCGCTCCGTGTGGTCCATCGGCTCACCGAGCAGCTGCGCCAAGGTGTGGTCGACGATCGCACGGTGGTTCTCGGGTTCCAGGATGCCGGCTGTCGCTTCGAGCACCCTCGCCCGTGCGACGGCCGACGCACCGACGAGCAGTTCCACCAGGGATTGTTCGAGGGCGCCCGCAAAGAACGGGCGCAGGACGACCCGGACGAGGAACTGCCGTTTCTCTTCGTCGTCGCCTCGGGACAACCCGCCCTCGATCTCGGCACGGTCCTCGATGCCCAGCAGCCGGTGGTACTCCGCGGTCTCCTGCGCGCCGAGAGAGGCGTGCTCGTCGGCGTCGAGCAGGAATCCGCGGCCGTGCCGAGGGAAACGGCTCATGACGAACTCCCGTGCGGGACGGGCCCGTTCGTCCGTCACCTCGCGCAGGTGCGGCAGCAGATCCGCCAGGAGATCGAGACGCTCCGTCTCGATGGCGATGAACTCCAGGGCCCCGACCGTGCCCGAGGCCACCAGACGATCCCGGCGCTCGGCGGCGAGGGCGGGGAAGCCGGGGAGGGCGGGAAGCAACTTGGCAGGCAACCACGACCGCGGCCCGCTGTTGGCGAACGTGCAGGCCAGTTCAACGGCTTCGGCCATCCGGCCGTCGTCGAGGCGCGTCACCACGGCCGCGATGAGCTCGGCGAGCTGCACCTCCCGCAATCCCTTGAAGGTCACGAGGGGCTCGGTGACCACGGTTCCCTCCAGCGGGAACGGCGGCTCGGCCGCGTCGGGGAGGCCCTGGTAGGAACGGTGGACCGCGACGGCGTGGTCGAACAGATCGTGGCTCAGGGCGTCGTCCGCGTGCTCCGCGAGCAGCCGAGTGATCCGTTCACGGGGCTCCCACGGCATCTCCTTCGCTGCCTCGAACGCCTGCCGCGCCAGAGGGCCGCGCAGCCGGGGGGCCAGGGCCTCGACAGCCGCGGCGTAGGGGTACTCGTATTCCCAACTCCACCCCCAGGCGGGGGAGTCGCCGATGGTGAGACGACGGGGCAGGTCCTGGGCCGCGTACCAGGCCGCCGGGATCCAGTCGTCGGCGAACCGCGCAGCGGCGGCCGCAAGAGCCAGGCCCCGCCAGCTGTAGGTGGCGAGGTCGTTGACAACCGGCAGTCCGATGATCCGCGCGGCAAGGTCCGGCGTGATGGCCCCCTCGGTCCCGTTGAGCAGGACGAGCAAGGCGTCGAGCCGGTTGTTGGGGTCCATCCGGTCCAGGCGGGACACCGTTTCCCCGCCCAGGTGCGCCGCGTCGAGCTCCCTGTCGGCCCGCTGGAGGCGGCGCAGGACCGCCACGGCCAGATCCGCACCGGCGTCCACGTGCGAGAGGCCTGCCGCGACCCGTTCCTCCAGATCGGCACGCGCTTCGTCGGCGGGATCGAGGAGCGCCACGAACTCGCCGAGCAGCCATGTCATTTCGCGGGCGTCGGGTGCCACGCGCAGCGAGGCGATGGCGCGGGCGACCTGCTCCGCGCCGAGGTAGGGGCCGAGCAGGTCGAGCCCGAGCAGCCGCACCTCGGAGTCTTCGAGCGCCAGCACGTCGTCGAACGCCTCCGCCACCTGCGGGGCGTCCAGATGCGGCAGCAGCAGGGCCAGCGCGGCCAGGCGCGGGACGGTGCGCACCTCCAGCGGGACTCCGTGCCCCATCGCGGTGTGCCAGAAGGCGCTGCGCCGCTGCTCGGCGGGGAGCGTCAGCGCGAAGTCGAGCACGGGCCGGAAGTCCACGTCCCGCAGCTGGTCCGCCGAGAGGCCCTCCCATGCGGATTGGGGGCTGACCGGTGCCTGGGAGAGCGCGCAGCGCAGCAGGTGCCCCTTCACCTTCCGTACGGCGGCGGTGGCGTCGACCAGCTCCGGGTGTTGTGTCAGGGTCTCCACCAAGGCCATCTGGCCCGGCAGTTCGCGCGACAGGTACACGGCCTCCACCATGGCGCCGAGTGTGTCGTCGGGCAGGTGCTGTGCGGTCAGGAGGGAGGCGATCAGCGCCGGGCCGCCCGCCCGGCGGGTGAAGTCGCGGAACTCCTGGTACCGGGCGCCCTCCTCATCCGGCGGCGCCACTTTGTGCTGCGGCTCCTCCGACTGCTCTTCTTGGTCTTGCGGCCCCTCTTCAGCTTCGGGCTCCGGTTCCTCGTACTCCTTGTGATGCTCGGTCGGGTGCGGTACATCCCTCGACGGTGCTCCCTCGACGAACCACTGTCGGGTCAGCGCGTCGAGGGTCTCGGCGCGTGCGCTCTCCTCTTCGGACTCGCGTTCATCCACGCCGCTCGGCGTCCGGGAGGAGGCGGGCTCGGGTAGCGGGCGCGTCAGCCTGCGGGACACATCGCGCACGAGGGCCCACCGGCGGGCCCGGCGAGAGCCCTGTCCGGCAGGGCTGCCTGAGGCATCAGGCCCCTCCTGGGTGTCCTCGGGAAGCGTCAGCCCGTACGCATCGACAAGGCGCGAGCGCGTCTCCGCGTCCCGGACCCCGGCGACCAGCGCGTCGAGCCGGTGCACCAACCGTTCCCCGTCGGGGTGTCCGGCCAGCAAGGGGGCGAGCTCGACCAGGGCGTGGCCCGTCCGGAGCAGGCGGTGCGCGGGATCGATGAGCGAGGCCGCGGAGTCCCTCTCCAACTGGGCCAGCAGCGTCTCTGCCTCGCCCTCTTCCCCTCGCGCCTCCTCCCCTTGGGCCTCGTCCTCTTGCCCCTCCTGCGCTTCACGTCCGTTCAGCTCGGCCAGATCGTCGATGAGCGCGTCGGCGACCCGCGCGACGAGCCGGGGACGGCGGATCTCCGGGGCGGCGCACAGCAGGGCCACCGTCTCGCTCGCCTCCAGGCCCTGTGGCCGGTGCCGCTTCCACGAGAGTCGGGCGGGCATCTGCCAGCCCACGACGCGCGCCGTGTCCTCCAGGCCGGCGGCGACCGCCGTCCGGGCGGGCGCGTCGAGCAGGGTGATGCCATCGAGGAGGGCGCGGGCCGGGACTTCGTCGCCGGGCAGGGCGGCCAGCGCGACGACCTGCGCCTGAACCGTCTTCCGCGTGGACTCGGTGAGCGGCGCGAGCGCGAGCAACCGGTAGTAGCCGTCGGCCTGTTCGCCCGGGGACGCGGCGCGGCCGATGGTCGAAAGGGCCCGCGTCGCCGACCAGTACCCGGTGGCCACCGCGGCGACGACGAGCCGCGACGGAATGTCGTCCGCCGCCGTCACCGAGCTGCGCAGGAGAGCCAGCTGGATGTACCCGGCGAGCGGGTCGGGTATCCTGGCCGGGTCCTCGCGCAGGGCCCGGTCGACGGCGCCCCACGCGATGTCGATGTCGCTCTGGTAGCCGTCCCAGAGCCGGGTCTCCGTGGTCACGCGTCGACGCAGCCGCCGGTCGTCGTGGAAGAGCCGGAGGAGGCGGTCCACCCTTCCGGCCGCGCTCAGGTGGGCAGGCAGGTCATCGAGCGCCAACCGGCCGATCTCGGCGCGGAGTTTCGCATCGTCCGTGGTCATGTCGACGCCCTCCGCCGTCAGTCGGCACCTACGCCCTGTCCAGGACCCGCAGGGCCGACAGGCCCCCCAGGACCGGCGGCCCCGACAGCAAGCGTAAGTGCCTGCAACTCGCCGTCGACCACGGCCATCGGAGCACCGGTGGCCGCACGTATCCAACGCCGCCCGTCGGCGTCCGTGAACGCGATCGCGCACCGCACCGAGGAGGGGCCCGCGGGCGTTCCGGCGCCGTCGGCGACGGACACGGTCGTCTCAGCCGTGTCACGCGGGCCCAACAGCGGTACGGCGGGCTCGACGTGCACCTCGGGGACGTGGAGGCCGTCGGCCGGATCATCGGTCCAGGAGAGCCACGGGACCGCGTCCCGGATCGGCTCGGAACTGTCGTTGCGCACCACGCACTCGACGCGCCGCCCGCTGCCGCGCACCCGGAACAGCACGCTCACCAGGCGCGCCTGGTTGGCCTCCGCGGCCCGTCGTTCCGCGGCCGCGCGGGCGTCGTCGAGGCGGCGCCGCCGGATCTCCCGCAGCAGCCCCACGGCAAGTAGAAGGGTGGCCGCGGCCGTTCCCACGGCGCCTACCCAGTCGGGGACGCTCCCGAAGTCCGCGGCCGCGTGCATCGCGTCGGAGTGGGCCGTGTCGGCGTGACCGGTTCCGCTCAACCGCCTCAGTCCTCCCCGTGCTCGTTCCCGTACTCGTTCTCCCACAGCACGTCGGAGATCGCCTCGTTGATGCCCTTGATGCTCACGCCCGCGCTGGAAACGGTGTCCTGCTTCTTCAGGAAGTCCCGGAAACTGCTGTGGTAGATGCTGAAGCGAGGACCGTCCGGAGTGCTCTCCCGGCGGAGGAACTGCCGCCAATCCGTGAGGACTTCCTGGATCCCGATGGCGTCCGCCCGCGCGTCGGTTTCGCGCATCACCCTGGCGAGCAGGGCGATCGAGACCGGTGATGCCACCTCGCACAGCACGTACACGACCCAGATCTTGGTGCGCGGGGACGGCCGCGCGGTCATGCCCATCAGCCGCCAGTGGCTCTCGTAGTAGTTCTCGAGGCCGTGGGGCAGCTGCTGGATGTCGAGGTCGCTGTACAGGCCGCCGCTCAGTTCCGGGAGCACATGGCGCAGGTACATGAAGTTGCCCTCGCTCTTCTCGGCGAGGACGTCGACGAACCGGCCCAGCGGGATGCGCTGGTATGCGAGCCACGCCGCCAGTTCGGAGTGGGAGCCGCCCGTGCGCGTCAGGAAGTCGCGGATGTCGACCATGGCGGCGCTCAGGTGCTCGCCCAGGTCGTACCGGCTCCACGCCGTCTCGATGCGCAGCGGCACCTCGGCCCGGCGGCTGCTGACCAGGACGTACACGCCGGCCGGCAGCACGGGCGGCAGGAACAGGACGTTCACCGCGTCCGACTCCTCCTGCCGCTCCGCCTCGTCCAGGGCGTCCACCGCGACGATCAGCGGCACGTCGTCGGGCAGAGCGGCACGGGCTTCGGCGAGCATCCGGCCGACGAGTTCGCCGTAGCGGCCTGTGTCGCCCGCGTCGGCCGGGGCGGCGATGCCGTACTTGGCACGCAGCTGGGCGCCGAGGTTCGTCACGAACTGCCGGGCACCGACGATGCCTTGGCTGCGTACGTTGAAGTGAGCCACGCAGCCGGTGCGGCGCACGTACTCGGCCATGATCGCTGTCTTGCCGTCGCCCGGATCACCCTCGAGGCGGAAGTATCCGCGCCCCGCGGGCCCGCCCACGAAGTCGTCGATCGCGTCGAAGACGTACTCGCGCCCGAGGAAGCCCGCCGTCTTGTCGTCGATCAGCCCGGCCGCACCGCTCGGCAGTGTCACCGGTACGTCCAGGGCGCGGGCCACCTCATCGACCTGCGCGCCGAACCCGTCGTGCCACCGGATGCGGCGGAACGGGCCGACGGGCGCGGCGAGTCGGCCGAGGTCGGTGCCGTCCGGTGCCAGCAGGAACAGCGCGGGGGTGCCGTGCGAGCGCCGCCTCTCCACGGCGCTCGCGATCTGCTCCGCCACGTCCCGTTCGGCCGGGGTGGAGGCGGACGTGGACGTGCCTGTGGTCCCGGAGAGGATCGCGAGGAAGTGCGTGCAGGTGTCGTCCGCCCGCGCCGCCACCGGGACGCCTCGCGCCCGGAGTACCGCCGTCAGCCGGGCGGCGAGCGTTGCGTCCGCGGGCGCGCGTGAGGAGAAGGCCATGAAGACGCGAGGTCGTGCTGTCACATTCCTCCGCTCAGGGGAGCGTCGGCTTCCACCGTTCAGGGGAGCGTCGGCCCTGCCGTTCACGAAGAGAGTATTCCTCCGGCTCCTGACCGTCAGCCCTTGACGACCGTCTCCGTTCCCCCCTCCGAGCTCGCCGTAGCAGGGGCCAGTGCGCGTTCGGCCAGGACTCCGAACACCAGCCCGAAGGCGGTCCACAGGGTGATCTGGACGGCGATCGCCGCCAGCCGGAACTCCCACAGCGCAGCGGCGGGGAAGTGCTCCGGGACCTTGCTGAAGGACGGCAGGAACACGTAGGCGAGCCCAACGGCGAGGACGTAGAACGCGCTCGCGGCGATGGTGGCGTTCCAGTTGCCCAGCAGTGGTGCGAGGCGCTTGCCCAGGACCACCGCGCCGACGGCGAGCAGCACGCCGAGCGCGATCATGAGGAAGTACAGGGCGGTGCGCCGTCCGACCGTGTCGGGGTCGCCGACGGCCGGCGGATTGGCCGGGTACTTCAGGAACGGCACGACGTACACAGTGATCAGACCGGCGGCCGCGAGGAGCAGCGCGCTCGCGCGTGGCCCGAAGCGCCCGATGCGGCCGAGCGCGAAGCAGTACGCGAGGGCGGTGATCCCGCCGAAGGCGACTCCATAGACGAGAACACCGGTTGACAGGCCGGCGGTGGACTGCAGCGTGCGGCTGACGACTTCCGCGCCGTGTTCGTCTTCGTGGGCGTGCGCCTCCTCGAAGGCGATCGCCGCGTCGACGCCTGGCTCACCCAAGAAGTAGGAGACGGCGAGGGCGAGCATGCTCGCGGCGAGTCCCGCGAGCATGCCACGCACCAGCAGGTTGCGGACAGTTGCAGAGTTCATGGGCTGTACGACTCTCCGCTGCCGTCAGTGGCAGGGGAAGCCGAGCAGGTGGCGGGCGTCATGCACCCATTCGTGGACGTCCTGGCCGCTCATCACGGATGTGGCGCCCTGCTCGACGCCGACGAAGTAGAGCAGGACCAGCATCAGGATGCCGAAGAAGACCGCCCAGGGCGCGATGGCGCCGATCGGCAGCTTGGCTGGTACGGCGGTGGGGGTGGTGGTCGGCTGAGCGGCAGACTGCGCCATGGCAGGCCCTCCCGGGGAACTCGCGTCCCGTCTCGGTGGTGCACAGGACGGCGGGGCGGGTCTGACTCACGCGGCCCACCCAGGGGTGAGGACCGGGTTTACAGTGGCGCGACCGTGCCGGAGTTCCACCGGCTTCCGCGAACCCGTCGTCGATATCGACGAGAAGGTACCGCGCAGGGAAGAGGAGGCCAAGGGCGTGAGGGAGCACGGTCATGGGGTGCACGGGGCGTGAAGTCCCGCGGGCAGCAATGATGTTGAGAAGCGGGACGGACGTGTGACGAGTCGAGTCGTGTTGATCTCACCCGCCATCAGCGGGGCGCTGCGGGAGGCGCGCTTCGACGACAGGTGCCCGCTGGATGCTTCTGGTCTGAGGCGTGCGCGGGCCTCGGCCGAGGGTCTGCCGCCGGGGGACCGTGCCTGGGTCTCCCCTTCGGTGCGCTGCCGCGAAACGGCCGAGGCCCTCGGTCTGGACGCCGCGGTCGTACCCGCACTGGTCGGGCTCGATGTGGGGCGCTGGCGCGGCGCGACCCTGGCCGAGGTGAGCGCACGGGAACCGGAGGCGGTGAGCCAGTGGCTGGCGGATCCGGACTCGGCGCCTCATGGTGGCGAGTCGGTACGGGACTTCTGTGATCGGATCTCGGCCTGGCTGGACGGGGCCGCAGAGTCGCCAGGGCGGAGCACGGCCGTGGTGGATCCGGAAGTGGTGCGAGCCGCGGGGGTACGGGTGCTCGGGGCACCCCAGTCGGCGTTCTGGCGGATCGACGTGCCGCCCCTGACTGCGACGGAGCTCAGCGGACGAGCCGGGCGCTGGAACATTCGGTTCGGGCAGTCTCTCGAGCGGGCGCCGGGCCCACCTGACAGTGGTGCGTAGAGGGTACGCAGATGCGGTCGGCGTGAGAGGGCGTACGGCGGAGCCTTGCTCGGCAGGGCCGGGGGGCCGAGGGCGTGGTGTCCCGCGCCGAACACCGGCCGCACTGATCGGACTCAGCGGCCGACCGCCCAACTTCCTTGCTCAATCCCTACCCGGCCACGATGCCCCCCCAGGTCGGAAAGGGGGCTTGACTCTCGGGCCGACAACCACGATCCCCTCTCGCCTGCGGAGAGGGCCAGTTCGGAGAGCGCCGAGAACGAGGCGCGGACCGCCGCCCGCATGCGATGGCGTAGTCGTGCGGGCAGCGGGGGACCGTAAGGGGGAGAACCGTGTCGTCAGGCGCTGACGTAGAGGTCGGATGCCTCAGGTCTGCTCCCTGATGTCCTTGTGTGCGCCGACTACCCCTCGTCCTCCTCGTCGTCGCCCTCGAAGAAGTCGCCCACCTCGTCGACTGCTTCGGCCGCAACCATGCCGCCGACGACGCCGACCGCGAGCCCGGCCGCGCCGGCCGCGACGACGGTGCCCATGCCGGGTCCCGAGCGGTGGTGATCCTCGCGCCCGTGGTGGTGTTCGCCGTGGCCGTTCCCCGAGCCATAGGGGTCACCGTGTCCATACGCGGCGTGCGAGCCGTACGACGAGCGGTGCTCGATGACCTGCCGAATCCAGCCGTCGACCACGCCATTCCAGTCCGCGCGCGCCGCCTCGTCGTGGCCCACCGCGAACCGGGTGACGGTGTCATGGCCGGAGGAGAAGACCCCGCCGCGCTTGTCCGCCTCCAGGACCACCTCCATGCCCCCGGGGCCGGCGAGGAAGGTCAGCTCGATCTCGTTGACGGCGTGGGAGTACCGCGGGGCCGGGGTGAGCTCGATCTCCTGATAGAAGGGAAGTTGCTGGCCGGTACCGCCGATGCGGCCGTACTCCAGGTCGGCGGACCGGAAGCCGAAACCCAGTTGGCCGAGGGCCTCCAGGATCGCCTCCTGTACGGGCAACGGGCGCACGGTGAGCGGGTCCAGGTCACCCTTGTCCTTCGCGCCCGCCACCGACAGTTCGGTACGCACACCGAGCACAATCCCGAGACCCTGCCCGTACAACTCCGAGACGGGGGTCTCCCAGGGCAGCGTCACGCTGAACGGCACGCTGCGCTCCTCGCTCGCGGCGAGGCGGAACCCGCCGCCGACAGTGAACCGGTCGAAGGTGACGACACCCTCGCTCTCACCGCCCTCGTGCTCGGCCTCGACCCGGGCTACCAGCTCCAGGGTGATGTGCTCGATGTCGAAGTCGGCGTTGCCGCCCTTGAGATGGACCTGACCCGACAGACTGCCACCGGGCTGGACCGCACCCGGGTCCAGGACCGTGTCGACCGTGGGGCCACCCACACCGAGCGAGCCGAGCAGCCGTTTGAACACCATCGCGGCGTCCACTCCTTCATGTGATCGTTCGTCAAAAGCCCTTATCTACAGGGCTGTAGAAGTATAGAGGCCGCTTCGAGTCGCAGGCGAGCACCCATGAGGGGTGGCGGGAGGGGTAGGTGTTCAGGTCGTGCGGACCGGGTTTGTGCCGGTTGAGAAGGCCCATGGTGACGTCCGGAACCGCCTTGAGGGGCCTTTCTCTTCCTCTGCTGCTCCATGTAGCCGTACAGCAGTGCCTCGTCGCTGAACACCGCGTCGACGCTGCCCTGCGGCGTCGTGAGGTAGGGGCCTATGAAGTCGAGTTCTTCGCCCAGGCGGTAGGCGATGCCCATGTCGAAGCCGCGATTGCGGTGGCCGGCGAACAGGTTGAGTCCCGGCTGATCGAACGCAGTTGCGATGTGCGCGGTGTCCTGGAGGTGTCCCGGAGGATGGGCCTCTTGTCCTCGCTGTCGTCATCGCCGCAGCCCGCTGCAGCGGCCAGACCGAGCGCGGCCGTCGGCGCGATGCCGGATCGTACTGTCAGTCCTCTGCGAGTCGGCGCCGTCGTCGCGGCTTCCGTCCGAGGGCGCGGGGCCCGTCGAGTCGTTGTCAGTCGTTCATGTCGGTCGCCAATATCGGTCGCTAATGTCGGTCATCCGTGCCAGTCGTCCACGTGCGCCGAGGTCACCGACAGGTCCAGCACGCAGTTGGGTTCCGCCTTCATGCGCAGCGTGAGGAGGGTGTTCTTGTGGTCGCGGCCCAACTCGAAGACGAACTCCTCACCTGGGCCCTCGGGTTCGAGTTCGAACTTGTGGGTGATGTCCCCGCCCTTGGCGTACCGGACCGCCCCGATGCCGAGAATGACGACCGGATTGACGAGGAATGCCGCGGCGAGCAGTCGTGTGTTGTCGGTCGGCTGTTCCTTGACGCGGGTCGCCACGCGGACCAGTCGGCGCGGCGCCCGTCGCCGCCGCGTGCCGGTCGCCGGAGGGTCCGGCGACCGGCTTTCCGGTGCATTTGTTCGGACCGACTTGAGTTGTTGGACACTTCTGGGAAGGCCGGACGGATGCTGCGGGAGCCGGTCGGCGACGCGGACGTCTCCTGCGGGGCGCCTAGCGCGTCGCGAGCCGCTCCAGCAGGGCGGCGCTCTGTGCCAGCAACGTCCGCTCCTCGTCCGTGAGTTCGGCCTCGATGGCCTGGGCGAGCCACCCGGCCCTGCGGCCGCGCTCCGCTTCGAGCGCGGCCCGGCCCGCGTCCGACAGCTCGACCAGTGACTTGCGGCCGTCCGTGGGATGCGCCCGGCGTGTGATCAGGTCTTGTTCCATGAGCAGGCCCACCGACCGGGCCATCGACTGGGGGCGTACGCGCTGATCGGCGGCGAGGTCGCTGGTCGTCATGGCGCCGTTGCGGTCGAGTGCGCCGAGCACGGCGGCCTGGCCCAGCGGGATGCGGTCCTCGTGTTTGACGCGTCGGGTGAGCTTGCCCATCGCAGTGCGCAGTTCAGCGGCGATCGCGGCGGCTTCCGAGGTGGGCATAGGGCACTTTATCCCGTTGGCCAGCAAAGCTGTGCACCTGACCTGCACGGCAGTGGTGTGCAGCAGTGGTGTGCAGCATTGCTGTACAGCAGTACTGCGCAGCAATGCTGTGCAGCAAAACTGAACAGCATTGCTGTATGGTTTTGCTCTGTCGGGCTCAGCGCCAGCGTCGTCGCAGCCGGGGCCACGGCACACGACAACGGGAAGGAACTCCCATGTCCGCACAGGCAGTCGAACCCGCCAAGAACACCGAACCCACCAAGAACGCCGACGCCGTCATCGAGACCGTCACCGCCCGCCGGATCATCGACAGCCGGGGTAATCCCACGGTCGAGGTCGACGTCGTCCTGGTGGACGGGTCCCTGGGGCGCGCGGCCGTCCCCTCCGGTGCCTCCACCGGTGCCCGCGAGGCCGTGGAACTGCGCGACGGGGACTCCGCGCGCTGGCACGGCAAGGGCGTCGACCGCGCGGTGGCCCACGTCAACGGAGAGATCGCGGCGTCCGTGCGCGGCCGGGACGCGACCGACCAGGCGGGTCTCGACGCCGCGCTGGTCGCCCTCGACGGCACCGCCACGAAGTCCCGGCTCGGCGCCAACGCGGTCCTCGGCGTCTCCCTCGCCGCGGCCAAGGCTGCCGCGGCTGCACACCGGCAGCCCCTCTACCGCTACCTCGGCGGCGCCGACGCCCACCTGCTGCCGCTGCCGATGATGAACATCGTCAACGGCGGTGCCCACGCGGACAATCCGCTGGATTTCCAGGAGTTCATGATCGCGCCCGTGGGCGCAGGCACCTTCGCCGAGGCCGTACGCATGGGCAGCGAGGTGTTCCACACCCTGCGTCGAGACCTGCTGACCGCAGGGCACTCCACGGGCGTCGGCGACGAGGGCGGCTTCGCGCCGGCGCTCCGTACCGCCGAGGAAGCGCTCGACTTCGTGATGAGCGCCATCGAGCGCACCGGTTACCGCCCCGGCACGGACATCGGCCTGGTCATGGACCCGGCGTCGTCGGAGTTCTTCCGTGACGGCGTGTACCACTACACGGGCGAGGGGGTGCGCCGCACCCCCTCCGAGCAGGCCGACTACTTGGCCGAGCTCATCGACGCCTACCCCGTCGTCTCCATCGAGGACCCGATGGCGGAGGACGACCTGGACGGCTGGCGCGAGTTGACGACCCGCGTCGGTGACCGCTGTCAGCTCACCGGCGACGACGTGTTCTGCACGAACGAGACGCTGCTGCGCGAGGGCATCCGCACCGGCGTCGGCAACTCGGTCCTGGTCAAGGTCAATCAGATCGGAACCCTGACCGAGGCGCTCGCCACGGTGGCCACGGCCCACGAGGCGGGCTGGACGGCTGTCATGTCGCACCGCTCGGGCGAGACGGAGGACACCACCATCGCGGACCTGGCGGTGGCTACCGGCTGCGGTCAGATCAAGACCGGCTCGCTCTCCCGCTCGGATCGCACGGCGAAGTACAACCAACTGATCCGGATCGAGGAGGAGTTGGGCGACGCGGCGCACTTCGCGGGTCGCTCCGTGCTGCGTCGGGTGTGAGCAGCGAGCCCGTGTCGGTCTCGTGCCAGGCCCATGCGAGGCCCGTGCCGGGCTCATGCGAGGCTCATGCGAGGCCCATGCCGGGCTCATGCGAGGCCCGTGCCGGGCTCATGGAAGGCCCACGCCGGTCCATGCCGGGCCCGTATCGGTCCCCAACCGGGCTAGATCAGAGGTGACCGCGGTCCCTGTCTGATCTGCCAGCCCGGTGATCACATCCGCCTCGCGGATGCGATGCGTGCACAACAGGATGTTTCCGGGCGTAATACCTTCAGGGGCACGACAGGTCGGCACCCTCCTCCTGTCCCTCCTTTCCGGCTACTCCGAACGACTCCGTGAGGCAGCACCCATGACCCTGAGCATCCGCAACCAGATTCCCGGCACCGTCGCGTCCATCACGACCGGCGAGGCCATGGCGACCGTCAAGGTCCGCCTCGCGGGCGGCCAGGACGTCACCGCCGCGATCACCGCCGAGTCCGTCAAGGAGCTCGGCCTCGCCGAGGGCTCCGAGGTGAAGATCCTCGTGAAGTCCACCGAGGTGTCCTTGGCCACCGGCCCGGTCCAGGGCCTCTCCATCCGCAACCAACTCGCGGGCACCGTCACCGACGTCGCCACCGGCGGCGCCATGGCCTCCGTCAAGGTCGACGTCGAGGGCGGCGCGCTCACCGCGGCCATCACCAAGGACGCCGTCGCCGACCTGGACCTCGCGTCCGGGTCCTCGGTCGTCGCGCTGATCAAGTCGACCGAGGTCTCGCTCGCCACGGCCTGATCCACCGGCGTACGCGTCGACGGCGGCCCTCGCACCGGAAGGTGCGAGGGCCGCCGCCTTCGGCAGTTCAGGGCTCGGAGGCTCGCGTTCCGCCGGGTGCCGCTCGGGCGAACGCTATTCGGTGCGCAGTGCCTCGGCCGTGCGCGCCCCGGCCGCCCAGCCCGCCGGGAACAGTGCGCCGAGGATCGCGATCACCACCCCGCCGAGGCCCAGCAGGAGGAGGTGGAGCGGGGCGTACACGTCGACGATCGGTGTCGGGAGAGTCGTGCCCACGGCGCGGCCCATCATCGGCATGACCAGGCCGTGCAGCGCGTACCCCGTCGGTACGCCGATCAGGCCGCCCATGGCGCCGATCGCGGTCACCGAGGAGAGTACGAGGCTCATGGTCTGCCGTGGTGACATGCCGAGCGCCTTGCAGACGCCCAGGTCGTGGATGCGTTCCTGGGTGTCGAGGACAACGGAGTTGAGTACGCCCAGGGCGGCCACGGAGATCAGCATGAGGGTGAGCAGCACCGCCATCGCGGACATGATGAGGAGGACGCCCTCCTGCCCGGAGGGGGTGTTGGTCGTGGCGTCGCCGCCGAGAGGCTGTACGACCGTGGCGAGCCTTCGGGCGTACTCGTCGGCGGAGACGCCGGGCTCCACGTCGACGAGGAACGTGCTCGGCTCGGCAGACGCGAAGTCGGCCATATCCGCGTGGATCTCCAGCTTGTCGCCCGAGGTGTCGAAGGACTCGCCCACGATTCGCAGGGCCGCGGTCTCCTTCTCGTACGTCACCCGCACCGTGTCACCGATCTCGGTACCGGTCCTTTCCAGGAAGCGTGTGGGTACGACGACCTGCCCGGCGCCGGTGATCCAGTGCCCGGAGATCATTTCGTAGCGGGCGGAGCGCGCGTCGCCCGCGTAGAGGCTTGCCCGGACCGAGCCGGAGATCCCGGCCACGGCCACTTCGGTCTCCGCCCTGGCGTAGTACGACCCTGTGCCCGCCTGCGACTTGATGGCAGACTGCACCTTCGCCGGGTCGGCAGGGGCGGGGCGTTCGGATGTGCTTGGCGCGCTGCCGTCCGCGGGAGACGGGCTTGCCGTTCCGGCCCCCACTGGCGGAGGCGGCGGGGGAGCGATGTTGATCGGCTTCGTCGTCGTGACCGTGACCGCGGCGCGGTTCTCGGGGTCCTGCGAGGTGCCGATCGCCGTCAGGGACGAGGTCAGCCCCACCGCGAAGGTAGCCGCGACCGTACCGAACGCCACCGCGAACAGCATGGCGAGCGTACGGACCGGATGCGTGAAGGGGGTGGCGAGACCATAGGTCACCGGTCGCGGCAGCGGCAGCAGCCCCATGGCCCGGTGCGCCCACAGTCCGCGCCCCGTGCGCGGCGACCGGCCGACCGCGATGGCCTCGACCGTACGCAGCCTTCCGGCCCGCAGCGCCGGAATCAGCGCCGCGAGACCCACGACGACCAGGGCGGCGGCAGCCACCGCGACGTCCACCCACCAGGCCACCGAGAGCGGGACGGAGCCGTACGCCTCCTCGGTGTCCGACAGGAGCGGCACCGCAAGGAGGTTTCCCAGGACGATCCCCACGGCGATGCCCACGCACCCCGGGATCAACGCCTGGGCCACGTAGGCGCGTACGACCTCACGGGGAGTGAAGCCGATGGCCTTGAGAATGCCGATCCTTCGCAGGCCTGCGCCGACCGCACCGCTGATCACGCTGCTCACGATGATCACCGACATCACGATGCCGAGTACGCCGAAGGCCATCACGAACGGGACGGTCGCCGCCGCACCTCGGTCAGCGGCGCGCTTGGTGTCCAGCCAGGACTGGATGCCGAGGAGCGCGTCGGGTCCCACGGCGGCGGCGAGCTTCTCCCGGGCGGCGAGGATCTGCCCCTTCGTGCTCGCGGAGCCGAAGCGGTACAGCATCTGACGCGTGACCGGGCCGCCCTCCGAAGCCAGCGCGTCGACCTGCGCGGGGATCGCCCAGGCGTCGGCGGTCCTGCCTGCGGACACGGCGAAGCCGACGATCGAGAGAGGACGGGCGTTCGTGGCGTCCGAAGTCCTGAGGGTGGCGCCGAGCCCGATGGCGGGGCCCTCGAACGAGGAGGCGAGCACGATCTCGCCCGGATGCCGAGCCCACCGACCGGACCTCAGATCCACACGGTCCACGTCGCCACCCGGACCGGACCGCCCGACCAGCGTCAGCGTCGGCATCCGGAAGCCCGCCCGATCCACCGGGCGCAACGTCGTGGACGGGTACGGCCCCGCGCTCGCGGTGACGCCGACCAGATGTCCGGTCTCCGCCAGCCGCGCCGGGCTCGCCCGGTCCGGATCGAACTGCGCGGTGATGTGCGGCCCTTGCTGCTTCCCGAAGGCGTGGTCGAAGGGCGCGGCCGCGGCGACCATCAGCGACCCGGCGACCACGGCCGAGGCCACGGCCATCAATGTGGCCACGGCGATCACCACGGTCCGCACCCGCCGTCGGCCGACCCCGGAGCGCACGACCCGGCCCAGCGCGCCGGTGCCGAACAGGCTCATCGGACGGCCCGCGCGGACGAGTCGAGGGCGACGCGACCGTCGACCAGGTGCACCGTGCGGCTCGCGCAGGCCTCCGCCAGCGCCGGGTCGTGCGTCACCAGCACGATGGTCTGTCCCGCGCGGTGCAGATCCATCAGCAGATCACGGACGTCGTGGCCCGAGGCGGTGTCGAGCGCACCGGTGGGCTCGTCGGCGAGCAGCAGCGCGGGCCAGTTGACCAACGCCCTGGCTACCGCGACCCGTTGGCGTTCGCCTCCGGACAGTCGGCCCGGGTAGGCGCGGGCATGCCTCTGGATGCCCAGCATCTCCATGAGCTCACCCGCGCGGGCCGCGGCCTTGCGTCGGCCGCTCCCGGTCAGCTGGGCCGGGAGCTGGATGTTGTCGGCGACGGTGAGGTCGTCGAGAAGATGGAAGAACTGGAAGGCCATGCCGATGTGCGAGCGACGGAACCGGGCGAGGGCGTGCTCGCTCAACCGGTCGATCCGTCGCCCGGCCACGATCACGGCGCCGTCGGTCGGTCTGTCCAGTCCCGCGACGAGGTTCAGGAGCGTGGACTTGCCGCTGCCGGAAGGGCCCGTCACGGCAACGGCCTCACCCTCGGCGACGCTGAGCGTGAGCGGTCCGAGCGCCGGCGCACCGGCACTGTCGTAGCGCTTCGTCACGCCCTTCAGTTCGATCACTGGATGCATACGAGGTGTCCGTCCTTGCGGTAGCGAGAGGCACAAGCCGTAGTCGGCCCGGTGAACCTAGAGGCGGCCGGGCGGCGGGCGCCTCGGCCGCGGAACCGACATCGGGCCCTTCCCGCGGAGGAATCGGCCGCGGAGTCCTACCTGAGGAGGAGGCCTCTGGGACAACTCCCTTGTCAGGCAGGCGGACGCGGGCCGGGCGGGGAGCGCAGCACAATGAGCGGATGGAGACGGACGACCGGCGCGGCCGGCATCAGCAGCTCATCGACGCCCTGCGCCCGGAGGCGGATTCGGCCCCGCTGTCGCGGCGAGCGGTGCGTGCCGATGTGGTGCTGGCGGTCGTGCTGACCGTCATCGCCCTGTTCGTGGCGGTCCACTATCCGGGCGAGGGGCCGGTGGACGTCAGCCCGCAGACCGACGTCGGGACCGGCGTTCCGGCCCCGCCCCCGCCGCCCGCCCCCGGTCACCAACCCGACCTCGGTCAGGCCCCCGACCCCGGTCACGCATCCGTGGCGGACGAGCCCTCCTCCGTGCCCTGGGCCCTTGTCGTCCTGTCGACGCTGCCGCTCGCGGCCCGGCGCCGGTATCCGCTGACCTTGTTCGTGGTGGTCTTCGGCGCGGCGCTGGCCATCGGCGGCTCCGCCTCGTGGATCACCGTCCTGGCCTGTGTCATCGGCGCCTACAGCGCCGTGGTGTACAGCCGCTACCGGATAACGGCGATCGCCGTCCTGGTGATCGCCGCCGCGCTGTCCGGCATCGCCTTCCGCAACGCGGATCCTGTGCTCCCGGGCTGGTCCAGCCCGGGATTCGTGCTCCTGGTGGCCGGGATGCTGGCCAGTCTGGTCCGCTTCCTGCAACTGCGCCTCGCGTCCAGCCGGGACCGGGTCGCGAAGCTGCAGGAGGATCAGGCGGAGGCCACGCGCCGGGCCGTGGAGGAGGAGCGTGCCCGCATCGCCGCCGAACTGCACGACGTCGTGACCCACAATGTCAGCGTGATGGTGATCCAGGCGGGCGCGGCCCGCAAGGTGATGGACACGGTGCCCGAGCAGTCGAAGGAGGCACTGCTGGCCGTCGAGGCGGGTGGCCGGGCCGCCATGGCCGAACTGCGCCATGTGATGGGCCTGTTGGCCGCCCCGGACGACGAGAGACCCGACGGCCTGGAACCCCAGCCCGGACTTGCGCAGCTCGACGCGCTGGTCGCACGGGTGCGCGCCGCCGGGACCGCCGTGGGCATCGACGTGTCGCTGCCGCCGGATCCGCTCCCGCCGGGGGTGGACCTCGCGGCGTATCGCGTCGTACAGGAGGCGCTGACCAACACGATCAAACACGCGCGTGGCGCCCGGGCGTTCGTGACCATCGGCTGCATCGGCGACTGTCTGGAGATCGAGGTCACGGACACCGGTGGCGGCGAGGGCGCCCCGCCGGTGGAGGGCAACGGCCGTGGCCATATGGGGCTGCGCGAGCGATTGGCCGTCTATCAGGGCGAGTTGACGGCCGGGCCGACGGGTGCCGGTGGCTATCGGGTCAGGGCCCGCATCCCGCGGAGCGCCGTATGACCGTGGAGCAGCCGCCGTTGCGCGCCGTCATCGCCGACGACCAGGCCCTCGTACGCACCGGTTTCAAGATGATCCTGTCCGCGGACGGCATCGACGTGACCGCCGAGGCCTCCGACGGGGCCGAGGCTGTCGCGGCGGTCCGCCGTACGCGCCCCGACGTCGTCCTCATGGACATCCGGATGCCGGAGATGGACGGCATCGAGGCCACCAGGCGCATCGTCGGCGAGGCCGGTCCGGACGGAACGCGGGTCATCATCCTCACCACATACGACCTCGACCACTACGTGTACGCCGCGCTCACGGCCGGCGCCAGCGGCTTCCTTCTCAAGGACGTCAGCCCCGAACACCTGGTCTCCGCCTTGCGGTTGGTGCGGACCGGCGATGCCCTCCTCGCGCCCACGATCACTCGTCGACTGATCGAACGCTTCGCGCCCCACGACGAACCGCGGACCGTCGCCCCGCACCGCGATCTGTCCGGCCTGACCCCGCGCGAGCTCGAGGTGCTCCGCCTGCTCGCGACGGGCCTCAGCAATGCCGAGCTGGCCTCCCGGCTGTTCCTCAGTCCGACCACGGTCAAGAGTCACGTCGGCCGCATCCTGTCGAAGCTGGACCTGCGCGACCGGGTCCAGGCCGTCGTGTTCGCCTACGAGACGGGGCTGATAGCGCCGGGCGGGGGTGCTTAGGGGTGGCCCGAAGATCGCCCGGTTCTTCCGGGGGGACCGGAGGGATCGGGGGGACCGGAGAGTGCGGAGAGCGCGAGGGGACCGGGGAGACCGGAGAGCGTGAGGGGACCGGGAAGTTGTCCATAGCACCAGGGCGCCTGTGGTCCCGTAACTTCTCGCTCTTCTTCGCCGCACGCGGTGTCGCCCGGCTCGGCGACATGATGGCCCCGGTGGCGCTGGCCGCCGGGCTGGTCCTGAGCGGATACGGGGCCGGGGTGGTGGGGGCCGTGCTGGCCAGCATGACGGCCTGCTTCGCCGGGTTCATCGTCTTCGGCGGGGTGATCGCCGACCGGGTGGACAGTCGGGCGCTGATGATCGGCGCGGATGTCGTACGCGTCGTCGTGCAGGTCGTCATGGCCGGGCTCTTCTTCACCGGCCACATCGTCGTCTGGCAGATCTGTCTGCTCTCCGCCGTCAACGGCGTCTGCGGCGCGCTCTTCCAGCCCGGCCTGGCCACCCTCATCCCGCGGATCGCCGCGGATGTGCAGGGGGCGAACGGAGCCATCCGCACCGTCGAGTCCCTGATGACCATGGCGGGCCCTGCGGTGGCCGGTGCGCTCGTGGGGCTGACCGAGCCGGGCGGGATCTTCCTCGCGTACGCCGTCACGTACCTGGCGAGTGCCGTCTGTCTGGCACTGCTGCGGCTCCCGGCGGCGGACAGCTCCGTGGCCGCGAAGGAGAACTTGGCGCGGACGTCCTTCCGGTCCGACCTGGTCCAGGGCTGGCAGGAGTTCCGGTCCCGTACCTGGCTCTGGGGCGTCATCGTGATCTGGATGGCCCTCATGCTCCTGTCCTGGGGGCCGATGGTCCCGCTGATCGCGACCGAGGTCGTCGCCGAGCACGGCCCCCGCACGCTCGGGCTCGTCAACTCGGCCATGGGCGCGGGCATGGTGGCCGGTGCGCTCGTCGCCATGCGGGTGCGGCCGGTGCGGCCACTGCGGGCCGGTTCCTTCGCGCTGCTGCTGTACTGGCTGCAGCCCGCGTCGGTGGCGCTCGGGCTTCCGGTGCCGCTGATCGCCGCGGGGCTCGCGGCCGCCGGTGCGGCCAACGCCTTCTGGGGTGTGATGTGGACGACCAGTGTCCTGACACAGGTGCCGACCGAGGTACGGAGCCGGGTGCACGCCTACGACGTGGCCGGATCGGTGGCGATGCTGCCCGTGGGCCAGGCCCTCGCGGGCCCCGCGTCGGAGATCTTCGGGGCGCGCGAAGTGCTGGGGTTCAGCGCGGTGATGTCGGTCGGCGTGGCGGTGGCGCTGCTGTCCGTGCCGGCGATACGCAACCTGCGCAAGGTGGAGGGGCGGGGCGCAACCGACCGTGTTCCGAACACGGTTGAGGAACCTGCCGGCAGGGAAATCCGATGAGCTCCATCAGGGGGGGGGCGACGCAAGCACCGTCCGACGAGGCCGAATGTGGGCCCTGGGTGTGCGGGCTGCCCCTACGGTGGCTGTTGCCCCGGGGCCGGTCGGCCCGATGGGCGTTGAACGGAGAAGTCGAATGCAAAAGGCGACGAGGAACAGCGAGGTATCGCACGGCATGAGCTTCACCCCCCGCACGCCCTGGCAGGACCGGTCCGTCGTCGTGACCGGCGGAACGCGCGGCATCGGACGTGGCATCGCGGAGCTCTTCGCCCGGCAGGGCGCGGCGGTGGCCCTCACGGGCCGGGATGCCGAGGCGGCCGGGAAGGTGGCCGACGACCTCGCCCGGACCACCGGGGGCCGGGTGTGCGGCCTGGGCGTCGACCTGCGCGACCCGGAGGCGATCGAGGCGATGGCGGCGGCGGTCGAACGCCGTCACGGACACCTCGACGTGCTGTGCGCGAACGCCGGGATCTTCCCCGAGAAACCGTTGCGCGAGATGACGGCCGCCGACATCGACGAGGTCCTTCAGGTCAACCTGCGCGGGTCGATGCTCGCGGTGCGGGCCTGTCTGCCCGCCATGGAACGGGCCGGCCACGGCCGTATCGTGCTCACCTCCTCGATCACGGGCCCGACCACCGGCTTCCCCGGCTGGTCCCACTACGGCGCGAGCAAGGCAGGCCAGCTCGGCTTCCTGCGCGGTGCGGCCCTGGAACTCGCCCCGCACCGCATCACCGTCAACGCCGTGCTGCCCGGCAACATCCGTACCGAGGGCCTGGACGCGATGGGCGAGGACTACCTGCGGCAGATGACGGCCTCCATTCCCCTGGGCAGACTCGGCGGGACCGCGGACATCGCCCAGGCTGCTCTCTTCCTCGCCTCCGACGAAGCCGCGTTCATCACCGGCCAGACCCTCACCATCGACGGCGGCCAGACCCTGCCGGAATCCCTCGACGCCCTCACCACGACCGGGTAGGCGCGGACGCCGCCAACCGATGCCCCCCTCACCATCCGATGCCCCCTCACCAACCGGTGAACAGCAGGTGGTTGAGCGCGAGGGCGAGCACGGCCTGCGCGGTCAGCCAGTACCGGCGGGCCGAGGGCGGCAGCAGGGCCGTGGCCGCGAGCAGGAACGTGGCGAAGGGCAACCAGATGCGCTCGGTTTCCGCCTTGCTCATGCCGGACAGGTCGGCGGCGGCGAGCGCGAGCAGGGCGGCCAGGACGAGCGTGGTCAGGCGGTCGGTGGTCGTGGTCCGTCCTGAGACCAGGTGCCGGACCGCGGCCGGCGCGGACGCCAGGGTCCTGCGGAGCCCGGCGACGCAGGCGAGGCCCACGACGAGCACCGTGCAGGCGAGGTTGGCCCACACGAAATAGCCGTACGGCCTGATGCCGCCCGCCCCTTGGTAGTAGCGCTCGACGAGCAGGTGGTACGCCTCCCACCAGTTGAAGCCCGCGAGGGTGAAGACGAGCGGCGCGAGGGCGAGTCCGGCCAGCAGGAGCGGGACCGGGCGCAGGGTGCGGGCGATGAGCAGGACGGCGGCGCAGACGACGGCGAAGAGGGTCAGGCCGTAGGAGAGGTAGCAGGTGAGGCCGAACAGGAGCCCGGAGCCCAGCGCCGCGGCGGCGGGGGAGCGGGTCGTGCGCGTCGCGGCCAGCGCGAGCAGGGCGACCGTCCAGGCGGTGACGGCGGCGAAGTAGCCGTCCGCGGAGGTGCCGACCCAGATCGCGGCGGGCGCGAGGGCGAGGAAGGGCGCGGCCCCGCGGGCGGTCGCCTCGTCGGCCAGCGCGCGCAGGGTGATCAGGACGGCGACCACCGCGGTACTGCCCGCGGTGATGCAGAAGGCCCCGGCCCAGGCGCCGCCGCCGAGCCCGATCCGGTCGAGGAGGACGAAGGTGAGGGTGGCGCCCGGCGGGTGCCCCGCGGTGTGGGCGGGCCAGTGATCGGGGGAGTCGATCAGGATGTGCCGGGTGAAGTCCCGCAGCGTCGCGGGGATGTCGTCGAAGCGGTCGATGACTTGGAGGTATTCGTACTTGGTGGTGAGCCGCCGCGCCACGCCGCGGTGCCAGCCGTCGATCAGGGCCAGTGACCAGATCCAGGCCAGGGATGTGCCCCAGGCGGCCAGGAGGAGCGATCGCCAGGGGAGCCTGGCGGCGAGGGAGGGGGCGTACACGACGACGACCGCGGCGACGGTGAGCGCCGCGGGGGTGCCCGGTCCGATGTGCGGGTCCCATCTGGCGTACAGCGGTGGCCAGTTGAGGTGCAGCGAGCCGTCAGCCCGCTCGATGCGGGTTCCGACGGCGATGGCCGCGGCGACGAGGAGGGCCCCGAATCCGGCAGCGGCCAGGTCGCGGCGGCTGCCAGTCCGTTCGGTGGTGCTGCCGGTGCGTTCTGTGGTGCTCACGTCTGCACGCTAGGCGGAGACCGGTCCCTGACAGGACGATCACGGCGGGACGTCAGTGTTTCGTCATGAGTCGCGGACCCGTCGCGGGCCGGTGTGCGGCATACGGTCGAGCCATGCCTTCCGCACCACGGAACACCTCCCCGGCCGCTCCTGGATTCTGGCGCAGTCCGCTGCGCGGCCCCTGGCTCACCTCGGTCCTCGGCGTCGTCCTGCTGGCCGGTCTGACGCTGCTGTTCGTCACCGGTCTGCTGTCGTACGCCGCGTACAACCCGAACCTGTCGCCGGTCAACGACAAGACCCCCGACAAGGGACTGCTCGGGTTCTACCTCTTCGACTGGCCCACCGACCCGCACTGGCTCTACCGCCTCAACCAGGGCCTGCACGTCACGGTCGGCATCACGCTGATCCCGGTGCTGCTCGCGAAGCTGTGGTCGGTGATCCCGAAGCTCTTCGCGCTGCCTCCGGCCCGCTCGGTCGGGCACGCCCTGGAGCGGTTGTCGCTGCTCCTGCTGGTCGGCGGCGCCCTGTTCGAGTTCGTCACCGGCGTGCTCAACGTCCAGTTGGAGTACCTCTTCCCGGGGTCCTTCTACCCGCTGCACTTCTACGGCGCCTGGGTGTTCTTCGGGGCCCTCGTGGCGCATGTCGTGCTGCGGCTGCCCACGGCGGTGCGTGTCCTGCGGGAGCAGGGGTTCCGAGCCCGACTGCGGGACCCGGCCCCCGAGCGTGACGAGGAAGGCGGCCTCGTGTCCCCGCGCCCCGCCGAGCCGACCGTGTCCCGGCGCGGGGCACTCGGCATGGTCGGTGCGGGCTCCGCCTTGTTGTTCGTGACGACGGCGGGCCAGAGCTTCGACGGCCCTCTGCGCCGCACCGCACTTTTCGCCCCGCACGGTGGCGCGGATCCGGGGAGCGGGCCGAACGGGTTCCAGATCAACAAGACGGCCGCGAAGGTGGGGGTCGGTCCCGTCGACATGGGGAAGGCCTGGCGCCTTGTCGTCGAAGGCCCCGGCGGTTCCGTCCGGCTCTCGCGGGACGACCTTATGCGACTTCCCTCGCACAGCGCGGCGTTGCCCATCGCCTGCGTCGAGGGGTGGTCGACGTCGGACCAGTGGTGGCGCGGGGTGCGCCTGCGGGACCTCGCCGCGATGGTCGGATACGACGAGGACACGGCGCCCGGTGTCTTCGTCGAGTCCCTGCAACGGCGCGGCGCGTTCCGCAAGGCCGCGCTGCGCGACAACCAGGTCCGCGATCCGCGTTCCCTGCTCGCCCTGCAGGTCAACGGCGAAGAGCTGTCGCCGGACCACGGCTATCCGGCACGGATCATCGTCCCGGCCGCGCCCGGCGTGCTCAACACCAAATGGGTGTCCCTTCTGACCTTCGGAGGACTGCGATGACCGCGCGTCGCGACGCCGGCATGACGAGCGGCTCCGGCAATACGAGCGGCTCCGCCATGACGAACGGCTCCGCCATGACGAACCGATTCCGGCGGTGGTACGGCGAGAGCCCGCTGCAACTTCTCGTCCTGCTCGCCTCGTTCGCGGTCGCGGGTTATGCCGGGGTGCGTCTGCTCGCGGACGACTGGCTGCTCGTCGCCGTCTGGTTCGTCGGCGCGGCGGTGGTGCACGATCTGCTGTTCGTGCCGCTGTACGCGCTGGCCGACCGTGCCCTGCGGGCCGCCGCCCGGCAGCAGTGGGTCTCGTTCCTCCGCGTACCTGCCTTCCTGTCCGGCCTGTTGCTGCTGGTCTGGTTCCCGCTGATCACCGGTCAGGTCGAGCGCTACGCGTCCTCGACGGGGCTGTCCGCGGGCGTGTTCCTCACCCGCTGGCTGCTCGTCACGGCCGCGCTGTTCGCGGCCGCCGCCCTGTGGCGGGTGGTGCGTACGGTGCGGGGGCGACGCAGCTCGAGGAAGCAGCGGCCCTCGGAGCTCCACTGATCGACGGGCTGCCAGCCGTGCCGACGGGCGTGGCGCAGCAGGGCGGTGGTCCCGAGCCGGGACCAGGGGAACGGTACGAACGGTTCGCCCGGTGAGCCCCGCCCGTCGTCCACGTACACCTCGACGCACTCGTCGACGTCCATCGGCGCGGTCTCGGCGATCAACAGGCCGCCGGGGGAGAGGAGTTCGGCGACGCGTGCGAGGAGCGCGGCGGGGTCGCCCCCGATGCCGACGTTGCCGTCGATGAGCAGTGCGGTACGCCAACGGCCCTCGCCCGGCAGCGGGTCGAAGACGGAGCGGAGCAGGGCCGCGCCGCCCAGCCGCAGCGTGTGCTCGACGGCTGCCTCGCTGACGTCGATGCCGAGGGCCCGGTCGCCGCGGGCCGCCAGAGCGGTGACCAGACGGCCGGGACCGCAGCCGATGTCGAGGACGCTGCCCTCGCAGCGGTCAAGCGCGGAGAGGTCCGCAGGTCCTGGCGCCGCGCACCAGCGTTCGATGTCCAGCGGGAGCAGCCAGCCGTCGCGACGGCGCAGGAAGAGCGGTCCGCGGCCGTTGCGCAGGGCGTTGGCGTACGGGTCCGTGCGCCAGGGAGCGGCCGCGGATCCGGTGGTGCGGGTGGCGGGCGGCACGGTGGTGCTCATCGGCCGCTCCCGGCGGGGGAGCCGGACGCGGCGGTGAGTCGGGTGAGCGCGGCGGCGAAACGGCCGCGGGGCGCTGCGGCGGCGACCAGCCCTGCGTCATCGGCGGTGTCCACGTCGCGCAGGCGGGGCAGGTCGCGCACGCGCAGCCCGGCATCGGTGAGCCGGGCCCGCTGAAGGGCCCCGGTGTCGGCTCTCGACATGGGGACGCCGCGCAGCAGTCCCGGGTCGGGCGCGGCCAGGCCGAGCGCCCAGAAGCCGCCGTCGACGGCGGGGCCGAACCAGGCGTCGCACTCCCGCCAGGCGTCGGAACCGAGCGCGGGCGCGAGGAGCGCGGGGGTGATCTGGGGGGTGTCCATGCCGACGAGGAGGGCAGGACCGGTGCAGGAGGCGAAGGCGGCGGCGAGCCGTTCGTCCAGGCCGCCGGCGCACTGCGGGATCACGTCGATGCCGGAAGGCAGCCAGGGGCCCGGTTTCCCTTCGAGCACCAGGACGCGGCGGGACGCGGGCGCCGCGCGCACCGTGGCGAGCGTGTCGGCGAGGGCCGCCGCGGCCAGTTCGGCCGCCTCCTGGGGGGAGTAGGGCGGGGTGAGGCGGGTCTTGACCCTGCCCGGCACGGGCTCCTTGGCGATGACGAGCAGAGTGGTGTTCGCGGTCATCACGTGCCCTCCGCCCGGATCGAGGCCGCGGCCCGTGGCGGCTCCGCAAGGACCGCTCGCATGTCGCGCACCGCGTGCCAGGTCCCCCGCCATGTCCCGGTGACCTTCGATTTCCCGGTGCGCGGCAGGTAGGGGACGTCGCGTTCCTCGATGCGCCAGCCCGCGTCGGCAGCGCGCACCACCATCTGCAGCGGATAGCCGCTGCGCCGGTCCGTGAGCCCGAGCCCGAGCAGGGCCTCGCGCCGGGCCGCCCGCATCGGGCCGAGGTCGTGCAGACGCAGGCCCGTGCGGCGCCGCAGCATCCTGGCCAGCGCCACATTGCCCGCGCGGGCGTGCGCGGGCCAGGCGCCGTGTTCCTGGGGGCGGCGCCGTCCGAGGACCATCTCGGCCGCTCCGTCCGCCACATCGCGTACGAAAGGACGCAGCAGTCCGGGATCGAGTGAGGCGTCGCAGTCGCAGAAGCACACGACGTCCGCGTCGGACGCCAGGAGGCCGGCGTGGCAGGCGGCACCGAAGCCGCGCCGCGGCTCGTGCACGACCGTGGCGCCGAGGGAGCGCGCGATGTCCGCCGAGCCGTCGGTGGAGCCGTTGTCGACGACGACGGCCCGCCAGCCCTGGGGAACGCGTTCCAGGACCCAGGGCAGCGCCGCGGCCTCGTCGAGACAGGGCAGGACGACATCGACCCGGACGGCGCGTACGCCAGGCGCGTCAGGATCTGCTGAAGGGGAGAGGGGCATGCCGCTCACCCTACGAGGCAGAAAAGGGCATATCGGACTTGCAGACCTTACGAAACGCGGACGTCAGGGGCCGGGGAGAGCCGGAACGCGCGTCCCGCGGGCGCCGGATGCGACGCTGGCCGTATGCAGTCACCACCCCAGGAACCCGAGCGCGACACCCTCCGGGTGCTCGTCGTGGACGACGACCCGACCGTCGCCGAAGTCGTCGCGGGCTACCTCGAACGTGCGGGCCTCGCCGTCGACCGTGCCGAGGACGGCCCCGCGGCGCTGGCGTGCGCGGCGGCCCGTCGGCCCGATCTGGTCGTCCTCGACCTCATGCTGCCGGGCATGGACGGCCTGGAGGTGTGCCGTCGGCTGCGCGCCGAGCGGCCGGTGCCGGTCATCATGCTCACAGCCCGCGGTGACGAGGACGACCGGATCCTCGGCCTGGAGATAGGGGCCGACGACTACGTCACCAAGCCGTTCAGCCCCCGCGAGCTGGTCCTGCGCGTGGAGTCCGTGCTGCGGCGCAGCCGGGCGTCGGCGCCGAAGGGTCCCGCCGCACCGCTGCGGGCCGCGGGTGTCGGCGTGGACGAGGCGGCCCGGCGCGCCACCAAGGCGGGCACCGAACTCGCCCTGACGGTCCGCGAGTTCGACCTCCTCGCCTTCTTCCTGCGCCACCCCGGACGGGCGTTCGCCCGCGAGGAGCTGATGCGCGAGGTGTGGGGCTGGGAGTTCGGCGACCTGTCGACCGTCACGGTCCACATCCGCCGACTGCGCGGCAAGGTCGAGGACGACCCGGCAAGGCCCCGGCTGATCCAGACGGTGTGGGGCGTCGGCTACCGCTTCGACGCGGTGGACGGCCCGGAGCAGGACCACCCCCGACCGTCACGAGCCGAAGGCTGACCCCCGTGCAGGACATTCTCCTCATCGCCCTGTTCGCCTTCCTGGGGGCCGCTGCCGCCGGGCTCCTCGGTGCGCTGGCCCTGCGGCTGCTGCGGCACCGCTCCCTGGTGGTGTCGCTGACGGTCGTCGCGGCGGTCGCGATCCTCGCCATGCTCGCGGGGACCCTCTCCGTGGCCTGGGAGATGTTCCTGTCCCCGCACGACCTGACCGTCGTCACCATCGTGGTCGCCATGGCCGCGGTGGTGTCGCTCGCCACCGCGCTGGTGCTGGGCCGCTGGGTGGTCGCTCGCAGCAAGGCCCTCACTCTGGCGGCCCGCACCTTCGGCGACGGCGGCAGCTTCGCCGCCCCGCCCGAACCGGTCAGTGCGGAACTCGCGGAGCTGACAAGGGAGTTGGAGGCGACCAGCGCCAAACTCGCCGAGTCCCGCGAGCGCGAGCGGGCCCTGGAGAGCTCACGCCGCGAACTGGTCGCCTGGATCTCGCACGACCTGCGCACCCCGCTCGCCGGTCTGCGCGCCATGTCCGAGGCGCTCGAGGACGGCATGGCCGCCGAGCCCGACCGCTACCTGCGGCAGATCCGCACCGAGGTCGAATGCCTCAACTCCATGGTGGGCGACCTCTTCGAACTCTCCCGCATCCACGCGGGCGCGCTGGCCCTCTCCCCGTCCCGCATCTCCGTCTACGACCTGGTGGGCGACGCCCTCGCGGGCGCCGACCCGCTCGCCCGCGAGCACGGCGTACGCCTCGTCGGCGACGGCGTGGAAGCGGTGCCCGTCGAGGTCGACAGCAAGGAGATGAGCCGTGTCCTCGGCAACCTGCTGATCAACGCGATCCGCCGCACCCCGGCCGACGGCACCGTCGCCGTGGCCGCGCAGCGTTCACCCGACGGCGTGGTCCTGTCCGTGACCGACGGCTGCGGCGGGATCCCCGAGGAGGACCTGAGCCGGGTCTTCGACACCGGCTGGCGCGGCAGCCACGCCCGCACCCCGCCCGCGGGCGCGGGCCTCGGTCTCGCGATCGTGCGCGGCATCGTCGAGGCGCATCAGGGCTGGGCCGCCGTCCGCAACGTGGACGGCGGCTGCTGCTTCGAGGTCACGCTGCCCGCGGCGGGGTCCTGAGGGGCGCCTTCGCGAACTCGGCCATGCCCTCCGCGAACCCCACCTCGGGCCGCCAGCCCAGCTCCGCACGCAGCCGCCCCGAGTCCGCGGTGACATGGCGTACGTCACCCAGCCGGTACTCTCCGGTCACGACCGGCTCGGGGCCGCCGAAGGCCTGCGCGAGCTCCCGCGCCATCTCCCCGACGGTGTGCGGTTCGCCGCTGCCGGTGTTGTACGCCGTGAACGTCCCCGCGGCCCGTTCACGCACCGCCTCCAGGGCGATCGCGTTGGCCTCGGCCACATCGCGTACGTGCACGAAGTCCCGGCGCTGACAGCCGTCTTCGAAGACGCACGGTGCCTCGCCCCGTTCGAGCGAGGAGCGGAAGAACGAGGCCACCCCGGCATACGGGGTGTCGCGCGGCATGCCGGGGCCGTACACGTTGTGGTAGCGCAGGGACACCGCGCCGCCCTCGGTGTTCCGAGCCCACGACGCGGCCAGATGCTCCTGTGCGAGCTTGGTCGTGGCGTAGACGTTGCGTGGATCGACGGGCGCGTCCTCGCCCACCAGACCGGGCCGCAACGCCGATCCGCAGTCGGGGCACCGGGGCTCGAACCGCCCGGCGTCGAGATCGGCCGCGGCCCGCGGGCCCGGTCGCACGACACCGTGCCGGGCGCACTCGTAACGCCCTTCCCCGTACACCACCATCGACCCGGCGAGCGTCAGGTGCCGTACTCCGGCCTCGGCCATCGCGGCAAGCAGCACCGCCGTGCCGAGGTCGTTGCAGCCGACATACGCGGGCGCGTCGGTGAAGTCCTTGCCGAGGCCGACCATCGCCGCCTGATGACAGACCGCGTCCACTCCGCGCAGGGCGTCCGCGACCGCGTCCCGGTCCCGGACGTCCGCGACGATCCACCGCTGGTCCGCGGGCGGCTTCGGCGGCCGGGTGTGCGCGGAGGCCAACAGGGCGTCGAACACGACCACTTCGTGCCCCCGGTCCATGAGTGCCTCGACGACGTGCGATCCGATGAACCCGGCTCCGCCGGTGACTAGTACGCGCATGCGGGCCAGGCTAGGGCCGCCGAGCCGGGGTGCCGGTGTCCGACGGGCGTTCGTCATGGGTCCGTAAGGACCTGGCGCCCCAGGCGGTGTCCATCCCCGTACGCGACCGCCTGCCTTGCAGACCGCTTGACGCTCCGCTCGCGTTCCGTGCCAGCCGGCCACAACCCCCGGCTGTGAGACTTCCCGGCGAAGCCATCCGCAAAGGAGCTCGCCTCATGTCCACATCCTCGGCAGCACCCCCTCACGGCACAGGCAGGACGGCACAGTGGGTCAGGGCGGACCGTGACCGGCTCATTCACCCGAACCTCCCGAGCGGCAGGACGGACCGCACCGTCATGGTCGAGGGCCATGGGTGCTACGTACGCGACAGCTCAGGGCGGCAGTATCTGGACGCCACCGCGGTGCTCGGCATGATGCAGGTGGGGCACGGACGGGACGAGATCGTGGCGGCCGCCGCCGCGCAGATGGGCACCCTGGAGTGCTTCCACCTCTGGGAGTCCATGAGCAACGACAAGGCGATCGAGCTGGCCGTACGGCTGACCGACCTCGCCCCCGACGGCCTGGACCGCGCGTTCTTCACCAGCGGCGGAGCCGAGGGCAACGAGATCGCCCTGCGCATGGCGCGGTTCTTCCACTACCGCGGCGGCGAGCCCGAGCGGACGTGGATCCTGTCCCGCAAGACCGCCTACCACGGCATCGCCTACGGCGCGGGAAGCGTCTCGGGGCTGCCCGTGTACCACGAGGGCTTCGGCCCCCAACTGCCGCACGTGCACCACCTCACGGCACCCGACCCCTATCAGACGGCCGCCTACGACGGTGAGGACGTCACCGAGTTCTGCCTGCGCGAACTGCGGGAGACCATCGAGCGGATCGGCCCCGAACGGATCGCGGCGATGATCGGCGAACCGGTCATGAGCGTCGGCGGCGCCGTCATCCCACCGCCGGACTACTGGCCCCGGGTCGCCGAACTGCTGCGCTCCCACGGCATCCTGCTCATCTTCGACGAGGTGGTCACGGCCTACGGCAGGACCGGGCACTGGTTCGCCGCCGAACACTTCGGAGTCCGGCCGGACCTGCTGGTCACGGCGAAGGGCATCACGTCCGGCTACGTCCCGCACGGCGCGGTGCTCGTCACCGAGGACGTGGCGGCCGCGGTGACGGCCGCCACCGGCTTCCCCATCGGGTTCACGTACACCGGTCACCCCACCGCCTGCGCGGTCGCCCTCGCGAACCTGGACCTGATCGAAGGGGAGAAGCTGCTGGACAACGCGACGACGACCGGCGGCTACCTCGCCGAGCGGCTGTCGGCACTCCTGGACCTGCCCGTCGTCGGCGACGTCCGCCAGCTCGGCCTGATGCTCGGCATCGAACTCGTCGCGGACAAAGCGGCGCGGACCCAACTGCCCACCGGGACGACGCCGGTGGCGCAGGCGCTGCGGGAGGAGGCCGGCATCATCCTGCGCGGCAACCCGCGGTCCCTTCTGATCAACCCTCCCTTGGTGATGGACCGCTCCACGGCGGACGAACTGGCCGACGGACTCCACTCGGTCCTCGCTCGCGTCGAGCCCGATGGCCGGGTCCGGCCCTAGACGGGTCCGGCTCTAGACGGGTTCGGCTCTAGACGGGGCCGGCCCCAGAAAGGAACAGCCCATGTCGCTCTTGGACCTCACCCCGGACGAACTCCTCACGACCACCCGCTCCGTACGCAAACGGCTCGACCTGAACCGGCCGGTGCCGCTGGACCTCGTCAAGGAATGCATCCGCGTCGCCCTGCAGGCCCCGTCGGGAAGCAACCGGCAGAGCTGGCACTGGCTGGTCGTGACGGACGCGCGGCAGCGGGCCGGGATAGGCCGCTACTACCGGCGCGCGGTGCGGGAGTACCTGAAGTCGGAGGGGACGTGCGGATCGCTGTTCCCCGAGGACCCGGTACGCCACGCGGTGCAGCAGCGCGTGGGCGACAGTGTCGCCCACCTGGGCGACCACATGGCCGAGGTGCCCGTCCACGTCATCCCCTGCCTCGACGTGAGCGACGCCCCCGAGTACAACGAGGCCGGCAAGTGGGGGTCGATCATCCAGGCCGCGTGGAGCTACATGCTCGCCGCCCGTGCGCGCCGGCTCGGGACCGCCTGGACCACCTTGCACCTGATGTACGAGAAGGAGATCGCGGAACTCCTCGGTCTTCCGGACGGCGTCGCCCAGGCGGCACTGATCCCGACGGCGTTCTCCGTCGGCACGCGGTTCGGGCCCGCCCCCCGCCAACCGCTGGAGCAGGTGCTCCACATCGACACGTGGTAGGCGCGGGAGTGGAGGGAGGAGCGGACGCATGAAGGCCGAGGAGGAGACACATGAGGACGTACGACGGCTCACCTCTGCCGACGCGCAGACTTGGTGAAATCCAGGTCCCCGCACAGGGGTTGGGCTGCCTGAGCATGACCTCCTTCTATGCGCGGGCCGACCCCGCCGAGGCCCTGGCCACCGTGCACCGCGCCATCGAGCGGGGCGTCACCCTGCTCGACACGGCGGACGTCCAAGGACTCGGAGAGGGCGAGAGGCTGCTCGGGAAGGCCGTCGCGGGGCGAAGGGACCGCGTGCTGATCTCCACGAAGGTCGGCCTGGAGCGCGACCGCGACGGGGAGTTCCTCGGCGTGCGGGGCGACCGGAGCTACATCCGGGAGCGCTGCCACGGTTCGCTGCGCCGCCTCGGCGTCGACCACCTCGACTTCTACGTCAAGCACTGGGCGGCTCCGGGCGAGCGGATCGAAGAGGCCGTCGGGGCCCTCGCGGAACTCGTCGCCGAGGGCAAGGTGCGCCACGTGTGCCTGTCCGAGGTCTCCGCCGACACCGTCCGCCGCGCCCATGTGGTGCACCCGATCACCGCTGTGCAGAGCGAGTGGTCGCTGTGGAGCAGGGGCATCGAGGCCGAAGTGCTTCCCGTGTGCCGGGAGTTGGGGATCGGTGTCATCGCCTCGTGCCCGTTGGGCCGCGGCCTGCTGACCGGGCGCATCGCCTCGGTCGCCGACCTCGGCCCCCCAAAGGACTTCCGGCGCACGCTGCCCCGCTTCGACGCCCCCAACCTCGTACGCAACCGCATGATCGTGGAGGCCTTGCGGCCGCTGGCCGCGCGCCTCGACCTGAGCGTCACCCAGCTCGCCCTGGCCTGGCTCCACCACCAGGGCGACGACGTCGTGCCCATCCCGGGCACGGCGCGCCGCGACCACCTGGAGGAGAACCTCGGCGCCGCCTTCGTCGAACTGACCGCCGAGGAGCGGCAGACCGTGATGGCCGCAGTGCCGCCCGCGGCCGTCCACGGCGAGCGGTATCCGCCTTTCCTGATGCGGCTCGTCGACAACTGAGCCGATAACTGAGCCGGCAACCGCGCCGACCACTGAGCCAGCCATGTCACAGGCACCAGAAGAGGGACGAGAGAGCATGAAATTCCTGCAACTGGACCACGACGTCTGCGGAAAGCTCCTGCCCGGCCTTGCCGACCGCCTTGCCGACGTGCCGTTCGACGAGCTGGAGTCCCCGGAGAGCCCGGCCATCGCGCTGTTCAAGGAGTACGGCGGCACCAATCTCCTGATCCCCCGCGAGCACGGCGGGATCGGGGCGTCAGCGCTCGAAGCCGTCCGGGTGATCCGCGCGCTGGCGTCGCTCGCTCCGTCCTTGGCGGTGGCCACCGCGATGCACCACTTCTCGGTCGGCATGCTGTTCTCCGTGGGTCCGCTCTACGAGAGCAGTACCGGCATCCGCACCTCCGTGCTCGACGTGGTCGCGAAGAACCGGTCGCTCATCGCGTCGGGCTATGCGGAAGGCCGCTCGGGCCACGGCATTCTCAGCCCGACGGTCGAGGCCCGCGAGACAGCGGGCGGCTACCTCGTCAGCGGCTCCAAGAAGCCCTGCAGCCTGTCGCGTTCCATGGACCTCCTCACCGCGAGCGTCGCGCTGCGCGGGCACGACGGCGAAGCCGAGATGGGTCTCCTGGTGCTGCCCGCCGATACGCCGGGCATCTCGGTCCACGACTTCTGGTCGACGTTCCCGTTGGTCGCCGCGGAGAGCCACGAGGTCCGCCTCACCGACGTGTTCGCCGGGCCGGAGCACATCCTGCGGGCGCCGGCCAACGCCGCCGAGAAGCTGGACGAGCTCAACGAAGCCGGCGTGATCTGGTTCCAGATGATCGTCGCCGCCTCGTACACCGGCGTGGCCAGCGCGCTGGTCGATCTCGTGCTGCGGCATCGGCGCGGGTCGGCGGAGGAACGCGCCCGCCTGTGCCTTCTCATCGAATCGGCGGCCTCCCTGGTGGAGGGGATCGCCCGCAGGATCATGGACGACGACCTGGGCAACGACTGCGCCGCCGCCTCTCTGTTCACCCGCTTCTCCGTGCAGTCCATCATCACCGGGACCGTCGCCCAGGCGGTGGAGATGCTGGGCGGCATGGCCTTCATCACGTCACCGAGGATCGCCTACCTGGCATCCGCCGCGCAGGCCGTCGTCTTCCATCCCCCGTCGCGGTCGAGCATGAGCGAAGCGGTCCTCGACTACTACACGGGCAAGCCGCTGTTCTTCGCCTGACGCACACGTGTGGGGCCGCCGACACCGGCGGCCCCACACGTGTGCGTCGAGTCAGTGGCGCGGCACGAAGTCCACCACGTCGCCGGCCCGTTCCCCGCCGGAGAGCTGACCGTTGCGCTCGGTGCGGATGTAGACCCGGTGCAGCCACCGGTCCTTGCCGTCCCAGCGCGGCGCGAAGGGTGTACGGGCGTGCGTCGTACGGAAGTTGTCCACGATCAGTACGTCGCCGGGGACCAGGTACACGGCCTCGCGCACCTCGTCCAGCGCCTTGGAGAGGACGGCCACGGCCTCGACGTCGGCCGGGTCCTCGGGCGCGAGCAGCTCGCGGTCGTAGCCGAGGAACGGGTCCTGCGGGTCGCCGTAGAGGGGTTTGACGTCGGCGATGGCGCCCGGGTCCTCGACGCCGCCGCGGAAGGCGACATCCACACGGCAGGGAATGGGCCGGTCGAAGAGCCGGGCGCGGGTGGCGTCCGGCAGGAGGGGCAGCGCCCTGCGTATCGAACCGACGAGAGTGGCCGCCTTGCGCTCGTGGTCCGCCCTGGAGCAGGCGAGCATCACGTAGTTGGGCTGGCGTACGTGGTAGGCCATCTCCGTGTGGAACTCGAGCAGGGTCTCGGAGGTCTCGGAGGAGAGGTAGTGCGCGCCGGGGGACGGATAGACGTCGTGGTACACGGTGGCCGAGCGTAGTTCGCGGTAGCCGGTGTGCAGACCGAGGCGGCGGCCCACGATCGCGAGCATGGCCTCCTGGTTCAAAAGCGGCCGGTCCACGGGCGCGGGCGTGCTGTCCGGGGTGCGCGGCAGGGCGTCGTCGTCCTCCACCGGCAGCCCGCGCAGCAGCAGATGCCCGTCGTGGTTGCCGTCGGCGTCGAAGTCGTCGAGCGCCGCGGCCAGCGGGGTGGGGAGCGCGGCGGCGGCCGAGTGCGCCGCGTCGAGGAACCCGTGCAGATCCGCACGGGGTGTCCGGGGCAGTCGCGCGGCGAGCGCGAGCAGGTCCGCTGAGTGCGCGGAGCAGTTGAGCACGGTCACGAGGAAGTCCTTTCTCGGGTACGGGCGCGGGCGTACTGGTACAGCAGCTCCGCGCCGATTTCGGTGGCCAGGACGGCGGTGATGCCGCCGTGGTCGTACAGCGGCGAGACCTCCATGACGTCGAAGCCCACCGGGCGCAGATCGCCGATGCCGCGCAGCAGGGCGAGGACCTCGCGAGAGGTGGGGCCGCCCGGGGCCGGGGTGCCGGTGCCGGGTGCGAACGCGGGGTCCACGACGTCGATGTCCACCGACACGTAGACGGGCCCTTCGCCGACGCCGGCGCGGACCAGCCGTCCGGTGTCCTCGGTGCCGAGCGCGCAGAACTCGTCGGAGGTGACGATCCGTACGCCGTGTCCGCGGGCGTAGTCGAGCGAGTCGGGCCGGGGGTTGTGGCCCCGGATGCCGATCTGCACCATGCGCTGCGGATCGACGAGCTTCTCCTCGATGGCGTGCCGGAAGGGCGTGCCGTGGTGGTACTCGCCGCCGTAGAAGGAGGGGTTGGTGTCGGAGTGCGCGTCCAGGTGCAGCACGGCGACAGGGCCGTGCCTGGCCGCGACGGCACGCAGGGCGGCCAGCGTCAGCGAGTGGTCGCCGCCCAGCATGAGGAAGGCGTCGTTGTCGACGAGCAGGCCGCTCAGCCTCTCCTGGGCGGTCGCCATGGCGATGTGCATGTTGAACGGGGTCAGATCGATGTCCCCGGCGTCGACGCAGTCGATCAGGTCGAAGGTGCCGGGCCCGCGGTCGATGCCCACGCCGTGGATGAGCCCGGACTCGTTCCGCACGGCACGCGGGCCGAAGCGCGCGCCGGGCCGGTAGCTGGTGCCGCCGTCGTAGGGGGCGCCGACGACCACGACGTCCTTGCCCCGTGGTGCCGGGTCGTGCGGCAGTCTCATGAACGTGGGGATCTGGGCGTAGCGTGGCGAGACGGTGGTGTCGATGCGTTCCACGATGCGGTGCCTGCCTTTCTTTCCTTCTGCGTGAGGCGGCCGGTGACCAGCTCGACCACCGCTTCGGTCGCCACCTCGTCCGGATGCCGTCCGTCGACGACGACGTGGTCGAAGAGCTCCGCGACGACGAGTTGTTTGGCCTGGTGTACGAGGTCCCGCGGGACACCGGCGTCCACCAGGAGCCGGGAGAAGGACGACGTGGTGCCCGACCCCTCGTGCACGCCGAGCTTGGGCCGCACGACGACCTCGTGCGGCAGGACGTCGCCCATGGCGGCGCGCAGCACCCATTTGTCGCGTCCGTGACGGCGCTTGAGCCCTGCCTCCAGCGACACCAGGACATCGAGGACGTCGCGGTCCCAGTACGGATGCGTCGACCAGTGGCCGGCCACCGAGGAGAGGGTCGGCGCCATCTCGTTCAGGCCGTCGAACGTGTCCATGTCGCGGCAGACGGCCTCCTCCAGCCGCGGCAGGCGGCTCTCGCGGTGCATGCCGCCGAGCGGGATGTCGGCGCCGTAGCCGGTGAGGATGCGTCGACCCGTGTCGCCCGAGTCGCCGAGCCGCAGGTACAGGGCGGTCAGCGGCAGCAGGTACTCGACGATGTCCGGGTCGAGGCACTCGGCCGCCCAGACCGTGTGCGGAAGCCGGCGCAGCAACTCGGCGGTGGGGACGGTGACTTCCCGGTGCGCGGAGCCGATGTGCCGGGCGACGACGCGCGCCTGGGCGAACTCGTCCGCCTCCTCGGTTCCCATGGACACGGTGTCGACCGGGCCGTCCGAGCGCCGGGCGGCCAGCGCCGCGACCGCCGACGAGTCGATTCCTCCCGAGAGCACCACAAGGGGCGTGCTCCGGCCCGTGCGTGCGCTCACCGCGCGTTCCAGCGTCCGGCGGACGGCGTCCACCGCCTCCTCCTCCGGCAGGATCCGGCGGGCCAACGGCGGTGTCCACGTGCGGTGGGAGACGCAACCCCCGGTGTCCACCTCGATGTCCAGGACGGTGCCGGCCGGGATCTGGTGCGTCCCGGCCCCGCCACGCACGGGCCGGGCGGGGACGGGCCGCCCCCGGGGCGCGGTCCGCAGCGCCTTCGCCTCCGTCGCTGCCAGGACGCGGCCCGGGGCGACGGTGACGTAGAGGGGCACGGAGCCGACGTGATCCGTGGCGAGCACGGCCCGTCCGAAGTCCGCCACGAACGCGGCGAACCGTCCGTTGAGGAGCCGGAAGACATGGACGTCGTAGACGTCGAAGAGCGCGGCGACGAGAGCCGCGTCGCTGCCCGGCGGCGCGCCGCCGGGCAGCAGCCGCACCAGTTCGTCCCGGTTGTACAGCTCGCCGGCGAACACCAGCGTCCTGCCCCCGGCACGGGCGCATGCCTCGTCCGGTGCGCCGGAGTGCAGGACGACGGCGTGCAGGCTCTGGCCGGTCGTCCGCTCCTGCCACTCGGCCCGGGAGCCGAGCGCGGCGAAGACCGCCCGGAGCGGCCTGCCGCCGTCCCTGCGGAGCTCGGCCAGGAAGCCGACGGCGGCGGGAAGGTCCTGCGCCATGACTCAGATGGTCAGGGCGGCGAACCCGCCGGCCTGGAAGTCGTAGTTCACCGGCACCTCGATCAGGAACGGCCGACCGAGGCCCGCGCCCTTGCGCAGCGCGGCGAGCAGCTCCTCACGGCTGGTGGCACGGGCGGCCTCCACTCCGTTGGCGCGGGCCAGCGCGGTGAAGTCGACACCGGTGAACTTCACCGCCGGATCGTGGGAACGGTGGTGGCCGATGTTCTGGTACAGCTCGATGAGGCCGTTGGCGTCGTTGTTGACGACGACGGTGACGATGGGCAGGTTCAGCCGGGCGATGGTCTCCAGATCGGCGCTGTTGGAGTGGAAGCCGCCGTCGCCCGCGATGAGGAAGGTCGGCTGCCCTGGCCGGGCGAGCTGGGCGCCGATCGCCGCGGGGATGCCGTAGCCGAAGCTGGAGCAGCCTGCGGAGGTGAGGAAGCCGAAGGGCTGGTCGGCGCGGGCGAAGAGCACGCCGTAGTGCCGGAAGAACCCGATGTCGGACACGATGGTGCCCTCGCCCGCCTCGGCGGTCTCCTCCATGACGGTGTTCATGGAGTCCATCACCTGGTGCACGCGCAGACCGTCGTCGTAGTGGCGGGGGTCCGCCAGGAACTCGGCGATCCTCTCCCGCAGCGGTGCGATGTCGTGCGGGGTCTTCGCGGCGAGAGAGGCGGTGTGGCGGTCGAGGTGCTCCACGAAGGCCCGTACGTCGGCGACGACGTCGAGGTCCGGTCGGTAGACGCGCGGCACGGGGTTGGCCGTGGGCGACACCCTGACCGTGGTCTTGTCCGTGCCGCGCTGCCACATCGAGGGGCGCAGGTCCTCGGCGTAGTCGTAGCCGAGGGTGAGCACGAGGTCCGCCGGACCGAAGAGGGTCTCCAGGGCGGGGAAGGACAGGATGCCGTCCATGTAGCCGGTGACCGCCCCGTAGTTCAGCTCGTGCCCGTGCGGCAGCACGCCCTTGGCGATGTACGTGGTGATGACCGGAATCCTCAGCCGCTCGGCCAGCGCGCGGACGGCGGGCACGGCACCGGAGCGGATCGCGGCGGCGCCGACGACCAGCACGGGATGCCGCGCCGAGCCGACCAGTTCGGCCGCCTTCGACGCGGCGTCCTGCCAGCCGTCCTCGACCGCACCGAGCGGCTTGGCAGGGACCTTGGCCGCGGCGAGCGGCCGTGAGGTGTCGACCTCGCTGCCGAGCAGGTCGACGGGGAGGGAGATGAAGCTGGGCCCGACGGGTTCGGTCGTCGCTGCGCTCATCGCCGAGTCGACCAAGTCGGTGATCTCGTCCGGGCGTTGCAGCTCCGCCGCGTACTTGGTCATCGGCCGCATGACCGACACCGAGTCGAGGCACTGGTGCGTGTCGTTGGGGAAGATGTCGTGCGACTCGGACTGGGCGGCGAGCGCGACGACCGGTGACCGGTCGAGTGCGGAGGTGGCGACCCCCGTGGCCAGGTTGGTCATGCCGGGGCCCAGCGTGGCCCAGCACGCCTGCGGCCGGCCGGTGATGCGGGCCAGTACGTCGGCGGCGACGCCTGCGGTGAACTCGTGGCGGGTCAGCACGAAGTCGATGCCGTCCGCCTCGTCGAAGAGGATCGACGCGGCCTCGCGGCCGACCACCCCGAACACGGTGCGCACGCCGTGGTCGTGGAGCCTGCGCAACAGGGCGTGGGCGGTGGTCGGGTTGGTGCTGGGGCCGGTGGAGACACGGGACATGGCAGTTCCTCTGCGTCAGGACGGATGGTGGCGGCGCGTGGTTCGTCGCCAGCATGTGGGTGGCGCGGGCATGTGGGTGGCGCGAGCAGACGGGTGGCGCGGAGCCGGGGGACTCCTCGGCGGCCACCGGCCACTGTGCCGAGCGGGCCTTGCAGGGGAGTGTGCGGTCCTCTTGCACGGTCCCTGTGGACGGCTGAGGTGGGGTCGGCACACACTTCGGTGGTGCCGTCCGGTACGCATGCGGGCAACAAACGGGCGCCATCGCCCCGTCCTTCGGGCGCAGCGGCACGCACGCCCGTCCGGTCGGCGGCCCGACAGAGGACACCAGAGCCACCGGAGCGGGCATCCGGAGGACCGTACTCAGGCAAGGCCAGTCACAATGCGCCTCGTTGCGGGCAAGGGCGGCGCCCGTCGGCCGGGAGAAGGTGGGAGGAATCCCGCAGGTCCGGGCCGTGTGCAGGCCCGATCCGGCACCGCAGGGCAGCCGCGCGCCACGCAGAGAGGACCGGATGACGCAGTGGAACCGACGAGCCGTGAGCCCCGTGCCGATGTGCGTGAGCCGGCCGGACCGCCGCCGATCAGCGCACTGGGGTGCCTGTCCGCGCGCAACGACGGCCGGCCTCTGGACCTGGGACCGCCACGCCAGCGAGCAGTCCTCGCCCTGCTGTTGATCGGCGCGGGCAGCGTGGTGTCGGTCGACTCGATCATCTCGAGGATCTGGGGCGACCTACCGCCCGCGACCGCCAACGCGACCTTGCAGTCGTACGTGTCGCGACTGCGCAAGCTCCTCTCCGGCTGCGTGCTCCCCGACGGGTCGAGCCCCCGACTGAACTACCAGCAGCCGGGTTACGCGCTCGTCATCGACCCCGAGCACGTCGACGCGCACCGCTTCGAGAGCGCCGTGCGGGCCGGGAGCCGACTGGTCAAGCGAGGGAGCGTCGAGGAGGCCCACGCCGTGCTGAGCGCGGCCCTGGACACCTGGGCCGGGACGCCGTACGAGGAGCTGAGCGCGTACGACTTCGCCGTGCAGGAGGCCGGTCGGCTCGAACAACTCCGGCTCAGCGCGGTGGAGTCGTGGGCCCAGTGCGCGCTCCGCCTCGGGCGTGAGGAGGACGTGTTGCACCCGCTGGCCCTGGAGGCGAAGCGCAACCCCCTGCGCGAGCGTCTCATCGGGCTGTACATGCACACCCAGTACCGGCTCGGCCGACAGGCGGACGCCCTGCGGACGTACGAGAACACACGGCGCGCCCTCGCCGACGAGATCGGCGCGGACCCGGGCAAGGAGCTGGCGGCGCTGCACGCGGCGATCCTGCGGCAGGACTGCTCCCTGGACCGTGCTCCCGAGGTGCCCCTCAAGGAGACGCGGGCCGACGCGCGGAGCGACCACGCGCCGCCCGCCACGGGGCAGGCCCGCCCCGGGCCCGCCGCCGACTCCGGCCGGATCACCATTCCGCGGCCGCGCTCCCGCACCGGGCGCTGGGGGGACGCGGGCCCACAGGGACGCGGGGACGAGACCGCTCAACCGGTGTTCGTGGGGCGCGAGGCCGAGCTGCGGGCCCTGCTGGACTCCGCCGCCGGCGCGTTCCAGGCATCCGGCCGGGTGGCGTTCGTCGTCGGCGAGGCGGGCATCGGCAAGACGCGGCTGGTCTCCGAGCTCACCCGGACGCTCCCGGACACCGTGCACACCGTCTGGACCTCCTGCTCGGAGAGCGAGGACAAGCCGGACTACTGGCCGTGGACGATGCTGCTGCGTCGGCTGAACCTGCTCTGGCCCGAGCGAGTGCGTCGATTACCCGACTGGGTGCGGCACAGCCTCGCTCCCCTCCTCCCCGAAATGTGCTCGGACATCTGCGATCCGCCCGACCACGAGTCGAGCGCGGGACCGGTGACGGTGCCGCTGTCCAAGGACGCCCGGTTCACCCTGCACGACGCGGTCTGCCAGGCGCTGCTGCGCACCGTTCGCGAGCCGATGGTCCTGGTCGTGGAGGACGTGGACCGGGCCGACTCGCCGTCGCTCGCGCTGCTGAGGCTCTTCGTGGAGCAACTGCGCAGCGTCCCTGTCCTCCTGGTGGTCACCACCCGCACCTTCCAGCTGGCCCACGACGCCGAGCTGCGGCGGGCGGCGGCCGTGATCCTCCAGTCGCTGGACGCGCGGCGGATCCTGCTCAACCCCCTGGACCTGCCGGCCACGGAGGGGCTCGCGAAGAGGACGCTGGGCGAGACCCCGGAACCACGGCTTCTGGAACGGCTCCACCGACGCACCGCCGGCAATCCCTACTTCCTCAGCTACCTGCTCCACGCACGGGCACAAGGGCTCGCCGCGGACCTGGACGCGGCGATACCCCATGAGTTGGTCGGTGTCGTGCTGCAACGCCTGTCGGGCCTGCCGCCGGGGACCCGGCGCGTCCTCGAACTCTGCGCGGTCATGGAGGACGGCTGCGAACGACCCGCCGTCGAGGCGATGCTGCGCCACGAGGGCATCTCCACGGACACGCTTCTCACGGCCCTGCACGGCGGTCTGCTGGAACCCGACCCCTGCGGTGCCGACCGGTTGCGGTTCGTCCATCCGCTGGTGCGCGAGGCGGTCCGCCACGACCTGGAGAACGCCCGCCCGGTGGCGCCCGCCGCCGACGGCGTGACCGCGGTGTCCGCAGGCTAGCCCCCGAGAGCGGCGGGGCGGGGACCGTAGTGCCGATCCATCGCTCGTTCAAGGGAGTTCAAGCGGACGGAGCAGCGGACGGCAAGCGTGGTGTGCCACGGTGATCGGGCAGGCGCCGGGACGGCCGGCACCAGCGACGCGGGAAGGAATCTCCGGTCCGATGTACGCCTCATCCCCCCAAGGTTTCCTCGTCCACCACGGCCGGGCCGGCATCAAGGAAGCACGCCCGGACTTCACTGTGATCGCCTCGGAGGTGCCCGCAGCCGTGAGCGCGGTGTTCACCCGTTCCCGCTTCGCCGGACCCAGCGTCCTGATCAGCCGGGAGGCGGTCGCCGACCGGATCGCACGGGGCGTCGTCGTCCTGTCCGGCAACGCCAACGTCGCCACCGGAGCCGAGGGCCGCCGCGACGCCCAGGAGATCCGTCGTCATGTGGCCGAGTCGATCGGAGCCGACGAGAACGACGTGCTGATCGCCTCGACGGGGCTGATCGGCCACCGCTATCCCATGCCCCTTCTGCGTACGCATGTGGCCTCGCTGCGCTGGCCGTTCCCGGGCGCCGACTTCGACGCGGCGGCGACCGCCATCATGACGACCGACACCCCCCCGAAGATCCGCCGCGCGCGCTGCGGTGACGCGACGCTGGTCGGCATCGCCAAGGGCGTGGGCATGATGGAGCCCGACATGGCGACGCTGCTCACGTTCTTCTGCACCGACGCCGATGTGGGTCCCGCCGTGCTCGACGACATCTTCCGCCGCGTCATGGACCGTACGTTCAACGCGCTGAGCATCGACACCGACACCTCCACCAGCGACACGGCGGCCGTCTTCGCCAACGGTCTCGCGGGTCCCGTGGACCTGGTGGAGTTCGAAAGGGCGCTGGGCGCCGTCGCGTTGGACCTGGTCAAGGACATCGCCCGCGACGGCGAGGGCGCCACCAAGCTCATCGAGGTGCGGGTCACCGGGGCCAGGGACGTGGCGCAGGCCAAGCGGGTGGCCAAGGCCGTGGTCAACTCACCGCTGGTGAAGACCGCCGTGCACGGCGCCGACCCGAACTGGGGACGGGTCGCCATGGCGGTGGGCAAGTGCCGGGACGACCTCGACATCATCCCCGAGCGCGTCACGATCGGCTTCGGCGAGCACGAGGTGTACCCGGGCGATCCGGGCCCCGAGGAGCTGGCGCGCGTCGCGGAGCACCTCAAGAACGACGCCGTCGCCCTGCACGTCGATCTCGGCGTCCAGCCGCGCTCCACGGCCGAGTTCACGGCCTACGGCTGCGACCTCACCGAGGGGTACGTGCGGCTCAACGCGGACTACTCGACCTGAATCCCGCCGATGAACTTCCGCACGGTACTGGGGCGTTGCCCCACAGGAGTCGCCCTGGTGACCGCCCCCGCGGGGCGCCCCGGGGCGGATCCGCTCGGCATGGTCGTCGGCACCTTCACCTCGGTGTCCCTGGATCCGCCCCTGGTCGGCTTCCTTCCCGCGCGCACGTCGACGACCTGGCCGGGCATCCGCGCGGCGGGCCGGTTCTGCGTCAATGTGCTGAGCGCCGGACAGCAGGACGTGTGCGAGGCGTTCGTCGCGAAGTCCCCCCGCCGCTGGGAGATTCCCTACCGCCTGTCGCCCTCGGGCTGCCCCGTGCTGTCCGAGGCCGTCGCGTGGATCGACTGCGCGGTGCACGCGCAGATCGAGGCGGGTGACCACTGGTTCGTCACGGGGGCCGTGCGCGCCCTCGGCCCCGGGCGGCAGGCCCCTCCGCTGGTCTTCCTCGGCGGCCGGTACGGCACGTACGCGCCCCGACCCGCCCCGAGCGACCAGGCGTGGGGATCGGCCACCGCCTGACCCCCCATGGCCCGATGCGCGGCGGTCCCGCGGCCGGAATGACACCTGTGCACGGCGGCCGATTGAACCGCGCGGCCGTGCGCCCCGTACGGAAGTGGTGCGTGGGGGCGATGGACGGCCGATCCGCCTGAACGGGTGTGGATCCGGCCGGAGTTGACATGGGGGAGGGCCACACATGACGGACACGGCCACCGGCCGCGCTGCCGCCGCGGAGGGCGAGGAGCGCCGCCGCCGCATCGTGATCACAGCTCGTCGGACGGGATGCCTCGACGTCACCGCGATCGCCGCCGACCTCGGGGTGTCCAAGGAGACGGTGCGGCGCGACCTGAGCCTGCTGGAGCGACGCGGTCTGGTGCGGCGTACGCACGGCGGAGCGTATCCCGTGGAGAGCACGGGCTTCGAGACGACGCTGGAGTTCCGCACCGGGATGCACGTCGAGGAGAAGGCCCGGATCGCGGCGGCCGCCGCGGAGCTCCTGGGGGATGCCGAGACGGTCTTCATCGACGAGGGCTACACCCCGCAGCTGATCGCCGAGGCGCTGCCCGACGACCGCCCGCTGACCGTGATCACCGCATCCCTCGCCACCGCCCAGGGCCTGGCGGCCCGGCCCCAGGTCACCGTTCTGCTCCTCGGCGGACGGGTCAGGGGCGGCACGATGGCCACCGTCGACCACTGGGCGGCGCAGATGCTGTCCGAGTTCGTCATCGACCTGGCGTACCTGGGGGCCAACGGCATCTCCCGCGAGCACGGCCTCACCACCCCCGACCCGAAGGTCAGCGAGGTCAAGCGGCAGGCCATGCGCTCCTCGCGGCGACGCGTCTTCTCCGGGGTGTACTCCAAGTTCGGCGCGGTCAGCTTCTGCCGGTTCGCCGAGGCGCGCGCCTTCGAGACGATCGTCACGGACACCCGGCTGCCCCGGAGCGAGGCCCGGCGCTACTCGTTGCTCGGACCGGAGGTGCTGAGGGTGTGATCGAGCGTGCGGGGAGCCTCCGTGCGGCGCGCCGCGTCAGGCGCCCCGCCCGGGCACCCCGCACACCCCCCGTACCGCCGCCACGAGTTGCTCCCTGTGCGGCTGGGCCGCGCGGTCGAGTTCCAGGGCGAACGGGAGCACCGTGCCGTCGGGACGGGTGACGCGTCGGGGCGGTGCGGTGAGCGTGAGTTCCTCGGCGGCGGTGCTGACGATCTCGGCCGCGAAGCCGCAGAAGCGGTTGGTGTCGTCGATGACGACCAGGCGGCCGGTGCGGCCTACGGAGGCGGCGAGCCCCGCCCAGTCGAACGGGTACACCGTGCGGGGGTCGAAGACCTCGACGGAGAGCTCGGGCGCGAGTTCGTCGGCGACCGCTACGGCTTCCTGGACCAGATGGCCGACCGCCACCACCGTGACGTCCGAACCCGGGCGCACCACGTTGCCCACGCCGAGCGGTATCGGGCCGAGCGCGGTGAGATCCACGTCCTCGCGGTCCGCGGAGGACGCGGCCGGGGTCAGGACCACCACCGGGTCGTCGTCCCTGATCGCCGAGACGAGCAGACCGTACGCGTCGGAAGGCGTGCTGGGCACGACGGTCTTGAGCCCGACGTGGGCGAAGAGACCGTACGGCTGGTCGGAGTGCTGACCCGCCCAGCCCACGCGGGAGCCGGACCCGGGCACCAGATAGGTGACCGGTACGTTCGCCTGACCGCCCGTCATGAGCGAGAACTTGTGCGCCTGGTTGGCGATCTGCTCGAAGACGAGGAACAGCAGGGACGGAATCTGGAACTCGATCACCGGACGCTGTCCGACGAGGGCCGCACCGGTCGCGAAACTGGTGAACGCCTGCTCGGACAGGGGCATGTCGACGATCCGCTGCGGACCGAACCGGTCCACGAGCCCCTTGGTGATGTTGGCGACGCCCACCCGCACGTCCTCGCCGAAGACGCAGACGTCGGGATCGCGCGCGAGTTCGTCGGTCAGGGCCCGGGAGAGCGCGCCGAGGTAGGAGAGCTTAGGCACGGGCGCTCACCCCTGCCCGCGGACGCAGACCCGTCGCGTACAGATGGTCGAGTGCGTCGGCCGGATCGGGTTTGGGGCTTGCGAGGGCGAACTCTCGTGCGGACTCCAGCACGTCTTCCACCTCACGGTCGATGCGGTCCCTGACCTCGGACGGGAAGCGCTCCGCCTGGATCAGCAGCGGGTCCCGGGAGCGTCCCTCGGCCACTTCCTCCTGGGTCCGGTACCGGACGAACGACCTGTGCTCCCAGGTGTGATGGGCATCGAACCGGTACGCGGTGCACTCCAGGAGCGCGGGGCCGCCTCCCGAACGGGCACGGTCGGCGTGTTCACGCGTGGCGGCCATGACGGCCTCGGCGTCCGTGCCGTCGATCCGTACGGAGGGGATACCGAAGGCGGCGGCACGGCCGACGACGGTGCCGGCGACCGCGTTGTCGACGGTCAGCGTGGCGGCGTATCCGTTGTTCTCGCAGACGAAGAGGACCGGCAGCCGCCATAACGCCGCGAGGTTGAACGACTCCAGGACCACGCCCTGACTGACCGCGCCGTCCCCGAAGAAGCTGACCGCGACGCGGTCGTCACCGGCGCGCTTCGACGCCCAGGCGGCGCCGGTCGCGATCGGGGCGCCCGCGCCCACGATGCCGTTGGCGCCGAGGATGCCGAGGCTGACGTCGGCCGCGTGCATGGAGCCGCCGCGGCCTTTGTTGAGACCGGTGACCCGGCCGGTCAACTCGGCCATCATGGCGGCCGGTTCGGCCCCCTTGGCGAGCACGTGGCCGTGGCCCCGGTGCGTGCTGGTGATGTAGTCGTCGGGGTGCAGCGCCGCGCACACCCCGGCCGCGATGGCCTCCTGGCCGATGTAGGGGTGGATTCCGCCCGCGATCTCCCCGGACCGCACCAGCTTGATGCAGTACTCCTCGAAGCGGCGGATCAACCGCATGGTCCGGTACAGCCGTTCACCTGTCGAGTACTGCTCACTCATGGCGTCAGTCATGGGGTGTCCCTCGAATTCCACATCGGCCAATGCCGCGGATACGGTCCGCCCGCGGTAATGAAACCGCCTCATCCGGTCGACGATATTCCGGTCCGAAGACGCGTCGTGCAGACATGCAGACATGCGTGTCACAGCTGTGGAACCCCAGGATGCTAACCCGCGTGCCTGAACAGCAGCAAGCATCCGGCTGCCGTCAGGCGCACGCTCGTGGGGGCGGCCAAAGTCTGCCGACTGTCGCTATTGGTCGATATGCCAGGCAGGTTGGCTTTTGCAGCAATCTTGGCCCCTTCCCAGGCGGTGACCGCCCTTGCTATGGTCGATTTTCGTTGTTCTCGAGCTCGCCAATACTTCAAAATCAGAGTCGGCCAACGGGTTTATCTCCCGCACGCGGCCGCATGGACCGAGCAGAGCTTCTGATTCCCAGGAAACGCGCCACATGTTTCTCATGACCGCATTACTCTCATGACCGCATTACGACGAATGCGAGGGACTTCATGCCGGGGCCGCAGGACAAAGTAACTCCGGACCGCTCGAGCGAGTTGTTGCCCTTGCTGGCCGCCCAGCGGGGAATTTGGTTCGCACAGGCTCTGGCACCCACCGTGACGCATCACAGCATCGCCGACTGCCTCGACATCGACGGACCCCTGGACCCCGTACTGCTGCAGGAGGCCCACCGACGGGTGACCACGGAAATGGAGGCGCTGCGCCTGCGTTTCGTGGAGACCGCCGACGGACCGGTGCAGTACGTCGACGATGCGGCGGAGCCGCCGGCTCACTACTTCGACGTCAGCTCCGAAGCCGACCCGCGGGCCGCGGCCGAGGCGTGGATGCGCGCGGACATGGGCAAGGAGGTGAAACTGTCGGAGCCCCCGCCGTTCACCACGGCGCTGTTCAAGCTGGCGGCCGACCGGTTCACGCTCTACCGCCGCGTCCACCATCTCCTGCTCGACGGCGGCAGTCTGGGCACGCTCCACCACCGCACCGCGCAGGTGTACACGCAGCTCGCGGCAGGCCGGAGCGTCGACGACTCTCCCTTCCGGCCCTTCCACATGCTGGTGGAGAGCGAGACGGCCTACCTCGCGTCGACGCGCCGCGAGCGCGACCGCAAGTACTGGCTGGAGCGTCTCTCCGACCGCCCCGAACCGGTACGGCTGACCACGCGGCGCGGGCCGGGCGGCTCGGAGGTGCTGCTGCGCAAGGCGGCCCTGGACCCGGGGCGGCTCGCGAAGTTGCGTGCGGCGGCCGAACGATTCGCCGTCAGCTGGGTCGAGTTGACGACCGGCATCGCCGCCGCCTACACCGCACGGATGACCAACTCGCCCGAGGTCACCATCGGCATGCCGGTCGCGGCGCGCCTGACCCGGATCGAGCGGGACACCCCCGGCATGCTGACCAACCCCGTGCCGCTGCGCCTGGCCACGGACGCGGGGACCCCGCTGTCGACCTTCTTCAAGGAGACCCGGGCCGAGGCGCGCGCCGCGTTCCAGCGCAGCCGCTACCCCTCGGAGGAGCTCTCCCGGGAGCTGGGACTGCTCGGCACCGAACGGCGTTTGTGGGGCCCGGCGTTGAACGTCATGGGCTTCACCTACGACCTCGACTTCGCCGGGGCCCCGGCGCGCCTGCGGACGCTCTCCCACGGCCACGTCGCCGACTTGATGTTCACCTTCTTCCAGACCTCCGCCGACGGGGCGGTCGAGGTCATCGCCGCCGGCAACGCCGACCTCCACCTGCAGACCGAAGTCGACGCCCACCTCGACCGGTTCCTGCACTTCGCGGACGGCATCGCCGCCGCGGATCCCGAGACACCGCTCGGCGGCCTCCCTCTTCTGCGGGCCGAGGAGCGGGAGCAGCTCCTTGCCTGGGGGGCGGGGCCCGTCCGGGACATCCCCGATGCGGGGATGCACACCCTGGTCGAGCAGTGGGCACAGCGGACCCCGGAGGCACCGGCGGTCGAGCTGCACGGCGGCGCCACGCACAGCTACAGCGAGCTCAACGCGCGGGCCAACCGGCTCGCACGGTATCTGGTGTCCCGGGGCGTCGGTCCCGGCAGCGTCGTCGGTCTGTCCCTGCCCAGGTCGCCGGAGCTGGTGGCGGCCGTACTCGGCGTACTGAAGACGGGCGCCGCCTTCCTGCCGCTCGACTCGTCCTACCCGGTGGACCGGCTCGCCTTCATGGTGTCCGACGCGTCGCCCGCGCTGCTGTTGCTGCACTCCTCGACCGCGCACCTCGCCGAGGTCCTCGACGCCGAGAGCCTCCTCCTCGACGACCCCGCCCTGCGGCGGACGCTCACCGGGCTGCCGGGGCACGACCTCACCGACGCCGAGCGCACCGGGGCGTTCGACGCCGGGCTTCCCGCGTATCTGATCTACACCTCCGGCTCCACCGGGCGCCCCAAGGGAGTCGTGGTGCCGCACCGCGGCGTCGTCAACATCACCGGAGCCATGCTCGACCGGCTCGGCTCCGGGCCGGGGAGCCGCACCCTGCAGTTCGCCTCCGCGAGCTTCGACGCTTCCGTGGGGGAGATGACGCAGTCGGTCCTTGTCGGCGGCACGCTCGTGGTGGCCCCGAGCGACCGCCTGGCGCCCGGCCCCGACCTCGCCAGGATCATCGACGAGGCGGGCATCAACGACCTGGTCCTCGCCCCGTCGGTCCTTGAAGTGATGTCACCGGACGACCTGCCCCCGGGCGTGACCATCACCATCGTGGGCGAGGCGTCGTCACCGGACGTCGTCAGGCGCTGGTCGCCGGTCTGCCGGCTGATCAACGGCTACGGCCCCACCGAGGCCACCATCTCCACCGCGATGAGCCTGCCGCTCACGCCCGCCGACGCCGAGGCTCCGCCGATCGGCAAACCCCTGCGCAACGTCCGCGTCCGCGCCCTCGACGAGCGCCTTGAACTGGTGCCCGTCGGGGCCGTGGGCGAGTTGTACGTGGCGGGGGCCGGGGTGACGCAGGGCTACCGCGGACGGGACGAACTGACCGCGGAACGCTTCGTACGCGACCCCTACGGGCCCGAGGGCACCCGGATGTACCGCACGGGCGACCTGGTCCGCTGGACCGCCGACGGAGACCTGGTCTTCGTCGGCCGCAACGACGACCAGGTCGCGCTGCGGGGGCACCGCATCGAGCTGGGGGAGGTCGAGGCGGCGATCCGGCAGGTCGCGGGCGTCGCCCGAGCCGCCGCCACGGTGATCGAGGACGAGACCGGCGACCGACGGCTCATCGGATACGCCGTACCCGAACCCGGCAGGCGTCTCGACCCGGCCGCCGTGCGCGCCGAGGTCGGCGACCGGCTGCCCGGCTATCTGACCCCGAGCCAACTGGTGGCCCTGGACGAACTGCCGCTGACCGCGAGCGGCAAACTGGACCGCAAGGCCCTGCCCGCGCCCACGGCGGCCGCAGCGGACCGCAGCCAGGTGCCGCGCACCGCGGTCGAGGAGATCCTCGCCGGACTCTTCGCCCGCATCCTGAAGGTGCCCCAGGTCAACATCGACGACAACTTCTTCGACCTGGGCGGGCATTCGCTCTCCGCCACCCGCCTCCTCGGCAGGATCCGCTCCACGCTGGGCAGGGAACTCTCGGTCGGCGAACTGTTCGCCAGCCCCACGGTGGCCGGTCTCGCGCGGCAACTGGGCGACGGCGCGGTGCGAGGCCGCGACGACGTCCTGGTTCCGCTGCGGAAGACGGGCAAGAAGACGCCCCTGTTCTGTGTCCACCCCGCGGGCGGGCAGAGCTGGGTGTACCTGCGGCTCGCGGGGCACCTCCCGGCCGACGTGCCCCTGTACGGACTCCAGGCGCGCAGCCTGACCGAGGAGGACGGGCTGCCGGGCACCCTGGAGGAGCTCGCTGCCGAGTACGTGGACGCGGTGCGCTCCGTCCAACCGGCCGGGCCCTACCGCCTGTTGGGGTACTCCTTCGGCGCGCAGGCGGCTCATGCGATGGCCGTGAAACTGCGGGAGCAGGGGGAGGAGGTCGAGCTGCTCGCCATGCTCGACAGCTACCCGGCGGAGGCGGACCCGGACCTGCCGGAGAACGGCATGTCGGAGCAGGAGGCGCTCCAGGCGCTCCTCGCCCAGTTCGACTGCCCCGTGCCGGACACCTCCGGTGAACCCCTGACGATCACGGCCGTCACGGAGGCGCTGCGCGGCTTCAGCGCCGACCTGGCGGAGCTGGACGAGAGCAGGGGCGCGGCACTCTTCCGGACGTTCCGGCACACCAGCGCCCTGCTGTGCCGCCACCGCCCCCAACCCTTCGACGGGGACGTGGTGTTCTTCACGGCCGCACAGGGCAGGTCCCCGCGGACGCCGCGGGCCGAGTCCTGGGGCCCGTTCGTGCGGGGCCGGCTGAAGAACCACGACATCGCGTGCGCGCACGACGAGTTGATGCACGCGACGTCGCTGGCCGAGGTGGCACAGGTGCTTGCCGCGGGACCTGACGCCTGACCGCACGGAGGAAGCGGCCCGGTCCACCGCCTCTCGGCGGTGGACCGGGCCGCTCGGCTTCGACCGCGGCGCGGCCGGTCAGTACCGGATGTCCGCGAGCGCCTTGTCCAGCGTCGTCACGATCTCCTCCACGTCGGATGCGGTGACGACCAGCGGCGGGATGAACATGACCGCGGGGACCATGGCGAGCGAGGAGACCAGCACCCCCCGCTCCTCCAGGGCGAGCCGCAGATGATCCGCCACCGCGCCGCCGGCCGTCGGCCCGTCCTCGGTCACCGCCATCTCGACCGCCTGCATGAGACCGGTGCCGCGGACCGCCGCCACATGGGGATGGCGCGCCGCCATCTCCACCAGACCGTCCCGCAGCAGCGCGCCCATGGCCTCGACGTTCTCGAGGACCTCTCCGTCGGCGAGGGTGTCGATGACGGCCATCGACGCGGCGAGGCCGAGGGGGTGCCCGTCGTTGGTCGAGCCGACCAGGAACTTCTGCTCGAAGTCGAGGTCGAAGAGGAGGGCCGAGATCTCGTCGGAGAGCACCACCGCGGACAACGGCGCGTAGCCGGAGCTGAGTCCCTTGCCCAGGGTGAGCATGTCGGGGCGGATGCCGACCTGTTCGGTGCGGGTGAACGCGCCGGTGCGGCCCATGCCGGTGCTGACCTCGTCGACGATCAGATGGATGCCGTGGCCGCGGCAGAACCGCTCGAGCGAGTGCAGGTACGCGTCGGACAGGACGTGCCCGCCCTCGCCGACGACGAGTTCGAGGACCACCGCGGCCACCCGCTCGGGACCGTACGCGGTGATGGTCTGCTCCAGCCCTTGGCCGGAGGTGTCCGCGCCCTCTCCCTCGCCCTCTCCCTCGAACGGCCCTGCCACGTGGTGGACTTCGGGCAGCAGGGGTCCTGACTGATCGTGTACGTACGACATGCCGGTCACGGCGCCGGCGCCCGAACCGAGGCCGTGGTAGCCGCGCCACATGCCGAAGACCGCGAGCCGCTCCCGGTCGCCGCGGCTGTGGTGCAGGAAGCGTGAGAGCAGGACCGCGGTCTCCACCGCCTGGGAGCCGTTGCTGCAGTAGCGGATCTTGTTCATGTGCACCGGCAGGTGGGGGAGGAGCGCCTCGGCGGCCTCCACGGCGATCGCCCCCGGCCTGCCGTAGCCGACCAGGTTGGCGAACGGCAGCGTGCGCAGCTGCCGTTCGACGGCTTCGGTGACCCGCGGGTGGTCGTATCCGAGGGTGACGTTCCACAGCCCGGAGCGGGCGTCGAGGAACCAGCGTCCTGCGGCGTCGCGCACCCGTACGCCACGCCCCTCGACCAGCATGTTCTCGTGGGACAAGGTAGTGAGGTAGGCGCTCATGCTCGGGCTGTTCCACAGCGGATACGTATCTCGATCGATCACGGCCTGGCTCCCTGTCTACTTGGCTACGTGTCTTCGCCCCGCTGACGGTGGTTCCTCGATCCCTGATCCCTGAGCCTCGATGCCCGCTTCCCGATCGCCGCAGTCAGGAAGCGGCGAGCGGACGTGCTTCGATGACACACATCCCGGGCGGCCCCTGCACGACCCGCTCCAACTGCCAGCCGCCGCGCTCTAGGAGGCGCCGGAACTCCGGCAACGTCCTTTCCCGGGCGCGGTCGTAGAGGGCGAGCATGGCGACGTCGGCCCAGCCCTGGATGGCGGAGGGGACGGCGTCGTCCGGGAGTACGTCCTCGAAGATCCGCAGCACGGCCGTGTCGTCCCCGCCGCGGCGCACGGCGTCGAGGATCGCGGCCACGCTGTCGTCGTCCCAGTCGTGCAGGACCCGGGACAGTACATAGACGTCCGCGCGGGGCGGCGGGACGAACAGGTCGCCGGTCCGCACCGTGCAGCGGTCGTCGACGCCCTGCTCCGCCAGGTAGCAACGGGCGCGTCCGAGCACGTCCGGCTGGTCGACGAGAATGCCCTGGGCGTCCGGCACTTCGTCCAGGATGTCGGCGAGCAGCACCCCGATGCCGCCGGCGATGTCGGCCACCGTGCCGTCGGCCGGCCAGTCCAGGAGCGGTACGCACGGCAGCGTCAGCAACCGCGCCTGCTCCGCCATCGCCTCGCCGAACAGCAGTTGTTGGTCGGGGTGCTTCGTCAAGTGCTCCCAGAAGTCGATGCCGAGGGCGTGCCGGGTGGCGGGCCCGCCGTCCTTGAGGGTCGCGGTGAGGGCGTTGGCGACGTCCGGGACGCCGAACGTGGCGAAAGTCGCCCACAGTGACAGCGGGTGACTTCGGCACAGCACCTTTCCCCGGTCGGTGAGCGCGGCACTGACGCGCCCCGCGTCCATGTCGACGAACCCGCTGCCCGCGAGGAGCACGAGCACCCTGCGCAGGGCGTCCTCGTCCGTACCTGTCTCTTCGGCGAGGCCGGCGATGTCGCGTCTGCCGCCCTCCATCCGGTCGGGGATGGACAGGCGGCTCACGGCACAGAGGCTGTGAAAGACGAGCCCTTGCCGGTAGATGTCCAACAACGCGGCGACGTCGCGCAATGGTTCAGCAGCCAAGAATCCTCCAGCAAGCCGTTGACGTGTGCCCTCGCCTTGAAGCGGGGCAGGACGTCCTTGATGCGGTACGCGATGTCCGCGGATGCGCTTTGCGTGGGGAGAGACGGAACCGTGCGAGGACCCCTCAGGGGGTGTTCCGATTCCGATCGCGGTATACCGAGAGTGACGAATCAGACTCGGGCAATCGTAGACTATACATGCCGGGCGGAATACTTTCGGCGGGTCAAGGAACATGCCGGGGACAGGTGCGGGAACGTGCCCGTGAGGAGTGCCGGAACCTGCCTGAGACACCTGATCGGCCCCATTTTGCACCGAAATTGGACCCTGCTCCCGTAACGAACTACCGGAATGTCGGAGTTCGGAAAGTGGGCCTTGACTGGGGGGACCACCCGCAATGAAGATGGCATGCGGGTGCGCCACTGGTGCCCCGGAGATACAGCTGTCCTGGCCATAGAGATTCCCGACGCAACACGGTTTGAGCGTATTCGGAACGCCGGAGAGATGAAGCAGATCTCCGTCATAGGACCCTGCCGTCAGGCAGTGGCGATTTCCATGCAGGCGGCTGCAGTCGTCCACCGCAGCCCCGCACTTCATTGCTCCCGACAGTAGTCGGTCGAGAAGGGGGATCAATGGGACGCCCAGTGGACGGAGCGGCGGGAAGTGATGCCCAGCTATCGATGGATGCAGTGGCTATCCGTGAAGTTCGAAACGCAATTCGTGGTGAGATACGCGGCCGGTTATTCACGTTTAAAGTGCTGGTCTGTGCTCTGATCACGGCTGCGGGATGCTGGCTGGCGCTCCAGTCGCAGGTGTCACTGCGGGTGTGCGGAGTCCTGTTGATCGGGCTCATGTTCGCGCACGCCGCCGAGCTCCAGCACGAAACCCTGCACGGTCTCGCCTACCGCAGCCGGCGCGCCAACCGCGTGGTGGGTGTGCTGCTCGGTCTGCCGATGCTGATCTCGTTCACCGCTTACCGCGTGGCTCATATGCGCCACCACCGCGACCTCGGCACCCCGGGGAACCGTGAGTTCTTCGACTACGGCGACCAGTACGGCGAGGGCGAGGACCGGAGCCGGACGAGCACCGCGCTGACCTGGATCGCCCGCTTCACGATGGCGTACCACTACTGGCAGTTTGCGATCGGCGTCGGAAAGGCGGTGCGGGGCAGAAACTTCGACGGCGAGAGCGCCGTCAACACCCGCCGCATACGCGCCGAACACCTGCTGGCCGTGTTCGCCCTCGTCGCCGCGGTCGCGCTCTCGCTGGTGTTCGCCGACGCCGCGGTTGTGTGGGTCTGGCTGCTTCCGCTGGTCCTGGTGGCGGCTCCGGCGCACGCCCTGATCGAGCTGCCCGAGCACTTCCGCTGCGACACGCTCGACCGCTCGCCGTTCGCCAACACCCGGACCATCAAGTCGAATTGGCTGCTGACCTGGTACACCAACGGCAACAACTTCCACGTCGAGCACCATCTGATGCCCAACCTTCCCATCGAGCGGCTGCCGGTCCTCCATGTCGAGGTGCGCGATCGTCTGCGCCACTACCACACCGGCTACTTCGCCTACTTCAAGAGCTTTCTCGGCACCAAGTAGTCACCCCCGTAACGCGGATGGACGGAAGGACGGGACCATGCTCGACGACATCACCTTCCGCAGGGCGCGCACACCGGCGGAACACGCGGATGTGCTGCGCCTGCGGGAAGCGGTGTACGTGCAGGACCAGGAGCGGCTCACCGACACCGCGCAGACCGCCGACACCTTCGACAAGTTCGACGCCCACGCCTACTACCTCCTCGCGTACGCCGGAGCCGATGCGGTCGGCACGGTGAAGATCGTCCCGGACTCGAAGGCCGGTCTGCCCTGCGAGGACGTCGCCAAGATCGGCGAACTGCGCGCCGCGCACCACCGGCTCGTGGAGTTCGGCCACCTGATGACACTGCCGGACGTGCGCAACCACAAGGTGGGCATGCGGCTCATGCGCGAGGCGCTGGTGCACAGCGCCCAGGAGCATCAAGTGACGTGCATCCTGGGCGACTTCTTCGTCGACGACCTCGACGGCCGGCTGCGCGACTTCTACACCGACATCGGATTCGTACCGGTCCACGGGCCCTACCGTGACCCCCGCTTCACCGGTGCGCCGCTGAGCATGGTGGCCGCCCTCGACGTGCCGCAGGCGGTGCGCCGCTGCAAGGAGGCGGGGGCCGAGGCCAATGGGCTGCTCAAGTACTTCTTCCAGGACTTCGACGCCTACGCAAGGGGATCCTCCGAGCATGCGGACATACCGGCAGGTACTGGCCGAGGCTAAGGCAGCCCACAACCACCCCACCTACGCGAAGATGGCCTTCGTCATGGGCTGCGGTGTCCAGGGTGTGGGCACCGGATCCACCATGCGGGACGACGCGGGGCAGTCCTTCCTGGCCATGTTCGACCAGTACGGCAACCAGTCCCTGGGCTACTCCCATCCCAGGATCGTCGCCGCGATCCGCGACCAGCTCGACTCCGGGGTGCTCAACAGCACGAAGATCATGTTCGAGGAGGTGCAGATCCGCCTCACCGAACGCCTGGCCGAACTCACCGACCAGGAGCTGCCGTTCGCGTATCTGGCCAATGGCGGCGGCGAGACGATCGACAACGCCCTGAAGCTGGCACGGGCTGCCACCGGCCGTCCGCGGTTCATCAGCGCGCTCGGCTGCTTCCACGGCAAGACCTTCGCCACGCTCGGCGCCGCGGCCCGGCCAGAGCACCGCGAACGCCTCGGCCCGCTCATGTCCGAATTCCAGCAGGTGCCCTTCGGCGACCTCGACGCGCTGGCCGAGGCGCTCGACGACTCGGTCGCCGCCGTACTCCTCGAGCCCGTCCAGGCGGAGGCCGGAGTCGTCCCGCCGCCGCCGGACTACCTGCGAGAGGTCCGGCGCCTGTGCACCGAGGCCGGCGCGCTCCTCGTACTCGACGAGATGCAGACCGCGTTCGGCCGGTGCGGCACCTTCTTCGCGTACCAGCAGTTCGGGATCACCCCGGACCTGGTCTGCGTCGGCAAGGCGTTCGGCGGCGGCGTGCTCGCGCTCTCCGCCGTGCTGGGGACCGAGGCGGTCTGGGACGTCCTGCGCGATCTGCCCTCGACCTTCGGCTCCAGCCTCGGCGGCAACCCCCTGGCGTGCCGGGTCGGCCTGGAGACGATCGCCGTCGCCTCGGACGAGGAGTTCCTCGCCGGGATCCGTGCCAAGGGAGAGCGGATCGCCGCCCGGCTGTCCGCCGCCGCCGAGCGGTATCCGGAAGTGATCGCGGAACACCGCGGCATCGGGATGATGCACGGACTCGAACTCCACGACGACGCCCTGACCGGGCTTGTCCTCGGACGGCTCATCGAGGAGGGAGTGACCTCCACCTACTCCCTCTACAACCCCCGGGTGCTGCGTATCCAGCCGCCGCTGGTCATCTCCGACGACGACCTCGAACGGTGCCTGGGCGTCCTCGAAGGCGTCCTCGCCGAGGCCGACGCGGCCCGGGGCAGCGTACGGCCGACGGCGGCGCAGTCCCCGCTCATCCGGGCCGTCCCGCTGCCACGGCCCGCCGAGGCCGTGGTCCGGCTGCTGCACGACCGGCCGCGGCTCCTGGACCCGTTCGCCCTGGACACCCTGGCCGAACGGCAGGACTCGGAGTCGGAGGAGGAGTTCAGCGGCCGGATCGGACAGGACGAGGTGGTCTGGGCCGACCGGGCCGAACCGGCCGACGACGGCGTCGTGTTGCGCGCGGAAACGTGCTGGCTGTGGCAGGAGCTGACCCGCACCGTCGTGGTGCTTCCGGCGGCCGACGGCGGCTGCACCGTCGAGGTCCGTATCGCCTGGGACACCGGCAGTGGCGGCTACGAGGAGATGCTCGGCGGCCGGATCGCCCTGTTCGCCGAGGACCGTCTCACCCACCTGCTCGCCCGTCTGGAGAAGGAGTTGGAGAACGCGTGACCATGAACATCGCGGAGCTCGGCGACCGCTACCGCGAGCACACCGAGGCACGGCTGACCGAGATCGACATCTCGGGCGGGCGGCGCTCCGTCACGTACAGTCGGCTTCACGAGCTCGCCACGGAGCGCGCGGAGAAGCTGGCGGCGGCCGGTGTGGAGCCGGGGCATCTGATCGGCATCCGCGCGCCCGGCAGCATCGACTGGATCTCCTGGGACCTCGCGGCGCTGATGCGGGGTGCGGTGCTCAAGGCGTTCCCCGAGGACGCCGAGGTGGCGGACCCGGCAGAGTTCGTCGTCCGCCACGAACTCGCTCTGCTGATCGCCGACGGCCTCACGACCGACTGCCCCGCGGTGATCGCCCCGGGCGGGCTGCCGGGACCCGACGTGGTGCCGGAAACGGCGGGGCGCGTGGACCCCGAGAAGGTCCACAGTCTCGTCTACTCCTCGGGCACCTCGGGAAAGCTCAAGGGCCTGAACATCAGCGCCAAGGGCACCGAGTACGTCATCAACCGGTTCATCGAGGCGTTCCGGATCACCGCGAGCGACCGCCATCTGATCTTCCTGCCGCTCTCCAACTACCAGCAGCGACTGTCCCTCTACTGCTGCCTGTGGCTCGGCGCCGACCTGACGCTCGCTCCCTACCAGCGGGTCTTCCAGGCGGTCAAGAGCGAGCGGCCCACCTTCCTGATCGGCCCCCCGGTCTTCTACGACACCGTGCTGCAGCTGCACCGCAAGTCCGGGGGCTCGGCCACGCTCGGGGACTTCCTGGGCGGCGCCATCCGCTTTCTGATCACGGGCATGGCCCCCATCAGACGGGAGACGATGGACGCCTTCTGGGAGCGGGACGTGAAGCTCCTGGAGGCCTACGGCCTGACCGAGACCGGAATGGTGGCCTGGAACACCGAGGACCAGTACCGGCTCGGCACCGTCGGCAGGCTCCTGGACTCCGACCACGTCCGCTTCCTCGACGACGGCGAGGTGATCCTGCACCGCCCGGCCCCCCTGAGCAGCGGCTACTTCGAAGTCCCCGAAGAGGGGGCCGACGACACCTACCGCTCCGACGGGACCATCGCCACGGGAGACTTCGGCACGCTCGACGCCGACGGATTCCTCACCCTCATCGGCCGCAAGAAGGACGTGATCGCCCTGGGCAACGGGCGAAAGGTGCACCCCGCCCAGATCGAGGAGGCCTTCGCCGGGGTGGAGGGGATCGCGGAGATCATCGTCGTGCCCACTCCCGAATCCGGGCGTCTGGGTGCCGTGATCACCACCACCGACCCTGCCGACGAGGCTCTGCCGGCCAAGGTGCGCAGCCGTATCGAGGAGGTCAACCGGCGCCTGGACATCCATCAGCGGGTCGTCTCCGTGATCTTCTCCGAGCAGCCCCTGCGCTCCGACGCGCGCTTCATGACCGGCAATCTGAAGCTGAGCCGGGTCGGGGTGGCACGGCACTTCGCCGAGACGGTACGCGGCGCGGGCGCGGCCGCCGAGGAGGCGGGGAACCGGTGACCCCCGAGCCGGAGACGGCCGCCGCCCCGCGCAGGGTCATCGACGCGCAGGTCAACCTCGGCAGCCTGCTCGCCATACCCCGGTCCTTCGTCGAGCACCAGGCCGCCAACGTCCACCACCGCCTCGACGCGTACGGAGTGGGGGGCCGCCTGAGCCGCGTACGCAATCAGGTCTTCTCGCTGTACGCGGACGACGACGCGGACCAGTTGGTGGCCGAGATGGACGAGGCGGGGGTGGACCAGGCCTTCCTGGTCGCGCCCGATTACTCCCACGCGGCCGACTGCGCGCTGTCCCAGCCCGAACTGGCCGCCCTGCACGACCGCGTGAACCGTCGTCACCCCGGCCGGTTCCACGTCTTCTGGGGCGTGGACCCACGGGGCGGTCAGGACGGCATCGACCTGTTCGAGCGGTGCGTGACGGAGTACGGATTCGCCGGGATGAAGCTCTACCCGCCCTGCGGGTACGGGCCGAGCGACCCGCGCCTGTACCCGTACTTCGAGCGCTGCGCCCACTACGGCATTCCGGTGCTGACCCACACCGGGCCCGGCTGGGGGCCGCTGGACTTCTCCTTCGGCAGCCCGCTGCTCGTGGACCGGGCGGCGCGGGACTTCCCCGGGGTGGACTTCATCCTCGGGCACGGCGGGGTCACGCACGTCGACGAGGCCGCCTATCTCTGCGCGCATCGGCCCAATGTCCACCTCGACATCAGCCAGTTCCACTCGGTGCTCAGCGCCGACGGCTGGCAGACCCACGTCAACCGGCTCTTCAAGGCCGGAATCTCACACAAGATCCTCTTCGGCACCTGCTGGCCGTCGTTCCGGTTGTCGGAGTCGCTCGGGGGACTGCTGAAGGAGTTCTCCCGCGGGGCCCCGGCCGTGGCCGGACTGCGGGAGGCCGAACGAAAAATGATCATGAGCGGCAACAGCCTCCGCCTCCTGGGGCGGAAACCTGCGGAGCAAAGGGGTGGTCGGCCGTGAAGGAAGACGTCTCGGCGGTGGAGAAGGATCTCGTCGCGTGGGTGGAGAACTGGAACGAGGGGGAGGTGGAGGCCGATGTCCGCGCCGAGACGGAGCTGACCCATTCCGGGCTGCTCGACTCGATGGCGCTCGTGGGTCTCATCTCCTACCTGGAGGAGCGGAGCGAGAGGGAGTTCGACTACTCGACCTACGATCCGGGTGACGGCGTCAGCATCCGCAGCCTGGTGGAGCACTGCTTGCGGTGATCGTCTACGACGGCCACTGCCATGTGGCATCCACCGACTTCGTCCCCCTGGCATTCGTCGAAGGGGTGGCGGAGAACGTCCACAGCCGGCTGTCCGCACACGGCTCGGCACCGGATCCCGGCCGGATCGCGGACGGCTACCAGGCGCAGCACCAGGACCATCTCGCCGACGGCCTGGTCGCCGAGATGGACCGGGCCGGGGTCGACCGGTCGGTGCTCCTGGTACCCGACTTCAGCCACCGGATGGCCTGTCCGCTGACCCCGCAGGAGATGGCCGAGCGGCACCACCGGATTCGGCTGAGGCACCCGGGGCGGTTCTGGGTCTACATCGGGGTCGACCCCCGCCACGGCCCCGAGAACCTCCGGTTCTTCGAGACGACCCTGGACGACTACGGCTTCGACGGCATCAAGCTCTACCCGCCGTGCGGATACTCGCCGTCGGACCGGAGCCTGTACCCCTACTACGAGATCTGCGCGGCCCGCTCGCTGCCGGTCTTCGTGCACACCGGCCCCAGTGTGCCCAGCCTCGACACGGAGTTGGCCCACCCCCTCAACATCGACCAGGCGGCCCGCGACTTCCCCGACGTCGACTTCGTCCTGGGGCACGCAGGGGTGACCAACGTGGACACGGCGTCCTATCTCGCGGCACACCGGCCCAACGTGTACCTGGACATCGGCGGGTTCGCCAGCGCCGCCACCCTGCCGAGCTGGCCGCACCACCTCAACCGGCTGTTCCGGATGGGCATCAACCACAAGGTGATCTTCGGAACGGACTGGCCGCTGGGCCGGGTCGCCGGAGGGCTGCGCCGTGCGGTGCAGGAGGTGGTCGAGGGGCCGACCGTCTTCAGCGGTGTGGCCCGGCGCGACCGCGCGCTGCTCCTGCACGAGAACCTGCTCCGGGTCCTCGCCCCCGAGAGCCGCCCCGCGGGCGCCGCGCCGAAGGCCCCTGGCCGGAGCCGGTCGTGAACCGGTCGGCCGGGGCCCCGGTGCCGCTAGGCGGCGACGAGCTCGCTGTCGTCGTCGATGCTGGTGAGGAATTCACTGAGGAAGTCCTCGAAATGGTTGAAGGACTCGGCCCTGAACAGCACAGGCTGGTATTTCTCCACCAGATAGCCCTGACGTCCCATGGCCGCCGCGTCGAACGGGCGGATCTCCGTGCCGAGGAAGTAATCCATTTCCCCGCACGAGGACAGCAGGCTGGCCCCGCAGCCCTTGGTCCTGCCGCCCTCCTTCACCAAGCCGTATTCGATGGTGAACCAGAAGATCCGGGACACCAGACTGACGGCATCGTCGGACTCCAGGCGGCGCACGGTCTTCCCGAGAAGTTCGTACAACGTCGCCCATCGATTGCTGGAAAGGTGCGTGCCGTGCCCCACCACCTCATGGATCATGTCCGGTTCCGGCGAAAACCGAGGAAACGAATGATGGCGTATGTACTGGGTCGCCTGAAACCTTCGATCGGCGAGCGATCCATAGAAATCGCGCTGGGCGACCAATCCGGCGGCCGGGCCGAAGGTGAATCCGGTGAGCGGCTCAACGCGTGCTGAGACCTCGCTGAGCTGCGGAAGCCGGTCGTGCCGCAGGTCGAGCATCTCGGATGCCTCGATGAATTCGCGGCAGGCGTGCACTTGGTGCTTGGCGGACAATTCCGTGCTCACCGTGCGCCACGTCTCGTGCTCGGCCTCCGTATAAGGAATGTAGGGTGCCGGTTCACCGGGTTCGTGCCGCAATGCGAGATCGGCTATGCGGGCCCGGTGCTCCTGATACGGCTGGTCCTGGTAACCGGGGTGGTCCTTGGCGAAGATCACGGATACGCGACCGTTCTCATTCTTGATTACCGGAGATTGAAGGGTGGCTTCCTTGAACATCAGAACCGCCTGGTGGATGACGATGATTGAAGCGCTCAACGTATGCTAACGGGTCGCCAACTGAGTGTCACCCCTGGAGGGTTATAGGTAGCCGGTGCCCATTGCGAATAGCCGGAGGCTACGATATGGATTCCAGAAAGGAAACCATGAAAATTCGGACTCCTCGATGGACGGCCGGCCGAGCTGATGCGGACCTCGCCGACCCCTACTTGTACACCGAAGAGACACATCTGGAAATGTGGCGGCAGGCACGTGCCGGGCATCCGGTGGCGTGGACGGAGTCGGAACTGGCCGGCGGCTTCTGGTCGGTCGTGACCCACGCCGAGGGGTCGGAGGTGATCAGGCGCCCGACGAGCTTCGTCTCCGTCCAGGGGATGCGCCTGCAGGCCAACCCCGCCGGAGTGCGGGCCGCGGCGGGGCGCATGCTCGTCGTCTCCGACGGCGCCGAACACCGGCGGCTGCGCGGAGTGCACCAGGCATGGTTCAACGCACGCTCCGTCGCCGCTCTCGTCCCCACGCTCGGCGCCCGCATCGACGAACGGCTCGACGCCCTTCTGGGGCGCGGCACCTCCTTCGACGCGATCGCCGAACTCACCGCCGAGGTACCGCGATGGGCCCTCTTCGACCTCCTCGGCGTTCCCGAGGAGGACCAGGAGGACCTGGCCCGCACGATGGAGGCCGCCTTCGACGACTCCGACCCGGGACCCGCGGGCGAAGCCGCCCGCACCGCCGCGCACACGCAGATATTCGGCCACTTCGGGGACCTGCTCGACCTCCGCAGGGACGAGCCCGGCGACGACATCGTCTCCGCGCTCGCCCAAGCCGCCCCCGACGGCGTGCCGTTGACCGACGACGAGATCCTGCTCAACTGCGACGGCCTGATGAACGGCGGCCTGGAGACCACCTCGCACGCGCTGGCCGGGGCGCTGCTGCTCTTCGCCCGCAGGCCGGAGGTGTGGCGAAGGCTCAGGGACGATCCGGGGCTGATCGACGCGGCGGTCGAGGAGATCCTGCGGTGGACCTCACCGGCCCTGCACGCCCTGCGCACCGCCACGGAGGACACCGTCCTCGGCGACGCCAGGATCGCCGTGGGCGACAGGGTCGCGGTCTGGTACCCCTCCTGCAACCGTGACGAGAAGGTCTTCGCCGACCCCAACACCTTCCGGCTCGACCGTCGCCCCAATCCGCACATAGCCTTCGGCGGCGGTCCCCACTACTGCATCGGGGCCACCCTGACCCGCCTGGAGGTGCGGTGCGTGCTCGCGGCCGCGGTCGAGCGGATCGCGGAGTTCGAGGTCGAAGGCGAGGCGGTGCGGCGCCCGTCCAACTTCCTCCAGGGCCTGTCCCACCTCCGGATCGGCCTGACGGCGGACCGGGGGCCGGGCGCGCGGCGGGGACCGGCCAAGGGAACGCCTGACAAAGGAACACCTGCCAGCGGGACGCCTGTCAACGGAGCGCCTGCCAGCGGGACGCCTCTCAACGGAGCGCTGGTGAAGGGGACGTCGGCGGATGGGACTTCGGTCGACCTGCGCATCGCCCTGCCTGGCACGGACACCGACGCCGGGACCATCGAGGTGCGCAGCAACCAGGAGGTCACCTTCGGCCGGGGCCTGACCGACGCGCCGGCCGACATCGCCGTGGACGACCCCACCGGCGAACCCATCGCCGGACGGATCAGGGCCGCCGAGGACGGACTGTGGTTCATCACCAACCTCAGCCGGGCCCGTACCTACGTGGTGGAGAACGAGGAGGGCGGCGGCGAGTACGTCTGCGTGCCCCCGGGCCGGCTCGACATGCCCGTCCCGTTCGCGCACGCCAGGATCAGCCTGCCGTCCTCCTCCGGCGCGACGTACATGTCGGTCAGCGCGCAGACCCCGGCCAACGCGTACGCCGCGGGCGGGCACGCCGTCGACGCGGACCCCGCCGAGCAGCCGCCCCCGGCGTTCGCCCTCGACCCCCGGGCCAAGTACTTCCTGGTCCTCGTCGCGCTGTGCGAGCCCCAGCTGCGCACTCCCGCCACGGTGGCCATCCCCAGCACCGCCGAGATCGTCCGCAGGCTGAGCCCGCTGGCGTCCTGTCACGGGATCAGCCCGGCCGCGGTCAACTTCCACATCGAGTACATCGCCCGGAACAAACTGGGCGTACGCAACCAGCAGCCGCCGTCGGGCCGTTCCGGCGGCAACTGGCTGCGTCAGGCGGTCGTCTCCACCGCGCTGCGGTTCCGTCTTGTGTGGACCGAACACCTGGCGCTGCTGCCGGCCGCCGAGGCACGGTGACCGTCAGGGGGCGCCGCGCAGTCGCCGGGCGACCAGCTCGGCGACCACCGGGGCGGTCCCGGCCGACAGCAACTGGTGATGCGTGCTGTCGAGCGCCACGTCCTCGATGGCACCGTCCACATACGGTCCCCAGGCCTCGGCGGCGGACGGCAGGTCGCCGCCGCGGCTGAGGGCCGCGGTCACGAACAGCATCGCACCGCGGAACGGCTTGGGGGTGAAGTCCCGGGCGAGTTCGAGGTTGTTCTCGAAGACCCTGACCACGGCGTCCAGTTGGGGCCCGGTCAGTCCGAGGGCCGCGCCGCGGTCCGCGGAGTCCGGTGCCGTGGCGTCCACCCCCAGAGCCTCGGAGATCGCGGCGAGCGCGTCCTCCGTGCCGGCCGCCGAACCGGGGCCGTCGTCCTCCGGTACCGCCTCCAGGTCATGGGGGTAGCCGTCCAGGACGCACAGCAACGGCACCTCTTCCCCCTGTTCCTGGAGGAGGACCGCCATCGCGTGGGCGACGAGGCCGCCGAACGACCAGCCCAGGAGGTGATAGGGGCCGGCCGGCTGGATCGCGCGCAGCCGCTCGACGTACTCCGCCGCCATCTCCTCGACGCTCGCCGGGAGTTCACCGGCCGGGGAGATGCCGCGCGCCTGCACGCCATGGATCGGGTGGTCGGGACCGATGTGGGGGAGCAGGGCCGAGTAGCACCAGGCAAGGCCGCCGCCGGGATGTACACAGAACAGCGCGGGGCCCTTCCCGGACGCCCGCAGCGGCAGCACGGTCCGGAAGTCGTCGTGCTCCAACGGTGCCCGGTGCGCGCGCTGTTCGGTCAGCCGCAGCGCGAGCTCCGCCACGGTGGGCGCCTCGAACAGCGCCCTGATTCCCAGCTGTTGACCGGTGGCCGACCGGATCCGGCCGACCAGGCGCGCGGCGAGCAGGGAGTGACCGCCGAGCCGGAAGAAGTCCTCGTCGGCGCCGACGGCGGCCACTCCCAGCTCCTTGGCGAAGAGTCGGGACAGCAGTTCCTCCGTGGCTCCGCGCGGCGCGCGACCGGCGGCCGACGGGCCGGACCCCGGCCGGGGCAGCGCCTCGCGGTCGATCTTGCCGTTGGTGGTCAGCGGCACCTCGTCGATCACGACCAGTGCCGCGGGCACCATGTGGTCGGGCAGGGTGCGCTCCGCGAAGCGGCGCAGTTCCGCGGGGTCGAGGCGGGCGCCCGCGGCGGGCACGGCGTATCCGACGAGGCGTACGTCCCCGACGGACGCGGCCTGTGTGGTGACCACTGCCCGTGCCACATCGGGATGGCCCGTCAACCCCGCTTCCACGTCGCCCGGTTCGATGCGGAACCCGCGGACCTTCACCTGGTCGTCCGCACGGCCCAGGTACTCGATGTTGCCGTCCGCCAGCCACCGGACCACGTCCCCGGTGCGGTACATCCGAGAACCCGGCGGGCCGTACGGATCGGCCACGAACCGGTGTGCGGTCAGCCCCGGGCGACCCAGATAGCCGCGCGCCACACCGGAGCCGCCCACGTACAGCTCGCCCTTCACCCCGACAGGGACGGGACGCAGCCGTTCGTCGAGGACGTAGAGGCGGTTGCCGGACTGCCGGGTGCCGATCGGTATCTGGCCGGGAGCCAACCGCTGTCCCGGTTCGACGGCGTACTCGGTGCACGTCACCGTGATCTCGGTGGGGCCGTAGAGGTTGTGGGACCGGAGCCCGGGACGCCTGCGCCGCGACAGCTCCAGCGCCTCCGCCGTGAGCGGCTCACCACCGAGCATCAGGTCCTCGGTGGGCACGAACACCTCGGGCAGGGCGTCGAGCAGCGCGAGGTGGCTCGGGGTCACGTTGAGCATGGTGCACGGGTTGTCCGCCAGCCACGCCTCCACCTGCGGGTCGTTCTCCAGCGGCGCGAGGAGGACGCAGCCGCCCAGGGTCAGTGGGGTGAACAGGGACGTGACGGAGATGTCGAAGGACACCGACGAGCTCAGCAGGACGACACCGTGCGCACCGGGGTACTTCTCGCCGATCGAGATGACGTAGTCGATCACAGCACGCTGCGGTACGACGACGCCCTTGGGCCTGCCGGTGGATCCGGAGGTGTAGATGACGTACGCCGGGTGGAGGTCGCGCAGCGGGGAACGGCGGTCGTCGTCGGTGAGGTCGGTGTCGGTGTCGGCGTGAGTGTCTGTGCCTGTGTCTGTGTCGGGGCCCGGTGTCGCGGGCGCGGGCTCGTCGAGGTGCCAGGCTGGCACGTCCACGTCCGGCAGGCCGGCCCGCACGGAGCTGGTGGTGAGCAGCAGCGCCGACCGGGAGTCCGCCAGCATGAAGGCGATGCGGTCGGCCGGGTAGTCCGCGTCGACGGGCAGATAGGCACCGCCCGCCTTGCCCACGGCGAGCAGCGCGACCAGCAGGTCGGTCGATCTCTCCAGGGCGACGGCCACCACGTCCTCGGGCCCGATGCCGAAGGCCACCAGGCGGCGGGCGAGCCGGTTCGCCCGCGCGTTGAGCTCCGCGTAACTGAGGACGTCCGTACCGCACCGGACCGCGGGCAGCTCGGGCGTGAGCGCGGCCTGCCGCTGCACGAGTTCGGCCACGGAGGACGCCCGTGCGTCGTCACCGGGGCGGGTCTCGTCCTCGGCGCCTCCCCAGTCGGTCAGCAGCCTGCGGCGTTCGGCGGTGTCCAGGAGCTCGATGCCGTGGACGGCGACGTCCGGGTCGGCCACGACCGTGTTGATGAGGCGGACCAGACGGGAGGCCATGGACTCGACCGTGGCGCGGTCGAACAGCTCGGTGTCGTAGTCGACCACACAGCGGATGCCCTGGGGCGCGCCGCCCGGACCGTACTCGTCCTCCACCTGGAACAGCAGGTCGAACTTGGTGGCGCTGGTGACCGTCTCCACCGGCACCACCTCCACGGCGCCCAGACGCCACGCCGCGGTGGAACGGACCTCGAAGGTGAGCATCGTCTGGAAGAGCGGGTGCCGGCCCGGCGAGCGGTCGGGGTTCACCGTCTCCACCAGCCTGTCGAACGGCAGGTCCTGGTGCTGATAGGCCGCCAGGTCGGTGTCGCGCACCCGGGCGATCAGTTCCCGGAAGGTCGGGTCCCCGGAGAGGTCGGCGCGGAGTACGACGGTGTTCACGAAGAAGCCGACGAGCTCCTCGAACTCCTCCTCGGAGCGGCCCGCGACGGCCGAGCCCAGCGGTATGTCCGTGCCGGCGCCGAGCCGTGAGAGCAGTGCCGCGACCGAGGCCTGGAGCACCATGAAGACCGTCGCCCGGCTCTCCTTGGCCAGCGCGACCAGGCGGGCCTGCACGGCGGTGCCGAGCCGGAACTGGAGGCTGCCCGCGCGATGGGCCGACACGGGCGGCCGCGGACGGTCGTAGGGCAGCTCCAACTCGGGCGGCATCCCGGCCAGGGCGGCGGTCCAGTACCGCAACTGCCGTGCCTGCAGGCTGTCCTGGTCGTCCGCGTCGCCCAGGAAGTCGCGCTGCCATGCCACGTAGTCCGCGTACTGCGCGGGCAGCGGTTCGTCCCAGTCCGGTTCGTCCCCCGCGCACCGCGCCTCGTACGCCGTGGCGAGATCACGGGTCAGCGGCCCGATCGACCAGCCGTCGGCCGCGATGTGGTGGGACAGCACCAGCAGGACGTGGTCGGTCTCACCGAGCACGAACAGCGTGCATCGGACGGGGGGTTCGGTGGCGAGGTCGAATACATGGCGGGTCGCGGCGTCGAGATCCCCGGCAAGACGCTCCGGATCGCTCTGCCGCACCAGGAAGACCGGCCGGGCATCCTCGGTGTCCCGCACCTCCTGATAGGGCTCGCCGTCGACTTCCACATAGCCGGTGCGCAGCACCTCGTGCCGCTCGACGACGTCGGTGAATGCCTGGATCAGCGCATCGCGGTCGAGGATTCCGGTCAGCCGGAGGGCCAGCGGCACGTTGTAGGCCGGGCCGTGTTCTTCGAATCGGGACAGAAACCACAGTCGGCGTTGGGCATAGGAAAGCGGGATCATTGGTTCCCCCATCCGATGGCGGTATGACGCGGTGGTCCTACTGCTTTTCGGCCACGGTCTCGGTTTCGGTTTCGGGCTCGGGCCTGGGCTCGGGCGGGGTGAGCGGAATGTCGCGCATGCCCCGCAAGGGTGAGAAGAACAGCCAAAGACCCGCGCAGCAACCACCGATGACGGCGATCCACAAAGTGGTCTGGACGCCGAAGGCAGTGGCGAGCCCGCCGCCGACCAGGCCGCCGACCGGCAGGGTGCCCCAGGTGATCCAGCGCGCGGCGGCGCTGACCCGGCCGAGCATCTCCGGCGGGCAGGCAGCCTGCCGGTAACTGGTCAGCGAGATGCCCGCGACCGTGGAGGAGAACGTCCAGGAGACCCAGCCGAAGCCGAACAGCAGCACCCACCAGCCGGATCCGGCCATCGGGATGAGCAGGCCGGGCAGCGAGAGGATGGTCATCGAGATCCAGCTGATCCGCGCGGAGCCGAACTTCCGCGCGAGGTGCCGCGCTGCCACGCCGCCCGCCACACCGCCGACGGCCCCCAGCGCGAGGAGCAGACCGACCAGGCCGGGACGCAGGCCGAGGGTGCGGATCAGGAACACCGGGCCCAGGGTCTCCACGATGATGACGAAGAAGTTGGCGGTGCCGTTGAACGCCACCGAGTTCCGCAGGATGCGGTCACGGAGGACGTAGTCGAGGCCTTCCCGGATCTGGGCCCGCATCGTAGGACGCGGGCCGGGGTCGGGCTTCCGGCGCGGCTCAGGGGTACGGATCGCCGTCAGAGCGCACGCCGACAGCGCGAAGGAGACCGCGTCGGCCACCATCGCCCCCGCGGCGCCGACCAGCGTCACGAGGCCCGCGCCCGAACTGGGCCCCGCGACCTGTGCGACGGACCGGGACGCGGCGAGCTTGCCGTTGGCGTCGAGGAGTTGGTGCTTCTCGATGACCGCGGGCAGATAGGCCTGGTAGGCGACCGCGAAGAACACGGAGAGGACGCTGGAGACCAGCCCGACGGCGTAGAGGTGGACGAGCGTGAGGGTGTCGAGGGCGTGGGCGAGTGGCACCGAGCCGATCACCAGGAACAGCGCGACGTCGCACCCGATCATCAGGCGTCGTTTGGCGACCCGGTCCACGATGGCCCCGGCCGGCAGTGCGACGAGGAGGTAGGCGCTGGTCTCGGCGGCCGCCAACAGGCCGACCTGGAACGGGGTGGCGTCCAGTAGCACGACCGCGACCAACGGCAGGGCCAGGACGGTGATCTGCGATCCCATCTCGCTGACCGTCTGCCCGCTCCATAAGAGCAGGAATTCACGGTTGTGCCAGATCGAGGAATGTTTTCTACTGTCGTCGACCATCCGTCAGATAGTGTCATCCGCCCCAACACATGTCCATGCCATCCTCAGTCGCAGGCGTCACCGAATTCCCCTTTGCCGAGGCCCCGACTCGCAGTTTCGGAACAAATGAGACGGACGTGACTATGTGTTCAGACGGGTGTGTCTTTGTGCTCGGGTGGACGTGACTATGGGTGTCGGCAATTTCAGCGAGTACGACACGCCGGTACGGCGCAGGGCAAGTGCCCTTGCCCTGCTGCTCGGCGCCGATGCGGCGGTCCAGTTCGGATCCGCCGCGGCCGCCCTGCTGATACCGAGGGTGGGCGTCTGGGGCGTACTCGTCCTGCGGCTCACGGTCTCCGCGGCGCTGCTGCTCGCGCTCTGCCGGCCCAGGCTGCGGGGGCACACGACGGGGGACTGGGCGGTGGCGGGGCTCCTCGGTCTGACGCTGTGCGCCTGGAACAGCTGCTTCTACCTCGCGATCCGGCACATGCCCCTGGGGCCGACCGTCACGCTGGAACTGCTCGGTCCGCTGGCGCTCACCCTGTTCGGCTCCCGGCGCGCGGCCGATCCGCTGTGGGCGGTGCTCGCGCTCTCGGGGGTGTTCCTGCTCGGCAAGGACGGCTTCAGCGGGCTCGACCCCGCCGGAGTGGCCTTCGCGCTCTGCGCCGCGGTCCTGTGGGCCTGCTACATCCAGCTCAGCGCGCGGACAGGGCAACGCTTCCGGCGGCTCGACGGACTGGCTGTCGCGATGGCGGTCGCCGCCGCGGCGAGCATCCCGGTGAGCCTGGTGGCCGGGCGCGTGACGTTGCCGGAGGCGGGGGACGCCGGGCTCGTCGTCGCCGTGGCCGTGCTGTCCTCGGTCGTGCCCACCGCCTCCGAACTCATCGCCCTGCGCACGATTCCCCCCGTCGTCTTCTCCGTCCTGATGAGCCTCGCCCCACCGGCTGCGGCGCTCGCCGGACTGATCGTCCTCGGCCAGTCGTTGACCCTCCTCCAGTGGCTGGCCATGGCCCTGGTGGTCGTCGCGTGCGGTGGGGCTCTCCTCACACCCGGACCGGCGCGAGGCCCGTGACGGCCTGCGAGGTCGAGCCCATCGAGCCCATCGAGCCCATCGAGTACAACGAACACAACGGGTACAAGGAATCGAGCACAACGAGTCAAGTACAACGAGCCGAGCACAACGAGTCGACCACGAGGCACGGGGGAGCAACTGGCCATGCTGCGCGTGTACTTCACGTCCGAGGACCTGGCGCGGGTACGGGTCGCCCCGGGCCCCGACCACCTCTGGGAGATCAGCAACAGTGTGCAGACCCTGCAACGGCGGGACGGGGCAAGGGTGTTCGGCGAGTGGCGCCGCTGGGCACGACCGCGGCTCCCCGAGAGCAGTCGGCTCCTGGCCCCCCTCCTGCCTCCGCACGGGAACTCCCCGGACTTCCTCACCCCCACGCACGGCGGCGGCGAGACGCTCGAGGCGGCAGTCGACACACTCGTACGCACGCCACGCCCGCGCCTCCACGCCGATCTGCGCCGGGTGGCCGCATCGCGTCGCCTCCCGGGATGGACGCACGCGCTGGCGGGCGGCGGCGACGCCCTGCGGCAGTTGGGGCGGGCGCTCCACTCGTACCACCTGGAAGTGCTCGCGCCGTTCTGGCGGCACGTACGCGTCCACATCGACGCCGACCGCATGCTCCGGATGCGCAGCCTCCTCGACGGCGGCACCGATGGGCTCCTTGCCGGTCTCGGGCCTCAGTTCCGCTGGCGGCCACCGGTCCTCGAAGTCGACTACCCCGTCGCCCACGAGCTGCGTCTCGACGGGCGCGGGCTCATTCTGCAGCCGTCGTTCTTCTGCTGGCCCACGCCCATCACGCTCGCCGACGGCGCGCTGCCGCCCGTGCTGGTGTACCCCATCGAGCACGGGGGTGACTGGACGTGCCCCGCGACCGACGGCCGCCCGGACGACAGCGCGCTGGGAGCGCTCGTCGGGCACACCCGCGCCGCCGTCCTCGAAGCGGTCCGCTCCGGCTCGACCACGGTCGAACTCGCCCGCCTCCTGGGGGTGACCCACCCCGCGATAAGCCAGCACGTGAAGGTGCTGCGCGCGGCGGGTCTGGTGACGACGGTCCGCGGGCACGGGCGGTCGCTGCATGTGGCGACGGCGGAAGGGCGGGCGCTGCTGCGCAGTTGCGAGCGCGGCGACAGCGGGTAGCGGGGCGGGGCGGTCCGGGTCGGGTGCGCGGTGTGCGCCGTAAGCCTGGGCTTTCGTCGGTTGTGTATGGCATAGGCATGCCAGGAGGCTGGCCGGGCTGTCGCACGCACGTCCCCCACCGTCCCGCTTCCCAACAGCGCGCTGTGCGCGCGGCGTTGACGCCTCGTCGCGCTCGGGCCGGGGGACACCCCGACGACCCGACGAAGGAGTGGACTTGCGCACCCCCCACACCAGCAACCACGGCCACACCAGCACCCACGGCCATGCCACCGCCCCCACCCGCCGCGGCATTCCGCGCCGCACCGCGGTCACGGCCGCCGCACTCACTGCCGTCGGCGCCCTGTTCGTCGCACCCGGCGCGGCGCAGGCAGGCGCGCCGCCCGAAGACATCGCGGCGGCCACGTCAGGCCACGGCCTCGCGTGGTTCCAGGACCGCCACGGGCTGCCCCGGACCGGCACGGTCGACGGCGCGACCGCGAGAGCGCTGCGGCACGCCTCCGATGCCGAACTGCACCGGACCTTCCGCACCGCTGCCGACCTCGGCCCCGAGGAACTCGCCAACGCCCGCACCGTCATAGGTGTCGGCAAGGGCGCCCAGATCCCCGAACAGGGCCAGGTCATCGCACTGATGACGGCCATGCAGGAGTCGAAGTTCGTCAACTACCTCACGCCGGTGGACCACGACTCCCTCGGCATCTTCCAGCAGCGTCCCAGCACGGGCTGGGGCACGCCCGAGCAGATCACCGACGTCGCCACCTCGTCCAAGTCCTTCTACGGAGTCGCCCCCTTCGGCAGCAATCCGGGACTGATCCAGATCGACGGCTGGCAGACGATGCCGCCCGGCGACGTCTGCCAGGCCGTGCAGGTCTCGGCGTACCCCGACCGGTACGCGCAGTGGGAGCAGTTCGCCCGTGACCTGCTCGCGCAGGAAGGCCCGTCGGTCCCGCCGATCCCCTGAACGACGCCGCAACCTCACGCCCCCCCCACTTCGCCACCCCACACCCCAGGAGCCCCTATGCGTAAGAGAGTTGTCTCCACTGCGGTCGCCGCGGCCGCGGTCGGCGCCCTCGTCGCCCCGACCGCCGCCCAGGCGGACTCCGCGCACTCTGCGCACTCCCGCGCCGTCCAGGTGCTCGGCCACGGCTCGAAGGCCGGGACCGCGGTCGTCAGCGGTCACAACGAGGAGGGCACCCGCCTGAGTGTCGACGGCGCGCGTACCGCGAGCGCCCACACGCTCCCCGTCGACTACCAGGTGCAGGAGACCGGTTACTGGTGCGGCCCCGCCGCCACCCGCATCGCGCTGTCCGCCCGCATCGCCCCGCCGAGCCAGGCCGACCTCGCCGCCCAGCTCGGCACCACCGAGGCGGGCACCGACCACATCAGCCAGGTGGCCGGCGTGCTCAACGCCAACCTCGGCACCGGCTGGTACGAGACCAAGGAGATGCCGAACGATCCGCCCAGCCAGGCCCAGAAGGACCTGCTGTGGAACGACATCGTGCTGGACATCGACAACAACTACCCGCTGGTGACCAACATCGTTGCCCCGCCCGGCAACCAGCCGCCCGGCTACCCCTCGGACCAGACGATTTACCACTACTTCACGGTCATCGGATACGACGAGGCGAACCGTACGGTCCTCATCGCCGACCCCGCGTCCTTCAGCGGGAACCAGATCTACTGGCTCTCCTTCGAGCAACTCGCCAGCCTGATACCGCCGAAGGGTTACGCCGCCTGACCGGCACCGCTGACCGTTGCTCCCCCGACGGTCGCCCCTGACGCCTGACAAACGTCATCTCTTCCTGTGAGCAAGATCGTCCAGAGGGTGGAGGCGCGGTAGGTGTGGCGTACATGAGGATGGAGGCGTCCACCGAGCACACCCGACGAGACGGGACGTCCATGCCTCACACCCTCCCTCGCCCCCGCCCCGACCGCAGGAGGGCGCGCCTGGCCGCCGTGGCGTCGGCGGCCCTCCTGTCGCTCGCGGTCGGTGCGCTTCCGGCGACGGCCGCCACTCCCTTGTCGGCCCCCGCCACCGCGTCCGCCGACGCCGCTCCCACCGCGTCCCGCCTCGACCGGAAGGCACTGCGCGCCGCCCTCGACGCCTTCCACGAGGCGGGGATGTACGGGGCCATCTCATCGGTGAGGGACGGCTCGGAGCGGTGGCGCGGCGCGACAGGCGTCGCCGACGTCGACAGCGGGCGGCCGATGCGCCCCGACTACGAGCACCGGATCGGCAGCATCACCAAGAGCTTCACTTCGGTGGCCGTCCTCCAGCAGGTGGCCAAGGGGCGGATCGACCTGGACGCCCCGATCGGCGACTACCTTCCCGAGCTCGTGCCGGGCGAGCGGGGCAGGAAGGTGACGGTGCGGATGCTGCTCAACCACACGAGCGGCATCGCGGACTACGTGCTGCCCGCCTTCCCCAAGCTGGTGACGGACCCCGGACAGGCCCTCGACGAAGGCCGGTTCCGCACGCTGGCCCCCGAGGAGCTGGTCCGCCTCGGCCTCGCGGCCGAGCCGCCCGTTCCGCGCGGCACGCACTCGTACGCGAACACCAACTACATCATCGCCGGGCTGCTGTTGAAGAAGGTCACGGGCCAGGACCCGGAGACGTACATCACCAGGAACGTCATCCGCAAGGCCGGACTGAAGCACACGTACTTCCCGCGCTCGGCCCGCATCTCGGGGCCGCACGCCAAGATGTACGAGTCGTTCTACGGCGCCATAGAACCGGCACGCGACTACAGCGTCTACGACATGTCCTGGGCCGGGACGGCCGGTGCGATGGTCTCCACGACGAACGACCTCAACGACTTCTACCGCAAGCTCCTCGGCGGGAAGCTGCTGGGCGCGGCGGAGCTGCGGGAGATGAAGACGACGGTTCCCGCGTACGAGCCGGAGCCGGGGAACGAGGCGTTGATGAGGTACGGCCTCGGCCTGTACACCATCAAGATGCCCAGCGGCGGCTGGTACTGGGGCCACGACGGCGGTGTCTTCGGGGCCGGGACCTGGGCGCTGTCCACGGAGGACGGGCGCCGCCAGGCCGCGATCGGCTACAACCTGATGAAGTACGAGCGGTTCGGCGACGACGGCACGCCGCTGCCGAACCCCATCGGCGACGCGCTGCTCCGCTACATGGACGGAGCACTGAGCGGAGCCCCGGCCGCGCGGACCCCCGGCGCGTCGCCGGTGCCGCCCCGTCTGGTCGCTCCCGAGCAGCTGCGCCGCTAGAGGGCCGCGTCGTAGGCCGGTTCACCTTCGACGAACGTCATCTTCACCTCGGTGTCGTGCACTTGAGTGATCGGCACCTCGAAGGGGTTCTGGCCGACGACCACGATGTCGGCGAGCATGCCCGGTTCGATGCGCCCGACGCGGTGCGTCATTCCTTCCTGGCGCGCGGAGTTGACCGTGAACAGGTCGAAGGCCTGCTCCAGCGTGATGGCTTGGGACGCGCCGAAGGAGTCGGAGCTGCCTCCCGGCTCCTGCCGGGTGACGAGCGTCTCGATGGCGGACCACGGGTTCACCGACGGTACGACGCACCAGTCAGAGCCCGGCACGACCAGCGCGCCGGACTCGAGCATCTCGCGTACCGGCCAGGCGCGTTCGACCGCTTCTGGGCCGACGGCGGCCGCGATGTCGGAGCAGATGGGGGAGGGGCGCCACAAGTAGGGGGAGACCTCGAACGTGGCGCCGATCTGCGACGCGCGCTCGATGTCGCTCTTCGCCACGAACGTGCAGTGTCCTACGTTGTGCATGTACGGACCGTGTCCGTTGGCCGCGCGCGCGGCCTCGATGGCGCCGAGCGCCGCCCTGACCGCCGCGTCGCCGGCCGCGTGGAACTTGACCGTGATGCCCATCCGGTCGAACCGGGTCACCGCGTGGTCGAGGACCGCCGGCGCGATCGCGAGCATCCCGTGCCGCCCTGCCTCGTCGTCCCGCCCCTCCACCGTGTCCTTGTAGGGCTCGATCATCGCCGCAGTGCGGCTGTCGGTCGGCACCCCGTCGAGGAAGATCTTCACGCAGTCGGGCGCGAGGTGACCGATCGCGTAGAGGTTCCGCTTCGCGATCACTTCCTCGCACGCCGGATCATGGGGCGACCACACGAGACACAGGCGTACACGCTGCTTGACGGCTCCGCGCGCGGCGAGCCGGGTGTAGGCGCGCAACTCGGCCCGCGGCCCCGCGGTGAACCCGACCGCGGCCTCGGTGAACGACGTGATTCCGTACGAGAGCATTTCCCCGAGTGCCCACTCCAGAGCCGCCTCCACTTCTTCGTCGGCCGGTTTGGGGGCCGAGGCGGCGAGCAGGTCGGCGGCGGTCTCGCGCTGTATGCCGGTCGGACGACCCGCGGCGTCCCGCTCGAAGACGCCGCCCAACGGATCGGGTGTGCCGGGGCCGATGCCGGCGATCGCGAGGGCCGCGCTGTTCGCCCATGAGCTGTGTCCGCTGGTGTCCTCCAGGAGGACGGGACGGTCGGGGACGACGGCGTCGAGCATGGTCCGATCCGGGGTGCCGCCGAGCGCGTACGCGTCCCACTGCCCTCCGAGGACCCACGCGCCGGGCGCCGCCCGGGACACGTGCTCGGCCACGATGCGGAGGGTGTCGGCCAGGTTCGAGCCCTGCGGGATCTTGCAGCGGCGCTCGCGGACCCCGGCGTAGATGGGGTGCACGTGCAGGTCGTGCAGACCGGGGAGAACGGTGTCGCCCGCCAGGTCCAACACCCTTGTGTCGGGGCCGCGTTGTCGCAGCACGTCCGCACGGCCGCCGACCGTCTCGATGACACCGGCGCGTACGGCGAGGCCGTCGGCCCAGCCCGACGGCGTCCTGACCTGTCCACCCACCAGAATCGTGTCCGCGTACCGCTCGGTCATGGCGCTCCACCTCCAGCTCGGCCGGCCCGGCGGCTCAGCGGCGGTTGATGAATCCGGCGTCGACGGGCAGCGTGACGCCGGTGACGTAGCGGGCCTCGTCCGAGGCCAGCCACAGGACGGCGTTGGCCACGTCGACCGGCTCGATCGTGTCCACCGGAAGGGCGTTGGGCGACCCCTCGGACAGGATCGGGTCCTGGGCGACGAACTCGACCATGGCCGGGTCGGCGACCATGCGCGTTGCCACGCCGGTCGGGTGCACGGAGTTCACCCTGATGCTGTGCGGGGCGAGGTTGTTGGCGTACGTGCGCATCAGTCCGACCACACCGTGCTTGGAGGCGGCGTAGCCGAGGCCGCCGTTGCTGGCCCCGCCGATGCCGACCAGCCCCGCGGTGGAGCTGACGATCACGATCGAGCCGCCCCGCTCGGCCTCGATCATCGAAGGGACGGCCACCTCGATGGTGTGGAAGGTGCCGGTGAGGTTGACGTCGATGGCGTCGTGCCACGCCTGCACCCTGTCCTCCACCAGCAGCGGTGCGATACCGGCGTTGGCGACCACGATGTCGATGCGCTCGAACGCGTCGAGCCCGGCGTCGTACGCCTCTTGGAGGGCGGCCCGATCGCGCACGTCCGTCTGCCGTGCCACGACGCGGCGGCCCAGGGAGCGCACTTCCTCGACCGCCTCGGAGAGCTCATCCGGTGTCGACTGCGGGTAGGGCACGGTGTCGACCGGTCGGCACATGTCCACGACGACCAGGTCGGCGCCTTCCTCCGCCATCCGCCGGACGTGGCCGCGGCCGAGCCCTCCGGCCGCGCCGGTGACGAAGGCCACCTTGCCGTCGAGACGTCCCTTCGTGGTCCGGGGTTCCTCATGGGTCATGTCTGTGATGTACCGCGCGGCAGTCGGCCTGGCCAGCGTTTCCACCGGGGGCGGAGCCGGGGGTGGCCGAGAGCTGACGTGGGTTCAGCGGGTGGCGTCCGGGCCGACCTTCTTGAGCCCGATCGGACAGGCGTCGACCTGTATCCCGCCGGGGACCGGCAGCAGTCGCACGCGGTCACATCGGCGACAGGGGCAGCGGGGACCGGTGGTCACGGCGCGGGCCGCGAGTCCGCTGGTCAGGGCACGATCAGGTCGGGCACGACCTCGGTGAGCTCCGCGACGGGCAGGACTCCGTCCCGTACGAGAACCGGGGTGTCTCCGCTGAGGTCGACGATCGACGACGACACGGGGCCCGCGGTCCGGCCGCCGTCGAGGTACACCGCCACGGAGTTGCCCAGCATGCGGAAGGCGGCCTCGCAGTCCTCCGGCGACGGCCGGTCGGTGAGGTTCGCGCTGGAGACCGCCATCGGGCCCGCCGCGGCCAGGAGTTCCAGCGCGAGCGGGTGGTCCGGCATCCGCACGGCGACCGTGCCGCCGGTCTCGCCGAGGTCCCAGGACAGCGAGGCCCGGTGCCGGAGCACCAGCGTCAGACCGCCCGGCCAGAACGCCTTGATCAGGTCTTCGGCCGGGCCGGGGAGGTCCTCGACGAGGTCGCCGAGCGCGTCCGTCGAGGCGACGAGGACGGGGGAGGGCTTGTGGCGGCCCCGCCCCTTCGCCGCGAGGAGGCCGGCGACGGCGCGCGGGTCGAACGCGTCGGCGCCGATGCCGTAGACGGTGTCGGTCGGCAGGACGACGAGCTCGCCCCGCCCGACCGCGGCCACCGCCGCTTCGACCCCCGCGGAACGGGCCGACGGATCCGAGCAGTTGTAGTGCTGTGCCATGGGGTCGTTCACGCGGCCTGTTCGACGCCGTGCGACGTGACGAGCCGTGCGTTGCCCTCGGCCAGGCGGTAGCCGAGACCCACGACGGCCACCTCGCCCGACGCCACCTGGTCCGCCAGGACGCGGGAGCGGTCCATGAGCAGCTTCGTGGTGTGCCGGATGTGTTCGTCGATGATGTCGCTGTCCTCCGTCAGACCCGCCGCACGGGCGGCCAGGATGCTCGGCGTGACGCGCTCGACGATGTCCCGGACGAATCCCGCCGCGGGCAGGCCGTCCTCCACGGCGGTGCGGGCGGCCGCGACCGCGCCGCACGAGTCGTGGCCGAGCACGACGACGAGCCGGCAGCCGAGCACGCTCGTGGCGTACTCGACGCTGCCCAGCACCTCGGCTCCAAGGACATGTCCCGCGGTCCGTACGACGAACAGGTCCCCGAGCCCTTGGTCGAAGATGATCTCGGCGGCGAGCCGGGAGTCGGAGCACCCGAGGACCACGGCGAACGGCTCCTGCCCGGGGGCGAGCTGCGCACGGCGGGCGGCGTCCTGGTTGGGGTGGTCCTGCGTGCCCTTGACGAAACGCCGGTTGCCGGCGAGCAGAGTGTCGAGAGCGGCCGAGGGAGAAGTACGAGGCATGGGCTCAACTGTACGAGTGGCCTTCTGCGCGCGCTCGGCCGGTGCCCCGATGCGACGGCGGGTGCGGCCGATGCCCTACCTGGTGAGCCGGGTCAGAAGCGCAGCACGGCGGCGATGCGGCCGGACCCGGCCAGGGTCTCGTCGCCGACGAACCGGACCTCGGCACCGGTCTCCAGCGCCTGTTCGACGATCTCGTCCACGATGTCGTCGCGCGCGTCCAGGTCGGACGGGTCCGCGGGTTCCAGGTGGTCGCCGTAGTCCCGTACGACGGCGCGGTAGTGGTCCTCGACCGCCAGAAGACGGATCCGGCCCTCCTTCGCCGCCCGCCACACCTCGTCGAGACCGCCCGCGAACGCGTGCCGCCCCTGCGCCGCGTCCAGCTCCGCGGCCGTGGAGGCGTCCAGCGCCTCGTCCCGGGTGCGACGAACGGGCTCGACCGCCTGGCGCACCGCCTCGGCCGGTCCTTGGGCGAGCCCGCCGCGCTCGACGGCCATGGCGCCCTGTTCCAGCAGGCCGGTCTCCGCGAGCAGCGAGAGCGCGGGCGCCTCACCGATGACGTACAGCGGCCGGGGCGTGGCGGCGAGGACGGCGCGCAGAGCCTGGTGGGCCTGGCGGAAGAAGGTGCGGGTGTCCTCGTCCTGGAAGGTGCTCGGCAGGTCCCCGATGCGTTCCTCGCGCTCCGCGTCCGGGTCCTCCAGGCTCCGCGTCAGCGGGAAGCCGTCCCCCGCGTGCTCGACGGCCCGCTCCGGCCCACCGCTCCACAGCGACACCCGGTCCGCCGCGACGGCCAGCGCCCAGTAGGGCTGCTCGGCGGCCTGGGCGGCGACGAGGTTGCGGGTGAGGAAGGTGTCGGCGACGACCAAGCGCTCGGGGACCGACCGCCCCACGGTCCATACGCGGTGCTCTCCCGGGGCGGCGTAGATCACCAGGCCCTCTTCCGCATGGGCGAGATCCGTCTCGGCGACCGCCTGCTCCAGCTGGTGGAGCACATCCGTACGCCGCTCCCTGGGCACGGCCGGATCGTTCTGGAGGGCCTTCTCCGCCCTGGCCAGGAGATTGCGCAGCCGCACCGGATCCTGGGCGTTGTCCGGCTCGCGACGGTGGGTCGGCATGACGAGCGAGACAGCCGGATAGGTACGGGGCTGCCGCAGCTCGGCAAGTACGTCGGAGCTGAGCGCGGGGTGCATGCAAGGGCCTTTCCGCAGAGTTCGACCAGGAGCCATGCTCGTGCAGTAGCCATGCTGGTGCCTGACGCACCTGTCTGCGAGTCGGTGCCGGTCGGCCCCACGCTCCTTGCCGAGGTCAGCGGCCCCGGATCACGGCCGTGAGGGGCATCGACATCACCTCGCCCTCGGCCGCATCCGTGTGGCCCGCCTACAACAGGCTCTGGGTGAAGATCGCGCACATGATGCTCCGGGTCGGCAGGCCGGTGCTGGTCCTGTGCCCCTTGACGCCCGACGAGATCGAGGAATCGATCCAGGACGCGGAGGAACTCCGGGCCTCGGTGAGCCGGGAGTTCAGCACCACGGACCGCGGCCCTGCCGAGGCCGCCGCGGCCGACTGGATCACCGGCGGCTCGGAGCGGCACCCCGGGTAGTCGGCGGAGTGGTGCCCCGGTGGTCGATCGCGCCGGGACCAGCGCCAGTTGGGCCTCAGCGCAGGCGTTGCGCCCTGTGGGTCCGGGTGGTGATGCGGACGTCCGCCTCCAGTGTGCGAGGCGCCGTCGCCGCTCGCGCCTCGGCGATGGTGTCCCGCGCGAGACGGCGCAGCACCGCTTCCGGTGAGCTGCCCGGATCCAGGACCAGGGTGATGCGGGCGCGGAGCCGCCGCGGGCGTCCGAGCAGGCGTACGTGGGCGCGGGCGACGCCGTCGATCGTGCGGGCGCGGTCGGCCATGACGGAGGCCAGGGCTGTGCCGGTCAACGTGACGCCGGGCTGTCCGAGGGGGAGTTCGCGCAGCCGTCCCGACCGGAGTTGGAGGAGGGCCAAGGACACGAGCAGGGCGACGAGCACGGCCAGTGCGGTGCTCACAAGGAGTGGCCACCAGTCGTGGGCGCGCCAGCCGCTGATCGTCTCCCGGTCGAGCCAGACGCGGTCGGCGCCGAGCCGTGGCCAGCCCGACGGCAGTCGGTCACGGACAAGGGCGGTCGCGGAGGCCAGTACGGCCGCCGAAAGCAGCAGAGCCGCCGCCACGCAGAGAAGAGCAGCGCGGTTCGCGGTGCCGCGGAGTCCGCTCATCAGGGGGTGCTCCTCTGCGCTGGGTCACCGGGCTGCGGGGTCGGATCACCGGCCGGCGGTGACGGCGCCGGGGCGCGCCACTCCGGTTCCGTACGAAGGCGGAGCCGCAGCCGCAGAGGCCTGGCCAGGCCGAACTCGGCGGCCGCCGCCTCCGCGGCCTTCGTCACCGCCCGGTGCGCGGCCTCCGGGTCGCCGAACTCGAGCCCGGCACGTATCCGCGCCGTGCGGCGCCCGACACGGACCCGGACCCGCCCGACGCCGGGCACCTCGACCACGGCATCGCGCAACGCGTCCGCGGCGGCCCGGCGGTCCAGAGTCGCGCGCACGCCCGGCAGCGGCGCCGACATGGGGAGCCGACTCCGGACGCCCGGTGTCACGGCGACCACGAGGAGCCACACACCGAGAGCGAACACGGCTCCCGCGAGGACCACGCCGGGCCAGGCACCGCTGTCCGGGCCGTGGGTGGAAAGCCACTCCATGAGCCGGGTCCGCCAGCGGGCGGACGGCTGCCCGGCCGCGTGCACGGCCAGGACGTCGTACAGGAACAGGCCGCAGACCGCGGCGGCGCACAGGACCAACACCGCGACGGGAAAGCGGCGTTGGGCCCATGGGCGACGGGCCACGGACCGCCCTTCCACCGGCACGGCCGGCATCGTGGCCTCTGCCGGTCCGAGGGGCTCCGCATCGGACCGGTCCCGCCGCGACAGCCTCCGTACGCGGACACGTGCGGACGGCACGGCGAGCCCGGTCAGCCGGGCCGTCCGGTCGGCGACGTGCGCGCGCACCTTCTCGCCCGCGTCGTCCAGGACCGCGGGGTAGGGGAGCGACACGGTGACGTCCACCCGCGCGCGGCGGCCGCGTACGGTCGCCGCGCTCCTGGCGGTGCGGACGTCGCCGGGGGCGAGCGCCTCCGTGGCGGCGCGTTCGGCGATGCGGCGGACCGCGCGGTCGGCGATCGTCGTCGAGCCGCGGTCGGCAGGGGGCGTGCTCATCGTCGAGCCGTGGTCGGCAGCGGGCGCGCTCATCGGCGGTCCCGGTCACGGCCGACGAGGAACCCTCGTATGTCCGTGCCGTCGTCGACGAGGCGTCCCACGACGAAGCCGACCGCGCCGAGCGCGGCGACCAGCAGGAAGGCGCCGAAGCCGCCGAACCATCCCGCGAACCCCAGGGCCATCCCGGCGATCAGACCCACCAGAGCTGTGCTCACCACTCACCTCACACCACAGAAGGAGACATCAGTGCCGAACGCGCGATCGGGCGGTTCCTACTCCACGCGCGTCTCGCCCGCGGACTCCGCGGTGTCGTCGTCGGGCAGGCGTACGTCGTTGACCGCGACGTTGACCTCGACGACCTCCAGGCCGGTGATGCGCTCCACCGCCGAGATGACGTTCTCGCGCACGTCGTGGGCCACGTCGGTGATGGGCACGCCGTACTCGACGACGATGTCCAGGTCGATCGCCGTCTGCCGCTCGCCGACCTCGACCTTCACGCCGCGTCCGACGTTGGGCCGCCCGCCGGGGACGCGGTCGCGGACCGCGCCGATGGTGCGCGAGAGGCCGCCGCCCATGTCGTACACACCGGGGATCTCCCGCGCCGCCATCCCGGCGATCTTCACGACCACCACGTCGGCGATGGACGTCTTTCCGCGGGTGGCGGCGGGCTCGCCGGCTCCGGTGCGGCCGGTCAGAGTGGTGCTGCCCGGCACACCGCCGCGCGCCGCGGTGGTCTCACCGGACGTGGTCGCCTTCGAAGTGATCTCCTGAGTCGCCATACCGGCATCTCCTCGTCGTCAGGTGTCTGTCGTCCTCTGCCACTTGTCCGACACCGACATCCGGCCTTCGTTACGCGCTTCGGAGGAATTTCTTCGGCCGACGGGTAGCGTGCCCGCGCCGCGTAACGCGGGTGACCTTCCAGGTGTCGTACGAGAAGGACCTGAGCGAGAGGAGCCGCGTGTGCCCGGGGACCGGGACAGAGCGCCGGGAGAAGCGGACACGTCCGCGTGGCGCGACGACGGATTGCTGGCGGTGCGAGCCGCGGAGGGCGACGAGGAGGCCTTCGAGGCGCTCGTGCGCCGCCATGCGCCGGGACTGCTGCGGCTCGCGACGAGGCTGCTGGGAAGTCGGACGGAGGCTGAGGACGCGGTGCAGGAATCCTTCGTGAGCGCCTGGCGCAAGGTGCCGGAGTTCCGCAGGGACGCGCAGTTCGGTACGTGGATGCACCGGATCGTCACGAACAGGTGTCTGAATGTGCTGCGTGCACGTCGGCCCGCCGTCGATCTGGCGGCGGTGCCCGAGCCGCAGGCACCCGAGCACGCGGTCTCTCCCGCGAGGGCGGCCGAGTCGCAGGCCGCGGTGGCGGACCTGACCAAGGCGATGGAGGGACTGTCCCCGGAGCAACGCGTGTGCTGGGTGCTGCGGGAGTTGAACGGCCTGCCCTACGAATCCATCGCGGAGACGGTAGGCATCAGTCCGGAGGCGGTGCGGGGCCGGGTCTTTCGGGCACGGCGTTATCTCACGGAGGCGATGTCCGCATGGCGGTGAACGAAGGGAACCGAGCGGAGGACCTGCCCCAGGAGGGTCCCTCCCAAGGCGGTCGCTCCCCGGACGAGCACTTCCCGGACGAGCACTCCTGGGATGAGCACTCGCAGGACGAACTGCTGCCCTGCGGGCGTGAGCTGTGGAGTGTGTGGGAGCGCTGGGAAGCCGGCGAGGCCGACGCGCACGCCGACACGTGCCCGCACTGCGCCGAGGCGCTGAGCAGGCTGCGGAGCCTGGAGGACGCGGTCTCCGCCGTGCGCGGGGCCGAGCCCCGGGAGCCGGAGCCGGACGCTTCCGCGCTCGTCGGCCGGGTCATGGACATAGTGCGTCTCGAACTGAGGCCGGGACGGACGCTCCCGCTCGGCGAGGAGGACGAGGACGCGTGGGTCGTGGAGGCCGCGGCGGCGAGAACCGTCCGTGCCGCCGCCGAGTCCTTGGCGGGCGTGCGGGCGGGCAGCTGCCGCATCGAGAGCCGTCCCGGTGACGGCTCGGCCCCCGGCGGTGCGGGACGCCCGTCGAGGGAGCCGGTGAGCATCCGCGTGGCGGTGGAAGTCGCCCTCACCTGGAATCTTCAGGAGGTCGCGGAGAGAGTGCGGCACCGGGTGCTCGAGGCCGTGGACGCCGAGCTGGGCATGCGGGTCGCGACCGTCGACGTGACGATCGCCGACATCATCGACGACAGTGTGGAGGTGGGGCAGCCGTGACGGAACACATGGCCTCCGGTGACCTGGTCGACGCCCTCGGCGAGGCGGTGCTCAGCACTCCCGGCGTCGCCCTTCTCCGTCCGGGCATCGCCGAACTCCTGCGTGCCGCCAACCCGTTGACGAAAGCGCTGGGGCGACCCGCCGACACCGGTGGTCCCTCGCGCTCCTCCGGAGTGCGGGTCACGCGGGGGAAGGGCGCCCAGGGGTGGCAGGTCGACGTCCATGTCGTCCTGCACCGCGACTGCCAGGCCGTGGCGGTCACCCGCGAGGTGCGCGCCGCGGTCACCGCGACCCTGCGGAGCCTCACGGGGGAGCCGGTCACGCCCAGGGTCTCGGTGACCGTGACCGGACGGGTGTGAGACGCCCCTAGCGAGGTCGTCGGCGGGTTGTGCGGTCCGCGCTCGGCCCCTGCCCCGGCGGAACGCACGCGCGAAGGCCTCGTCGCCCCCCACGTCGGCCCGCGCCCGGTCCCAGCAGGTCTCGCGTACGCCGCACAGTTCGGGCATGCCCCACTGACGGTGCCCCACGGAACGCCAGTACGTCTCACCGGCCCCGGACAAGAGGGCGGCCGTCTCGCCCTGGGCGAGCGCGATCAGCGCCGGCTGGTGGTCGGCGTACGCGCGCGTCCAGCACCCGCTGTGCGCCACGCACCCGGACCGCGGCGCGGCGGCCGTGCTCGTCGTCTCGTCGAGCCCTCCGAGATTCGCGGCCCTCCGATGAGTTGTGGCCCTCTCGGCCGTCTGCCCTTGCACGACTGACCGCACCGCTGAACGCGTCGCGTGACCGAGGGGAAGCACATGATCGACCTGAAGCCCGCCTGCCGCCAGATGATCTACGTCCTGGACGGCATGGGCGACGAGCAGCTCACCTGCCCCACCCCGTGTGCCAGGTACACCGTCCGTGACCTCATCGACCACGTCGACGAAGCGGCCCGAGGGTTCACCTCGCTCGCCCGTCGGGATCTCGGCGGCGGGGACGGCGGTGGGACGGACGTCGCCGAGGCGGTGAAGGCGCTCGGCGCGGCCTGGGCGGACCCGTCGGCCTGGTCGGGGAGCACGGACGCGGCGGGAGTGGAACTGCCGAACGAGCTGTGGGGCAGGATCGCACTGACCGAGATGGTGGTGCACGGCTGGGATCTCGCGCAGGCCACGGGGCAGTTCTTCGACCTGCCGAGCCGGACGCTGCACGCCTGCTACGCCCACGTGGTCGACTTCGTGCCGCAGGCGCCTCTTCCGGAGCTGTGGGGGACGCCGGTCGCCGTGCCCGCGGACGCGCCGCTCCTCGACCGGGTGGTGGCCGCGACGGGGCGTCGACCGTAGCCTCCGATCGGGGCCTTCGCGCGTGCCCCGCCCCTTCGTCTCAGCCGTGCAGTGCCAGGTACGGCGCCATGAGGAGCAGTGCGCCGATGAGCGCGTACCTGAGGCGCCCGGCCGGGACCGCGTGGGCGATCCGCCAGCCGATGACCACGCCGATCAGCTCCGGGACACCGACGACGGCCGCGAGGGCCCAGTCGACCGAGCCGTTGAGCGCGTACACGACCGTGCCCGTTCCGGCGATCACCACGGACTGTGCCTGTGCCGCGCCGAGCGCCGCGAGCACCGGAGTCCCGCACACCACGAGCAGCGGTACGCAGAGCAGGGGCCCGCCGAGCCCGAACAGCCCCGCCGCCACCGCCACGGAGGCACCCATGGCCACGGTCCGCGTCGCCGGGAGCGTGGCCGGTGCCCTCCCGGGGCCCTGGCGGCGCTCCCGCAGCAGCACCAGGACGCCTGTCAGGGCGACGGCGCAGGCCAGCAGGGACCCGAACTCCCGTCCCGAGACACGGGTGTTGAGCAGGACCCCCAGTGGGGTCGCGACGAGCGCGGCCGCGGCCAGGAGGACGGCCACGCGTCGGGTGGCCGGGTCCTTGAGCTGCCCGGAGCGCGTGTAGGCGGCGGTGCCGAGGACGCCGGTCACGACGTGGGTGGCGATCGCGGTGCCGGCGACGACCGGCGGCGCGAGGCCGGTCAGCAGGAACATCCCGATGGTGGGCAGCACGCCGCCCGGTCCGACCGCGGTGATGCCGATGCCTCCGGCGAGCCCGAACACGGCGAGCAGGGCGAGGGTGAGGACGTCGAGTCCTGCGGGCATGGCGCAGCCTCCGGGAGGGTGCTGGTGGGTCAACCAGGGGGGGGGCGGGCTCGGTGATGCGGGCCGGATGCCTCAGCTGCCGTCCGCCCCGTCGCGGTGCAGCCGGGCCCGCAGCGCGAGGCGGTCCGCGCGGACGCGGAGCGTCTCGGCGTCCACGGGCCTGCCGTCGGCCAGCGTGGTCAGGCGGTCGATGGCGAAGAGCGGGGCGCCTTCGGCGATGCCCAGCAGGCGCGCGGTGTCCGGTTCGGCCGTGACGGCGTGGACGGTCACTTCGGCCTCGCCCAGCCGACTTCCGGTGGTTTCCTCGATCAGGTCGAACACGTCGCGGCCCGCCAAGTCGCAGTCGAGCAGCGGCTGTCCGATGTCCGGGGCCAGCCATGTCGTGTCCAGGGAGAGCGGGCTGCCGTCCAGTCGGCGCAGTCGCTCCACGTACACGGCGGGGCCTCCGACGGGCAGGGCGAGCCGCTCGGTGACGACCTGGGGCGCGTGGGCCACGACGCGCGCGGCGCGCACTTCGTTGGTGAGGGTGCCGTACTCGGTCAGGGTCTCGGCGAGCCCGGTGAGCCGGTGGAGTCCGTGCCCGTACTTGGGTGCCGTGACGAGCGTGCCGATGCCGCGGCGCCGGGTGATCAACCCCTCGTCCCGCAGCAGTCCGAGAGCCTCGCGGACCACGTTGCGCGTGGCGTCGAACGACCGGCCGAGGGTGCGCTCATCGGGCAGTACGCCGTCGGCGAAGGCGCCGGCGGTGATCCGCTGGCGCAGCACATCGGCGACCTGCCGTGCCCGCTCGGCGCGGGGGCGGACGGGCCGGGCGCGGCCGTCCGTCGATCCTGCTCCGGCCTCCTCGCTCATGGCCGACACGCCTCCCTTCCCGCTGGGCCCTACAGGTCCTCACGCCCTCGGAAGCTACTCCACAGCCGCTCCGGATGGTGTTTCGCCGGAGTTACGCCACCCGGCGTGACCTGCGGACTCTTCTGATCAGGGGTTTCGCGCGGCGCGAGCCCGGTTGCGCCGGGTCCGGAGGGTTCGGCCGGTCATCCCCCCCATAGGTGGACTCCACGGAGAAGTTCTGGTAATCCCCCCACATGGCGCGATAGCGACAGGAAGACTTGATCCGTGCTGAGAAACCTCCCGGACGAGACAACGCCCTTTGTCGGACGATGCGTTGAACTGGACAGGCTCGCGTCGGCCCTGCGCGAGCGGCGTCTGGTGACGGTCACCGGCGGGGCGGGCCTGGGAAAGTCGCGGCTCGCGCTGCGCGTGGTCTCCTCCGGTGGATGGGAAGGGTTCAGCGCGGTCGGCTGGGCCGACCTGTGGCCGCTCAAGGAGGGCGCTTCGCTCGCCGCCTTCGTGGCGGACGCGCTGGACCTCTCGGACCACACGTCCCGCGCGCTCTCCGAGGCGGTGTGCGAGTGGATCGGGGACCGACGTGTGCTGCTCGTCCTGGACTCGTGCGAGCATCTCGTTCCGGGATGCCGCCGTCTCGTGGCCGAACTCCTCACCGTGTGCCCCCGGTTGACGGTCCTCGCGACGAGCCGGGAGCGCCTGGGTGTGCCGGGTGAGTCCGTCCTCGTACTCGAACCGCTCGACCCCGCCACGGACGCGGTCGACCTCTTCGCGCAGCGGGCACGGGCGGCGGGCCGTCCCCTGCGGGACGCCGAGGACCGGCGCGTGGCCGCGGAGTTGTGCTCGCGCCTGGAGGGTGTCCCTCTGGCGCTCGAACTCGCGGCCGGGCTGCTGTCCCGCAGTTCGCTGGCGGAGGCCGCCGTGCTGATCCGGACGGGGCTCGAGGTACCGGACCGTCCAGACGTCCGTCCGCCGCGGCACCGGCAGATGCGCACGGCGGTCGGGTGGAGCCATGAGCTGTGCCGGCCGGTCGAACGCCTGCTGTGGGCGCGCCTTTCGGTCCTCCCCGGCCCCTTCGACATCGAGCGCGCGGAGCGGGTCTGCGCGGGCGGCCCGCTCACGGTGGAAGCGCTGCACGACGCGCTGGCAGGACTCGTGCGCAAGTCCGTGGTCTCCGAACGCGACGCCACGTACCGGATGTTGGACTCCGTACGCGAGTACGGGCGCATGTGGCTCGGGCAGTTGGGTGAGGAGGCCTCCGTCGCCGGGCGGCAGGCCGCCCTCATGGTGGAGATGACCAGGCAGGCGCGGCAGGAGTGGCTCGGCTCCGGACAGCAGTACTGGTACGCACGCATGCGCGAGCTCTATCGCGACGTGTGCGTGGCGATGGACTTCCTGCTCGATGCGGACGACGCGTCGGCACTCGAACTCGCGGGGAACGTGGCCTTCTTCTGGATCTGCTCGGGCCGCCTCCACGAGGCCGTCCGCTACCTGCGGATCGCACTGGAGCTCACCGCAGAGCACCACCCACGCCGGGGCCGGGCCCTGTGGTCGCTCGCCCTCGCCCGCATCCTGCAGGGCGAGCTCGGTGAAGGGCGGGCGCTCGCCGCGGAGAGCCTTCGGGTGGCGTCACGGCAGGGCGATGCCGAGGGCGTCCGCCAGGCCGTCTACCTCGAAGGGCTGTCCGCACTGCTCGACGGCCGGCCGCTCTACGCCCTGAACAGGGCCGACGAGGCGCTGCGTTCGATTCCTGAGCCGCGCGACAGCTCGGCCGCCCGGCACGAGGGGCCGCGGCGCGTGCTCACCTTCGGCGTGGTGCTGTGCCGACTGGTGCGGATCTTCGCCCTCACCGGCGGCGGGTGGCTGAAGGAGGCCAGGGAGGAAGGCGAGGTGCTGCGCCGGGAGTGCCAGCGCCTCGGGGAGTACTGGACTCGTTCCTACGTGGACTACCAACTCGCCCTGATCGCCCTGTTCGAGGACCGCTCCCGCGCGGCCGAGAGCCACGCGCGCAACATGCTCGACGCCAAGCGGCGCATCGGTGACCAGTTCGGCCTTGCCATGGGCCTCGACCTCCTCGGCGCCAGCTGGGCCGAACAGGGTGAGGCGGAGCGCGCGGTCATCGCCTTCGGCGCCGGGAGTCAGTACTGGCGGGCGGTCGGTCTCGCCCAGCGGGGCACCCCCGAGGCCACGACCCTGCGCGACCAGACGATGGCGCACGCGAGAACCCAGCTCGGCGAGGCCATGTACGAGCAGCTGCTCCGAAAGGCCGAATCGACCGCGCCCGAGGCCCTGTTGCGTTCCGCGCTCGGGGAGTAGCCGGGGGCCCGGGGTGTGCCCGACGGGTGAGGTGAGGCGGCTCGCCGTGAGGGGGGAGCTCCAGGGAGCCGGTTGCCTCACTCGTCGGGCGCTTCCCGGTGGTGGCCTGGGCGGTCGGACCCTCCCGCGGTTGCCGCCCCGCCGGACGGTGCTCTTCACCGGGAGCCTGTGATGGTGCGTGTGGAGGACTGGGGGACGTCGGCCGTTCTCCGGGTGGACAAGGGGTGTTGACCGTACAAGAAAGACCGGTCTGTCTCTGGCGGTGCATGTTCACGATGGCAGCGGACGACACCCCTGTCCAGGAATATTCTGGACGGTTATGGACAAGGACCACCGGCGGACGGCACGTCAGCTTCCCGCGCGTGAACGGATACTGAGCGCTGCTTATGAGCTCTTCGCACGACGCGGTATTCGTGACGTCGGAATCGAGGAGGTCGTCATGCGTTCGGGGGTGGCGAAGGCGACCCTCTACCGGCACTTTCGGTCCAAGGACGATCTGGCCCTCGCGTTCCTCGCGCGCCGTGAACAGACGTGGACGCTGGGGAAGGTCATGGCCGGGGCGCGACAGCGGGGGCACACGCCGGAGGAGCAACTGCTGGCCATCTTCGACGTGTTCGACGAGTGGTTCCATGCCGACGACTTCGATGCCTGCACCTTCATCAACGTTCTGCTGGAGATGCGTTCGGATCACCCGCTGGGGCGGGCGAGCATCGGCTACCTGGAGAACATCCGCGCCTGCGTACGCGCCATGGCCGAGGAAGCGGGGTTGCGGGACCCCGACTCGTTCGCCCGCTCCTGGCACATCCTGATGAAGGGCTCGATCATCTCGGCGGCCGAAGGGGACTTCGACGCGGCCCGCCGAGCTCAGGCGATGGCCCGGACGCTGATCTCCGAGCACCGCTGACCGTCGGCCGCGGAGCGGGGTGTTTCCTGCCAATGTGCAGTTGGCGGCGAGCAGGCGTGACTCCGGCCTCTTCGAGGGGCTGATGTGCGACGAGTCGCCGACGTCGAGGCGCGCGGGGCACCGCATTCCGCCGAACCAGGTCGGCCGTCCGGTGCACATCGCCCCGGACCGCCGTCCGTCCGAGGCGGGTCAGAACGACGACGGGGTTCGCAGGCCCACTGCGGGAAGTCTCCGACCGCACACGGAAGTTGAGGGCGGACGCGGGCCCGGCGCGGCTGGGTCATGGACACGCAGCTGCTGCGGATCATGGATGAGGGGGCCGGCGAGGCCCAGGTGAAAGGAGACTGCACCTTCGTCGCCCGCTCAGATGGCGCAAACCCGTCCTGGCGTGGGGTGACGCCCTTCAACTCGGCGACCCGCGCTGCATATGCTCCCCAGAGGGGGAGTTGGATCACTTGCCGATGTGCCAGGCCCCCGCGCAGCGGCCGTTCGACCCTGCTGAACCGCAACTGACGTGCGGGCGGCGGGTGCTCAGGCGGCCGGGGCCGCGCGATACGCCGACATGCGGCCCCGGCTTCCGCCCTCGTGACCGGCGGCCGGGACGATTCCCGCGATCCGGACGCCGTGGAGGGCGGCTGCGCGCAGGTGCCACGGAGGGGAGCCGTGCACTCTCGCGCTCGGACGCGGTCGCCGTCGGCGCGGGCACAGCCCCCGACGGCGACCGCTCTGCGACCGAGGGATTGCCGCGGCTCCTGTGCGCGGACACCCCGCACCACTCGCTCTCACCAGCACCGGGGCGCAGCGTAGAAGCGCGTCCGCTTCTGCGGGATCCCTCCAACGAGTCCGAGTCCGAGTCCGAGTCGGAGTCCGCGTCCGCGTCCGAGTCCGCGTCCGAGCGCGCGTCCGAGTGCGGCGGCGGGAAAGACCGAGGCCCGCCCGATCACAACCAGCCGTTGCGCTGCGCCTGGAGTGCCATCTGGAACCGGTTCGCCGCGCCCAGGCGGGCCATCAGGACCTGGAGGCGGCGGAAGAGGGTGCGGCGGCTGATGCCCAGTTCGCGGGCGATGACGTCGTCGTTCGCGCCGCCCGCGAGGAGCCACAGCAGGCGGCGGTCGGCGGGCGGCAGGCCGCCGGGGCGGGTGGTGCTTCCGTGGAAGGGCAGGGCGTTCCGCCACGACTGCTCGAACAGCGCGATGAGCGCGGAGAGCAGGCCGCACGGCTGCACCACCAGCATCGTGTTGTGCACGTCGGCCTCCTTGATCGACAAGGACACGAGCGCGTACGCCTCGTCGATGATCACGAGTTTGACCGGCACGGACGGCAATACCCTGGCCTGCTCACCCGCGTTGACGACCGGCTCGATGGCATCCCGGAGACGGCCCGGGTGCTCCAGCGACTCCCGTGAGTACACGACGCGCTGCGTCACCCCGCGGGCGAGCGTGGCCAGCGCGTCGTCCGTGGCGCCGGGCAGGATGACGTACGGCGGTGACTCCAGCTGCCGGATCTGCTCGCGGGCGCTCGCCCACGCCTGACGGATTCTGGGGCCGACCGCCTCGCCGGTCACGACCTCGACGAGATCGGCGTTGTACGCGGCGAGCCGCTGCCGCCGGAACGACTCGAACGCGCCCCCGACGGCGATGCGTGACTCCTCCACCTCGGCCGCCCGGTGGCGCGCGAGGATCTCCAGGCCGGCGGTGGGCGGCACCGGGGCCACCACGTCCGAGCCCTCCTCGGCGGCGCTGGCCAGACCGGCGTCGACCAGTGCGCCGTACGCGGTGACGAGCTCCGCGCCGTCGAGACCGGCAGCCGGGCCCATCGCGCTCAGCGGGGCGGGCGCCAGGTCGAGCAGGGCCAGATAGACCTGGGCCGCCGCGGGTTCGAGCCCCAGGAGCCGCAGGGCCTCGCCGAGTCTCGCGTTCGTCATGGTCCCCATGTCCGCATTATCGACAGTATCGACGTCCGCATCATCGACGGTGCGGTGCGGGCCTTGGCCGATCTGTGCCAGTGACACTTCCTGGCCCTGCGCGCGTACGGCCAGGGATACCTTCCGTGAGCCGCCGATCACCGACGGCGGCGAGAGCACCCGCACTGGTACCCAGAGGAAGGTGTACGACGTGTCGAAAGGCCGGAAGAACGGTCTCTACGCAGGGATCTCCGAGGAACTGTCCGCGCTCATGCGGACCGGGTGGGCCGACACCGAGCGGCACGACCTGAGCCTCGACGAGCAGGCTCCGCACGCGGCCCGACGCCGCGCCGCCCTCTCCGCACGCTTTCCGGGCGAGCGCCTGGTCATCCCCTCGGGGAACCTCAAGGTCCGCTCGAACGACGACACCTACCCGTTCCGGCCGTACTCGGGCTACGTGCACATGACCGGGGACCGGACCCGCGACGGCGCGCTCGTGCTCGAACCCCTGGCCGACGGCGGCCACGAGGCGTACTGCTACCAACTGCCGCGCGACAGCAGGGACGACGACGAGTTCTGGATCGGCCCCCATGCGGAGCTCTGGATGGGCCGGCGCCGCTCGCTCGCCGAGTCGCAGCGCGTCCTCGGCCTCGCCTGCCGCGACGTCCGCACGGCCGCCGCCGACCTGGCCGCCTCCGTCTCCGCGTCGGGCGCGCCCACGCGGATCGTCCGTGGCATCGACCCGGCCCTGGAGGCCGCCGTCGCCACCGACGAGGAGCGCGACGCCGCACTCGAGGAGGCCCTCAGCGACCTCCGCCTGGTCAAGGACGACTGGGAGATCGGGGAACTGCGCAAGGCAGTGGACTCCACGGTGCGCGGATTCACCGATGTGATCGGCGAGCTCTCCGGGGCCGTCGCGTCGTCCGAGCGGTGGATCGAGGGCACGTTCTTCCGCCGCGCACGCCTGGAGGGCAACGCCGTCGGCTACGGCTCGATCTGCGCCGCGGGCGAGCACGCCACGATCATGCACTGGACGGACAACGACGGTCCCGTGCGCCCGGGGGACCTGCTCCTGCTCGACGCCGGTGTGGAGACGCGCAGCCTCTACACCGCCGACGTCACCCGCACCCTGCCGATCAGCGGTACCTTCACGCCCCTGCAGCGCAAGGTGTACGACGCGGTGTACGAGGCCCAGGAGGCGGGCTTCGCCGCCGTCAAGCCGGGCGCCGCGTACAGCGACTTCCACGAGGCGGCCCAGCGTCACCTGGCGGCACGCCTCGTCGAGTGGGGCTTCATCGAGGGACCTGCCGAGCGCGCCTACCAACTCGGTCTCCAGCGCCGTTTCACCATGGCGGGCACCGGCCACATGCTCGGCCTGGACGTCCACGACTGCGCGCAGGCCAGGAACGAGGGATACGTGGGCGGCGTCCTCGAGCCGGGCATGTGCCTGACCGTCGAGCCCGGCCTGTACTTCCAGCCCGACGACCTCACCGTGCCTGAGGAGTGGCGCGGCATCGGCGTCCGTATCGAGGACGATCTGCTCGTCACCGCCGACGGCCACGAGAACCTGTCGGCGGGTCTGCCGCGGTCCTCGGCCGAGGTGGAGGCGTGGATGGCCCGGTTCGCGGGCTGAGGGTACGCATGCCTGTGTCCCGGCCCAGGGCAGGGGCCGGGACACAGGAGCACCAGGTACGGGAGCACCAGGTAGGGGAGCTCAGCGCCCCAGGTGCTTGATCTTCTCGAACGGATAGCCCGCGACGACCACGACGATCAGGCCGTAGACCGCGACGGCGATCAGTCCGCCGGTGCCGATGGTCCGCTCGTCGTCCGCGAACAGGACGTTGCCGACCGGTATCAGCGGGGCGAGGCTGAGGATCGCCGCCCCCGTGCACCAGTGCGCGACCAGGCGGTTGGCCTTCTCCCGCAGCACGGGGTCGCGCTTGACCTCATCCGGCACCTCGTATCCGACGCCTCGGTCGCAGACCTCCCCGCGGTGGCCGACGCGGGCGGCCAGCAAGGTGACCACCGACAGCAGGACGAAGCAGCAGAGGATGAAGACGTACGCCATGAGTGTGCGGGCCCCGAATGCCTAGCGGATGTACTGAGTCGTACTCAGTGTCTAGCGGATGTACTTGATGATGAAGGCGGCCACCATGGAGACGGCCTTGTTCTTGACCCAGCCGGGCAGGAACTTCCAGACGACGCCGCCGATCTCGCCGCCGAGACAGCCGACGATGGCGTTCTTGACGTAGGTGCCCTTGCCGGAGAACTTGCCGTCGGCGACGTCGCTGAGCACCGACGTGGGGATGCTGGCGACGGCGCCCTTGGCACACCAGGCGGCGGCGCCGATGGCCACGGCGGCTATGGGGAAGGCCCGCGGACGGATCTCGCCGTCGTCGCCGCCCCCGCTCATGGCGTTGTTGAGCTCCGCCATCGCCTCGGGGCCCATGCCGTCCTCGATGAACCGCAGCTGCTCGGCGGTGATCTCGGGGATCTCCTCGGTGGCCGAGGCCGAGGCCGAGGCGGCGCGGGTCTCGGCGGCGTGGGCGGCCAGGGCCGGGGCGGCGCCCGCGAACAGGGCGCCCGCGGTGAGCGCGGCCACGCCCACCAGCGAGGCACGGCGGATCATGGGGCGCTGCTGTGTCGACATCACTTGGGTTCTCCCCCTGCCGCTCCGTCGTACGGGCGGCGTCGTCTCGGTTGTCGCGGCGGTCCTGTGGCGGTCCGCCGTCCGTGGCCGACGCCGCAGGTCGTGGGCGTTCCGGCCGGGGACCATGCTGGCCCCGGCGCCCGGCCGGCCGGTACCGCCCACCGGCCCCCTCCAGGTGGAGGGGGCGGAGCGCGTCCGGAGGGCATGGAGACGGGTTCACAGCGGCAGCTCGGCCCGGACGGTGAAGCCGCCGTCCGCGGTGGGGTGGGCGGCGACGCGACCGCCGACGAGGGCCGCGCGTTCCCGCAGCCCGGCGAGCCCGTGGCCGCCGGCCGGCAGGGCGGGCGCGGGCAGGTCCGTTGCGGGCGGCCCGTTGTTGATCTCCACCACGAGGACGTCCTGCCCCTCCGGAGCCAGGACGGACACCTGGACGGGGGCCCCGGGGGCGTGCTTGCGTACGTTGTTGAGCGCTTCCTGCACGATGCGGAAGGCGGCCGCCTCCAGCGCGGGGTCCCAACTGGCGCCGGGCGCCACGGCGATGTGCACGCCGACGTCGAGGAGGCTCTCGGCGGTGAGCCCGTGCAGATCCGTCAGACGGGTCCGGCTGACCGCGGCCGCCGCCGCGGCGTCGGAGCCGCGCAGTACGCCGACCATGTTCCGCAGCTCCTCAAGGGCACGCACGCTGTGCTCGCGCACGAGGTCGATGTCCGCCCGCCGCTCGTTGTCGCGTTCGGTGGCGCTGAGCGCACCGGACTGGACGGCGATGATGCCGACGTGGTGCGAGACGGTGTCGTGCATGTCGCGGGCGAGACGGGCGCGTTCGCGGGTCACCGCGCGCTGGGACTCCAGCCACTGCTCGCGGTGCTGGGTGGCCGCCAGGTCCGCGAGGCGGTGCCTGAGCTCGTCGCGGGTCCTGACGAGCAGCCCGAGGACGATCGGGCCGAGGGTGAGCAGCCCGGCCCCCTCGACCATCGTGAGGACCTCGGGCCGGGAGTGGTCGAGGAGCGCGCCCGGCGGCCAGGGCACCAGCGCGGCGACGAACAGCAGCACGCCGCAGCCCCAGAGCACCCGGGGCGAGGCACGGCAGGCCACCACGAACATGGCGAGGACGGCGGGCAGCCACAGGTACTCGGTGACGGTGGCGGGCAGCGCCACGGCCAGGGTGCTCAGCGGGAAGCGGTGGCGCATCGGCAGTGCGAGCAGCGCCGCCGAGCAGACGGCGAGGCCGAGGGCGTCGAAGGTCCCCGCGACGGTGAGCAGTTCGGCGCAGGCCAGCAGCGCGACCCCGCGCTCGGCGGTGCGGCGGTCGACCCTCATCGTCTCGCGGCGCCGCCGACGACGGCCGGGTCCGAGGGCACCAGACCGAGCCGGTGAGCGTGCACGGCGGCCTGGACGCGGTTGGCGACCCCGAACTTCACCAGGAGGGCGCTGACATGGTCCTTTACCGTGGTCGTGCCGATGAAGAGCCGCTGCCCGATCTCGGTGTTGGAGAGACCTTCGGCGACCAGCACGAGCACGTCGCGTTCGCGGTCGGTGAGCTCGGGTCCCGCCGGCTCGGGCCCGGACAGAGGCGTACGCGGGGGAAGGGACCCCGCGTCCCGGGCCGCGGAATCCGCGTAGTGACGCACGACCGTCCGCGCGAGCCGGGGCGCGAGAACGCTGCCGCCCCGGGCCAACTCCTTGACCGCGTACTCCAGTTGGGCCGGTGGGGTGTCCTTGAGCAGAAAGCCCGTGGCGCCTCCGCGCAGCGCGGCGTCCAGGTGCTCGTCGGCGTCGAAGGTGGTGAGCAGGGCGACGGCGGGCGGCGCGGCGAGCGACCGCAGATCACCGAGGACCGTCAGACCGTCCCGGTCGGGCATCCGCAGGTCGAGCAGCACCACGTCCGGCCGGTGCCGCACGGCCTCCTCGGCGGCCGCGGGGCCGGAGCACACCGCGACCACGTCGAGACCGTCGAAGGTCTCGAGGATGCGCCGGAGTCCCTCCCTCACCAGAATCTCGTCGTCCACCACCATCACGCGTACGGCAGATCCGCTCACTTCGGTAGGCCCCCCATCGAACCCGGACAAGACGCCCCAGCATAACCACACGTTTTTACGTGCTCTTTAGGCTGGGTCGGGGGTGCGTTCCTGGGCTCGGTCGGGGGCGCGAGAAGGCGGCGGGCGGACCGTCAGCCGCCGCGGCGCGTCCGGGCCGCCTTGCGGGCCTCGGCGAGCTTGCGCGCCTCGGCGGACTTGCGGGACTTGCCGCCGGTGCCGCGGGAGGCGTCCTTGCTGGTGCCGATGCCGCGGAAGGGGGCGTTGTGGTTCTTGGTCCTGGCCGTGGCGGGCCCGCCGTCGAGCGGGGTGCCGGACGGCGCCTTGGCCCCGGTGATCCGGCTCAGCTCCGCCTCGCCCGAGCGGACCTTGGTGACGGTCGCCTCGACGCCCGCCTCGGCCATCAGCTCGCTCGTCGCGCGGCGCTGGCCCGACAGCACCAGCGTGACGACGCGGCCGGACGCGCCCGCCCGTGCGGTGCGGCCCGCGCGGTGCAGATAGTTCTTGGGGTCGGTGGGCGGGTCGACGTTCACCACGAGGTCGAGGTCGTCCACGTGCAGGCCGCGGGCCGCGACCTCGGTGGCCACGAGCGCCGTGATCGCGCCGCTCTTGAACTGCGCCAGGGTCTTGGTGCGCTGCGGCTGGGACTTGCCGCTGTGCAGGGCAGCGGCGTGCACCCCGCTGGCCCGCAGATGCCGGGTGAGCTGGTCGACGGCGTGCTTGGTGTCCAGGAACAGCAGGACGCGGCCGTCGCGCGCGGCGATCTCCGTGGTGACGGCGTACCGGTCGGGGCCGTGGACGACCAGCACGTGGTGGTCCATCGTCGTGACCGCGCCCGCGGACGGGTCGACCTCGTGGACGGCGGGGTCGTGGAGGTAGCGCCGGACGAGGTCGTCGACGTCCTGGTCCAGGGTGGCCGAGAACAGCAGGCGCTGACCCTCGGGGTGCACCTGGTCGAGCGCCTCGGTGACCTGCGGCAGGAAGCCCAGGTCGCACATCTGGTCGGCCTCGTCGAGGACGGTGATCCGGACCCGCCCCAGGCGGCAGGCCTTGCGGTCGACGAGGTCGTGCAGGCGGCCTGGCGTGGCCACGACGACCTCGGCACCGTCGCGCAGCGCGGCGATCTGCCGGCCGATCGACATGCCGCCGACGACGGTGGCGATGCGCAGCCGGAGTGCTTCCGCGTACGGGGTGAGGGTCTCGGTGACCTGCTGGGCCAGCTCCCGGGTGGGCGCAAGGATCAGGGCGAGCGGCTGCTTCGACTCCGCGCGCCGCCCCGCCGTCCGCGCCAGCAGCGGCAGACCGAAGGCGAGCGTCTTGCCCGATCCGGTGCGCCCGCGCCCCAGGACGTCGCGGCCCGCGAGGGCGCTCGGCAGTGTGGCGGCCTGGATCGGGAAGGGCTCCCGCACGCCCCGCTCGGTGAGCGTGCGCAGCAGCGCGGCCGGCAGCTCCAGCGCGGCGAAGCCGCCTTGCGGGGTGCTGGTGTGGTCCGGGTGGGCCATGGCGAGCCTTCCGTAGGGAACGTACCGAGGAAGGCCCGGCAGGATGACGTGGATGACGATGACGTGGCTGACGGGCGATGGACGCGGGGAGCCGGAGAGGCGTCATCGCGGGCCGTCGACCGTGCAAACGACTGAGGCTAACACGGAGTGACGGCATCGCTCCTGTTCAGAGGGGATCCGGTTCGGCGGTGCTCCGGTTCGGCCTCACTCCTGTTCGGCGGCGCTCCGGGTCTGCGGCGTCACCGCTGTTCACGCAGCCCCCACGGAGCCCCGTACTCCGTGAGCAGGTCCATCTACGCCGAACTGCCGCCCGACACCCACCCGCACATCGCCGCCACCGCGCGGCTGCTGGCGGGGCGGATGACGCACAGCGCGTATCCGGTCGTCCTCGATACGTTGCTGAGCAGTGCGGCACGGCGGCTGGTGCGTTCACGGCCGATCTAGGAGGCGTCGAAGGCCGAGCGAGAAGGCGTTCAGGGCCGAGCGAGAAGGCGTTCAAGGCCGAGCGAGAAGGCGTTCAGGGCCGAGCGGGAAGGCGTTCAGGGCCGGGCTAGGGTGATCGTCATGCGATGGGGGGATCACTCGGTACTCGTTCGGTGCACCGCCGCGGTGTACGTGATCGGATTTCTGGAAGGCGCGGCAGCGCACGGGGTCTTCCTCGTGCGGGGCGGTCTGGACACCTACAGCTACGCGCCGCTGCCGGTCCAGTTGCTCTTCCACGCACTCCTGGTGCTCGATCCGCTGGTCGCGCTCTTGATCGTCCGTGGCCGCCCCGGTGGGCCGTCGCTCGCCGCAGGGGTGATGCTCGCGGACGTGGTCGGCAACTGGATCGTCGCCCGGGACGAGGTCATGGCGCATCCCGGTACGTTCCTCCGTCCCGTGGGGCTCTTGCCGATCACGCTCTTCGGCCTCTTCGTCCTGTGTACGGCGCTGCCCCTCCGCCGGGCGCTGTCGTCTCCTCGGCGAAGCGCCGTGTGTCCAGGCGCAGCCGCCACACGTTGAGGCGGTGCGCCGCAGCGAGGTCGGCCTCCAGCGGGGACGGCGGGACGGCGAGGACCGGGCAGTCGGCGTGGGCGAGGCAGTAGCGGCTCACCGACGGGTGCAGCGCGCGGTGGAGGTGGCCGCGGTGCCCCGCGCCGACGACCAGGAGGTCGTCCTCCCGGTCGGCGGTCTCCACCAGGGCTCTGCCCGGGGTGCCGCGGGCCAGCAGGGCGTTGAGGGGAATGCCGGGGCCGTCGGGGAACACCTCGCGGAGCGTGGTGATCAGCGTGGTGCGGGCGAGGTTCTCCCAGTCCGTGGCCGCGTGCGGCGTGGCAGGGCCCCGGCGCGCCGTGAGCTCGCCGCCGGGCGGCTGCCAGGCCAGTACCGCCCAGAGCTCGCCCCGTCGGTGGCGGGCCTCGGCCGCGGCGCGGCACAGGGCCGCGCGGCTTCCCGGTGAGCCGCTCACCCCGACCACGACACGGACGACACGCGCCGCTGGAGCCACGTCGGAACCGGACATCGCATCCCCGTCCGTCAACTGCCGCCACGGGATGTCCCTTTGGACGTCCCTTTGGCGGTTCTCGTCACCACGTCGAAAGACCTCAGGCCGAAGGGCCCAGCCGAAGAGCTCAGCCGAAGGGCCCAGCCGAGAAGCCCAGCCGGAAGGCTCAGCCGAATGCCCAAGCGCCGCACGGCCATGAGGTCGCCCCATCCCACTCCCGCGCCCCCGGACTCGGCCAGCCCCGACGGCACTTCTTGGCGCACCCCTGACGCGGGCCGCCCCGCCTGACGCCCCGCCAGACGCCCGCCCGATGCACCGCCTTCGCCGAGCCCCCGTAACCATCGCGTCAGCGTCGCCGCGATCCGCGTCAGCGTCCCGTCAGGACGGCTCGGAGAGCGGGGGCGCACGGGCATAGCGTCCTCGGCAGACCCCGATCACCCGTCCCGCGACCGGGGCCAGGCTCGCCCCGAGCCTCACCGAACCATCCCGAGCGCATGCGAACCGCCTCGGGGCATCGCGTACGACCTCGGATCCTCCAGGAGGCATCCCATGGCAGAACTTCCCGTCCGGCAGGGCTCGTTCGGGCACGCCGCGCACCTGCTCAGCACCTCGACCGGCGCATCGGCGCAGGGGGCCGCCACGGCCACCGCAGAGGAGCTCTCGGTGTGGCCTGCCTCCACCGGTGAACCCCGCCCCGGCGACCTGACCGTCGGCGGCGTGGCGCTCTCCGAGGTCGCGGGCCGCTACGGCACTCCGGTGTACGTCCTCGACGAGGGCGAGGTCCGCCGCCGCTGCCGCACCTACCGGGACGCCTTCCCTGAGGCCGAGATCCACTACGCCGCGAAGGCGTTCCTGTGCCGGGCCATGGCCCACTGGGTGGAGGAGGAGGGCCTCGGCCTCGACGTCTGCTCCGCCGGTGAGCTGGAACTCGCGGTCGCCGCCGGCTTCCCGCCCGAGAGGATCGTCCTGCACGGCAACGTCAAGACACCGCACGACCTGAAGCAGGCACTGGCGTACGGCGTCGGCCGCATCGTCATCGACAGCCCCTCGGAGATCGCGCGGATCGCCGCGGCGGTCGGCCCCGACGGCACCCAGAAGGTGATGGTCCGCGTGGTGCCCGGCATCAGCGCGGGCGGCCACGAGAAGATCCGCACCGGCACCGAGGACCAGAAGTTCGGCCTGTCCATCTCCGACGGCTACGCCCAGCACGCCATCGCCCGCATCCTCGACCAGCCCCAGCTCGAACTGACCGGCCTGCACTGTCATCTGGGCTCGCAGATCACCGAGGTCGAGCCGTATCTGGCGGCCGTGTACCGCATGGTGGACCTGATGGCGTCCCTGTACGAGCAACACGGCGTGGTGCTGGAGGAGCTGGACCTCGGGGGCGGCCACGGCATCCCCTATCGCCCCGGCGAGCGGGCCATGGACCTCACCCGCCTCGCCCGCACGGTCCGCGCCGAGCTGACCGAGGCGTGCGCGGAGGCCGGGCTCACGGTGCCGCGCCTGATCATCGAACCGGGCCGGGCGATCGCCGGACCCGCCGGGGTGGCGCTCTACCGGGTCGTGTCCGTCAAGCACACGGGCGGCCGCGCCTTCGTCGCCGTGGACGGCGGCATGAGCGACAACCCCAGGCCCGCGTTGTACGGGGTGCGTTACGCGCCCCGGCTGGTCGGCCGTCGCGGCAGCGCGACCCCGGCTCCGGTCACGGTCGTGGGACGGCACTGCGAGTCCGGTGACGTGGTCGCCGCGGACGTCCGACTCCCCGACGACGTACGCGCGGGCGACCTGATCGCCGTACCCGTGGCCGGTGCGTACCACCTGTCGATGGCCTCCGGCTACAACCTGGTGGGCCGCCCGCCGGTGGCCGCCGTGCGCGACGGCCGTGCGCGTCTGCTCGTCCGCCGGGAGACCATGGAGGACATCCGCAGCCGGGACGTGGGCCTCTAGGCCCGCTCGCCGCTCGCCGCACGCCGCACGCCGCACGCCGCACGCCGCACGCCGCACGCTGCTCGCTGCTCGCCGCACGCTGCTCGCTGCTCGCCGCACGCTGCTCGCTGCTCGCCGCACGCTGCTCGCTGCTCGCCGCACGCCGCACGCTGCTCGCCGCACGCCGCATGCCCCGCGAGCCTCCCGACCTGCTGGAACTCCTCCTGCGCGAAGCGGACTTGGCCAGGGATCATGTCGCGATATAGCGTTAGTCCTGAAGTCGCGCCGTCGGCCGCGTCGGTTGCATCAGCTGAATCGGCCGCACCGCGCGAAGGCGTTCGAACGGGACGAGGACGGAATCATGTCAGGAGAGATCTCGCCCACAGGGAAGCGCTCCGAGGAATCCTCCGCCCCCGGCTCGTCGCCCGTCCTTCGGGCTTCCCACGCCGACCGGGACCGGGTGGTGGACGTCCTGCGTATCGCGGCGGGGGACGGCCTGCTGACCCCGGACGAGTTGGACGAGCGTCTGGAGGCCGCCCTCTCGGCGCGGACCATCGCGGAACTGGCCCCGCTCACCGCCGACCTGCCGCCCGTCCCGGCCCCGACCGGCGTGGACATGGCAGAGGTCAAGGACGTACTCAGGATCGACCGGAAGTTCGGCGTGGTCGAGCGCGTGGGGCGGTGGGTGGTGCCGCGCAGGATGGAGCTCGCGCTGGAGTGGTGCGACGTGACGCTCGACTTCACCGAGGCGGTGATCACACAGGGCACGCTGCGGATCGACATGGAGATGCAGGGCAAGACCCTGACGCTGGTCACCGGGCCGGGCATCGTGGTCGACGTCGACGCCCTGACCCTGGAACACAGCAAGGTGAAGATCCGCCAGGCCCCGGACTCCGGCGTGCCGATCACCCTGCGCGTGGAACTGGCCGGCACGAAGAGCTTCGGCCGCATCGTGGTGCGCCCCGCACGCCGTTCGCTCGGCCGACGACTGCTGGGCAGGCGGAGGTCCTTGCCGGCGGACTGAGGGGGCGGCGGGGTTCCGGCTCGGGGCGGACAAGGGCCCGCGAGCACGTGGAGGCGCCGGCGGGTCTCAGGCCGACTTGGGCCCGGCGCGGCGGGACCGGCCGCGCCCACCGGGCCGGAAGGGCGGCCCGACCGGGGCGGCGCGCAGGGCCACTTGGCCCCTGCCCGGCGCGCAGCCCTCGCGCGGACCCTGGAGTGCCGACGGCGGTCGGCGCCAGGGCGGCGGCTATCAGGAGCGCGACTGTCAGGAGAGACGGAGGGGAGCACTTCTGATAGCCGCTGAGGGAGACGGAGGCGGAGCGCTGAGCAACACCACGACCATGCTGGGGGCCCTGCCCGCGGAGCACCGCGAGCGGCTGATGAGGATCGCCCGTCAGGTGTCCTTCCCGGCCGGGGCGCGGATCTTCGAGGAGGGCGGTCACGCCGACCGGTTCTGGATCGTCCGTTCGGGAACGGTCGCCCTCGACATGCACGTCCCCGGACGCCGTTCGCCCGTGATCGAGACGCTCGGCCACGGCGAACTGGTCGGCTGGTCCTGGCTGTTCCCGCCGTACGTGTGGCAACTTGGCGCCCTGGCCCGGAGTCCCGTACGGGCCAACGAGTTCGACGCGCTGGCGGTCCGGCTCATGTGCGAGGACGACCCGGCCCTGGGCGCGGTCGTCGGCCGCTGGGTCGGCCGCGTCCTCGCCCACCGTCTGCAGTCTGCACGGACGCGGCTGCTCGACTTGTACGCGCCTTACGGCAGCGGAGGCGCGGTGCGGGGCTGACGGGCTGCCGGGGGCGGCCTGGGAGGCGACCGGTTGCCGGCCGGGGGTGCTGTTGACCGTCGGGCACTCGTGGTCCAGGGACAGTTCGCCGGCCAGGCGGACCTGGTGCACGTCGGCTCGGTCGCCGGGCACGGCCCGTTCCCCAACCGTTCGGTCTACTGCGCGACCACGTCCGCCGTGGCCCACCTGGCCCGCGATCTGCGCGCCGAACGAGGGCCTCGCGGCGTCCGCGTGCGGAACGTGGAACCAGGCGTCACCGTCATGGAACTCGGCGCGGACACGCGGGACGCCGAGATGCGGGACGCCGACGGCAGGGCTGACTGCCCCTCGCAACACAGTGGCTGTGTCCCGGGGGCCGTCACCTTTGAGTCCGAAGCATGGATACAACGACCGTAGTGTGGCTGACCGTTGGGGGAACTCTGCTCGGTGTGTTCGTGGGCGTCGCCGTGACGCTCGGGGTGCAGCGGTGGAGGTCGGCGCCGAAGGCGGCCTCGGGGGACAAGGACTCGGTACGGCAATCCATCATCGAATTCCACGGGGCGATGCGCGAGTTGGAGCGGTTGGCGGCCACGGTCGTGTCGCCGCAGCGGCTCTCCACCGTGCTGAAATCCGAGCTCTGGCGGACCGGGACCGCCCTCCGCTTCGCCGCGAACGGCGACGCGCGCACCCCCGAGCAGGTGTGCAAGGGCGCCGAGGCGTACGCGGATGCCGTGCACGCCTACGTGCTCGCCAACTCCGAGCGCCGCTCGGACGGGAGCAAGGAGAGACTGGCGAAGGCGACCCGCGACATGCGGCGCAGCCGCCAGGAGTTCACGGACGTGGCCCTGGCCCGGCGGGAGCCCGGCGGAAGCACCGGCCCGTAGGGGCAGGCGGTGCTCCCGTCACCGACGCACTCCGGAGACGGCGTGGTCCACGTACTCCCGTTCCAGACGGAAACCGGCGGTCCACGCGAGCAGCCGGCTCGGCCGGTCGAGCGTCGAGCAGTTCCAGCTCGGGATGTGCCCGCGGGCCCTGATGTCGTCGGTGAGGGCCGTGACGCAGGACAGCGCGAGCGCATGGCGGCGGTGGCCGGTGAGGGGCAGGGCGGCGACCTCCTCGTGCCGGGTGCCCCGGAAGTAGGCGCAGGCCACGGCCAGCAACTGTTCCCCGCGGTCCACCGCGCCCCACGCGTGCCCGGACGCGGCGAGCCCCAGCGGACCGCCCCAACTCGCCGAGATCCAGGCGGAGTCGGGGCCGAGGGCGAGCAGCGCGTCGGTGTCCGCGGGCTCCAGGCGGCGCACCCGGACGGCGCGCGACGAGGGCGGCGGCTCGTGCGGGGCGGCCTGCTGGGTCCACACCATCCGCTCGCCGGGAGTCACGTACGCGAAGGCGGCGCGGAGCGCGGGCAGGAAGCGGGCCGGGGCGTCGACGTGGGTGTCGGCCAGCGGGGCGAGGGCCTCGGCCGTGAGCCGCTCCGGCGTGCCGCGCAGCATCGCATGCCCGGCGCAGGTGACCGCGAGAGTGCGGGGGCGGTCGGCGTCGTCGGCCCACCAGTGACCGATGCCGGTGGTGAGCGCGTGCTCGGCGACGAGCGCGGGCCCCGGCGCGCCCGCGGAGAACCAGCGGTCGGACGTGGGCAGTTGAACGGGGGCGACTTCGATCACACGAACTCCTCGGACGGTTGCCGGGGTGCGCCCTGGGACCGGGCCGCTCCCGGCGGACAGGGAGAACTCAGGGGGTGGTGCGGCCGATCAGGACGTCCGCGAGCCTGGTGAGGCGCTTGACCGTGCGCTCCTCACCGGCGGCGGGCGCCGGGGCGACGCGCTCGGAACGGTCGTAGTAGGAACCGCCGACGATCTCCAGGGCCGGATCGCAGAGCCGCACCACGTGCTCGGCTCCCGCGGCGGGCGCGACGCCGTCCTGCGCGTACAGCGGGAGCAGCGCCGTGTCGCAGACGCCCGGATGCACCGAGACGGCCGTGACGCGCGGGTCGGAGGCGAAGACCGTGAGGGCCAGCTGGGACTGGGCGTAGGCGGCGAGCCGGGAGTAGCGGCGGACCCGGTTGGGGTCGGCCCACTGGATCGACGCCGTGCGGTGCAGCGACGAGGAGACGTTGACCACGCGGCCGCCGGGGTCGCCGGCCAGGGCCGGTTCGAGAAGGCACGTCAGGAAGTAGTGCGCAAGGAAGTTGACCTGGAAGCCGATCTCGTTGCCGTCCGCCGTGACGGTGTGCCGCTCGGGCGGTGCCATGCCGGCGTTGTTGACGAGCACGTCCAGGCGCGGGTGTTCGCGGAGGACCTTGTGGGCCATGGCGGCCACCTCGTCGAAGACGGCGAAGTCGGCGGCGCACGCGCACAGGAGCTCCGCGTCCACATCCGTGGTGGCGATGAGCCGGTCCACGGCGGCGCGGGCCGACTCCGGGGTGCGGCCGTGCAGCAGAACGGTGGCGCCGCGCCGGGCGAGCAGCAGCGCCGTCTCGTGACCGATGCCCGAGGTGGCTCCGGTCACCAGGACCGTGCGGCCGTGCAGGGAGGTGGGCAGCGGGGATTCATGCATGGGGCTCGTCCATGGGGAGATGCACCGGGCCCGCCGGAGGCGGGCCGCGCGTGGATGGGGGAGAAGAGGCGCCGGAGGATGTCACGGCGCCTGATGAGGCGGCCGACCGAGAAGGAGCCACTCACTGTTCACGTCACTCATCGAACTGGGCGGATGGGGCGCGGACAACCCTGTCGAGGGTTTCCATACGGGCCTCTGACGAGGGACGTCAGGCCCTGCGGTGCCGGCACCCCGGCACCGCAGGGCTGCTCCGCTGCTAGACATCTTCACCATGGGCGACCCAGCGACCCAGCGACCCGGCGACCCGGCGACCAAGGAGCGGCCGGTGCGCCGCTGCCTCCAGCTCATCGCCGGTTTCCCTGAAGCGGCAGGCGACCGGCAGTGTCCGGTCGCGCCCGGGACCCTTCTCCGCCCGCACGGCTCCTCTGTGAGCATCGTGCCTCCGATGGTGGCGGGCGGCTCAGGAGACCGGTATGCGTACGTGGCAGGAATGGACGGCTGCGGTGCGGCTGCTGTGGCGGGCCGGTCCCCGGCACACGGCAGGGCTCGCTCTGACCGTGGCAGGCGAGGCGCTCACCGCCCCGCTCATCGTCGTCGCGACGGGTCGGCTCGTGGGCGCGCTGCCCGGAGCCGTGGCGGCGGGCGCGGGATCCCCCGAGGCGCGGCACGCGCTGGTCGCGCTCACCGTGTTCGGCGCGCTGACCCTCGTACGCACGGGCCTGCGCTCCCTGGACGGCGGCCTCGCGGCGGTGCTGCGGCTGCGGGCCGCGAGCGCGGTGGAGGACCGCGCCATCGCCGCAGGGACGGGGCCGGACGGCATCGGACACCTCGAAGAGCCGGGCTATGCCGATACGTTGCGCCTGGCCACCGAGCCGGGCACCCGCGCCGACCAACTCGCCTCCCTGCTCCCGGAGATCGTGCGCCCCAGGCTCGAAGGCATCGGCCTGCTCCTCCTGTTGGCGCCCCTGGCCTGGTGGGCCCCGCCGCTGCTCGTGCTCGCGGCCGTACTGACGCACCGCTCCTATCTGCGCCTGTCGCGCCAAGTGCACGGCAGCATGGAGGCGGCGAGCGCGGTGATCCGCGAGGCGGGCTATCTGCGCTCCCTTGCCGTGGACCCCGAACCCGCCAAGGAGATACGCGTCTTCGGCCTCGGCGACTGGCTCGCCGACCGGATGACGGCCGTCTGGCAGTCGGGCATGGCCAGGGTCTGGGCCACCCGCGGGACGGCGGCGCGGCGAGCCTGCGCGGCCGTGGGGTTCGTCGTGCTCGCGGAGGGAGCGGTCCTGGGGTACGCGGCGTTCGCCGCCGCCCGCGGCGACCTGGACCTCACCCAGCTCGTCATCAGCGTCCAGGCGGCGCTCGGCCTGCCCGCGCTCGGCTGGATCGGCGACGACGATCTCATGGTGCGCGACGCGTTGTTGGGGTTGCGTTCCCTGGGCGAGTTGGAGCGGCGGGGGAGCAGCGAAAGTCCGGACGGCGGCGGCGTCTCGGGACGCCCCGCCTCGGCCGTCCGCCACCGAATCGCCTTTGAAGGCGTCGAGTTCACCTATCCCGGCACGGACGAGCCCGTGCTGCGCGGACTCGACCTGGAGATCCCGGCCGGGTCCTCCGTCGCGATCGTCGGGGCGAACGGATGTGGCAAGACGACGCTGATCAAGCTCCTCACGCGTCTCCACGAACCGGACGCGGGGCGCATCACGGCTGACGGGGATGGCGTGCGGGACTGCGACGCGCGGCAGTGGCGGCGGCAACTCTCCGTCGTCTTCCAGGACTTCGTGAAGTATCCGCTGACCCTGCGGGAGAACGTGGCGCTCGGAGCGTCGGCGTCGGGTGCCGACGGGGATACGAGGGAACTTCAAGGACCCATGGAGCGCGCCCTGGAGCTGGCCGACGGCTCCGATCTTCTCCGTACGCTCGGGGCGGGCTGGGACACCGTGCTCTCCCGGCAGTTCGCGGGCGGCGCGGACCTGTCCGCGGGACAGTGGCAGCGGGTCGCGCTGGCCCGCGCGCTCCTGGCGGCGCGTTCGGGGGCCGTCCTCGTCCTCGACGAACCCACCGCCCATCTCGACGCGAGGGCGGAGGCCGCCTTCTTCGAACGGTTCCTCACGGTGAGCGGCGGCGCCACGACGATCCTTGTCTCGCACCGCTTCTCGGGCGTACGCAAGGCCGACCTCATCCATGTCATGGACGGCGGGCGGATCGTGGAGAGCGGTACGCACGACGAGTTGATGATGCTCGGGGGCCGGTACGCCCGGATGTACCGGCTGCAGGCTGAACGGTTTCGCGACGGGGACGCCGACACTGTGCCTCCTGGCGCCAACTGTGCGCCTGTGGGCTTGTCTTCACCTTCGGCGGAAGACGCGGTGCCGGAGAACCCCTGCGACGTCCCTGAGGCTGCCGAACGCGGTCGGCGTGGCGTGCTCGACGCGCTGCGCACCCTCGTCGTCGGGTCCTTCCGGGAGTCCTGGAAGCTCGCCGTGCTGGGGCTGCTGCTCGTGCCCGCCGCGGCCGGACTCGCCGCTCTGCAGGCACTGTGGCTGAGGTCCATGGCCGAGGGTGCTCAACTGGGGCGCCTGGACGGCACGTTGACGGCGGCGCTCCTGCTCGTGGTCAGCCTCGGCGTGTGGGAAGCGGTGGAGCTGGCGGCCGTCGGAGCCAGGGTCGGGCTGAGCGAGCGGGTCGGCTTCGCCTTCGACCGGCTGCTCGCCCGGCTCGCCGCGGGCATCCCCGGGCTGCGCCACCAGGAGTCGCCCGCCTTCCAGGACCGGCTCCAACTGCTGCGCGACCGCACCCTGGCCATGGGGGCGCTGCTCAACTGGGTCCTCAACCTGCTCGAACAGCTCGGCGGCTTCCTCGTGACCGCCGTGCTGCTCGCCACCGTCCACCCCGCCCTGCTGGTCCTGCCGCTCGTCGGGGCCCTCGCCCTGCGACTGCAGATCTCCGCCCGCGGCGTCATCGCCCGCGCCCAGGACGCCACGGCCGCCGACTACCGGCTCGCCGCACGCCTGGCCCGCCTCGCCACCTCGCCCTCGGCGGGCAAGGAGCTGCGGGTCTTCGATGCCGGACCTGAACTACGGAAAAGGGTGCGGGAGTTGCGGAGTCGCGCCGATACCGTGCGAAGCCGGTCGCAGTGGCAGGTCGCCGCGATCGGCTGCGCGGGCGGGCTGCTCAACTCGCTCGGTCTGATCGGCGCGGTCGCCTTCGTCGTGCATCTCGCGGTGACCGGTCGCACCGGCCTCGGCGCCGTCCTGCTCGCCGTCGTCCTGGCGGGACGGTTCACCGGCCACGTCGGCGGACTCGTGCAGGCCACGGGCGCCGTCGTCGAACTCCTGCAGAGCGCCGAGCGGTTGCGCTGGCTGCGTACGTACGCGGAGCGGGCGAGCCTCGCGCCTGCGTCGTCGACCGCGGCGGCCGCACCCGCACGGCTGCGCCAGGGCATCGCCGTCGAGAGGCTCTCCTTCCGCTACCCCGGAACCGCCGTGCCCGCGCTCCACGACGTCGAACTGCGGCTGCCCGCAGGTGGAGTTGTGGCCCTGGTCGGCGAGAACGGATCCGGAAAGTCCACCCTGGTCAAGCTGTTGTGCCGGATGTACGAGCCGACCGGCGGGCGGATCACCGTCGACGGGGTCCGCCTCGACCTCCTTGCCCCCGAGCGATGGCGCGAGCGGCTCGGCGCCGCGTACGAGGACTTCGTACGCTTCGAGTTCGCGGTCCGTGAGACGGTCGGCGTCGGGGATCTGCCGCGGATCGCCGATCGGGGGGGCGGTTCTCGGGGCCCTCGGCCGGGCCGGTGCCGACGACCTGCCCGGCGCGCTGCCCGACGGCCTCGGCACCCGGCTGGGCAGCCGCTGGACACGCGGGGTCGACCTGTCGACGGGACAGTGGCAGAAGCTGGCGATCGCGCGGGCCCTGATGCGTCCCGCGCCCCTGCTGCGCATCCTGGACGAGCCGACCGCGTCCCTGGACGCGGAGACCGAGCACGCCATCTTCGAACGCTACGCGGAGGCCGCGCGCCGCCCGGGGACCGACGGCTCCGGCACCGTCACACTGCTCGTCTCGCACCGCTTCTCGACCGTACGCGGCGCCGACCTCATCGTCGTGCTCGACCACGGACGGGTCGCCGAGACGGGCAGCCACGAGGAACTCCTCGCCCGGCGCGGCCTCTACGCGCAGATGTACGGGCTCCAGGCGCGCGCCTACCGGTGACACAGGGGGGGGGAGCGCCGGCCTCGGCCGACGCTCCCCTTTCGTGCCTGTCAACTGTGCGTGTCACACACGAACCGCTACGCGGTGGAGCCCTGCGGCACCACCCACGCCGGGTCGCGGGGCTCCACCTTGTTGGCGAAGGCCACGAGTTGGGCGTACGCGGCCAGGTCGGCCATCGCGGACTGGATCCGCGTCAGCGCGGCGGCCGCGTTCGGCTCCTCGGTCCGCTCCAGCCACTCACTGATGAGCGCGGCAACGACGACGGTGCGCTCGCGCATGTCGTGGCAGATGGCGAGCGGGCCGCCCGTCCTGGCCTGCCGGGTGAACGCCTGCCACAGCTCGGCCGCGTGCGGCACCTCGCCGAGGCTGATGCCCGCGCGGTAGAGGCGTTCGAAGTCCAGCCTGCTGTACCAGTCGGCCGTCTCCTTGGTGAGGGTGCCCGTCGCGAGGATGTCGGCCACCTGGGCAAGCAGCCGGGCGGCGCCGCCGAGCCTGTCCTGTGCCGCGGCGGCGTACACGGCCGCGCCGGAGAGACCCTCGCTGTGCTCGGCGAGTTCGAGTGCACGGAACAACTCGCCGGTGGCGGCTGCCAGTTCGGTGCCCGCTGCCTGCGCGAGCTGCTTCTTGCCGCGCAGGTCCTCCTCGCTGAGGCTGAGGAGTTTGTTGCAGACGGCGCTCATATTTCGTTGCTCCTTCCGTTCCCGGTGCCGACGACGGCGGCGGGGGTCATGCCGAGGATGTTGATGACGGCGAGCGTCTGACCGTAGATCCGGATGCGGTCGAACGCGGTGAGGAACTGCCAGGCCAGGCGCTGCCAGTCGGCGGCAGGCGCCTCGTCGGCCCGCTCCGCGAAGCCGTCGAGCTCCGTCGAGAACCCGGTCAGCTCGGTCACGAAGTGGCCGTACGCCGCCTCGTCCCCGCCCGCTTCGTAGCGCAGCGCGATGGTCTCGACGTCGACGTCGTCCAGCTGGACCAGGTCCGACTCCCGCGCGGCGTCGAGCGTCGCGCGCACCGGGGCGGTGCCGCCGCCCGCGGCCCGCAGCCGCTCGTCGTGGACCGGGTAGAAGCCCAGCTCCTGGGCGATGCGGTGCGAGGTGCGGTACTCCACGAGCGCGGCCCGCACGGCCGCGGCCGCGCAGCGTACCCGAAGGGCGGCCTGGCGCACGTCGTTGAGTTCCAGGTCGGAGTGCATCAGGTGCAGTTCGCTGCCCGCCCGCATGAAGTGGGCGGAGCCGGTGGCGATGGGGCCGTCCACCCGCTCGTACAGGGACTGTTCGGCCACACTGCCGTCGGGCAGGCTGGGTGCTTTGTTGCAAACCCTGCTCATATGGGTCGTGTCTCCTTCGGCCATGTCGTTCGATGTGTGCGGTGTTGTGTGTGATGCGGTGGTCACCGCTCGGGGCCCGTCATCCGACGGGAAACCGCACCAAACCGGCGGGCGGCACTCGACGAATGCCGTAGGTACAGTCGGTGCGGTGCCCGGTCGCCGGAAGGCCGGATCCGAGCGGTAGAGGGATGCTCGCAACGCGTCCCAGGGGGAGATCCGCGAAATCGGGCACCACCGGACAGGTCCGGATGGCCTCGGCGGGGCGACGCCCACGGGTCCGTCCGGTGCGAGCTGGTGCGGGGGACGCGAACGGTGGCTCGGGGCGCGGGGGCGGCGGGACATCCGCCGGAGGGGGAGACGACGCGGGAGGCGGCAGCGGGCGTGGGCCCGATCGATGCCGTGGAAACCGCCGACGAACTGGCCGCGCTGCTGCGGCAGTTGCGCCGGCGTGCCGCGCGCAGAGACGGCGGCGCACAGCTCACCTACCGTCAGCTGTCGGCGCGCACGGGCTGGGCGCACGGCGTGATCGGCGACTACTTCGCGGGCAAGACCCTGCCGCCGACGGACCGCTTCGACGCGCTGGTCCAGCTGCTCGGCGCCACCGGCCGCGAGCTGCGTCTCCTGGCGACGGCCCGCGACCGGGTGGAGGAGGCACGCCGCTCCCGAGCGGCCGCGGCGGCAGGCGGCCGTACGGGACGGGGCGGCGCGGACGGCCCCGCGTCCCCTCCGCCCGTCCCTCGCCAATTGCCCGCAGGCCTTCCAGAACTCCCGGGTCGCGGGGCGGAGTTGGCCGCGCTCGACGTGATGCGCCCCGGGCGGCGCGGGCGCGGCCCTCTCGTGATCGCGCTCGACGGGCCCGGTGGCGTCGGCAAGTCGGCGCTCGCCGTGCACGCGGCCCACCTGCTCGCCGAGCGGTTCCCCGACGGTCAGCTCTACGCCGACCTGCGGGGAACGCGCCGCGACGAGCGTCCCGTCGCACCGGCGGTCGTGCTCAGGCGATTTCTCGGCGCACTGGGGGCGCCGAGGCCGCATCCGGGCAGCGTGGCCGACGCGGCGGCGGCCTACCGCACGCTGCTCACCGAGCGGCGGGTGCTGATCGTCCTGGACCACGCCAGGGACGCGGCCCAGGTGCGCCCACTCCTGCCCGCGGCGCAGGGCTGCGCGGTCCTCGTCACCAGCCTCGGGGTGCTCGCAGCCCTGAACGGTTCCACCCACCTCCACCTCACGCCCCTCGCGCCCCCGGCGTCCGTCGCGGTGCTCGGCCTGTGGGCGGGGGCGGGGCGGCTGACCGCCGAGCGCGGCGCGGCCGAGGAGATCGCGCACCACTGCGGTCACCTACCGCTGGCCCTGCGCATCGCGGGCGCCCGCCTGGCGGCACGTCCCCGGTGGCCTGTGCGGGAGCTGGCCGCCCGGCTCGCCGATCCCGCGCGCCGCCTTGCGGAGCTGTCCTTCGCGGATCTGGACATGCGCGTGGCCCTGGAGGCGGGGTACCGGGAGCTGCTGGGCCGTGGCCCCGGCGGCCGGGCGGCGGCACGCGCACTGCCCCTACTTGCCGCCGAACAGGGTGAGTTGACGGTTGCGGAGGCGGCGGTGACGACGGGCGGGGCGCCGTCGACGACCGGGGCGGTCCTGGAGGAACTGGTCGACGCGCAGCTGCTGGAGTCCCCGGCGCCGGGCCGCTACCGCTTCCATCCGCTCACGCGGCTGTACGGTCAGTCCCTCGGTTTCGGTGTCGCCCCCCTCGGCCGCTCCAAGCCGTGCAGCTCAGCGTCCGGGCCGCCGTCGCAGTCCATCGACGTACCCACGCAATAGGCCGACTTGGCGGCCAACGAGGAGCGGCAACGCACGCACCCGTTCCGGAGGCGGATCCGGTGACGGCGATGGTGCCCGTGGCGGACGCCGAGTTCGCCGACCGCCCTGTCGACGCCCGGCGGCCGACCGCCGGTCACCCGCCGCTCCATCTCCCAGTCAGTGCGCGATGCCGTCGATCAGTTCGCGGGCGCCCTGGCGCAGCAGGGCGACGGCCACCGATGTGCCGAGCGTCGCCGGGTCGAGCGGGCCCGCCCACTCGTGCGCGTTGAGGACCGTCTTGCCGTCGGGCGTGAACACGCAGGCGCGCAGCGACAGGTCACCGTTGCGCTCCGAGCGCGCGTACCCGGCGATCGGCGAATTGCAGTGCCCCTGGAGTACGTGCAGGAACATGCGCTCGGCCGTCGCCTCCCGCCACGCGTCCTTGTCGCCGAGCCCCGTCACCGCGTCGATGGTCGTGGTGTCGTCCTCGCGGCACTGCAGGGCGAGGATTCCCGCGCCGATCGGCGGGCACATCGTCTCCACCGACAGGACCTCGCTGGCCAGGTCGGGGCGGCCGATGCGCTCGAGGCCCGACTGGGCGAGCAGCAGCGCATCGGCGTCGCCCGCGGCGAGCTTCTGGAGTCGGCGGCCCGCGTTGCCGCGCATCGGGACACACTGCAACTCGGGGTGCGAGGCGGCGAGTTGGGTCACACGGCGGACCGATGACGTGCCGATGCGGGTGCCCGCGGGCAGCTCGTCGAGGGTGAGGCCGCCCGGGTGGATGAGTGCGTCACGGATGTCGTCCCGCTTGAGGAACGCGGCGAACGTGGTGCCCGCGGGCAGCGGCCGGTCCGCGGGAACGTCCTTGACGCAGTGCACCGCGAGGTCCGCCTCGCCGGCGAGCAGCGCGGCGTCGACCTCCTTGGTGAAGGCCCCCTTGCCGCCGAGCGCCGCCAGATCGCCCATCCAACGGTCACCGGAGGTGGTGACCGGCACGACCTCGGTGCGGATGCCGGGATGCAGCGCGGCGAGTTCGGTGCGTACGCGCTCCACCTGGGCCAGGGCCATGGGGGAGGAGCGGGAGACGATGCGGATGAGCTCAGGAACGGACATGCGGTCCACGATAAGGGCTGCGCAGGGGTGCCCAGGACACGCGTCCAACTGATCAAAAGCACGATCGACACGGGGAGTTGACGTGTGGAGGGCGTGGTGGAGCGACGGCTCCTGCGGCGTCCTGCCTGGTGGTGGTCACGTACGCCGTACAACCCACCCGCTGACCCACCCGCACCGCCTCCGCATGCGCGCGCACAGGCCGCCTCATAGCGTGAGGTGCACGCGGCCGCGACCGAGCACCGCGCCCGCCCCTGGGAGGCCCCATGTCCAGCCCCGCCGCGCCGGAACGCCCCGCCATCGCTCTCGCGCCGATGGCGGCCACCCATCTGGCCGACGTCCTCGCCCTGGGCCACCGGGTCTACGACACGTCCGTGAAGCCGTACACGTCGTGGTCCCTGTCGGCGATCGCCGGGCACATGGACGGCGAGGCGTCCGCCTGCTGGGTCGCGCTCGACGGGGAACGGCTGGCGGGCTTCGTGCTCGGCTCGATGGGCTTCGACCAGCGGGGCGACTGGGGCAACTTGGAGTGGATCGCGAGCGCCCCGGAGTACCAGGGACAGGGCATCGCGAGCCGCCTGGTGAAGGCCTGCTGCGCGACGCTCACGGAGGCGGGCGCGAGCGCGGTCGTGACGGACGTCGAGTCCCGGAACACGGCGTCGGCCGCGCTGATGCGGCGCAATGGGTTCGAGGCGAGTGTGTCGGTGACGTTGTTCGTGCGCGCAACACGCCGGTAGTCACCGGTTCCGCTCATGACGGCTCAAGGGCCCGCCCAGAGGGCGCGGTGGTGGTCACGGCGGGGAAACCGAGCCGACGCGGGACGGGTTCGCTGTCAGGGGACGCGTCGACCTCCAGGTACACGGCTGCGCGCGCGGCGGCGAGCTCTGAACACGGCCGTCTCGTCCGGAGCCGCGGCGGGGAGGGGAAGACCCGGCGCAGCTCATCCGTGGCCCTCATGGGGCCGGTCGGGCAGGTGAACGCCTGCCCGACCGGACCGTTCGACGCGCAGAGCCGCCTCAGCAGGTCTCGTTGAAATTCCAGAACGCGCCCCGGGTCGCCTGCCCGGCGTCCCCGTCGATGTCGAGCTCGAAGCCGCCCCAGTAGTTCAGGTGCTTCTGCAACCCCTTGATGGTCTTGGGGCCGACGATTCCGTCGACGTCGGCGCCCCTGAACCCGAACTCCCTCTGCGCGGCCTTCCAGCTGTTGGGGCCGAGCCTCCCGTCGACCTCGCCGGGGTTCTCGCCCCTCTTCTTCAACCAGCACTGCCAGTTCTTGGCCCGGGCCCTGTCCAGGCCGAGATTGTTCTCGGCGAGGGCGGACACATCCTGAGCGCCGGTGGTGCGGGCGGCAGGCGGGGAGGCCGCGAAGCTCGCGGTGGCGCCTGCCAGGGTTCCGGCCGTGAGGCCGATGACGGCGGTTGCGGTGACGAGGGATTTCGCCAGGACGGATCGCATTCTCTCTCCTCTTTCTCCTTCAGGAAGGGCGTGGGCGGGCGCAGTTGGGCATGGGCGCGTACAGGACTTCCCAGGTGGCCGGTCCGACGAGAACCCCCGTGGCTTCGCTGACCCGGTTGCAGCGCTGGACCGCGCGGATCGCGGCACGGGTGCGGGGGCCGAGGATTCCGTCCACGGCCGGCGGGTCGACCAGGTTGCTGTACGTCTTGATCAGGCATTGCACCTGGGGAACGGCACCGCGCGGCTGCGCGTCGGGCGGGCGCTCCCGGACGACGGGACGGGCGCTGTCGTCGAGGTAGTTGCAGGAGGGCTCGGCGCGCGGTTGTCCCGCCGCGGGGGCGGCGGGGCCCGTGCCCAGAACCGTCCAGGTCAAGGCCGTCAGGGCGGGGAGCCCGACCACCGAGGCCGTCTTCGTCCAAGCCCAAGCCCATGTACCCGTACAAGTACGCACTCTCAGGACCTCTCCCGACATCGGCGACGCATCGTCCGACGGCGTGCCCGTCGGCTCTTGGCCAGCCAGTGTGGGTCGCTGGTCCCCTGGGCCGACAGCTGCGTACGGCTGGACGCAATGTCCCTGTTCACAGGCGTGCGCCCGTGCGGCGGGACCGAGCCTGAAAAGTGTCTGGTGCCGGACTCGCCCGGGCCGCAGCATGAGGAGCAGCCGAGCGCCCGCAGTGTCAAGGGCAGCCGAGCACGGACAGTCCGCTACGGGGGGCGGGGGTCATGCTGAGGATCCATTTCACCGGGGACGACCTGGCACGCACGGTGCTGGCCGACGAGCCCGACGCGCTGTGGGAGGTGTCGATCAGCCTGCACCGGCTCCAGCGCCGCGACGCCGGCGTGGTCTTCGGACCGTGGCGGTCCCGGATCCTGTCGCGGATCCCCACATCGATCCGGCTCCTGTCCTCCCTGGCCCCGGCCAGGGGCTACTGCCCGGACTTCCTGACGCCTGCCCGAGGGGCGTCACGCGCCGCCCAGATGGAGGCGTTGCGTTCCACCGGACGCTCGACGATCCGCGCGGAACTGCGTGAGTTCCGCCGACAGAATCCGAAGCTGCACCTGCCGTCGTGGTGCGCCCGGCTCGCCGAGGGCGACTCCGAGACGCTGGGCCGCCTCGCGCACACCGCCGACGCCTACTTCGACGCCTGCCTGACTCCCTACTGGGACCGCATCCGCGCTCAGGTGCACCGCGACCGGACGCGTCGCCTGGCCGTGCTCGCGGACGGCGGCTGGGAAGCCCTGTTCCGCATGCTGCACCCCTCGGCGCGCTGGAGCCATCCGGTGCTGGAACTCGACTACCCGGTGGACCAGGACATGCATCTCCAAGGGCGCGGCCTGGTCCTGCAGCCGTCCTTCTTCTGCCGCTACAACGTGACGAGCCTCCTCGACCCCCGGCTGCCGCCCGTCCTGGTCCACCCCATCGACCACGATCCCGGCTGGGCCCTGCCCGCCGGCGCGAGGGCTGAGGCGAATCCGCTGGCCGTGCTGCTCGGCGCCACGCGGGCACAGCTCCTGGAGGCGGTGGCGAACGGCGCGGCCACCACGCGGCAGTTGGCCCGGCTCGCCCACACCACGCCTCCCAACGCCAGCCGGCACCTCACCGCTCTGCGCGAAGCCGCGCTCCTGCGCAGCCATCGCCACCGCAACACCGTCCTGCACACCGTCACGCCCCTCGGCGTGGCCCTGCTCAACGGCCAACAGCCGCAGCTTCCCGCCTGATCGAAGGGGCTGCCCCCGACCGTGACCGTCACGGCTCCCCGGAGACGGTGACCGTCACGGCTCCCCGGAGCTTCGGCTTTCCCGGGCCCCCGCCCCCGGCTCCAACGGCGGCGCGTCGACGCCCAGACACGTCGTGCACTGCGGTTCGTTCCCGCGCTCGTGGTGCCACGATGCCGGGCTCGGCCGGATGAACGCCGCCGCGGCCACGGCCGCGAGAGCGAACAGCGCCGCGCAGCCCACGGCGGCCTTGCCGAAGGCGGTATTGAGCGCGGACGGATCCGCGTACGCCGTACCGGACAGGCCGACCGCGAGCGGAAGACCGGCCACCACGAGCAACTGTGCGATGCGCGCGGCCGTGTTGTTGACGCCGCTGGCGAGCCCCGCGCGCCCCGCGTCCACCGAGGCGAGCACGGTCGCCGTCAGGGGCGCGACGAACAGGCTCATGCCGAGGCCGAGGACGACGACCGCGGGCAGCACGTCGGTGACGTACGCGGCGCCGGGCCGGACCCGCAGCATCAGGAGCGCCCCCGCGGCCGCCACCAACGGCCCGGCGACGAGCGGCAGTCGGGGGCCGAGGCGCCGTGCCAGATCACCGGCGGACGCCGAGAGCAGCAGCATCAGGACGGTGATCGGCAGCGTCGCCGTGCCCGCCTGCAGGGCGTCGTACCCGAGCGTCGTCTGCAGCTGCACCGGCAGCAGGAACAGGATGCCGCCGATGGCCGCGTACAGGCACAGCGTCATCACGTTGGCCGCGGTGAACAGTCGGGAGCGGAACAGTTCGAGGGGCAGCATCGGGTCCTGCCTGCGGTGCTCGACCACGACGAAGACGGCGCCCGCCACGAGCCCCAGGACGCCCGGCAGGACCACCGAGGCCGTCGACGTGTCACCGGACGCGCCGATCAGCGCGAAGCTGATGCCCGCGAGGAACAGCGCCGCCAGGCACGCGCCCGCCACGTCGAACGGCCGCTGGGCCGCCGTCTCGTCGCGGCTCTCCGGCACGTGCCGCACCGCGAACAGCACCAGCGCGGCCAGCGGCACATTGATCAGGAAGATCCACCGCCAGCCAGGACCGTCGATCAGCCACCCGCCGAGGAAGGGGCCGATCGCCCCCGCCACACCGCCGAGCCCCGACCACGCGCCCACCGCGCGGGCCTGGTCGTCGGGGCGGTACGAGGAGCGGACGAGCGCCAGCGAACCGGGCGTCAGGAGCGCGCCGCCGATGCCCTGCAGGGTGCGGGCGGCGATCAGCGTCCCGGCGTCCTGCGCGAGACCGCACAGCGCGGAGGCCGCCGCGAACCACACCACCCCGATGACCAGCGTGCGCCGCCGCCCGATGCGGTCGCCGAGCGCGCCGCCGAGCAGGAGCAGCGCGGAGAGCGTGAGCATGTAGGCGTTGACGACCCACTGCAGGGCGCCGATGGACGCGTCGAGGTCCTTGCCGAGCGTCGGCAGGGCGACGTTGACCACCGTGCCGTCCAGCATGGCCATGCCCGAGGCGAGCACCGCGCAGGCGAGGATCCAGCGGCCGCGCGTCGAGGACAGCGCGACACCGCCTCCTTCGCCGGGAGCCGGAGTCGCCTCCGGAGCCTGACTCGAAGCCATCGCACCGTCCCGCCTGCCGTGCCGCCCTGCCTGCCCGCGCCGCCCCCCTTGCACATGGCCTACATGTGGACCGCCCCGCCGCCCGTCTCCGTCGGGACGGGCGCCCCTCTGCGGTACAGGACGACGGTAACGACCAGGCCGATCGCGAAGAAGAGAGCCGACCACCAGTAGGCCGTCGAGTACGAGTTCATGGCCGCCTGCGCCTGGACCTCGGGCGTCGGCTGCTTGCCCGCGAGGTAGTTGGACGCGGCCGTGGTGGCGAGCGTGTTCAGCAGGGCCGTGCCGATCGAACCGCCCACCTGCTGGCTGGTGTTGACCATCGCGGAGGCCACCCCCGCGTCGTGCGCCGCGACGCCCGCGGTCGCCATGCTCATCGCCGGGGCGAAGATGAGGCCGAGACCGAGGCCCGCGACCAGCAGGGGCGGCAGCACATGAGCGGCGTATCCGCTGGTCACGTCCAGGGCAGTGAGCCAGACCATGCCGACGGCCGACAGCGCCATGCCGAGCGGCACGATCGGCTTCGCGCCCATCCGCGGCACCAGATTGTTGGTGGTCACCACCGAGGCCACCACCATCACGGCGACCATCGGCAGGAAGGCGAGACCGGTCTTGACCGGCGTGTACTCCAGGATCTGCTGGAGGTAGTACGTGAGGAACAGGAACACCCCGAACATGCCGGCGCCCGAGATGAACATCGCGAGGAACGACGCCCCGCGGTCCCGGTCCAGGACGACCCGCAGCGGCAGCAGCGGATGCTCGGCGCGCGTCTGCCACCATGCGAACACCACCAGGAGCACCGCGCCGACCACCAGGAACCCCCAGGTCTGCGCGTCGCTCCAGGCGTGGGTCTCGGCGTTGGAGAAGCCGTAGACGATGCAGAAGAGACCGGCCGAGACCAGCAGCGTGCCGGGTACGTCCAGCTTGGGCCGGTCAGGCGGGGCGCCCGCGTGCAGCAGCCGCGCGCCGCCCACCATGGCGACCACGGCGAACGCCAGGTTCACGTACAGACACCAGCGCCAGTCCAGATACTCGGTGAGGACGCCGCCGAGCAGCAGGCCCACCGCGCCGCCCGCGCCCGCGATGGCGCCGTAGATGCCGAACGCCTTGGCGCGCTCCCGCGGGTCGGTGAACGTCGTCGTGAGCAGCGACAGGGCGGCCGGTGCGAGCAGTGCGCCGAACACGCCCTGCAGCGCGCGGGCCGCCACCAGCATCGAGAAGCTGGTCGCCGCACCGCCGAGCGCGGACGCCAGGGCGAAGCCGCCGAGGCCCGCGAGGAAGACGACCTTGCGCCCCACGAGGTCCGCGATGCGCCCGCCGAGCAGCAGCAGGGAACCGAAGGCGAGCGCGTACGCGGTGACGATCCACTGGCGGTTGCCGTCGCTGAAGCCGAGGTCCCGCTGGGCCGAGGGCAGTGCGATGTTCACGATCGTCGCGTCGAGCACCACCATGAGCTGGGCGATGCCGATCACCGCGAGGATCAGCCAGCGATGCTCGTGCCGTCCGCCTCCCATGTGCGGCACGGCGGGCGGCGGACCCGCCTCGCGTACGGGGTCGGGCGCGGGCACGGGTTCCGGCGCGGGCACGGCTTCGCGGTCCATGGTGACCTCCAGACACCCCCGCACCACGCTAAACGCACTGGTCGGGGGCCGCGACCGGGGCCTTCACCGCCGGTGCCGAGGCCTCCCCGCGGTGGGCCCCGGCACCGGCGGGAGCGCTACGCCACGTGATCCGCCGCCAGCAACAATTCGCTCACCCGTTCCCTGGCTCGCGCCACCCGCGACCGAACAGTGCCGACAGGACAGCCGACGGCGGCCGCCGCGTCCGCGTACGGCAGCCCGGCGAGCTGGGTCAGGACGAACGCCTCGCGGCGCGGCGCGTCGAGGGTCTCCAGGAGATCGAGCAGGGCCACGCCCTCCTCGAACCCGGGTACACCGCGCGGCTGCGCACGCTCCGCGGCGGCCTGCCAGTCGTCGGTGTCGGCGATCCGGGGCCGGGCGGCCGCCGAGCGGAACCGGTCGGCGACCGTGCGGCGCGCGATGGCGAGCAGCCAGGTGCGGGCACAGGCACGGGCGGCGTAACCGTGCAGCGCGGTCAGGGCCCGCAGATACGTCTCCTGGGTCAGGTCGTCGGCGGCGTGCAGATCACCGCTGAGGTGGGCCACGAACCGCCAGACGTCGCGCCGGGTGGCCTGCACGAACCGTTCGAACGCCTCGGGATCGCCGTCACGGGCGGCCAGCGCCCACTGGGTGATCAGCTCGTCGCGGGTCAGGTCGCCGCCGGGTCGTGAGCGCAAAAGGGCAGGGGTCATCGCAAAAGGTCCTTCGGTGAAAAGGAAGTTCGGAAGACGGCGCGGACGCCGAAAATCCGCCCGGCACCAGAAGGGCGCGGGGCGGTGTCAGGAACTGGCCGGAACGACCGGCGGACCTCTGCGCGAGACGACGTACTGGAGAAGGACCCCGCGCAGCCGCGGCACGGGGACGAGGGCGCCGACGTGCGGCGGTGCCGGGGGAAGGGCCGCGACCAGGATCGCGAGGACGAACCGCAGCGGCACGAAGAAGGCCGCTGCGAGCGCGCGGCCGGTACGGAACGCGGCCGCCTCGCCGCGCCACAGCCACAGGGCGCAGATCAGGGCGGCGACGACGTGGGCGAGGAACATGCCGAAGTCGCTGTGCCCGAAGACGGACATGATCCAGTGGGACACGCCTTCGTCCGGCATGGCACCGGACGACATGCCGTTGCCGGCCGAACCCGTGGGCATCGAGGGCATCGCAGGGTCGGACATCGGCATCGCATGGTTCATGTGGTCCATGCCGTCGCCGCCGCCGTGCGAAGCCATGGCACTCGCACCTGCACCCGAGCCCCGCGCCCCGTGGCTGCCCGTCGCCCCGCTCATCCGTTGCGCAAGGCCGAAGAGTTCGTGCAGGGCCAGCTGCGCGGCGACCGTCGCGCCGACGACCGTCGGCGCCCCGCGCTCGCGCCCGGTCAGCCACCACGCGGCGGCCGTCGTGGCGGCGAACGCGTACCCCACCGCCCACCAGGGCAGCGGTGCGGCGGACATGAGGGAGTGACCCAGGGCGGTCGCCACCACGCACACGGCCGCGAACACGGCGGCGCGCGCGAGGCGGAAGGCGGGCCCTGAGGTCATGGGGAGCATCGTGCCAGGTGGCGCCGCGGGGGACGACGGCGAGTCCCCAAGTTGCCTGAAGTGCCCGGATGGCGCGTACCTGAGACCGCTCAGCGGCACACTCCTCGGCGCCGCATCCGATATGCCGGGATCGCGGAAACGACCCGGGCGGCGTACAGGGAGGGTCTCCCGCACGCCGCCCGTGGATCGGCTGTTCCCGGAGGGTTCCGCGAAGGGCGGAGTCCTACGAGCGGTCGCCCGCGTCCTGGCCGCCCAGGGACTCGACGCCGTCCAGCGACTCGACCGCTTCCCGCGGCCCCGGCACCTTCGCGGTCTCCGTCGCGGCGGCACCCCGCCGCTTGGCCAGCGCGCCGCCCACGTACTCGGCGATGGGCTGCGTGTAACGGGCGGTCAGCGGTCCCACGATGACGAGGATCAGCACGTACGCCGTGGCCAGCGGGCCCAGCGACGGCTCGATGCCCGCGGTGACCGCGAGGCCGGCGATGACGATGGAGAACTCGCCGCGCGCCACCAGCGCGCCGCCCGCCCGCCAGCGTCCCTTCACGGAGATGCCCGCGCGGCGGGACGCCCAGTACCCCGTGGCGATCTTCGTGAGCGCGGTGACGACGGCGAGCGCGAGAGCGGGCAGGAGCACCGGCGGAATGCTCGCGGGGTCGGTGTGCAGTCCGAAGAAGACGAAGAACACGGCGGCGAAGAGGTCCCGCAGGGGCAGGAGCAGCGTATGCGCGCCCTCGGCGACCTCGCCGGAGAGCGCGATGCCGACCAGGAACGCGCCGACGGCGGCGGACACCTGGAGCTGCTGCGCGATGCCCGCCACGAGGATGGTCAGACCGAGCACCACGAGAAGCAGCTTCTCCGGGTCGTCGCTGGAGACGAACCGCGAGATGAGACGTCCGTAGCGGACCGCGATGAAGAGGACGATGCCCGCGGCGCCGAGCGCGATGGCGAGGGTGAGACTGCCCGCGGCGAGCCCGACGCCCGCCAGGAGGGCGGTGATGATGGGCAGATAGATCGCCATCGCCAGGTCCTCGAGGACCAGGACGCTGAGGATGACCGGGGTCTCGCGGTTGCCGACCCGGCCGAGGTCGTTCAGGACCTTGGCGATGACACCGGACGACGAGATCCAGGTGACACCGGCGAGTACGACGGCGGCGACCGGGCCCCACCCCATGAGCAGCGCGGCGATGGCGCCCGGCAGGGCGTTGAACGCGCAGTCGACCAGACCGGCCGGGTACTGCGTCTTGAGATTGCTGACGAGGTCGTTGGCCGTGTACTCGAGCCCCAGCATCAGCAGCAGGAGTATGACGCCGATCTCGGCGCCGATCGCGACGAACTCCTCGCTCGCGCCGAGCGGCAGCAGTCCGCCCTCGCCGAAGGCGAGGCCCGCGAGCAGATACAGCGGGATCGGGGAGAACTGGAAGCGCCCCGCGAACCGGCCGAGCAGACCGAGGGCCAGGATGATCGCGCCGAACTCGATCAGAAAGACAGCGGAATGCACGCGATCACTCCCGCCCGAGTATCGTCGCGGCCGTCTCCACGCCCTCGCGCGTACCGATGACGATGAGGGTGTCACCGCCGGCCAGACGGAAGTCGGGGGCGGGCGACGGAATGGCGTCGGCACGCCGGAGCACCGCGACGATCGAGACGCCGGTCTCGGTCCGCATCCGCGTCTCGCCGAGGAGGCGCCCGTTCCAGTGCGAGGTGGCCGACAGCAGGACGCGCTCGGCGACAAGACCCAGGTCGGTGGTGTGCAGGAGCGTCGGGCTGTGGTGCGAGGGCATCAGGGCGTCGATCAGCGCGTCGGCCTCGCCCGAACTCAGCCGCATCGACAGCGCGCAGGCGTCCGGGTCGTCGGAGCGGTACGCGCTGAGCGTCCTGGCTCCGTCCCGGTGCGCGACCACCGACAGACGCCGCTGTTCTCGGGTGGTCAGGTCGTACCGGATGCCGATGCCTGGAAGCGGCGTACGGCTGAGGCGTGAAGCGGGCACAGCTCTCCCCTTGCGCGATGGATGATGATGGATGATCTTCTTCCCCTGTTGTCACCCTATCGGGGCCAAGGGATGGCAAAAATCGCGCGGGAAAGCCCTGCGGCCCCGCGCGACGGCGGGGCCGGGAACCGGCTCGGGGTGGGTCGGACCAAGCCCCGGAAGCCGTCGTTCAGTTGATGATTCAGTTCGTGATGGTGACGCAGGGAAGCCCCACGCTCGAACCGCCGCGGAAGCCCTCCGCGCAGAGCCGGGTGCCCGCGGGGAAGTGCCGCTGCGGGTACGCCTGGTCCCGGTAGGTCCTGAACGCGGCAACGTCCTCCACCTTCGTGTTGGCGCTCCAGCCGTTGGTGGTCCACACGCGTGCGCTGATGCGGTTCGGCTGGTTGGTGTTGGTGACCGACACCTCGACCCGGCCCAGATAGGTGCCCGAGTCGTACGTCTCGATGCAGACCGAGTTGTTGCACCACTTGCCGTCGGCGACCGCCGAGGGACCCGTGGCGATGAGACAGCCGAGCGCGGCGGCGACCGCCCCGACGAACGCGGCGAGCTTCTTGGTGATGTCGTGCATGGCGAGCGACCCTCAAGCCTTCTACTCGGACCCGCGACGAGGCGCCGGGCCCTGTCGGTTCATGACGTCGGAACCAACGCGGCGAAAGATCATGGGTTACGCCGCCCGAGGACCGTGCCGACGGAGTCCGCCTGTTCAGGGGACTTGTCCTCGCGGTAGCGCACGACGCGGGCGAAGCGGAGCGTGACGCCCGCCGGATAGCGGGTGGACTTCTGCAGGCCGTCGTAGGCGATCTCCACGACGAGTTCGGGCCTGACCGTCACGACATGCCCGTCGTCCTCGACCGCCAGCTCCTGCAGGCGCTCCGTCTGCCAGGTAAGCATCGCGTCCGTCATGCCCTTGAAGGTCTTGCCCAGCATGGCGTACGTGCCGTCGTCCCGCCGCGCGCCCAGGTGCAGGTTGGAGAGCTTGCCGGTGCGGCGGCCGTGGCCCCACTCCGCGGCGAGAACCACCAGGTCCAGGGTGTGGACGGGCTTCACCTTCAGCCAGGTGGCGCCGCGGCGGCCCGCGCTGTAGGGGGCGTCGAGCGACTTCAGCACGACGCCCTCGTGGCCGCGCCCCAGCGTCGCCTCGAAGAACTCCTGGGCCTCGCCGCGCAGCCGCTCGTCCTCCGGCTCCGCCACCAGGACGCGCCGCACCCGCATCGGCTCGGGCACCAGCGCCGCCAGCTCCGCGTGGCGCTCGGCGAACGGCAGATCGAGCAGGTCGCGTCCGGCCACGGACAGGGCGTCGAAGAAGACGGGGGACAGGGGCAGTTCGGCCGCCGCCGCTGCCACGTCGACGCGCGAGCCGACGCGCCCCGCGACCTCCTGGAACGGCCGCGGCCGTCCCGCGCCGTCGAGCGCGATGACCTCGCCGTCCAGGATGAAGTGCGTGCCCGCCAAGTCGAGCGCGGCGGCGGTCAGTTCGGGCAGCCGGTCGGTGATGTCGTCCAGGGTGCGGGTGTAGACGCGTACGTCGGATCCGTCCCGGTGGACCTGTACGCGGATGCCGTCCAGTTTCTCCTCGACCGCGCACGCCCCCAGCTTGTCGATGCCCTCGGCGACGGACGCGGCGCTGTGCGCGAGCATCGGCAGGACGGGACGGCCCACCGTCAGCCGGAAGTCGTCCAGGGCCTCGGCCCCGCGCGCAAGCAGCGCCTGGGCCACGGGGCTGACGGAACCGGCCAGCATCACCGAGCGCCGCACGGTGGCCGCCGGCGTCTCCGTCGCCACCGCGAGCCCCTCGACGGCGACCGCGTCCAGTGCGCCCTGGCGGACCTCGCCGGTGAGCAGCCCGAACAGGAACCGCTGCTCGTCGGCGGTCGCGGCACCCATCAACTCCGCGACGAGCCGCTTGCGTTCGGCCTGCGACCCGCTGCCGCTCACCGCGCCGATCGCGGTGAGCGCGGCATCCGTACCGCGTACCGTCAGCGTCGGCTCGGCCGCGGGCGGCCCCGCGTCCTTGAGCGTGCTCCACCCGATCCCGAGCCGCCCCTGGGGCAGCCGCCCCGACAGATACGGGATGGCGATCGGTACGTCCTCCGGCTCGGCGGCCCGGAACAACTCGGCGAGCAGGGCGATCTTCCGGGACCGCGCAGAGGTGGCGGCCACTTCCTTGGACACATGCGCAACCCGGGCAAGCAGCATGGGGCCATCCTGCATCGGGGGCGGGCGGGGCGCATGGGGGAGGGACGACGGGCCGCGCTCCGCCGGGCCGGACGCTCAGTGCGCCGACAGCACCAGGCGGTAGCCGCTGTTGCGGTAGCCCGCGCGGTCGAAGGCCGCGGCCATGGGGGTGTTCGTGAGATCGGTGTCGGCGCGGATCATGCGCGCGTCCGCCTCGGTGACCAGGATCCGGGTGGCCTCGGCGAGCAGGGCGTCGGCGTAGCCGCGGCCGCGGTGCTCGGGAAGGACACCGAGATAGCCGATCACCGGGCTGACCTGATTGCGCGACGGGAGCACGAAGCCGACAGGGTCGCCGTCCGGTGTGCGGGCGATCCGCCACCAGGAGCGCTCGCCGGGCATGCTGTCGCGGTAGAAGGCGACGTCGCCGCGCGCCTGGGCCTCGGCGCCGAACCGCTCGGCGTCCTTGCGCGAGGCGGCGTCGAGCGTGTCGGTCAGGACCCGGCGGAAGAGGTCGACGTACACGTCGTCGTCGGGCTCGGCGCGGAAGACGACCTGGTGTGACACCTCGGGTTCCGGGAGACCGGCTTCCGGCGTCCACTCGTACCGAAGGCGCTCCACGTCCACGGGAAGGCCGGCGCGGCGGGCCGCCTCCCGGCGCCAGTCCAGCGCCGTGACGACGTCGGGACGCACGCGCCAGTCCGGGGGCAGGAAGACGTGGTACTCCGGGGGCGTGGCCACGCCCTGCCGCGCGTACTCCGCGTGCGCGGTGGAGAGCAACTCGGCGGCGAGGGCGGTGCGGAGGCCGTCGGTGCCGACCGACGGGGCCACGAACACCGCGTCGAGCGCGCCCGGTCGAGCCGCACCCGGGCTGCCCCACCAGGCGGCGACCGCGAGGGGCGCGCCGCCGGCGGGGTCCTCGGCGACCCATGTCCGGTCGTGCCGGTACTGGCCGTCGGCGAGCTTGGCCAGATACGTGTCGGCCGTCAGACCGCAGGCGGGGTCGGCGACGAGGAGTGGGAGCAGACGGTCGAGGTCGGACGCGACGCTGGGCCGAATGACGGGCACGGCTGACTCCCCCTTGGGACTTGGTACTTGGGCCTTGGGACGTGGGGCCTGGGCCCTGGGTTTTGGGCCTCAGATCTCAGATCTCAGATCTCGGACCTCGGACCTCGGACCTCGGATCTCGGAACGGTCGACTTCCTTGGATCTGGCGACCCGCGAATTTACTCGAAGTCCTCGACGAAATAGCTGTCGTGCCGGATGCGGAACTCCTTGAGCTTCTGCGCGCCGCGCTGCGACATCTCCGCCACCTGCTCGAAGTACTCCTCGCGCGGAGCGCCCGGCGAGAAGAGCATCAGCATGGACACGGGCTCGTCGGTCACATTTTTGAAGGCGTGCAGGCCGCCGACCGGGACGTACAGGAAGTCGCCTTCGCGGCCGGTGACCCACTTCTCGCCGTTGTAGAGCTCCAGTTCGCCGGAGAGGACGTAGAAGGACTCCGACATCGCCTTGTGGAAGTGGGTCTTGGCCCCCGCGGAGCGGGGGCCCAACACCCCCTTGTAGAGCCCGAATTCGCCGCCGGTCGACTCCTGGGTGGCGAGGTAGGAGGTGGAACCGCCGGGTGAGGAGACCTCCGGCGGGGTGTCGGCCGAGCGGAAGGACGCGTTCACCACGCCCTTGTCGCCGTGGTAACGGGGCTCCGGGTACTGGAAGTTCTCCAGGTACGACATCGTGCGCTCCTTCTCGGCAGGTTCTTCACCTTGTCGGCAGCTTCGCTGACATGGTGGCTCCTGCCCGGGGAGCGCCGCATCGGGCCTGCGGACGATCGCCGGTGGGCCCGGGGACGAGGGCCGGGGACCTAGGGCCGGTAGAGCGCTCGGGCGCGTGCCAGGTCGACGGGGGCGTCACCCGGCTCGCCCTTGCCGAGGGACAGGAAGTGCTCCACCTGCCACGCCTGGGTACGGGCCGCCTGGCGGCTGGTCGTGGTCACCCACGGTGGATAGACGCGGAACCCCCGCTTCCCGTCGGAGCCGTCGCGGGACACGATGCCGCGCTCGCACAGCACCTCGCGCGGGAACACGAACTGTCCGAAGCCGTCGTCGTCACGGCTGCTGATGACGACGAGATCGATCCCGTCCGCGGCGTCGAAGGGACGGATCGGGCCCTCGGCGGACCGCCGCCAGACGGTGACGAACTGGCCGACCTTCGTCGGGGTGGTCTTGGCTGCACGGAACGCGACCGACAGTCCGTCGAGCGTGAAGCCGTACGCCGCGTACTCGGCGCTCTCCGGTTCGGGAACCGGCTGTGAGCAGGCGAAGCCACTCGTGTCGTACACCAGGGTCTTCGCCGCGAGCAGGTCTCCGTGCAGTCCTGCCCACGGCTGGTTCGTCGTCATGCTCACATCCTTTCATCGCGCCGCGGGGCGCCCCGTCCACCCACTAGGGCCAGTGGCAGATGTGGATCGGCCCGATCCAGGGTTCGCAGACCGGCGGCCGGGGGTCCGTCGAAGGCTCGGGCGGAGGCTCCGTGGGGGTGGGGTCGACCGGCGTGGGTTCGACCGGTGTCGGGTCTACGGGGGTTGGGTCGACCGGAGTCGGAGTCGGCGTCGGAGTCGGAATCGGTGTGGGTGTCGGCGTAGGAGTGGGTGTTGGGGTTGGGGTGGGTGTCGGTGTGGGTGTCGGCGTAGGAGTGGGCGTCGGTGTCGGCGAGGGCGTCGTCGGCTCCGGGCTCGCCGGGGGAGCGACCGGTGCCTGCGAGGCGGGACCCGTCGCGTCGTCATCCGGCTGGGTGGGCCGCTCCGGCTGTGAAGGCCGCTCCGGCACCTGCGGCGGCGGAGCCGGACGCTGCCGCTCCGGCGTCTGCCCGGCCTCCTTGTCCGGCGCCTTCCGCGACGAGGGCGAGTCCCCGGAGCCCGCTGAGGCTCCGGAGCCCCCGGTGTCCCTCGCACCCGGCCCCGCCCGCCACGGTGGCGCGGGCGGCTGCGGAACCCCGCTCTCCACCACCGCGGCCCGCTGCTCCGGCGCGGTCGGCTGCCCGTTTCCGCTGAGGACGAGGCCCGCCGCGACGGCGGCTCCGGCAACGGTCGCCCCGACCGCCCCTGCCGCGGCGACGGACATCTTGCCGCCGCCGGTCAGCACGTGCTTCACGCCGTGCAGCAGCCCGCCCCCGTGGCCCCCGGACCCGGCGGCCGCCGCCCCCGCGCCGACCGCGGACCCCGCGGCCAGCGGCACCAGGAACTTGCCCGCACCGCCCAGGACGAAGATCAGCAGAGCGGGTCCGACGAAGGCGGGGAGCCGGTCGTTGGCGCGCATCAGCAGGGCGAGCCGCGCCCGGCAGTCCGCGCAGCCGCCGAGGTGGTCCAGGAGCCGCTCGGACTGCCGGGTCGACGCCTCGCCGCGGATGTGTCCGGGCATGCGGTCCCAGTGCGTCTCGCACGCCGGGTTCTCGGGCGTCCCGGGGTGTGCGCGCAGGAAGGCCTGCCGCATTCCCTCGCGCGCCCGGTGCAGCAGCACGGCTGTGGCCCCGCGCCCGGCGCCGATCCGCCGACCGATCGCTTCGAGGGGCTGGCCCTCGGCCTCGGCCAGCCAGAGCGCCTTCACCCACCGCTCGGGCAGCTGCCCGAGCACCCGCGTCAGCAGGTCCACGGAGGACACCCGCGCCGCCGGGTCCTGGCTCTCGCCGTTCGCGCCGAAGGGGGAGTCCCCGGCACCTGTGATCCAGACGGCCTCGGGGGCCTGCGGATCGCGCGGAGTCTCCCGGCCCGCCGCCCCGCGGCCGACCGTCGCCGCGAGGTGGCGCACGGTCGTCATCAGATACGCGGGTACGTTCTCGATCTCGTGTCCGGCGGACAGCCTGCGCCAGACCCGGAAGTGGGCCTCGGCGACGAGGTCGTCGGCGACCCAGGCGTTACCGGTGAGAGAACGTGCGTACGCGACGAGGCGGGGCTGCTGTTCCTCGAAGACACGTGTGTAGTCCGCTGTGACGGGCACACGGACGGGCGCGACGGTCGGCTCCATCGCGGCGGCCGTCGCGTCGGCGGCCTGTGCGGCGGATATGCCGGAGGGGACGTCGGCGGGGACGTCGGTCATGGCAGGACACTCTCCCGTTCCCACTGCGGGGGGTTCGGACGAGTTCGAAACTCTAGGCGACAAATGTCGGACTTATGAGACGTGAGTGGCACAGGTCACATGGATTGCTCGGTGTGTTGCCGTAATGACGCCCCACCTCGCGGGGTCGTACGGGTGGGAGTCCGGAAACGGAATCCCGAGAAGCGAACCGGATCGAACCGGACCGGGACGGAAATCCGTGCACCGGCTCGAACCGGAACCCCGTGAACCGGACCGGAACCCCGAGAACCGGAAGATCAGGAGTGGAGCTCGATCATGGCAGTCACCCTCGAACAGCCCGCCCGTGCCCGCCTCATCACCCCCGAGGGGCGCGAGCGCGCCCTCCCCGTGGTCCTGCGCTACTCGGCCGCTGACCCCCTGGCCGTCCAGGTCACCTTCCCCTCGCAGGCGTCGCTCGACGGCGTGGAGGTCACCTGGATCTTCGGGCGCCAGCTCCTGGAGGACGGCCTCGCGGCTCCCGCGGGCAGCGGTGACGTGCACATCTGGCCGTGCGGTCGGGCGCGGACCGTTCTGGAGTTCCACTCGCACCAGGGGCTGGCCCTGGTCCAGTTCGACAAGGTCGCGCTGCGCCGCTTCCTGATGCGGTCGTACGCCGTGGTGCCCGCGGGCGGCGAGGAGGAGGGCCTCGACCTCGACCAGGGGCTTTCCCGTCTGCTCGGTGGCGTCTGAGCCGCTAACTATTAGGTTAGGCTCCCCTAAGGAAATGGTCATTTTCAGGGGGAGGGATCCGCAGTGGGGCATGGCTGGGAAGGCGTCGTCCTCAAGCTGATGCGCGGCAAGGACTTCGAGTTCACCGTGACGGGCACCGAGGAGGTCACCGAGTACTACCGGCGTATCCACGTCACGGACGGCGGGATGCTCGCGCAGACCGGCGTGCACCCCACGATGTGGGTCAGGCTCTGGTTCGACCGCGACGGCAAGCCGCACCAGCGCGCGTACACCTTGGTGGACCCCGACCCGGAGAACGGCACGTTCAGCCTGGAGTTCGCGCTGCACGACGGCGCCGCCAGCGAGTGGGCACGCAAGGCCGCGCCGGGCGACACCATCGCGGCGACGCTCCAGGGCACCGGCTTCGAGACGCCGGAGCCCGCGCCCGCGCGGCTCTTCGTCATCGGCGACACCGCCGCGCTGCCGGCCGTCCACTCCCTGCTGTCCGCGCTGCCGGACACCCCCGCGACGATCTGGTTCGAGACCCAGCACGGCTCCGACGCCGACCTGGCGGGCCTGCGCGTCGACCCGGACCGCCACGACCTGCGCACCGTCGAGCGCCGCACGTCCGGCGGCCACCTCGTCCAGGAGGTGAAGTCCGCGCTGCCAGCCCTGCTCGGCGACCCCGCGGACGCCTACGTGTGGATCACCTGCGACACGACGACGACCCGGGCCCTCGCCTCATACGTACGCAAGGAACTGTCCGTCCCCAAGCACCGAGTCCACGCGCTGGGGTACTGGCGGCCGTGACGGGCCTCGCGATCCGCCCGTACGGCGGTGATCTGGCTGTACGGCGGTGAATTGCCGTACGACGGTGATCTGCTGTCCGGCAGTGAGCTGCCGTACGGCGTTGATCACCCGTAGAAAGCCGGCCGCCCGGCCATCTCCACGGCGGCGCGCCGTCCCTCCCGCAGCGCCGTGCCCCCCGCCTCCGCGACGGCCGCCGCCGCGTACCCGTCCCAGGCGCTCGGCCCCGTGACCCGACCCCGCCGGGCGGCGGTCACCCAGGCCCGCACCTCGCGGTCGTACGCGTCGGCGAACCGCGTCACGTAGTCCTGCGCCACGTCCTCCCGCGCATGGCCCGCCGTCCGGACGACCATCGCGTGCGCATCCCCGAGTTGGGCGGTGCCGCGCTCGCAGACCGCCTCGCACCGCACCTCGTACCCGAAGCCGCAGTTGACGAAGACCTCCACGTCGACGACGGCGCCCCCGGACGTCTCGAACAGCACCAGCTGCGGGTCGAGCAGGCCCCGCGGGGCGTGCGCCGACGGCGTCGGCCGGACCACCGTCACCGCGGTGATCTCCTGGCGGAGCAGCCAGCGCGCCGCGTCGATCTCGTGGGAGACGGAGCTGCTGATCAGCATCGAGGAGGTGAAGTGCGGCGGAGAGGCGACGTTGCGGTGGCGGCAGTGCAGCAGCAGCGGGCGGCCCAAAGTGCCGGAGTCGAGCAGGGACTTCAGGGCCGCGTACTCGGCGTCGTACCGACGCATGAACCCCACCTGGATCAGCCTGCGCCCCAGCCCGGCCTCCGCCTCCACGACCCGGAGGGCGGAGGCGGGATCAGGGGTGAGGGGCTTCTCGCAGAGCACCGGGAGGCCACGGGCGCAGGCGGCGAGCAGGGCCTCTTCGTGCGCCGCCTCCGGTGAGGCCACCAGGACCGCGTCCACACCGGGGGCGCTCAGTGCGGCGAGCGCTTCGTGGTGCACGGTGACTCCGTCGCGCCCCGCCGCCGCGGCCTCGGCCCGTGCGGTGTCGGGGTCGGCGACTGCCACGACGCGGGCTCCGCCCACCGTCTCGCCGATCCGCCGTACATGGTCGGCGCCCATGCGGCCCGCCCCGAGCACGGCCACACCCAGCAGATCACTCACCCGAAGCCTCCCCGCGCCCGCTCACTCGACGGCCTCCTCGTACTGACTCACCCCACGGCTTCCCCGCGCAGACTCACCCCGCGGTCTCCCCGTGCCGACTCACTCGACGAACTCCCGTGCGGCGTCCGTGCGTCGGGCCACCGTAGCCGTCCGCCGTCGGACCGCCACGACCAGGCCCGCGAGCAGGGCGACCGAGCCCGTGACGACCAGCAGGACAGCGGGCCAGTCGGAGCCGTCGGAGTCCACGCTCAGGGCGGCGGCTGTCTGCGCGGCAGCGTGCCCAGGACCCTTCGCCGTCCGGGTGGACTTCGCCGGCAGCAGCGAGCCCACGGGACGCACCTTGCCTGCGGCCGCGAAGCCCCAGTCGAGCAGCGACCGCGTCTCCTCGTACACGGCACGCCCGCCGCCCGCCTGAGGGTTCATCACCGTCACGACGAGCGTGCGCCCGCCGCGCCGGGCCGCGCTGATCAGGGTGGAGCCCGCGTGGCTGGTGTAGCCGTTCTTCACGCCGAGCAGCCCCGGGTAGGGCGCCACGCCGTCGGCTCCGGTCAGCAGGCGGTTGGTGTTCTGGATGGGGTACGACCAGCCGCCCGCGGGGAACCGCGCGACGCGGGTGGAGCAGTAGCGGGCGAACTCGGGGTCGGCGATGCCCGCCCTGCCGAAGATCGCCAGATCGTACGCGGACGAGACCTGCCCGGCGGCGTCGTAGCCGTCGGGCGACACCACGTGGGTGTCGCGGGCACCGAGCTCGCGGGCCTTGGCCCGCATCTGCCGAACGGTCTTGCCCACCCCGCCGTTGAGCCCCGCGAGGACGTGCACGGCGTCGTTGCCGGAGCTCAGGAAGACGCCGCGCCACAGGTCGGCGACGCGGTAGGCGCGGCCTTCCGCCACGCCCACCAGGCTGCTGCCCTCGCCCACGCCGGCCAGCTCGTGCTCGGCGACGACGTGGCGCCGGTCGGCATCGAGACGGGGAAGGGCCGTCAGGGCGAACAGAGACTTGAGTGTCGAGGCGGGCGGCAGTCGCCGGTGCGCGTTCCTGGCGGCGAGCACCTCGCCCGTACGGGCGTCCGCCACCACCCACGAGAGGGCGGACACGTCCCCGGGCAGCGCGGGAGCGCCGGGGTCGGGCCTGACCTGGGTGCCGGGCCGGTCGAGGAGGGTGGACGAGTACGCCGGAAGCGGCCGGGGCGGCGCGGGCTCGGCCGGGACCTCGGCGGCCGCGACCGGTGAGGACAGGAGGACCAGAGCCCCGAGCGCGAGGGCCGCGGTGCGTACGGAGGAGGAGCGCGAAAGGTACCTGATGACCATTCAGCCACCGTAGGAGCGAGCCCCGAAGTCCGCAGATCGGCTTGGCCCGGCTGGAGGTATCGGGCGGCCGACGGGAGGTGCCGCACCGTCACTTGGCTTGCGGCGCGCGGCGGCTGTGGTCGTCGACGCGAGGCCGGGCACGGTCGGCGCGCAGCGCGGCGGAGGCCCTCAGCAGCACGGCGGCCGCGAGGGCGGCGCACACGGCATTGCTGACCAGATCGACCGCCGACGAGCCCCCGCTTTCGGGCCGAACGGGAAAGGCCGCCCACATGTAGGTCATGAGCGCCCCCGTGGCGAGCGCGAAGACGTGCCGCTGTCCCCACCCGCGCTGCCGCGACCAGCGAAGTACGGCGGCGATGCCTCCTGCGGCGACACCACACCACACCACGACGCCGACCCGTTCGTACGCATCCGCCGTGACCAGGACGGAGGGTCCCCAGTAGAGGCTGGTCCCGACGAGGGCGGCGGCGCCGACGACCGGTGGCGCGGGCGCGACCCCGGGAACGGGACGGGGCAGCCAGGAACGCATCCGGAAGGAGAACAGAACGAGGGCGACGATGACGCCCCCCACGGCGGCGAGTTGGCCAGGGAAGGCGAGGAAGCGTTCCTCGGTGTAGTTCCCCCAGAAGACGAGCCCGGCACCGAGCACGAAGACAAGACCAGTCGCGACGAAGCCGGTACGTCCCAGCCAGGGAGTGGTCCGTCGCCCCACGGCACACGTCTCCACGAGCGCGATCGGCACGAGGATGCTCCACACGGTGTGCAGCGCGAGGATGCCCTGCGTCAGCTCGACGCTCATGCCGATCCCGGGCAGGAAGGACGGTCCATGCAGCAGGTCCTGACCGGCGTAGGAGTCGTTGCCACAGGAGCTGATCGACCGGACCTTCCTCGATCAGCGCGTAGGCGGCGGCCAGCAGGGCCATGGTCGGCCAGCCGCCCCCGTACCGCCGGGCCGCTTCCCGCACGAGGAGCGCACCGCAGCCGTAGAGCGGCGCAAGCACGCCCCCCAGCCCGAACTCGGCCACCGTGAGATTGCCCAGCAGGAACTCGCCGACGAAGGGAGCCAGCAGAAAGAGCGCAAGCGCGGGGCCGAGCCGCCAGGTGGAAGCCATCCTTCGACGCTAGGCGGCGGGGCCCCGCGAGGGGGTCGGCCGAAGGTCGACGCCCCCTGAACGAAAGTCGTTCTCAGCGGAAAACAGCCGACGTCAGTAGTTCTGAGCCGATCCCGATCTCACGCGGGGAGGTTCTTCTCAATGGCGGCGACGACTTCCGGGGCGTCGGGCTCGGTGCGCGGCCCGAACCGGGCGACGACGTCGCCGTCACCGTTGACCAGGAACTTCTCGAAGTTCCAGCGAATGTCGCCGGTGTGCCCTTCGTCGTCGGCGGCCTCGACGAGCTTGGCGTACAGCGGATGCCGCCCGTCCCCGTTGACGTCGACCTTCTCGGTCATGGGGAAGGTGACGCCATATGTGGCCGAGCAGAACTCGGCGATCTCCTCGGACGTACCGGGCTCCTGCCCCATGAACTGATTGCAGGGCACGCCGAGCACGCTGAACCCCCGGCCCGCGTACTGCTCGTGCAACCGCTCAAGCCCTGCGTACTGCGGGGTGAGCCCGCACTTGGAAGCGACGTTGACGATGAGTACGGCCTTGCCGGCGTACTGCCCGAGCTCAGCGGAACCGCCCTGCAGGGCGCCGATTTCTTCTTCGTAGACAGACATGCGGCCGAGCCTACGCCCGTCCCGCCCGCACACCACGTGAGGCCCACCATCAGCGCCAAGGCGCCGTCTGGGCTGAACCCGGTCCGCGAGTTCTTCGGCCTGAACATGCAAGAAATGAAGGCCGACTGAACGGCTTTGGCAACTACGTGGAGTCCTGCGACGACTTCGGGAACCTCGTGATCACCACGCGGGACGGCGAGGGCTGCGGCAAGACGGTCGCCGTCGTGAAGGACGGAGAAGCGAGCGCCTCCTTCGACAAGGGCGCCAGGGCCTGGTGAAGGCGAAGTGATCCGCACTGCACCGCACCCCTGGGCGGGCGGTTGGTCCGAAGCCTTGATGCACTCAGCCCTTGGGCGGCCGTGCCTCCCTTGGGCCCCGTGCCTCCGGCGCGACGGCCGGGCGTTCCGGCTCGCCACGGTGCAGTCTCCCCCTCGCGACCAGTTCGACCGTCAGGGCCACGGCCATGGCCTGGATGGCCATCAGGGCGATCAGGACGAAGAGTTGGACCGCTCCGGCCAGGAGTGGCGACGCGCCTCCCAGGAGCATTCCCACGAAAGCGCCGGGGAGTGTGACCAGGCCTACCGTTCGGGTCTGGTCGAGGCCCGGCAGGAGGGCGTCCGATGCCGTGGGTCGGATCAGTTCCAGGCGGGCGTCCCGGTCCAGGAGACCCAGGGCCAGTCCCGCCTCGAACTCGCCCTTGCGCGTACGCAGTTCGTCCAGGGCCCGGCGGCCCGCCAGGACCGTCGCCGTGAGTGCGCCGCCGATGAGGATGCCGGTCACGGGGATCATGGCGATGCCGCGCACGGGCAGCAGCCCGGCCAGTGTCAGACCCGTCACCACCGGGGCGACCGGACCCGCGATGGGCACCGCCGCCCACCACCAGGTGCCGTTCGGTGTGATGCGTCGCCCCGCGGTGCGGGTGGCCACGGCGAACATCAGCAGCAGGAACGCGTACAGCGCCGCCGCGTGGTGCACGACCCAGCCGATCGCCAGGGAGACGGCGGCCAGTTGAGCCGTCGCGCGCACTCCCGCGACCAGGATGTCGCGGGCCCTGCCCCGCGAGCCGTCGGGGGACAGGCGGAAGACGGCCGCCGTTGTCGCTGCGGCCAGCAGCAGGACGAGCAGTGTTACGGCGAGTGCCGTGTTCACCGGCAGGAGTGCCTGGGCGGCGAGCGGGGTGGGGGCAGCGTCCACGCGCTCACCCTAGATCGCCGTGGGCCAGCTCGGCGGCGTCCCTGTCCCCGGTGCCTCCGCGACTCGCCGCAACAGCCGGTGCAGCGTCTCCCGTTCCGCCTCTTCCAGCGGGGCGAGGAGTGTGTCCCATACGCGTTGTGCCGCGGCGTCGGAGCGTGTGGCGGCGATGGCTGCCTCCCGGAGGCGGGCCCGCGCGGGGGCCGTGGCAGTGCGGGACCGCCCGCGGTGCGGGCGGTGGTGCCAGGGTGCGCCATGGGGTGGGGGGAGACAGCAATTGTCTGCGGCCACCGTTTCCGGCCGCCGAACGGCGCGGGCAGGATGGCACCCATGACGGGTGGGAGAGGTGAGCTTGCGGAGTCGCTGCGGCGTGCCGGGCTGGAGGTCGTGGGGGACGGCCGGTTCGAGAGGGTGCTGCCGGCCGGTGCCGCCTGGCGCATGGTCGGCTCGGGCGAGGCCGAACCGGCCGTGGTGGTAAGGGAAGAAGCCGCAGGCTTGAACACGCGGTGGCACCGACTCGCGGTGAGCCACGGCATCATCGGCGAGGACGGCGCGTTCCTCATCGACGTCGCCATCGACGTCGCCGGTGACTGGACGGGCTGCGGGCCCCGGCGCTGGACACGGGTGAGGCTCACCGACCGGTGGGACCTCGCCGGAGTCCTCGGCGAGCGTGAGCGGCCCGGCCGCCCGGAGTTCATCACGATCTCCGCAGACGGGAACGCCCTGATCGAGGTGACCGTCGAGAAGGGCGAAGCCCGATTCGTCGTGCTCGACCGCATCCCGGAGCAGCGGGAAGCCGCCGCCCGTGCTGCCGACCAAGAGACCCCTGCGGAGCGGGAAGCCGCTTGGACGGCGCTGCTTGACGGTCCGGCGCCCTCGGAGAGGCTCAGCGAGATCTGGGCGAAGGGACTGGCACGGAACCCGAACCTCCCCGATGACCTGCGCGTCGTCCTCCTGAAGCAGAGCCGGTCCTATGCCCTCATGGTGCGGCCCCTGCCGATGGCCGTGATCGAGGAACTCATCGTTCACCCGGACTGGACGATGCGAGGGCTGGTGGCCGACGCCCAGCCGAATGTCACGCCCGAGCAGTGGGCCCGTCTGATCCTGGACGAGCCGGACGACCGGCGCCGCTGGGTCCTCACCACCACAGCGGTGGACCGGGGCGCCGAGCTCACCGACGCCGCCTGCGAAGAGCTTGCGGCCGACCCGTCCGCACGGATCCGCGCAGAGGTCGTCGGGCTTCGCGGACTGCCTGTGCACGTACTCACCGCCCTGGCCGACGACACCGATTCCGTCGTACGGGCCTCGGCCTGCCGCAGGGCCTGGCCTCATCTGGAAGGTCCGGCCCGCACCGCGCTTCTCGGCGATTCCGACAGCAACGTACGCACCGAAGCGCTGCTGGAGCACCACCAGGATCATCCGATGCCTCGGCCGGTCTTCGCTTCCGCGGACTTCAAAGGAGGGTGGGGGCTGGAAGAGCGCGCGGTGCGGACCTGCCGCCTGGAGCGCGAACTCGCGGAGCATCTGGCCCGACACGGCGCCTCCACCCAGCGCCGCTCCCTCGCGGGCAACCCGCATCTCGACCCGGACTTGGTCGCCCTCCTCGCCGAGGATCCCGAGGAAGACGTCCGCTTCGAGGTCTCCACGCGCCCTGATCTCACCGAGGAGCAGCGGGCGGACATCGACATCGACTTCGATCCGGGCGTTCATCGCCACGCGCTCGACTGGGTCGTGGCGCTGCACGAGGAGCCGGACGCGATGCGTCGCCTCGCCGCCTCTTCCCATCCCCTCGTACGCAGAAGCGTCGCCCGCGCCAGGCGTCTGCCGCCGGATGCCGTGGAGCGCCTGGCCCGCGACGAGGACCGCGTCGTTCAGCTCTTCCTCGCCGAATCCTGCGACGACGCACCCGCCGACATGCTGCTGCGGGTGTGGCAGTGGTGGACCGGCAGCCTCAGCACCCCCGATCGCCCCCGGAGCCATCCGAACTTCCCCCGCCACAACCTGCTCCGCTACGCCGACGACGCGAACCCCAGGATGCGTCGCCTGGCCCTGGACGACCCGGAATCGACAGCCGACCTTGTCGAGCGACTCAGTCGGGATGGTGACAAGGAAGTGCGGTACCGGGCCGCGACCGACCCTCGGCTGACCCCCGCGTCGGCCGTGCGGCTGCTCGACGACCCGAACGGTGGCGTGCGGTACGCGGCTTCGAGACATCCTCGGCTGCCCGCGCGCGTGCTGGTGCGGATGCTGCGGGACGTCGACACCGACACCGACATCACCGAAGCCGCGGCCCAGCACCCCTCGCTGCCCGTCCCGGTCATGGAGCAGATGCTCAGGTGGGGCGCCCCCCTGGGACACCCGGTGCTCGACCTGTAACGATGAGACAGGTAAGACGTGAAGAGAAAGAAGGGCTGAAGTCATGGCGCAGCAAGTGCAGGGCGTGATCGCACGCGCGAAGGGCGAGCCGGTACGGATCGAGACGATCACTGTCCCGGATCCGGGCCCGGGTGAGGCCGTGGTGAAGGTCCAGGCGTGCGGGGTCTGTCACACCGATCTGCACTACCGGGAGGGCGGGATCAACGACGACTTCCCGTTCCTGCTCGGGCACGAGGCGGCGGGCGTCGTCGAGTCGGTCGGCGAGGGCGTCACCGAGGTCGCGCCCGGCGACTTCGTGATCCTCAACTGGCGTGCGGTGTGCGGCCAGTGCCGTGCCTGTCTGCGCGGCCGCCCCCAGTACTGCTTCGCCACGCACAATGCCAAGCAGAAGATGACCCTGGCCGACGGCACCGAGCTCTCGCCCGCGCTCGGCATCGGCGCCTTCGCCGAGAAGACGCTGGTCGCCGCCGGGCAGTGCACCAAGGTCGACCCGGCCGCCTCGCCCGCCGCGGCCGGACTCCTCGGCTGCGGCGTGATGGCGGGCATCGGCGCCGCCATCAACACCGGCGACGTCGGCCGCGGCGACTCGGTCGCCGTCATCGGCTGCGGCGGCGTCGGCAACGCCGCGGTCGTCGGCGCCCGCCTCGCCGGTGCCGCGCGGATCATCGCCGTGGACATCGACGACAAGAAGCTGGAGACGGCGAAGGGCCTCGGCGCCACGCACACCGTCAACTCCCGCTCCACCGACCCCGTCGAGGCCATCCGCGAGCTGACCGGTGGCAATGGGGCCGACGTCGTCATCGAGGCGGTCGGCCGCCCGGAGACGTACGAACAGGCCTTCTACGCCCGTGACTTGGCGGGCACGGTCGTCCTCGTCGGCGTACCGACCCCGGAGATGAAGATCGAGCTGCCGCTGCTCGACGTCTTCGGGCGCGGCGGCGCGCTCAAGTCGAGCTGGTACGGGGACTGCCTCCCGTCGCGCGACTTCCCGATGCTCATCGACCTCTACCGCCAAGGACGCCTGGACCTGGACGCCTTCGTCACGGAGACCATCGCCCTGGAGGACGTGGAGAAGGCCTTCGAGCGCATGCACCACGGCGACGTCCTGCGTTCGGTGGTGATGTTCTGATGGCGGCCGAAGCCGGTGCGGGCGCGTCCGGAGCCGCGGGTGCGCCCGGCGCGCGGATCGACCACCTCGTCACGTCCGGGACCTTCTCCCTGGACGGCGGCACCTGGGAGGTCGACAACAACGTATGGATCGTGGGCGACGACAGCGAGTGCGTCGTCATCGACGCCGCGCACGACGCGGACGCCATCGCGGACGCGGTGGGGGAGCGCCGCCTCGTCGCGATCGTCTGCACGCACGCCCACGACGACCACATCGACGCGGCCCCGGCCCTGGCCGCCCGCACGGGTGCGCCGATCCTGCTGCACCCTGCGGACGCGGAGCTGTGGAAGATGACCCACCCCGACCGCGCCCCGGACGGCGAGCTCGCCGACGGCCAGGAGCTGACCGTGGCGGGTACGACCCTGAAGGTGCTGCACACGCCGGGCCACTGTCACGGCGCGGTCAGCCTGTACGCCCCCGCGCTCGGCACGGTCTTCACCGGCGACACGCTCTTCGCCGGCGGTCCGGGTGCGACGGGCCGCTCGTTCAGCGACTTCCCGACGATCGTGGAGTCCATCAAGGGGAAGCTCCTGACGCTGCCACCCGAGACGGTGGTGCGCACCGGGCACGGCGACAGCACCTCGGTCGGGGCCGAGGCGCCGCACCTGGAGGAGTGGATCGCCAGGGGGCACTGACGCCTCAGGGGTGCTGACGCCTGCGGAGCACTGATGCCTTCGGGTCACGGACGCCTTTGGGGCAGGACACCCCGCACCTTCAACTGACGTACGCCTCATGGCCCCGCGTGGTTCGCCGCGCGGGGCCATGACGCGTACTGGCCCTGTCCCGCGATCTCCGATAAGTTAGGCAAGGCTTACCTAATGGAGGTTGAGGATGGGTGTCCGTCACAGCAGCACGGCCGTGCCCACAGCGGCAGCACGTGCTCGTTCAGTGCTCGCCACCGCATGGTCCTGCGCGGTGACCACGGAAATCGGCAAGGACGAACTCGTGGGCGCGCACAGCGTCACCGAGGACGGCAGGATCAGGCTGTCTCCGCCCGAGGACAGCGCGCTCGCCGCCGCCCTCATCTGCGCGCCGCGCGGCGAGCCGTCCACGCTGCTCGAGTTCGCCGACGTCGCCCCGGTACCGCTGAGGGACCGGATCCGCGCGCGGCTCTGGCTGTCCGGGGCACTGGCGTACGACGGGGAGCACCTCGTCTTCGAGCCGACCTGCGCCGTGCTGCACGAGGCCACCGGCGAGCGCGTGGGCGTCGAGCTCGACGAGCTCGCGCTGACCGTGCCCGATCCGCTCGCCGAGGCGGAGTCGCGGCTGCTCACCCACCTCGCCGACGCCCACCCGGACGCCGTCGAGCAGCTCACCCGGCTCATCAGCCCGGACAGCCTGCAGGGCGTGGTGCGGGTCCGCCCGCTCGCCATCGACATGCACGGGATCTCGCTGCGCCTGGAGCGCGCCCGCAGCCAGGCGGACGTGCGTCTCCCGTTCCACCAGACCGTCGAGGACGTCACGCAGGTCACCGACTGCATGCACGCGCTGCTCATGAAGGCCCGCCTCTCAACCACCCGGCGCGGACGGCCCGTCGGAGGCTGACCGCATCGACCGCAGGGCCAGCACGAGCACCCCGATGTCGTCGAGGAAGACGGGGTCGGGCAGGAGGTCGGCGGGGAGTACGAGATAGGCGATCGCCGCCCAGAAGACCCACTGCCGCTCGACGGGAAGTCCGGCTCTGCGCAGGGCGCGACGGGTCCGGACGAGTCGGACGACGAGCGTGATCGCGACGGCGAGCGTCACGGCGACCAGAACGGCGGCGCAGACGAGGAGAACGGTCAGTTCCGTGCTCATACTCACGTACGTTATCGAGAGCGGCGCCCGGCGTCGCGCAGGCATGATGGCGGGGTGACTGAGACCTCGAACCCGACTTCGAACCCGACCTCGCCCGTACAGGCCCTGATCATCGTCGACATGCAGTGCGCCTTCGTCAGCGGCGAGGAGGCGGTACCGGACGCGGACCGCCTCCTCGACCGGGTCGGGGACTTGCTGGCCAGGGCCCGCGAAAGCGGCGCGCTGGTCGTCCAGTTGCAGAACGACGGCCAGCCCGGCACCTCCGACGAACCGGGCACCCCGGGCTGGGAGATCCACCTGCCCGTCGACACCGACCGCGGCGAGATCCTCCTGCGCAAGACGGTGGACGACGGCTTCGAGGACACCGACCTGGAGAAGCTGCTGCGCGACGCGGGCGTGAACGAGCTGGCCATCTGCGGCGTCATGTCGGAGATGTGCGTCAGCGCGACGGCCCGCACGGCGCTGGACCTCGACTTCCGTGTGGTCCTGCCCCACGACGCACACGGGACGTACGACATCCCGGCGGCAGAGGGCATCAGCGACGTCATCCCGGCGGCCACGGCATCGCGCGTCGCCGAATGGGCGCTGGGCGACGAGGTCGAGATCGTGGCGAGGGCGAGCCAGGTGGGGTTCAGGAAGCCGTAGGCATGCGCGGCGGGTGCGGGCAGCGCTTCGAGCCCGCGTCTCCCCGCCGTGGTCGGCCGGTCCTACGCTCGGTCCATGGAAGCGTCAGATCCAACGACGTTCGTCATCGCGGTCCTTGGGCTCGCGTTCTCGGTGGTGTCGGTCTGCTGGCAGGTGCTGAACTATTTCCTCGACGGCCCGCGGCTGAAGGTGCGTCTCCGGCTGGCCGTGCATGATGACGCAACGCTCGGGGACGGCGAGCACTACAGCATCTGGAGCACTCCCGCCCGGAGGGCCGGTACCGATATCTCCTTGGCGAGCGGCCGCACCAGCCGCTCGTCGACGGGGGGCAGCCCGTCGTACACGCATGAGGCCTTCATCATCAGAGTGGTGAACGTGGGAAGGACACCGGTGAGTGTCTTCTTCCCGAACCTGTGGTTCGACCGTCGTCACCACTGGGGCATGGATGTGAGGCCGTTGAAGTTCGAGATGAACGGCTTCTACTTGCTCAACCCCGGTGAGAGCAGGGAGTGGACCGAACCGCTGTGGCCGGGGATCGAGGAGTACCGGACTCACTGCCCGGGGCGGAGGGTCGTGGTGAGGGCGGTCGTGCAGCTGCCGGACGGTCGAAGGCGGCTGACTCCGTGGCGAAACGCGTGGAAGGTACCGGAGGGGCTGACCACGCTCCTTCCCTGTACCTCTGGGGACTGATTCGGAGGCACGGTGGAGGTCGCGGCACTTCGTGCACGCAGAATCGTCCGAGTGCGATCTGTCGGCCGGACCGGAGGGGCTGCCGGAGGAGCAGCGGGATCTTGTGCGCGAACTCGCCTGGCACGACGACAATCTCGGGGGCTCTGGTCACGCACGGAGTGGTGGGCTTAGAGCCTGTCTCCGGTTACCTGGGAGGGTCGGTGATCTCGGTGTGGGAACACATGGAGTCAGTGGTGGCGGCGGAGCGGGCCAAGAGGGCGCGGGATGCCATGCCGGACCCCAACCGGTGGCAGGAATACTTCGAGAACATGTACCACCTGGTCCGCGAGCTCCCTGCCGAGCAAGCCCGCGCGCGGACGGATCAGTGGCGGCTGCTCCGTTCGTGAGGCCGCTGTGGTGATCTCCGGCGGGGTGGGGGCGCTACGGTCTTGGTGTATGACGCATCGACAGCACAGTGAACGTGGTGAGAGAAGTGCCTCAACTGCCCTGCGTGTGCGCCGACGTGGGCACGGGGCGGTGGCGTTCCTCGCGGCGGTGGCCGCCCTGGTGGTGAGCGTTCCCCCGGCCGGCGCGGCGGCTGAAGGGCATGTCGCCGCACCACCCGGTTCCTCCCGCTGCGACGCGGCACGTGACGAGGTCGGCCGCTCCCTGGGCAACCTCACCCACCGCCACGGCGTCCCCGGCGCCGTCGCCGAAGTCGTGGATCGGCGTTGTGGGGCGTGGAGTGTTGCCCGGGGCGTGGCCGATCTGGGGAGCGGTCGTGCTGCCAGTGTGCGGGACCGGTTGCGGATCGGGAGTGTCAGCAAGACGTTCACCGCCGCGGTCGTCGTTCAGCTTGCCGCCGAGGGGCGGGTCCGGCTCGACGCTCCCGTTGAGAGGTATCTGCCGGGTGTGATTCGCGGGAACGGGTACGACGGTCGCGGGATCAGCGTCCGGCAGCTGCTTCAGCACACCAGCGGGCTGCCCGACCATGCCGACGCGATTGCCGCCCGGCCGCTGGAGGAGTGGCGGTTCCGGCACTTCGGGGCCCGTGAACTGGTCGCCACAGCACTGGAGTTGCCCCCGCCGGAGAAGAAGTGGAGCTACTCCACCACCAATTACGTCCTCGCCGGGCTCATCGTCGAGAAGGTCACCGGGCGCAACATCGAGACCGAGGTGACCCGGCGGATCATCGAACCCCTCGGCCTGCGCGACACGTACTGGCCCGGGGACGGGAGGCGTATCAGAGGGCCGCATTCGCGCAGCTATTTCGTTGACACGGGTATCGGCGCTGCGTCCGGTCGCGTCGACGGGACCGAGTGGAACATGACCTTCGGTGGCGCGGGCGGCGCACTCGTCTCCACGCCCTCCGACGTCGACCGGTTCTTCCGCGCGCTGATGGGGGGCGAGCTCCTGCCCGCGCGATGGGTCGCCGAGATGAAGCGAACTGTGCCCGCCGACCCCGACCGCCTCTGGCCCGGCGCCCGTTACGGCCTCGGTCTGATCTCCACCCCGCTGGACTGCGGCGGCCGTTGGTACGGGCACGGCGGCACCGTGCCCGGCGGTCACCGTGCGCTCGGCGCCGTCGGGCCGGACGGTCGCACCGTCGCCCTCGCCCTCAACCAGCTCCCCGAAGGCAAAGAGGGGGAGCGGGACTTCCGTGCGGTCGTGAACACGGCTCTCTGCGCCGACCGGCAGGCCGACGTCACCACTGTGCCGTCAGCTGCTCCTCGTACTCATGGGCGGTAGAGGCGAGGTTCAGAGAGGGAGCGCGCACACCGCCACCGGGGCCGCGAACGGCTTTTCCGTCAGGGTGAGTTCGCCGCTGCTTGCGTCCACGCGGAAGACACTCACCGAGCTCGACTTCTGGTTCGCGGTGAACAGCAGCCGCTGGGACGGTGAGAACGCGAGGTGGCGAGGGAAGTCGCCGCCCACCTCGACCGTGCCCAGGAGCCGCAGCCCGGCGCCGCCGCGCTCGATCGCGTACCGCGCGATGCTGTTGTGCCCGCGGTTGGCGAGGAAGGCGAAGCGGCCCTCGCGCGTCACCACGATCTGCGCCGGGTAGCTGGTGCCTTCGCCCGTGCCCGTCGACTGCGGCTCGCCGGGCCCGAGGCGGCCGGACGAAGGGTCGTACGTACATACCACGACCGTGTTGTCCACCTCGTTGGCCAGATACGCATAGCGCCCCGAGGGATGGAAGGTGAGGTGCCGCGGTCCCGCTCCGGGGCGCAGGCTCGAGTACGAGACGCGCTTCAGGGTGCCCGCCTTCTCGTCGAGGCGGTACGTGTAGACCGTGTCGTTGCCGAGGTCGACGGCGAGGACGTGACGGCCGTCGGGGGACGTGATGATCTGGTGGGCGTGCGGGCCCTCCTGGCCGGGGCCCGGCGGCGGCGCGGAGTGCGTGACCAGGTCGGTCCGCTCGCCCGGCGCGCCCGACTTCGACACGGGGTGGACGGCCACGCTGCCCGAGCGATAGTTCGCGCTGAGCAGCCAGCGGCCACCGGGGTGCACGGAGAGGTGACACGGCCCCGCGCCACCGGTGTCACGCGTGCCGAGCACTTCGTGCTTGCCCGAGGGGGAGAGCGCGACTGCCGTCACACCGCCCTTCTCCCGCTCGTTGACGGCGTACAGCGTGCGTCCCGAGGGGTGCAGTGCCAGGTAGGAGGGGTCCGGGACGCCGGTGAGCGTACCCGTGCCGGTCACGCGGCCGGTCTCCTCGTCGTACGTCGCCAGGCCGATGCCCGAACCGCCGCCCTCCTGCGAGGTGTACGTCCCCAGGAACAACTGCCGCTCGCGGCGCGGACGATGGGCCGCCGACGAGGCTGCGCCCCGGCGCGCGCGATCCGGCCGTTCCTGGTCCTGCGGGGCCGACGACGCGCAGGCCGCGGCCGACGACATCGCGCCCGCCGCGGTCGCTCCCGCGAGTACGCCGAGGAAACGCCGCCGCCCCGGGCCGTTCCGTGTCCCGGCATCTCCGGCCGAGCCTGCTCCGCTGTTCATGGCTGCACCTCATGCGTCGGTGGTGACGGGCGTGACGGATGTGGCAGACACAGTGCCCTGTACACGATTGCCTGGACAAGAGGCACGCCCGGTGGTGGCGGCGCCTACGCGGCACGGGTGAGCCCCGAAGAAGAGGTCCGCCGCGCGGCGGAGGCGGTCGGTCCGGAGGGGTGACGCGGTGTGCGCCGGGCCGCGGGAGTCTCAGGTGGCGGCGATCTTCGGACGCCGCCATGGACGACTTCGCCTTGGACGACTCGGTCTTGGACGACTTCGCCATGGACGACTTCGCCTTGGACATCTCAGCCATGGGCATCTTTCGGACTCTGGAGGACACGGTGACGGCTCCGGTGAACACCCCCCGGATCAGGCGCACTTGGCGGGCGCGCGGCGGGCTTGCCCCATGGGGTCGCCGCTGGCCCGCGTGGGCGCCGCTCGCCGCCCAGGTGTGGGGCGTGCTGTACGCCGCTGTGCTCGTCGGCTGGGCGGCGACCGGCACGGCCGTGCCGATCAGGCCGGACACCTGCCAGCCGGTCGCGCTCCAGTTGGCCCAGGCCGTCCTCGCCCTGCTGGCCGCCGGGGTCTGCGCCGCCACGACCAGGGGCCTCGCCAGGGCCGGGCGGATCGTGGCGGGAACGTCATTGGTCCTTCTCGTCCCCGCCTTCGGGTGGGGCGCGATCTCCTTGCCGATCCACTTCGTGACGCTGCTGTCGGGCTCCGGGGTGGAGAGCGTCACCGGGCTCGTCCATGTGCTCCTGAGCACGTGCGGCGTGGGGCTCCTGTGGATGGTCGCCGTCTCGTACCGCCGTCGGCTGCGCGGCCGGTGCGCCCGCTGCGGGCAGGCGCACGACGGTCAGGGCGACGGCCCGCTCACCCACCCCGCCGCCTCCACCGCATCGGCGCGGACCCGCGCGACGGCATTCGTCCTCGCGTGCGGGTTGCTGCCGTGGTCCGTGGTCAAGACCGTCTGGATGTTCGGCGGCGACGCGATCAGTGTGAGCGGCGAGGTCTGGCAGAGGGACGTGGAGTCGGAGGCGACGGGGGCCTCGCGGGCTCTCGCGGAGGTCGGCGTCGACGTGACGGTGCTCGCGGCGCTGCTCGGCATCTTCCTGCTGGTCGGCCTCATGTACCGCTGGGGGCAGGTGTTCCCGCGCTGGACGCTGTTCCTGTCGGGGCGTCGCGTGCCGCGCCTCCTGCCGCTGATCCCGGCCTGGTTGACCGGCGGCGCCCTGGCGGCGTACGGCACCGTGCTGCTCGTCTACGCCCCGCTCGGCGCGCTCGGCGTCATGGACCGGATCGAGCCGTCCGGCGTCTTCACCACCAGCGCGGGGATGACGTGGATGGTGGCGTTCGGCGGGCTCTCCTTCGGCGGCCTGGGCGGCGCCCTGCTCGTGGCGGCCCGTTCGTACGCGACCCGCGGCCGCCCGGTGTGCGCATCCGAGGTCATCGGCTGAAATCGGCCAACAGGTCAGCCCGGCAAGAGAAGTTGACCACAGAGAGCCACTGCTCTTATACGGTGTGCGAGCGGCTGACGGAGATCGCAGTCGCAGTCGGAGCACGTTCGGTTCGGTGTCCACTGTTTCGAACGCGCCTACACGCACGAGGAGTTGCCGAGTGGACCACAGTCATGTGATCCGGATCCGTACCGTACTGGCCGCGCTCGGAGTCGCCACCGCCATGGCGGCCGCGCCCGCCGCGAGCGCGACGGCCTCCGCCGCGCCGGCGCCCCCGGTCTCCGGGGCGGCGGTGCACGAGCCGTGCACGGGGGAGTTCCTCGGCGACACCCGCCTCGGTCCGAAGTGGCTCCCCAAGAAGTGGGATCGTCCCGTCGGCCCGCTCCTGAAGGGCTGGAAGCGGACCGGCAAGCTGTCGCCGAAGGCCTTCCTGGAGAAGTACTGGGAGGGTCCCGCGGACACCGGCAGCTGGAAGTACCCGCCGAACGACGGCTTCGACACCGTCAACGGCGAGATAGACAAGCGCCCCGAACTCCTGGAGAGGGGCGAGGAGGTGGACCGCTTCGGCTCGGAGTTCGGGTCGTACCTCGCGCCTGCCGGGGATGCCTACGCGAAGCGTGCGCTGCCCCCGCAGAACCTCAACACCCGTGACGCCGCCTTCGCTTGCGACTACCGCGTCTATGAGGTGAACAAGCCGTTCTATGTCTGGCAGGGTCGTATCGCGCCCTGGTTCGAGCAGCCCGGCCGCGGCCAGCAGATCAAGCTGGACCCGGTCTTCCTGGACCCGGGGGAGGGGCAGCGTCTGAACGTGAAGTGGCTGCTTGACCACGACTACCTGGAGCCTGCGAACAGCTAGGGCTGCGTCGGCTGACCCGGGGGTGCCCAGGTGCCCAGGTGTCTGGGTGTCCAGGTGGCTGGGTGCGGGCCCTCAGTCCTCCGGGTGGATCAGGCCGCGCTCGTACGCCTTGGCCAGGCGCTGCGGCACCATGTGGCGCACGCCGTCGACGGTGACGGGCACCAACTGAGGGGTGTTCGCCTTCCATTGGGCGCGGCGGTGGCGGGTGTTGCTGCGGGACATCTTCCGTTTGGGTACGGCCATGGGGTCCTCCGAGGGTGTGGGGGGGCGGTGCCCCTGATGACCCGCACGCTATATGAAAATGGATCCCATTAACAAGTGGCGGTTCAGTGGCCGGCGTCCGCGGCCGCGACCGCCACGGCCCAGGCGATGTAGGCGGCATTCACGACGAGCCGGGCCGCCACGCCCCACGCCGTGTCGAGGAACCGGGAGGCGGTGCGGGTGTGCCGCGCGGCGTCCAGATGGGAGACCTGGAACCCGGCGATCAGAAGGGCTGCCGCCCAGCCGCCGAGCGTGCGCGTGCCGGGTGTGAACAGCAGCCCGGCCACCGCCAGTTCGGCGACCGCGCTCGCGGCGACGATGATGGACGGGGCGGGCAGCCAGGCGGGGACCAAGGTGCGGAAGTACGCGGGGAAGGCGATGTGACCGAGGGCCGTACAGGACAGGAAGACGGCGAGGGCGGGGGCGGCGAAGGTGGGCATGCGGCGATGATCGGGGTGAGCACCGGGTGCCGTATTGAACGGAACGCTTGCGGCGCGGGGCGGGATGCGTGCGGTCCGGAACGGATGGCTCCGGGCTCCGCCTCCCTCGCCCTCACCCGCGACGCCGCGGTCTTCGCTGAACCCCGTGCGTACGACGTCTCCCGGCATCGGCATCCGACCTGGAAGCTCGTCCTGCCGGAGGGTGGGGAGGTCCTGGTGGGGGAGGCGGCAGGGGCTGGAGTGCTGGTGCCGCCGCAGTACGCGCACGCGTGTGCCACTTCCTCGCCCTTCGTCGCCGTCTTTCTCGAACCCTGGTGTCTGCCCGGCGGTCTCGCCGGGCCCGCGTGGCTGGATCGCCGGACCGTGCGGCGACTCCTCTCCGCGGTGCGCGACGGGGCGGGGCTGGACGCGGAGGCGTTGCGGGGCGAGATGGTCGCGCTCGTCGGAGCGCGGACCCGCGTCGATCCTCGCGTTCTCCATGCCGTACGGGCATCCGCTCGGGTCGGCCGCATCGATGCCGTCGCCTCGGAGCTCGGTCTGTCCCCGGCCCGGCTGCGCGCCCTGGTCGCGGCGGAAGTGGGGATTCCGCTGAGCACGCTCCGCCAGTGGCAGCGGCTGCGGGCCGCGGTCGCCGCGCTCCTGGACGGAGAGAGGGCGGGAGGCGCGGGCGTCATCGCCGAAGCCGCCGCCGACGCGGGCTTCGCGGACCAGGCGCATCTGACCCGCACGGTCCGGAAGTTCGCCGGCCGCACTCCAGGATCGCTGCGGCAGGCCCGAACTCCGGCACCTCCGCGCCAGCCCTGAGTTGACCCTCACGTCGCGTCAGGCTTCACGCTGTACGTCGACGAAAGGCGAGGTCCATGAGTTACACCGTCGGGCAGGTCTCCGGTTTCGCGGGGGTCACCGTCCGTACCCTGCACCACTACGACCGCGCCGGGCTGCTCACGCCCGGCGAACGGAGCGCGGGCGGATACCGCCTCTACAACGACGCCGACCTGGCCCGGCTGCAGCAGATCCTCTTCTATCGCGAACTCGGCTTCGCCCTCGACGAGATCGCCGAGATCCTGGCCGACCCGCAGGCCAACGCCCTCGATCAGCTGAAGGCCAGACGCCGGACGCTGCGCGAGCAGATCGGCAAGCTGGAACGCCTGGTCGAGGTCGCCGAACGCGCCATGGAAGTGCAGCAGACCGGCGTGCCCCTCAGCCCCCGTGAGCGCTTCGAGGTGTTCGGCGAGATCACCTTCGACCTGAGCTACGCCACCGAGGCCGAGCTCAAGTGGCAGGACAGCGCGGGACACCGGGCCGCGATGAAGAGCGCCGCCACGCACTCCAAGGAGGACTGGGCGCGGCTCATGGGCGAGGCCGCGCGGTGGCGCGACGAACTCCTCGCCGCCCATGACGCGGGGGAGCCCGCGGAGGGCGAGCGGGCACGGGAGCTTGCCGAGGCGCACCGGCAGCACATCGCCCGCTGGTTCACGCCGTGCCCACCCGAGATGCATCTGCGCATCGCGGACGACTTCGCCGAGGACCCGCGCGCCTTCGCCCTCGTCGTACCGCCCTCCCAGCAGCGGCCCGGCCTCGCCGCGTATCTGCGTGCGGCTGTACAGGCCAATGCCGAGACCCGGACGAGCCCTGGAGCGAGACGCGCGTCCGAGGCCAACTCTCACCCTGGACCTGAGGGTGAGAGTCGCGCGCCGGAGGGCTCCGGGAACACCCCAGAAGCCGAAGGAAACCGATGACCCGCATCCTCATCACCGCCGCCGGTTCGTACGGCGACGTCGCCCCCTACACCGGCCTCGGCGCCCGGCTCCGCGCGGCCGGGTACGACGTGGCCATCGCCACGCACGCCTGTTTCGAGCCCCTCGTCGAGGCCGCGGGACTGCGGTTCCGCGATGTCCCCGCGGGCCCGGACCCCGAGCAGCGCGCGGGCGCGCGCAAGGAGCTCATGCGGACCGCCGCGGCCTTCGTGCACGACCTCGGCGGCGGCCTCGTCGACGCCGCCGTACGGGGCGCCGACCTGCTGATCCTCTCCACGACCACGGCACCGCTCGGCTGGCAGCTCGCCGAGGCGATGGGCGTGCCGGCCATCGGGGCGTACCTGCAACCGGCGCACCCCACCGGAGAGTTCCCGCCTGTCGTCGTCGGCACGCGCTCGCTCGGCGGCTTCGGGAACCGCACCCTCGGCCGCTTCTCCCTGCGCATGGTCGACCGCGTCTACGCCGACGCGGTGCGCGACCTGCGCGTACGCCTCGGACTCCCCGCCGCCGCGCCGGGCGCCGTGCGCGCCCGACAGGAGCGCTCCGGCTGGCCGGTGCTCCACGGCTTCAGCCCGGCTGTCGTGCCCCGCCCCGGGGACTGGCGCCCCGGGCTCGACGTCGTCGGCAACTGGTGGCCGCACCACGACCCGGCGGCCTCGCTCCCCGCGGAGCTCGACGACTTCCTGCGGGCCGGGCCGCCGCCGGTGTTCATCGGGTTCGGCAGCATGGCGGGCGGTGACGGCGAGAGACTCGGCGCAATCGCGGTGCAGGCGCTGCGGGCAGCAGGACTTCGGGGCGTGCTGCAGGCGGGCCGCGCCGGGCTCGCGGCCTCCGGCGACGACGTCCTCACCGTCGGCGAGGTGCCGCACGCGCTGCTCTTCCCGCGTGTGGCGGCCGTGGTCCACCACGCGGGCGCGGGCACCACGGCGGCGGGGCTGCGGGCCGGGGTGCCCGCCGTGCCCGTGCCGGTCACCGCCGACCAGCCCTTCTGGGCCGCCCGGCTCGCATCCCTGGGCGCGGGCACCGCACCCGTCCCGTTCACGGACCTCACCGTGTCCCGCCTCGCGGAGGCGCTCGGCCGCGCGGTCCGCGAGGAGTCGTACGCAGGGGCCGCCACCCGCCTCGCAGGGGCGATGGCGGCGGAGGACGGTGCGGGACACGTGCTCAAGGCGATCGAGCGACTGCCCTAGCCCACCGAAGGCACCTGCGCCGCCTCCGTCTTCGTACGCTCTCGTCGAGGCATCAGCATCGGCGTGGCCAGCATGAGGAGGCCGGCGGCGGCGAGTGCGACGCGAGGGCTCGTGAAACCGGCGAGGACTCCCCACAGGGCGGTGATGGTGGCGGTGGTCGTCTTCCCCGTGATCGACCACGCGGACAGGGTGCGGGCGACCCGGTCCGCCGGGGTCCGCTCAAGGCGGTAGGTGGCGACGACCGGGGCGAAGACGCCCGAGCAGGTGATGAGCCCGAACTCCACGACCATCACCAGGACGAGACCGCTGACCCCGGGACGGACGAAGGCCAGGCCGAGCGGCCAGCAGACGCGCAGCGCGCCCGCGGTGAGCAGGACCCTGCGCTGCCCGAACCGCGCGACGAGGCGGCGGGCGAGGCGCGAGCCGATCAGGCCGCCCACGCAGGGCACGGCGAAGGCCAGGGCGTACTGCCACGGAGCGAAGCCGAGCGGGCCGAGCATCAGGACGGCGAGCAGCGGAGTGGCCGCCATGATCAGGCCGTTGACCAGGAGGTTGTTGAAGAACAGCGGGCGCAGCTCCGGGTGCCCCAGGATGAACCGCCAGCCTTCGAGCAGATCGCGCCCGCGCATCCGTGGCGCGGCGTCGGAGCGCACGGGGCGTGGCTCCTTGCCGCCGATCGCGCGGATCCCCAGGGCGGAGAGCAGATAGCTGACGGCGTCGGCCACCACCGTGACCACGGGGCCGAACACGCCGACCGCGGCCCCGCCGAGCGGCGGCCCGAGCATGGTGGCCGTCCACGCCGTGGACTCGAACCGCCCGTGCGCGACGAGGAGGTCCTCGGGGGGTACGAGCGCCTTGAGGTACGCGCCGCTGGCCGCGCCGAAGGTGATGTCGGCCGCCGCGATGACCACCGACACGACGAGGAGCTGCCCGAAGCTCAGCAGGTCGAAGGCGTACGCGGCGGGGATGGTCAGCAGGGCCGCGCACCGGAGGAGATCCATCCCCACCATCACCGGCCGCTTGCGGCGGAACTCCACCCACGGCCCGAGCGGGATCGCGGCCACCGCGCCCACCGCGAGCCCCGCGGCCGCGAGCACCGCGACCTGCGTCGCGTCGGCGTGCAGCACCAGGATCGCGATCAGGGGGAACGCGTCGAAGGCGAGCCGTGTGCCGAACATACTGATCGCATACGCCGTCCAGAGCCACCCGAACCGCCGCCCCAGCGACCGCCTCCCCGCCATGCCTCGCCCACTCCTCGTCGTTCCCGCCGGACCACCTGGCGTCGTCTCGGACAACCCCGCGTTGCCCCCGACATCCAAGCGAGCGGCAGGCCACCGGATCAAACAACCGGTCTGCCCCCGGCGTACAACCACGGGTTGTGCGACCGCATGCGTGGCGGGTCTAGGGTGGCCGCCATGGATCTCGATGCTGTGCGCGCCTTCGTCGCCGCCGCGGACGCCGGACAGTTCCAGGGCGCCGCCGCCGACCTGTCGATCACCCAGCAGGCCGTCTCCAAACGTATCGCGGGCCTGGAGAAGCACCTCGAGGTGCGGCTGTTCACGCGCACCGCGCGCGGGGCCCGGCTCACCATCGACGGGCAGGCGTTCCTGCCCCACGCCCGCAATCTGTTGCAGGCGCAGGAGCGCGCGGCGGCTTCGGTGCGGCCCGGCAGCCGTGCGCTGCGCGTCGACGTGATCGGCCGGCGGCTCGCGCCCGCCGGTCTGCTGCGCGGCTTCCATCGCGCGCGGCCCGACACCCCGCTCGACGTCGTGACGCTCTTCGACGCGGACGCGGCGATCACCGCCGTGCGGGCCGGCACGATCGACGCGGCGTTCCGGGCCGTCACCCGGCGCGCTGACCGGCTGCCCGACGGCATCGAGGCCGCCCGCGTGCACGACGAGCCGCTGCAGCTCCTCACCGGGCCCGACCACGCGCTGGCCGGTGCCCGCTCGGTCACCCTCGCCCAGCTCGCCGGGCACCGGATCTGGATGCCCGGCATCGTCAGCGGCACGGAGTGGGCCGCCTACTACGACGAGCTCGCCGCCGCCTTCGGGCTCACCATCGAGGTGACGGGACCCGACTTCGGGACCGAGCCGCTCCTGGACACCATCGCCGAGACCCCGGGTCTTGCCACCATCGTCGGCGAGGAGACGCGCCTGGTCTGGCCCGCCGACGACGACCTTCGGCGCATCCCCGTGCACGACCCGACACCGGTCTACCCGCACTCCCTGATCTGGCGCGGCGACAACCGGCACCCCGCGCTCACCGCGCTCCGTGACCACCTCGGGACCGTCGGCGCCGACGACGACCGTGACGGCGCGACGTGGACGCCGGCCTGGGCGCGGTGACCGGCCGTCGCCTTCGCGGGCGACGGCGTGGCGGCCCGCGCCGGTGAACTCCTCGCGCTCCTGGACGGATTGAGCACACGCGTGGTGCCCGGTCGGCGCGGCGCGGACCGCAGGCGCGCGCTCGCCTCGGCGCGGTCGGTGGCCGCGCGCCTCGTCGGGCCCACGGTGGGCTGACCGCGCGGACGCGGGGGTAGCCCGAGCGGCCGACTGGCGAGGCGCTCGCGCGGCTCACCGTGGAAGAGTTCCAGGCATGAGCGAAAGCGCGTACCTGTACATGTCGAACCCCCGGATCACCGTCCTCGGCGTCCAGCCCGGCAGTCCGCCGTTCCGCATCGTGGAGATCGACGGCGAGGTGGTCGGCAAGGCCAAGACCGTCACGGACGTCCTGGACGCCGCCGCGATGGCGGGCATCACCGTGCACGACCTCGACGACCCGGACGCCGTGCGCTGGGTGGGCGGCGACAAGTTCACCTGGCAGCCCGGCAAGGACCCGCTCGCGAACCTGGGTCAGTGACCGCCGCCCGGCGCTCTCACGGCCGTCCCGAAGGGGGCACCTCCTCCCCGGAGGGCACCGGCCCCGGTGCCGTGCCGTCGCCGAACGGCCGGCCGACCAGCTCCTCCCGGTGATGCGGCGTCAGCCACCCGTCGAGGTCGGGGCCCAGCGGCACGATGCCGGTCGGGTTGATGCCCTCGTGCACGTGGTAGTAATGCCGCTTGATGTGGTCGAAGTCGATGGTGTCGCCGAAGCCCGGGGTCTGGAACAGGTCCCGGGCGTACGCCCACAGCACCGGGTCCTCGGCCAGCTTCCAGCGGTTGCACTTGAAGTGGCCGTGGTACACCGCGTCGAACCGCACCAGCGTGCAGAACAGGCGGATGTCCGCCTCCGTGAGGGTGTCCCCGACCAGGTAGCGCCGTCCTGACAGGCGCTCCGAGGTGAGCTCCAGGCGGCGGAACACATCGCGGCACGCCTCTTCGTACGCCCTCTGGTCGGCGGCGAAACCCGCGCGGTACACGCCGTTGTTGACGTCGCGGTAGACGCCCTCGACGACCGTGTCGATCTCGTCGCGCAGCGGCTCGGGGTACAGGTCGGGCGCGCCTTCCCGGTGCAGCGCGGTCCACTCCGTGGCGAAGTCCAGGGTGATCTGCTGGAAGTCGTTCGTGACCAGCTTGCCGCTGGGCACGTCCACGAGCGCGGGGACGCTGACACCGCCGGGATATCCGGTCTCACGCGCCTCGTACGCCTCGCTGAGGAAGCGGATGCCGAGGACGGGGTCGCGGTCGTCGGGATCCAGGGTGAAGCGCCAGCTCCGGTCGTCCTGGATCGGGTCGGTGACGGCCAGGGACACGGCGCTCTCCAGGCCGAGCAGCCGCCGCGCGATCAGCGCCCGGCCCGCCCAGGGGCAGGCCCTGCTCACCACCAGGCGGTAGCGCCCCGCCTCGACGGGCCAGCCGTCCCTGCCGTCGGCGGTGATGCGGTCCGCGAAGTGGCTCTTGGAGCGCTTGAACTCCTTGTGGCCGTACGACGCGTTGCCCTTCGGGGGGCTGTTCCTCGCCCCGCCGCTCCCGCCTGCCCCGCTCATGACTGGCTGCCCTCGCGCGCACGGGAACGGGCCACGGGGGAAGGCACCGTACGGACGGCGTCGTCCTCGGGGCGCGGGGGAGGCGCGAGGTCGTAGATGCGGTCGATGAGCGCCGCCTCGTTCCCCGCGAGGCCCGCGCGGCGCAGTGCGTCGTCGGCCTCCGCGATCGGCCCGGCGAGCAGCGACGCCGCGGCGGCGGGCGAGACCGACGCGGAGTCGGACAGGGCGGCCCGCGCGGTGTGCAGCAGGCGCAAGCAGGCCTGGGCGGCGAGCAGTTCCTCGGACGTCGTGCCGGTCATGTCGAGCGACTCCTCTGCGCTGGGTGGCAAAACGGCATCGCGGTGATGCCGTCTCCACTCTCGCGCACGGGTCTGACAATCGCGCCCTACGCGGCCGGGGCGCGGCGGGTGAGGCGCAGCGTGAGACCGTCCGGCATGAGGGTGAGGCGCTCGGCGACGCGCAGCCGGTAGCCGGGCTCCGCGTGCAGGTCGTAGCGGCGCAGGAGCAGGCCGAGCACCAACGTCGCCTCGTGCAGCGCGAACTGACGTCCGATGCAGGCCCGCGCGCCGGTGCCGAACGGTTTGAAGACGTGCGCGGGCCTGGCCCGTACCGCCGAAGGTGCGAACCGGTCGGGGTCGAACTCCTCGGGACGCTCGCCCCACGCCGCGGGATCGCGGTGCAGCATGGCCGCGAGAACCAGCGCCCACGCGCCGCGCCGCATCGGGTGGACGCCCCCGAGCACGGTGTCCTCGCGCGCCTCACGCGCGAACCCCGGAGCCGTCGGCCACAGCCGCAGCGACTCGTCGAGCACCCGGCGTACGTAACGCAGCTTGGCCACCTGTTCGTACGCGGGCTCTCCTTCCGCGCCCCAGACCTCGTCGACCTCGGCCCGCGCGCGGGCGAGCACGTCGGGGGAGCGCGACAAGTAGTGGAGCGCGAACGACAGGGCACCGGAGGTCGTCTCGTGCCCGGCCACCAGGAAGGTGATGACCTGTCGGCGGATGTTCTCCGGAGTGAGCCGCTCCCCGGTCCCGGGGTGCGCCACCTCCAGCATCCGGTCGAGCAGGTCGCCGTGGCCGCCGGGCCCCGACGAGGCGCGGCGGGCCGCGACGACCGCGTCCACGGTGCGGTTGAGGTACGCCATGTCGGCGTCGTTGCGCCGCCCGGCGCCGCGCAGCGTCAGCGGGGCGAGGAACGGCGGCACGACGTTGCGGCGCTGGGCGAAGGAGAGGGTGCCGACCATCGCTGTCACGAACGGGTGCGGCGCGGACCGCTCGAAGGAGCCGAAGTCGTGCCCGAAGCCGGTGCGGGCGATGGTCTCCAGCGTCAGTTTCGTCATGTCGCCCGGCACGTCCACCGACCGGCCCGCGGCCTCCCGCTCGTCCCAGCGCGCGGTCAGCTGCCCCGCGACGTCCAGCATCAGCGGGTGGTAGCCCGCCATCGCGTCGCGGCTGAAGCCGGGGGCGAGAATGTCGTGCGCCAACTGCCAGTTGGGCTCGTGGTTGTACGCGGTGAAGAGCCCGTCGCCCGCGACGGGACGGAGGTTGGCGACCCCCAGGCCCACGTGCTTGGCGAAGCGCGACTCGTCGGCGAGGTCCGCGCAGAGCTCGGCGCCCCACACGAAGACGAACTCCTTGCCGAACGCCTTGCGGCGGAAGATGGGCCCGAGGTCTTTGGCCATCCGCATCGAATCCTGCAGCGGCGTACGGACGTTGGCGCCGAGTATGTCGCCGAGCAGCGGGAGCCTGCGCGGCGGGTGGGGGATGCGGCGCAGCTCGGGCCAGCCGAGCTCGGCGCTGCGGAATCCCTTGGGTGGGGCGGTGGACGCGCCGCCGGAGGGCGAGGCGGGCGCGCCCCGCTCGTCCGGGCCCTTCGCCGCCGCGGACCGCGTCGTCTGCGCCATGTGCCCATCTCCCTTGTCCGACGGGCCCGTTGGGCCTGTTGTACGTGGATTCAATAGGAGCTTCCAGTCTGGTACCGCTATTGAATTCCCGTCAAGTAAGGTGCCTGCATGGCCGCGAACCCGCAGGAGCGCACGCGCCGCAGACTGAGCACCGAGGAGCGGCGTGAGCAGCTGCTTTCCGTCGGGGCGCGGCTGTTCGCGCAGAAGCCCTACGACGACGTGTGGATCGAGCGGGTCGCGGAGATCGCCGGTGTCTCGCGCGGGCTGCTGTACCACTACTTCCCGACCAAGCGGGACTTCTTCGCCGCCGTCGTGCACCGCGAGAGCGAGCGCATGCTGCGGCTGACGGCGGCCGTTCCCGGCCTGCCGGTGCAGGAACAGATCGGCGCCGGACTCGACGCGTTCCTCGGCTATGTGGAGAGCCACGCGCAGGGCTTCCGCGCCTTCCACCGCGCCGAGGCGGCGGGCGACCCGCTGGTCCGCGAGGTCTACCGGAACGGCCTCGCCGCTCAGGAGCGGCAGATCCTCGCGGCGCTCGCCGCGGACCCGGACGTGGCCCGCATCACCCAGGACCTGCCCGCGGTGCGCCTGGCCGTGCGGGGATGGCTGGCGTTCATGGTGGCCGTCTGCCTGGAGTGGCTGGAGGAGCCGGACCTGACGCGTGAACAGGTGCGGGACCTGTGCGCGAAGGCGCTGTTGGGCGCGATCACGCGCTGATGTCGAGGGCCTCCCTCAAGCGGGCGGGGCTCGTGAAGAGGTGTCCGCGTATGCCGCTCGCCTCGGCGGCCCGGATGTTCTCCTCGCGGTCGTCGACGAAGAGGACGCGGCCCGGTTCGGTGCCCAGGGCCTCCAGGCACCAGCGGTAGGCGCCGGGCTCGGGCTTCGCGTGCCCGATGCGGCAGGAGAAGGCGCACACCTGGAAGTGCTTGAGCCAGGAGTACCGCTCTTCGTAGCGGGCGGCCAGCTCCTCGGGGATGTTGGAGAGCAGCGCGATCGGCCGTCCCCCTGCCGCCAGTTCCTCGATCAGGGCGACCATGGTGTCGTCGACGGCGCTCCAACTGGCGAGGTCGGCCTCGACGAGCCGTGCGACCCGCTCCCGGTCGAAGTCCACGCCGAGGGCGTCGGCCACGCGCCGCCAGTACGCGGGTCCGGTCACGTCCCCGCGGTCGTACGGCTGACGCAGCCCCCAATAGGCCTCCCAGAAGGCCGGTTCGGGCACCCCGGCGACGGCGGCCAGGCGGTCCTTGCCGTCCTGGGACTGATGGCACGCGATGACGCCGAACATGTCGAAGAGCACGACGTCGTGCGGGGTGCCGCGGGTCCGGGAACTGCCGTTCGGCTCGGCCGAGTTGTTCAAGGGGGTCACACCTTTCGTACGGTCACGCCCGCCGCGGCGAGCGCGTCGGTCTCCTCGTCCGCCGCCGCCCCGTCGGTGACGACGGCGTGCAGCGCGGCGGCGGGGGCGACGAAGGCCAGGGCGGTGCGGGAGAGCTTCGCGGCGTCCGCGACGGCGATGACGCGGCGGGCCGAGGCGATCGCCGCGCGCTTGACCGCGGCGTCGTCCAGGTCGTAGGCGGTCAGACCGTTCGCAGCGGTCAGCCCGCAGCAGCCGACGACCGCGGTGTCGAAGCGCAGGGCGGCGAGGGAAGCCGTGGTGAGCGGGCCGGTCAGGGCGAGCTCGCCCGGGCGCGGTCGGCCGCCGGGTACGAGGAGGGTCACCTGGGGCGCGCCCGACAGGGCGTTCACCGCGTGCAGGGACAGCGGCATCACGGTCACGCGCCGGTGCTCCAGCGCGCGGGCGACCTCCAGGCAGGTCGTGCCGCTGTCGACCACCACGGACTCGCCGTCGGTGATCAGCACCGCCACCTCGGCCGCGATGCGGCGCTTGGCCTCCAGGCCCTCGCGCGCCCGCAGGGCGAAGGGCGGTTCCTCGCCGCGCAGCAGCAGGCTCCGCGCGCCCCCGCGGTAGCGCTCCAGGACGCCCTGTTCGGCCAGGGCCTCCAGGTCGCGGCGGATGGTCATCTCGGAGGCGCCGGTGAGTTCGGCGAGCTCCGCCACACCGATCCGCCCCGCCTCGCGCACGGCGTCGGTGATCTGCCTCAGTCGATCTGTACTGGCCACACCCACATCAAACATCAGCGATGTTTGAAAATCAAGCTAGCGAACACCGTTTCTGTTCGTTATGTTCGAAGTCATGGAAAGTGCAGCCATGGAGAGAACACTGCGGGCCGGGCGACTGGCCACCTTCGCCTACTTCGCCCTGAACGGCTTCCTCATGGGGATGTGGATCGTCCACATCCCCGCGATCGAGCACCAGGTCGGCATCGGCCATGCCGTGCTCGGCTGGCTCCTGCTGCTGCTCGGTGCGGGCGCCTTCGTCGGCATGCAGGTCGTCGGCCCGCTCACCGACCGCCTCGGTGCCCGCGCCGTCGTCCCCGCCGGCGCGGCCCTGTGCAGCGCGGCCCTGGTCCTGCCCGGCCTCGCCACGAACGTCTGGACGCTGGGCGCGGCCCTGCTGGTGCTCGGCCTCGGCAACGGCTGCCTGGACGTCAGCATGAACGCGCACGCGGTCCAGGTCGAGCGCGGCTACCGGCGGCCCGTCATGTCGGCCTTCCACGCCACGTTCTCCATCGGCGGCGTCCTGGCCGCGCTGGTCGGCGCCCGCACGCTCAGCTGGGGCTGGAGCCCCGCTGTGACCCTCGGCGCGGTGGCGCTGCTCGGCGCCGCGGCCGCCGGGCTGTCCGCCCCCGCGCTGCTGCGTCCCGAGCCCACCGCGCGCACGCCCGCCTCGCGTACGAAGAAGGAGACTTCGGAGGCTTCCCCTTCGCGCCGCGGAACTCCCCGGCAGATATGGATACTTGCCGCCCTCGCGCTGATGCTCATGCTCTGCGAGGGCGTGGCCAACGACTGGAGTGTGCTGCACCTGCGCGACGCCCTGGGCGCGCCCGCCGCCACCGCCGCCCTCGCCTACGGCGCCTTTGCCGCGGCCATGACCGTCGGGCGGCTGCTCGCCGACCGGGTGGCCGCGCGCTTCGGCCCGGTGGCCGTCCTGCGCCACGGTGCGACCGTGGCCGCGCTCGGTCTGACGGTGGCGGCGCTGTCCCCTTGGGTACCGCCGGCCCTGTTCGGCTGGACCGTGTTCGGCGCGGGCCTGTCCGGCTGCATCCCGCAGCTCTTCAGCGCCGCGGGACACGCCGACCAGGACGCCGCCGGAGCCAATGTCTCCCGCGTCGCGGGGCTCGGCTACCTCGGGATGCTCGCCGGGCCCGCGGTCATCGGACCGCTGACCCACTTCATGCCGCTCAACCTGACGTTCTTCCTGCCGGTGGCCTTCTGTGCCGTCGCCGCCTGCACGGCGGGCATCCTGCGCCCGAAGCCGACGGCGCGCGCCGAGGTGTCCGCCATGCGCTCGTGACAGCGTCGCGGCGGCACGACCCGTCCGTCCGGGAGGAGTTCACCGGTGTCGTCGAAGACGATCGTGCCGTTGCACAGCAGGCTCCAGCCCTGTTCGGGATGGGCGGTCAGCACGGCGGCGGCATCGCGGTCGGTGCTGTCGGCTGTCGGGCACGGCGGCTGGTGGGAACACATGACGCACCTGCTTCCAACGCGGGCTCCCTGCACGGGCTTTGTACGAGTAATGACTCCTCGGCGGCGGAGAAGTCATCGCCTCACCGGCCCCGGCCGCAGACGGGCGGCGTCTGGCCCGGGCCGTAGTCCGGCAGCGCTAGCCCCGGCCGTAGTCCGGCAGCGTCAGGCCGGTGTTGGCGGCGCGGCCCTCTTCTCCCGTCAGGGCGGACGGGTCGCGCAGCGCCTCGTTGCGCGCGTCGAGCAGCTCCTGGCTGCGGGGCGCGAGGGTGGCGCTGCCCATGGTGGCCAGCGCCTGGTTCTGCTCGACGAAACCCCGCATCGTGTGCTCGTACGCCGTGAACGCCTCGGAGTCCGGCACGCCTGGACGAGGCTTCCTCGTAACGGCGTTCAGTCCGCCGCGGGCCGCAGGCTCACCGCGTGGAGCGCGAGCTGCATCTCGAACTGCGCCACGGGATCGTGCAGTTGGTCGCCGAACACCTCGTCCAGCTGGCGCAGCCGGTAGCGGACCGTCTGCGGGTGGACGGCGAGCCGGTTCGCGACCTCGCTCGCGTTGTGGCCGCAGCGCGGCCAGCACAGCAGCGTCTCGGCGAACCGTTCGCGCCGAGGGGAGCGCACGGCGTCCAGCGGCAGCAGGTGCCGCCGCACCAGCGCGTCGATCAACGACTCGTCCCGGAAGAGCAGCACGTCGCCAGATGGTCCGCGCAGTGCAGCACGTCCGGCGCCGGCAGGACGCCGCGCCGGGAGAGCTCCAGTGCGTCGAGCACCCAGCGCAGCGACCGCGCCCCTTCGTGCACGTCGACGGTCGGACCGACCACGGCCCGCAGCCCGTGCAGCGCCCCCGCGACGGCGCGGGCCCGCCCGGGACCCTCGGGGTCGGGCACGACGACGCGCCCCGGCCGCTCGTCGAAGCGGGCGAGGAACTCGGGCGGCACGATGGGCCGGACGTCCTCCGGCGCCCGACCCGAGTCTCCTCGTCGAGGCCGCTGCCGGGGATCGCGGGCGCGGTACGGGCGATGTCGAGCAGGGCGTGACCGGCGTCGGCGCCGGACGCGTACGGATGGACCTGGCCGTCGAGGTAGCCGACGCCGTCCGTCGCGGCGTCCGCGAAGCCTGCCTTGAGGAGCGCCGCGATGTTCTCGCCCTCGTACGCGTCCTGGAAGGCGCCCGCGAGCTGCTTGGAGAGCGCGCACTGCGAACCGAGGTCCGGCGTCCCGGTGCGTGGCACGGGACAGTCAACTCCTGCCCAAGTCGGACCACTTGACGTGGGAGGAGGGCGCCAGCAGTCCGCTGTGCGCGGGCACCGCCTACCGCATGCTCGTCAGTGACCGGGGTGCCCGTATGACCCAGGGCGACGTCGTGCTGATCTGGGGCGCGGCAGGCGGGCTCGGCGCGTACGCCGCCCAGCTCGTGCGGGGGCGGCGGAGGGATCGCCGTCGGCGTCGTGAGCAGCCCCGAGAAGGCGGAACGGGCCAGGCGGTTCGGCTGTCACGCCGTCGTCGACCGCGAGGAGATCGGCCTGACCGGCAGCGCCCCCGCCGACCCGACGACGGTCGGCAAGCGGCTCGGCAGGCGCATCAGGGAGCTGGTGGGGGAGGACCCGCACATCGTGTTCGAGCACGTGGGGAGGGCGACGTTCGGGGTCTCCGTGTTCGTGGTCCGGCGTGGCGGCACCGTCGTCACCTGCGGCTCCAGCTCCGGCTACCGCCACGAGTTCGACAACCGCTACCTCTGGATGCGGCTCAAGCGCGTCATCGGCAGCCACGGCGCCAACCTCGTCGAACAGGCCGCCGTGGCACGCCTGTTGGACCTCGGTCACATCGAGCCCGCGCTGTCGGTGACGTACGCCCTGGACGACGTGGCCGAGGCGACCCGGCTCGTGCAGATCAACCGCCACACCGGCAAGGTGGGCGTCCTCGCGCTCGCACCCCGCGCCGGGCTCGGCGTCCGCCGTCAGAGGCCCGTGCGAGGATCAAGCGCATGGAATTCGAACTCCGCGACGGCACCGACCGGCTGATCGAGGTGCCGCTCCTGTGGTGACCCTCGCACGCTCCTCGCTCCTCATGGCCTTCGGCACGGTGGTCTCCCGGGCCACCGGGCTGATCAGGCAGGTCCTCCAGGCCGCGGCCCTGGGCACCGGCCTCCTCGCCAGTACGTACAACACCGCCAACACCGTCCCCACCAGCCTCTACACCCTCCTCATAGGCGGCGCGCTGAACGCCGTCCTGGTGCCCCAGCTGGTGCGCGCCCGCGCGAGCGACCCCGACGGCGGCAAGGCCTTCGAGCAGCGCCTGGTCACCCTCGTCGTCTGCGTCCTCGGCGTCGGTACGGCGCTCGCGGTGTGGGCGGCCCCACAGATCGTCGGCCTCTACATGCGGGACACCCCCGCCAACCACGAGGCGTTCGAACTCACCGTGGTCTTCGCCCGGTTCCTGCTCCCGCAGATCTTCTTTTACGGACTCTTCGGCATGCTCGGCCAAGTGCTGAACGCCCGTGAGAAGTTCGGCGCGATGATGTGGACCCCGGTCCTGAACAACGTGGTGCTCGTCGCGATGTTCGGCGCCTATCTGGGCCTGATGACCGTGCCCGACAGCGTCCGGGACATCACCGCCGACCAGGTCGGCCTGCTCGGCATCGGCACCACCGTCGGCATCGCCCTGCAGGCCCTGGCGCTCGTGCCGTTCGTGCGCGCCGCCGGCGTGCGCTTCAGGCCCCGCTTCGACTGGCGCGGCACCGGCCTCGGCAAGAGCGTCCAGGCCGCCCGCTGGACGCTGCTGCTCGTCCTCGCGAACCAGGTCGCGCTCACCGTCGTCACGAACTACGCCAACATCGCCGACCAGCGCCTGCCGAAGGCAGGGGCCGGATACACCGCGTACTCGTACGCGCAGACCATCTGGCTCCTGCCGCAGTCCATCGTCACCGTCTCCCTGGTGACCGCGCTGCTGCCGCGGATGAGCAAGGCGGCCGCGGAGGGCCGCACCGCCGATCTGCGCGGCGAGCTCTCCCGTGCCCTGCGCGTCACCGGCACGGTGATCGTGCCCGCCGGGTTCTTCTTCCTGGCCTTCGGGCCGCAGACCGCCGAGCTGCTGTTCGCCCACGGCGCCTCGGACGCCGCCGCCACCGAGCCCCTCGGCCACATGCTGCAGGCGTTCGGCCTCGGCCTGATCCCGTTCTCCGCGCAGTACCTCCTCCTGCGCGGCTTCTACGCCTACGAGGACACCCGCACCCCCTTCTGGATGGCGTGCTGGGTGGCGGGCGTGAACATAGTCCTTGCCACCGCCTGCCATCAGCTGCTGCCCGCGCGCTGGGCGGTCACCGGCATGGCCGCGGCCTACACCCTCTCGTACGCCGCCGGTCTCCTGCTCACCGCGCGGCTGCTGCGCCGACGGCTCGGCGGCTACCTCGACGGGCGCCGACTGGTGCGTACGTACGGCAAGTTGACGCTGGCCTCCGCCCTGGCCGGGGCGCTCGGCCTGGCCGCCGCCCGCGCGGGCGCCGAGACGTCGCTCACCGGCACGGCGTCGACGGCTGTGGCCCTGGCGGCCGGCGGTGTGACGATGGCCGCGGGCTACCTCGTGCTCGCCCGGCTGCTGGGGATAGGGGAACTGCGCATGCTGCGCCGGTGAGCCCGGACGAGGTCGGCGTAGTGGCGGCCGCTCGCCTTGATGGTGCGGCGCTGCGTGGCGTAGTCGACGTGGACGAGTCCGGAGCGCTTGTCGTAGCCGTACGCCCACTCGAAGTTGTCCAGGGGCGACGAGGCGTAGTACCCGGCCGGCGCGGCGCCCCGAGGGCGGCGCGGGCGCAGACCGCCAGGTGTTGGCGCAGACAGCGGGCGCGCTCCACGTCGTCGACCGAGCCGTCGTCGCGGACGACGTCGGGGTAGGCCGAGCCGTTCCCGGTGACGTACAGGCTGCGCGCCCCGTACTCCTCGGTCAGGCGCATCAGCAGGGACTCGATGCCGCTCGCGTCGACCTCCCGGTCCATGCCGGTGTGCGGGACCTCGGGGCGGTACACCTGGCGGGCACACGGCGCGGGGCCCGCCGGGTCGTCGACGACCGTCGCCGGGAAGTGGTAGGTGAGACCCAGCCAGTCCAGCGGCTGGGCCATGGTCACCGCGTCGCCCACCCGCTCCGGCAAGTCCACCTGGTACACCTCCCGCATGTCGGCGGGGAAGCCGAGCCCGTGCCCGAGCAGCAGGTGGTAGAAGGCGCGCACGGCGGCCTCCAGGCCGGTCAGGCCCGGCGCGACGATCTTGTCCTTGGCCATGAACATCGCCTTGTTGTGGCAGAGGGCGTACGACAGGGAGTGCAGCGGAACCGCCGCCGGATCCTTGCCCGCGGCGCCGGTCGAGCCGAGGGCCCAGTCCACGCAGCGGTCCTTGCCGCCGATCGCCGCGAAGTCTTCGCGTCCCAGGGCAGCAGGGCGCCGGTGGCCTGGAGCGAGGACGGCCAGGTGTTGCCGATGTTGAGGACATCGGGGCCCTGGCCCGACGTGGGCGCCGCCAGGATCCGGTTGAGCGGCTCGGACCAGGGGATGACCTCCAGCTTCACCTCGATGCCGGTCTCCTTCTCGAACCTCTTCAGCTCGGGCGTGAGGATCTTCTTGTCCGCCGCGAGGTTCGGCCCCTGGTTGGAGGCCTGGTAAGTGAGCCTCCTGGGTGAGGAGTTGCTGCCCGCGCCTCCTGCGTCGCTGCTGCCGCAGGCCGAAGCGGTGCCGAGGGCAGGCCGAGTTCGACACCTGAATGGTTTCACGGCCTTATTTATGACGTGAGTTAAAACCTGATAGATGGTCGCGGCAAGAGGTCGCGCACCGGTATGTTGCGGACCGGAGAGGAGCCACATGGCAGAGCGGGGCAGTCGGACGGTGCGCGACCTGCGCGTGGGCAACCGCGCCACGGTGCTGCAACGGTTGTACTTCGGCGGGCCGATGAGCCGGCAGGCACTCGGCCCCGCGACCGGACTCAGTTCGGGGTCCATCAGCAACGTCGTCGCCGAACTCACCGCCGACGGACTCCTGGAGGAGGCGGGCGTCGTCGAGTCGGACGGCGGACGCCCGCGCACGCTGCTGCGGGTCGCCCCCTCCAGCGGTCGGCTCATCGGAGTCGACGTGGGGGAGACGCGGGTGCGCGTGGAGGCCTTCGACCTCGCGCTGAAGGAACTCGCCCGCACCGAACGCCCGTTGACGGACTCCGGGCACGACGTGGAGCTGATCGTCCGTCATATACGGGAGGGGGTCGCGGAGGTGGCCGCCGAGGCGGGCATCGCCTCCGGAGCCGGTCCAGGATTCCTGCTCGGCGTCGGCGTGGGTGTGCCCGGCATCGTCGACCGGGACGACTCCGGTGCCACCGTGGTGCACGGCCAGACCATCGGCTGGGACGCCGTCCCCCTGGAGGCCATGCTGCGCGATGCGGTGGAACTCCCCGTCGGCACCGCCTACTTCGTCGACAACGGCGCCCGCGCGCTCGGCCAGGCCGAGATGTGGTTCGGCAGCGGCCGGGGCGCGCGCGACGCGGCGATCGTCCTGATCGGCTCCGGCGTGGGCGCGTGCGTCGTCACCGGCGGCGTCATCCACGGCGGCGCGCGGGGCGGGCCCGCCGAGTGGGGGCATCTGACCGTCAGCGTCCGCGGCCGCCGCTGCCGCTGCGGGGCGCGGGGCTGCCTGGAGGCGTACGCCGGAGCCGAGGCCCTCCTGGAGCGCTGGCAGGAGGCGGGCGGCCAACTGCCGCCCGGCGCCGACGAGGAGAGCGGGGTGAGCGCGCTGCTGGCCGCCGCCCATCCGGACGACGACACCGCGCCCGACCCCGTCGCCGCGGCGGTCCTCGACGAGACCGCCGAGTACCTCGGCGCGGGCATCTCCGATCTCGTCAACCTCTTCGGCCCCGAACGCGTCCTGGTCGGCGGCTGGGCGGGCCTGCGGCTGGGCCCGCACCTGCTGCCCGCCGTCCGGGAGTACACCACCGCGTACGCCCTGCGTCACCCCGCGGCCCGCGTCGCCGTCGACCTCGGCCAACTCGGCCCGGACGCGGTGACCGTGGGCGCGGCGACGCTGCCCCTCGCCGACTTCTTCACCCGGGGCGGCCGCCGCCGCACGGCGGTGGCGAGGACGGAGGAGGGGGCGGCGGGCGCACCGGACTGGCAGGCGGTGCTGGAGGGGCGGGGGGTTCGGTGAACGGGGGCGCCGAAGTGACGTTCCCGGGGTGTCAGGCGGGCGGCTGGCCCGCCTCGATGTCCGCGATCAGCTGATGGATGAGTGCGGCGCCGGGCGGCCCTGCCATGGTGGGGACGGCCGGGACCTCTGCGGTTCCGGCGAGCGCCTTGTGGGCGCGCCGCCAGGCTCGGCTGCGGCGCCCGCGTAAGTGGTCGACGAGGGCCTGCGCGTACTGCGTGATGGAGCGCGTCCACACGTCGTGCCGCGGCTGCGGCCCCGCCGACGCGCGACGGACGCTGCGCCACGCGTCCGCCGGTCTGACCCTGGCCTGGGCCACCGCGAGGAGCGCCCAGCTGACGGCGGCGGGCGGGCCGTGCTCCGCGTGCACGGGAATGGTGTCGGCGGCCTCCCGCAGATGCGCGATGGCCCGCTCCGTCCTGCCGTCCTCAAGGGCGAGCGCGCCCAGGACGTGCGCGACGCGGCCGATGGTGGCGTCGTCGCCGGCGAGCACCGCCACGCGCCAGGCCTGGCCGAGCAGTTCGCTCGCCTCGGTGGTGTTGGCGCACGCGGTCAGCCACCCGGCGAGCCACAGGGCCTGCCCGCAGACCCGGGTGTCCGACCGGCCGAGGGGAAGCAGTCGCGCGAGGACCGCGCGCCCCTCCTCGGCGTGACCGCAGACCGCCCACCAGAACCACAGGTCCACCGCGAGCGCGAGAGCGGACGAGGCCTGGTCGGCGCCGCTCGGCTGACGAAGCAGCGCGGCGCGCAGATCCGTCTCCTCGTCGCGGACGAGTGCGGCGGCCCGCTCGTGCAGCCCTGTGCTCCACAAGTGGTGGGCGGTGGAGGCGATATGGCCGTACCAGTACAGATGACGGCTGACGGCGGCAGCCGTCTCCCCGACGGACTGCAGACGCTCGGCGCCGAATCCGCGGACCGCGGCGGTCATGCGGTAGCGCGGCGTGAGGACGCCGCCGGGATCGCGGACCGGCTCCAGGACCGAGGCGAGCACCAGGCGGGCGAGCGAGACCGGCACGTCCTGGGCGTCGAGCCCGCCGCCCGCGCACACGAACACCGCCGCGTCCTCGTCGAAGTCCCCGGCGAACACGCTCAGCCGCGCCCACACGGTCCGCTCGGCGGCCCCGCACAGGGCGTACCCCGCACCCACGGCGGCCCCCAGCGACCGGTGCCTGCGCAGGGGCGCGTCCGCGACACCGAGCCACCCCTGGGAGGGCTCCAGCATGCGTGCGAGCTGCGCCAATGGATACTGCGCGGCCTGTGCCGCCGCCAACTCGAGCGCCAACGGCACGCCTTCGAGCCGCCGACAGATTTCGTGAGCGAGCCGCAGCTCAGCGGGGTGCGGCGGGGGAGGGCCGGGGGTGGGAGCGTCCTGCCTCACGTCCTGCCGCAGGCCGTGTCGGGCGTCGTGCCGGGCGGCCCGAACGCGCTCCAGGAACAGGGCGACGGCGGGGCCCGGAGCCGCACCTTCGCCCGCGTCCGCACCCCCGTCCATCCCCACCGTCAGCGGCCCGAGCCGCAGTACCGTTTCGTCGCCGAGGCCCAGTGGTTGGCGGCCGGTGGCCAGTACGCGTACCCCCGGTGCCTCTTCCAGGAGTTCGCGGATCAGACGTACGCAGTCCTCCCGTACCGGATCGAAGTCGTCCAGGAGCAGCAGCATCCGGCGGCTCCCCAGGCGCGCCACCAGCTCCGCGGCCTCGACCGACGCGGCAGATCCCTCCGTCTCGTCGTCCATCGCCTCGGCCACCGCCTGGGCGACCGACCTGCGGCGCGACGGGCCGCCGTCCCACCACCGCACCCGCACCACACCGTCCGGCAGTGAACCGCCCACCGCGGCGGCCGCGTGCTCGGCGAGCAGGCTCTTGCCGATGCCCGCGCCACCCACCACCGTCACCAGCCTGCCCTGCGCCAGCATCCTGCGGAGCGCCCCCAGTTCCCCGGTCCGTCCGATCAGACCGCCGGAGCGCAGGCCGTCCGGCCGGGCGGCGCTCTCCCCGTGACCCCGTTCTCGCACGCCTCTCCACTCCGCTCGCGTCCCTCACCGCCGCGAGCCCGCTGCCCGCCCCGTGCCACCGTCCCCGTGCAGAATCGTCTCTGCACCGTTTTCAGCAGATCGTCTAACTCCCCACTGTCATCCGGGGTAGTGAAACGTCCGACCGAATCATGCGGGGCAGCGACTCCTCGTATCCCTGTACGGGAACGGTCGCGGATGTGCGCCGGTCCACGACACTTCGCACGTCAGTCAGGTGGATCACCCCGTACCGCGTCCTGTCAGTCGTGACCGACGCGACCGAGACGCCACCCACCGCCGGACCCGGCCCCACGCCCGATCCGGCCTCCGGAGGGGCCGGCACCGGGCGGCTGCCGGCGAAGGAGACCTGGCGCGCCCTTTACCAGCACTTCCGCCCGCACCGCGCCGCCGTCGCCCTGGGCGCCGTACTGACACTGATCGGCTCGGCGGCCGGGCTCGCCCAGCCGCTGGCGGCCGGGGCACTCGTGGACCGGCTCGGCGGCGACGACTCGATCGCCGGCATCCTGCTGCTCCTGACGGGACTCGTGATCCTCGGCACCGCGATCGAGGCCTTCGGCGCGTACGTCCTGGAGCGCACCGCCGAGTCCGTGGTGCTCGCGGCCCGGCGCACTCTGATCGGACGGCTGCTGCGGCTGCGCCTGCCCGAGGTGGAGCGGACCCAGCCGGGTGACCTGATGTCCCGCATCACCTCGGACACGACGCTCCTGCGGGCTGTGACCACCCAGTCCGTGGTGTCCGCGGCCTCCGGCGGGCTCACCTTCATCGCGACGATCATCCTGATGGGGCTGATGGACGCGGTGCTCCTTGGCGTCACGCTCGGCGTGATCGTGCTCATCGGCGGGGCGGTGGCCCTGCTGATGCCGAAGATCGAGCAGGCGACGCAGCGTTCGCAGGAAGCGGTGGGCACGATGTCCACCGCGCTGGAACGGGTGTTCGGCGCCTTCCGCACGGTCAAGGCCTCCGGCGCCGAGCAGCGGGAGGCCGCCGCGGTGGAGGCCGCCGCGCGGGAGGCGTGGCGGCAGGGTGTGCGCTCGGCGAAGTGGCAGTCGATGGCGGGGAGTTCGGTCGGGCTCGCCGTACAGGTGTCGTTCCTCGCCGTGCTCGGCATCGGCGGCGCGAGGGTCGCATCCGGCGCGATATCGATCTCGACGCTGGTGACGTATCTGCTCTTCCTCTTCTACCTGATCGACCCGGTGGGGCGCCTGGTCGAAGCGGCGACGCAGTACCAGCAGGGCTCGGCGGCGATCGCGCGGATCGTGCAGGCGGAACGCCTGGAGACGGAACAGACGGACCAGTCCGTGCCGGACGGCGGCGTGGCACCGGCCCCGGCGTCGGCACCGGTGCCGACGCCCGCCGCGCCCGCAGCCATGTCGGTGACCTTCGACGACGTGACCTTCCGCTACCGCGACGACCACCCGTGCGTCCACCACGGCGTGAGCTTCGACGTGCCGGGCGCGGGCATGACGGCGTTCGTCGGCCCGTCCGGCGCGGGCAAGACGACCGTGTTCGGCCTGATCGAGCGGTTCTACGAGGCGACGGGCGGCCGGGTCCTGGTCGACGGCAAGGACGTCCAGGAGTGGCCGCTCGCCGAACTGCGGGCCTCCATCGGGTACGTGGAGCAGGACGCGCCCGTCCTCGCGGGCACCCTGCGCGAGAACCTCCTCTTCGCGGCGCCGGACGCCACCGACGCCGACGTCCACGAAGTCCTCGTACGCGCCCGGCTCGACGGCATGGTCGAGCGGTTGCCCGACGGCCTCGACACGGTGGTCGGCCACCGGGGTTCCAAACTGTCCGGGGGCGAGCGGCAGCGGGTGGCGATCGCCCGCGCGCTGCTCAGAAAGCCCCGCCTGCTGCTGCTCGACGAGGCGACGTCGCAGCTGGACGCGGTCAACGAAATGGCCCTGCGGGACGTGGTGGCCGAGGTGTCCCGCGAGGTGACGGTCCTGGTGGTGGCCCACCGCCTGTCGACGGTGACGCTGGCGGACCGGATCGTGGTGATGGACGCGGGCAGGGTGCGCGCGGTGGGCACGCACACGGAGTTGGTGGAGGAGGACCCGCTGTACGGAGAGCTGGCGGCGACCCAGTTCCTGGCGACGTCGGGGTGACGTCGTGACGTCGTGACGGGCAGAGGGAAATCCCGCGGGGCCACGAGCGCGGCCCCGCGGCAACGAGAGCAAGCGGCAGCGACAGCGACAGCGAAGGACGACATGACCGCCACAGAGCCGAGCACCGAGGACACGACGGACAGAGGGGCCGCCGCTGAAGGGGCGGCGAACGGCGCGAGCGGCAGCGGCCTGCCCTCCGTGCTCAGCAGCCCCTGGTTCGTACCCAGCATCCTGCAGTCCGTGAACTACCGTGACGGCATGACGCATCCGAGCCCGAGCCCCGTCCACGAACGCTATGCCGCCCGAATCGTCGACCAGACCGCCCAGTTGACCGCCACGGTCAAGGGTGCGGATGCCTCGGCCCCCGTGCCGGGGTGCCCCGGCTGGACCCTTGCCCACCTGCTGCGCCACGTCGGCGGAACGCACCGCTGGGCCGAGACGATCGTACGGACGCAGGCCACCGAACCCGTGCCCGACGAGCAGGTCAACGACGTCACGCCGGAGGCGGACGACGACATCGACTCGCTGTCCGCCTGGCTGACCGACGGCGCCGCCCGGTTCGCGGAGACGCTGCGGTCGACGGACCCGGACGTCCGGGTGTGGACCGTGGCGCCGGGCGGCAACCCGGCCTTCTGGGCGCGCCGCATGACGTACGAGACCGTCGTCCACCGCTTCGACGCGACCGCCGCGGTCGGCGCGACGTACACCCTCGACGCGGACGTCGCGATCGACGGCCTCGACGAGTGGATCTGGCTCAGCACCCTGCCGCAGGCCTTCCCGTCCGAGGCCGAGTACGCCGCGCTGCTCGGCCCCGGCCGCTCGATCCACTTCCACGCCACGGACGCCCCGGAGGGTACGGGCGAGTGGCTGATCGACCTCTCCGAGGCCCCCAGCACCTGGAGCCACGCCCACAAGAAGGCGACGGCGGCGGTCCGCGGACCGCTCGCGGATCTGCTGCTCCTCCTCTACCGGCGCCGCACCCCGACCCCGGCCGACGGCATCGAAGTCCTGGGCGACGAGGCCCTGTTCACCGACTGGATCCAAGGTGCGGGCGCCTGGCTGCGGAGGTGAGGACGGCCCGCCGACCCACCGCTGCGTACGGCGAACCGGGAACTGCGCTTGAAGTGGCGCCGAGGGTCGGACTTGCTCATGGACTTACTCCCCCAAGGGCCTGTTCGGACAGGAAGGCGGAGAAAGCGCGTAGAGCAGGTAGAGCAGGTAGAGGTAGAGCATGGAAAGCCGGGGCATCTGCCGAAGAAGTCGATCGATGGTCGATCACGAAAAGACCAGGCCTATGTGGCGGGTATGGCGCAATACCTGAATCAAGAAATCCGCCTTAACTCCTTTTAGGGAATTGTTAGTTGCGTCCTATGTAACCAAGAAATGGTGAGTTGCGGCATGCGCAATTCACGAAGGGGAGGGTCTTCAAGGCAGCCCCCCTGTGGGGGTGGGGTTTTCCGCACCTCATGTCAGGGGGGCTCCGTCATGGTCGGGTGCAGCTCTCCCGTGGGTGAATCGATCTTGTGACGGGCACACCCGTCGATCCTCTTCGAGCGATGTGAGGCACCCACCATGACGCAGCCGAGAGACTCCCTGCGCAAAGCCGCCCTGGGTTCGCTGACGGCCGTCGCCGTCACGGCGACACTGGCCATGCCGTTGTCGACCGCATCGGCCGCCGATGCCGGTCGCGGAGCAACCGGCCGCAGCGGGACGGATTTCCAACGGAGCTTGGACGACATCGTCAAAGAGGGAGTGGTCGGCGCCGAGGCCACCTTGGTGAACGGACGCGCACGCACCTCCTTGCGCAGCGGCACCGCCGAACTCGGCACCGACCGGCCGATGCCGCGCCAGGGCTACTTCCGCATGGGCAGCAACACCAAGACCTTCGTGTCGACCGTGATGCTGCAACTGGTCGGCGAGGGCCGCATACGCCTCGACGACAAGGTCGACCGGTGGCTGCCGGGCGTGGTCGAGGGCAACGGCAACGACGGAAAGCGCATCACCGTACGGCAGTTGCTGCAGCACACCAGCGGCCTGCCCGACTACGACGGGAGCCTGCCCGTCTTCGACGAGGAGAGCTTCCAGAAGCACCGCCTCGACGCCTACGAGCCGCGCGAACTGGTTGACCTGGCCCTGCGTAACCGCCCCCTCTTCGAGCCCGGCAAGGGGTGGGGCTACTCCAACACCGGCTACATCCTCGCCGGGATGATCATCGAAAAGGTGACGGGCCGTCACTGGAGCGACGAGGTCCGCGCCCGGATCATCGAACCCCTCGGCCTCAGGCACACGTTCTCCTCGGGCAGGCGCACCGGCCTTCCTCAGCCGTACGCCCAGAGTTATCAGCAGTTCAAGCCCGGTGGCCGGATCGTCGACAGCACCGAGGTGAGCATGACCTGGGGCGGCGCGGCGGGCGATCTCGTCACCACCCCGAACGACCTCGCGCGGTTCTGGCAGAGCCTGCTCGGCGGCAAACTGCTCGCGCCGAAGCTGCTGGCGCAGATGCAGAAGACGGTGCCGGCCCGCGAAGAGGGCGACACGGAGACCAAGGAGGAGTACGGGCTCGGCATCTTCCGTACGAAGCTCAGCTGCGGAGGCGGCTATTGGGGCCACGGCGGGACCACCCTGGGCCATCTGAACGCCAACGGCTTCGTCGACAAGGGCAAGAAGGGCGTCATCGTGATGCGCTCGACCAACCTGGCCCAGGAGGACCGGGACAAGCGCACCGAGCAACTCGTCGACGACGCCCTGTGCCGGAAGAAGTGAGCGGGCGGGTCCGCTGAGGCGCTCCGCTCAGCCCGCGAGGTCGTTCGCCGCCGACTCGATGAGGTCGGTCACCTCGCCCGGCCGGGAGGCCAGAGAGGCGTGACCCGCGTCGAGCTCGATCGTCTTGCGGGGGTTGATGCGCTGTGCCATGCGGCGCTCGTTGTCCGGGTGGATCATGCGGTCCTGGGTGGAGACCTGGTACCAGGACGGCTTGGTCCGCCAGGCCGGCGCGGTCACGCTGTCGCCGAAGGTCGAGCCCAGCGGTGCCTTCTGCGTGACGGCCATGACCAGCGCTTCGTCCGCGGGCAGGTCCTGACAGAAGCTCTCGTGGAACTTGTCCTGCTCGACCCAGAGGTAGCCGTCGGAGTCCGGCGCGATGTTCTCGAACGCGGCGGGCGGGGTCTCCTGGCTGAGCTGCCCCGGGCTCTCGCCCGCGTCCGGGGCGAACGCGGCGACGTAGACGAGACCGGCGACGTTCGGCAGATCGCCGGCCTCGGTGATCACCGCGCCGCCGTAGGAGTGGCCGACCAGCAGTACGGGGCCATCGACCTGCGCGACCATTTTGCGGGTGCGCTCGGCGTCGTCGGCCAGGGACGTCAGGGGGTTCTCCACCGCGTGCAGATCGGTGAAACCGCGCCTGTGCAGTTCGACGACGACCTTCGACCAGTGGGCGGCTCCGCCCCAGAAACCGTGCACCAGAACAACTGCGGGCTTGCCGACCATGGTGACCTGCCATTTCGTTCGAGGGGGACCCCCTCGCGAACACGGTATGCGGGTGCCGCCCCGGACGCGACCGGGACTGTGATCAGCCCACGACCTCGGGTGCGAAGTAGTCCCGGAGCCGAGCGATCTTCCCGTCCCGGACGCGGAAGATCTGCACCAGCGAGACGGTCACGTCCTCGCTCTTCCCGTTCTCGCCCTGCTTCCCGTCCGCGCCCTCCGCTCCGTCGAAGACCGTGTCGATCTCGGCGATGAACACGTCGGGGTCGGCGGTGGTGTGCAGCACGTACCCGGACTTCTGGAGGTTGGGCTTGCGGTCGTCGTCCTTCGCCTGCCGCTCGTAGTACGCCGCCATGGCGGCGCGGATCTCCTCGCGCCCCACCAGCCTCCTGGGGAAGACGGCGCCGTCCGGCACGAGCGGCGCCTCGAAGACGCCGTCCTCGGTGAACTGCTCGGCCAGGGCGTCGGCGTTCCGGGTCAGGGAACCCGCGTAGATGTAGCTCTGGAAGATCTCCTGCGGCGTTCTGGACATGCCAGTCCCCCCTGGATACGGACGCGGACACGGAAGTCCATGTCAGCACAGAGTGGTTGGTGGGCGTGCGATTTCCGTGAACGGCCACCTCGGCATCGGGGTTCGTAGCGCGCTACGGAGCCGCCCGCCGATCTTGGGTGAACAGTACGAACACGCCGCCTCCGCTCTCCCATAGCGTCGATGCCATGTCGCTCGGGAGGAGTCGAAGGTGACCGAAGATCTGCACAGCCGTGCCGCGATGCTCGCCGACCTGGAGGAACTCGTGGTGTGCGAGTCCTTCTCGGCGGACCTGGAGGCGGTGGCGCGCAGCGCTGACGTCGTGGCCGCGCAGGGGACCCGGCACCTCGGGGCCCCGCCCGAACGCATCGTCGTCGACGGCGTCACGCATCTGCGATGGACGTTCGGCACACCACGGGTGCTCCTCCTCGGGCACCACGACACGGTGTGGCCCATGGGGTCGCTGGCCACTCATCCGTGGTCGGTGCGGGACGGCGTGGCGCGCGGCCCGGGTGTCTTCGACATGAAGGCCGGTCTCGTGCAGATGTTCCACGCCCTGGCTTCGCTGCCCTCCCTGGAGGGGATCCGCGTCCTGGTGACCGGCGACGAGGAGGTCGGCTCCGAGACGTCGCGGGCCCTCATCGAGGAGTCCGCGCGGCAGTGCGATGCCACCTTCGTCCTTGAGGCGTCGGCGGACGGCGGCGCGCTGAAGACCGCCCGAAAGGGCACCTCCGCCTACGAGCTGGTAGTGCACGGCAAGGCGGCCCACTCCGGCCTCGAGCCGGAGAAGGGGATCAACGCCGCCGTCGAGGCGGCGCATCTGATCCTCGCCCTGGAGGGTCTTGCCGACGAGGTCGACTCCGGCGCCCGGCACGACTGGCGCACCACCGTGGTCCCCACGGTGGTCGGTGCCGGTTCGGCGACCAACACGGTGCCCGCCGAGGCCAGGGTCAGCGTCGACGTCCGCGTGCCGACTCTCGCGGCACAGGATCACGTGGACACGGCGATGCGGGCGTTGAAGACGACGGTGCCCGGAGCGAGCCTGGAGGTGCGCGGCGGTCCCAACCGGCCGCCCTTGGAAGAGAGTTCGTCCGCCGAGCTGTTCGAGCGGGCTCGCGTCCTGGGTCGACAGCTGGGCCTGGAGGCCCTCTCTTCGGCGGCGGTCGGCGGGGCCTCCGACGGCAACATCACGGCAGGGCTCGGCTGCCCGACCCTGGACGGCCTCGGCGCGGTCGGCGGCGGAGCCCACGCGGACCACGAACATGTGATCGTCGCGGAGATGGTCCCCCGTGCTCGGCTCCTCGCGGCCCTGGTGGCTCTGGTCGTCGCTCCGGCGAAGGAGGACGCCTCATGAGTACCCGCCCCACCCACGCCGCCCTCGACGTCCGCGAGGTGCACGAGCTGCGCGAACTGGAGGGCGTCAACGCCCTGTTCGAGCGCATCTGGGGCTCCGCGCCCGGCGCCTCCCCGATGGGCGTCGAGCAGATGCGGGCGCTCTCCCACGCCGGCAACTATGTCGCGGGGGCCTTCGCGGACGGCAGCCTGGTCGGCGCGTCCGTCGCCTTCTTCGCGGCTCCCGCGGGACACGCGCTGCACTCGCACGTCACCGGGGCCCTGCCCGGCTTCGGCGCGGGCCTCGCCCTCAAGTGGCATCAGCGCGACTGGGCCCTGGCCCGCGGCCTTTCCACGGTCACGTGGACCTACGACCCGCTGGTGCGGCGCAACGCCCACTTCAACCTGACCAAGCTCGGCGGACGCCCGGTGGAGTACCTCACCAGCTTCTACGGAGCCATGGACGACGAGATCAACGGTGGCGACGACAGCGACCGTGCCCTGATCTCGTGGGAGCTGTCCCATCCGGCGGTGGTGGCCGCCGCGGCCTCGGCCGCCCCGCCCGTGTCCGTACCGTCCGACGCCGTGACCGCCCTGTCCGTACGGGACGGTCTCCCGATTGTCCTCCCGGCCGCCGGCCGCAGTGACGCCCGGACGCTGCTGGTCGACGTCCCGCCCGACATCGAGGGGTTGCGTCGCGCCGACCCGGGGGCCGCCAAGGCGTGGCGCCTCGCCCTGCGCGAGGTCCTCGGCGGTCTTCTCGCCGAGGGGGCCCGCGTCACGGGGTTCCACGACCGCGCCCGCTATGTCGTCACGCGCGACACCTCCGAGTGACCCTGCCCTGCCCGGATGGCCCCCGCCTTCTCTCGTTCTCCCCTCTCCCGTTCCCACTTCTCCCCTTCGTCCCTTCTCCCTTCTCCCTTCTCCAGGAGTCAACCACCGTGAAAATCACCGGAATCGAGCTGCGCCGGATCGCGATGCCGCTGCGGGCGCCGTTCAGGACCTCCTTCGGCGTCGAGACCGCCCGCGACGTCCTGCTCGTACGCGTGGTCACGCCCGAGAGCGAGGGGTGGGGCGAGTGCGTGGCCATGTCCGAACCCCGCTACTGCTCCGAGTACGTCGACGGGGCGGCCGACGTGCTGCGCCGCTTCCTCATCCCCGCGCTGCCCGCCGACGCGGACGCGCACGGGGTCAAGCGCGCCATGAAGCCGTTCAAGGGCCACAAGATGGCCAAGGCGGCGCTGGAGACCGCCGTCCTCGACGCCCAACTCCGCTCCGCGGAGCAGTCCTTCGGGGCGTACCTCGGGGCCGAACGCGAGCGGGTGGCCTGCGGGGTCTCGGTCGGCATCATGGACTCGATCCCCGAACTCCTCGACACGGTCGGCGGGTTCATCGACGAGGGGTACGTCCGCATCAAGCTCAAGATCGAGCCGGGCTGGGACGTCGCCCCGGTCCGCGCCGTGCGGGAGCGGTTCGGTGACGACCTGCTCCTCCAGATCGACGCCAACGCCGCCTACACCCTGGCCGACGCCCGGCAGCTGGCCAAGCTCGATGCCTTCGACCTGCTCCTGATCGAGCAGCCGCTGGCCGACGACGACCTCGTCCAGCACGCCGCGCTCGCCAAGCAACTGCGTACGCCCGTCTGTCTGGACGAGTCGATCGAGTCCGCCGAGGACGCCGCCGCGGCCATCACGCTGGGCGCCGCGTCGGTCATCAACATCAAGCCGGGCCGGGTGGGCGGCTATCTGGAGGCCAAGGCCATCCACGACCTGTGCGTGGCCCACGGCGTCCCGGTGTGGTGCGGCGGCATGCTGGAGACCGGCCTCGGCCGCGCCGCGAACGTCGCCCTTGCCGCGCTGCCCGGCTTCACCCTGCCCGGCGACACCTCCGGTTCGCGCCGCTACTTCGCCACGGACGTCACCGAGCCGTTCGAGCTCGCGGACGGCCACCTCGACGTGCCCACCGGGGCGGGGCTCGGTGTCGAGCCGCTCGCCGAGGTGCTGGAAGAGGTGACCACGGCCAAGGAGTGGATCAAGGTGTAGCGTCGCCCATCAGGCTCAGTTGGAGCATGAGCGCGAAGCGGACCGAGGGGTCCTGCAGGTCGATCTGCCCCACCTCGCTCACCCGGCGAAGGCGGTAGCGGAAGGTGTTCGGGTGGACGTAGGAGTTCGCCGACGCGGTCATGACGTCGCCGAAGGCGTCCAGCCACGCGTGCAGTGTCCGCACCAGATGGGCCTGGTGCTTCGCGTCGTACTCCACCAACCGGGCCACGGGGCTGAGGAGTTCGTCGCCGTGCACGGCCACCAGGTCCTGCATCTCCAGGAGCAGCGCGTCGATGTAGACGTCGCCGATCGACGCGATCCGGCGGCCGGTCCGGCCGCTGAGCAGGACTCGCAGGGCCCGGTCGGACCGGGCGCGTGAGCGTCCGAGCTCCGCGGGTTCGGCCGCCACCGAGCCGATGCCGATGACCGCTCGGGCCCGCTGCCCGGCACGTTCCATGAAGTTGGCCGCGATCTGCTCCGCCCGCTCGCGCCCGGCCGCGGTGTCCGCCGGTACCGGCACGATGGCGTAGGTGACGTCGCCGAGGAGCGCGAGCGCGGAGCGGGGCTGCACCGCGTCGAGGTGGATGCCCAACGCGCTGGTCAGCCGCTGCCGTTCGGCCACCACCTGCGCGTGGTCCCCGTCCTGCGCGGTCAGACCCATGGCCATCACCACCGTGGACTCGTGCACGAGCCCCAGCCGGTCCAGGGCCTCGGCCGCCCCCGCCCCGCCCTCCAGTACGGTGCTCACGAGGTCGGCCCGCAGCCGGTTCTGCGCGTCCTCGCCCGCGCGGTGCCGCAGCAGGTGCAGGGCGACGAGCTTGGCCGCGTCCTGGAACGCCTGCTCGCGGTCGGGCGTCAGCGGATCCTTCACCGCGGCCCACACCGACCCCAGGAACTCGTCCCCGGCGCGCACCGCGACGGCCACCCTCGGCAGGGCCGTCTCGCCCTCGTCGATCGTGGCCGGGGCGATGTGCACGGGGCGGTCGCTGCGGTACAGCTCGCCGAAGACGCCCCGGCCCTCCAGGACGCGGAGATATCCGTCGGGCACCTGGCGCGCGAGCACGGTGGCGACACGCGCCTGGTCCGCCTCGTCCTGCCGTCCGGAGAACGCCATGATCCGGTGCCGCCGGTCCTCGATCGTGATCGGCGCGTCGAGCAGCGTCGCGACGGCGTTGGCCAGCGCGAACAGATCGCCGGACGGGACGCCGCCCAGCGACTCGGGGCCCGCGTCGCCGACGCCGCCCTCGGTGAGCAACGTCCGCAGGAGCGCCGTCAGTTGGGACCAGGATGCGCCTTGTGTCAGGGCGATGAGAGCCACGCCGGAGGCCGCCGACGCCTCGGCGAGCACCTCGTCCGGCGCGACGGGACCCCGCACCACCAGGGCGGCGGCACCCTGCTCGCGCAGACCGTGCAGCAGGTCGGCGATCGCCTTCGTGCCGTAGACGGCGACGCCGAGCACGACGGCATGCGGCGGGTACGCGATGTCGTCCCCGGGGTCATGGATGACGACGCCGCCGACCTCGTCCGCGGGCTCCGGGCTGCCGTGCACGAGGTCGAGCAGCGTGGGGCCCAGGTCATCGAGGATGCGGCCGAGACTCGTGCGGGCTGCCCATGGCATGTCGTTGATCACCGGCTCGGCTGGGACGCGAGGACCCCGGCACGCCCGGCCTCCACGGCCGCGAGGAGCGCGCCCCGGAGCCCGGGGGAGTCCGTGACGGTGCCGAGCTCGATGCGGACGGGGACGAAGGCCGCGCCCGCCACCGTCGCGCGGATCGGCTCCAGGAGTTCCGGCAGGCCGCCCAACGGGCCGCCCAGAAGGACCAGTTCGGGGTCGACGACCGTGCAGGCCGCGGCCAGGGCCTGCCCCAGCGCGTTGGACAGGGAGTCCACGGCCGCGCGGGCCGCCGTGTCGCCGGACGCGGCGCGGGCGAGGTGCTCGGTGACGACGCCGACGTCCAGCGCCGGGCTGCCGGGGCGGCCGAAGCCTTGGCGGGCCAGGGCGTTGGAGAGGGAGAGCGGGGGGTTGGTGCCCGCCGTGTTGAGGTAGCCGATCTCGCCCGCGAGGCCGTGCGCGCCGCGGATCAGCTGGTCGCCGACGTAGAGGCTGAGACCGAGCCCCGCGCCGATGTAGGCGTACAGGAAGCTGTGCGTGTCCGCCGCGGCCCCCGCGCGCCGCTCGGCGAGGGCGGCGAAGTTGACGTCGTTGTCCACCAGGCAGGGAGCCGGGGCGAGTTCGGCGAGGACGGTGCGCGGGTCGAGGGTGTTCTCGGGGAACGGCGAGTCCGGCAGCGCGATGACCGTGCGGGTCTGCGGGGCCACCGGGTTCGCCACGGACACGGCGAGGGCACGCAGCGCGCCGTCGTCCGCGCGGTCCCGGAGCGCCTGCGCGACCGCCGTGCGCAGCGCGTCGGCGAGCGCTTCGGTGCCCTCGGCCGTCGGTGTGGTCAGGCGCGCGGTGCCGTGCGGGTTACCGGCGAGGTCCGCGGAGAGGGTGCGGACGCCGTGCTGGTTGACCTCGACGGCCAGGACGTGGCCCGCGTCGGGCGCGAGCGTGTAGTACGTCGCGACCCGGCCGCGGCGGCCTGTCTCGTTGCTGCCGCTCGCGCGCAGGACGCCCGAGGACTCCAGGCGGCGCACCGACTCGGAGATCGTCGGCTTGGAGATGCCGGTGGTCTCGGCGAGCGCCGCGCGGGTGACGCGGCCCTGGTCGAAGACCTGCTCGAGGACGGTGCGGTCGGTCATCTCGCGGAGCAGCGCGAGGCGCGGCAGGGGCTTGTCGCCGGGGCGGGCGGCGGCTTCGGCGGCGTCGGTCAACAGGGTTCCCAGGGGGTTGCGGCGAGGGCTTCGGCAGCGTATCAATGGTTCTAGTAAGGACTCCTTATTAAAAACTGGAGGCAGGCACATGGCATCCACGACCGAGGCAGGGGCGACGTCTGCGGCGACGCACGGGGCGGAGTCCGCGGGGACTTCGGACTCGCAGTCCGTGGCGGGGATCCCAGGGACGGTCTCCCCGGGGACTTCGGGTTCGGAGTCCCCGGGGAAGCCGGGGGTGGCGTCCGCGGCGACCCCCGGTCGCAGGTCCGTGGAAACCCCCGGTCCCAGGTCCGCCGCGATGCCCGGCACGCCAGCGCCCGCGTTCGCGCCAGCGTCCGCGTCCATGCCCGCGCCCGCGCCCGCCAAGGCGACCTCCCCGATACCCGCCGACATCCCGGCCGCCATCGCCGCCACCAAGCGCGCGCTGCGCGCCAGGATCGGTGATCCGGCCGCGGCCCTCACCGAGGTCGAGGCCGCGATGCGCGCCGAGGTCGCCTCCGTCGTCGCCGACCGCGAGGCGGGCCGGGAGGTCTTCCCTGTGGTGCGGTTCGAGGACGTCGCGGCAGGCACCGTCCCCGCCGAGACCGTCGAGGCCGTGCGCCGCCGGGGCTGCGCCGTAGTCAAGGGCACCTTTCCGCGCGCCCGCGCCGAGGCCTGGGACGCCGAACTCGCCGCGTACCTGGACGACAACGGCTTCGCGCGGACCTATCGAGGCCCCGCCGACGACGTCTTCGCCGGCCTCTCCTCCAGCAAGCCGCAGATCTACCCCGTCTACTGGTCAAAGCCGCAGATGCGGGCCCGCCAGGACCGGAACATGAGCGCCGTGCGCTCCTTCCTCAACTCCTTCTGGAAGCACGAGTCCGAGGGCCGGGTGTGGTTCGACCCGGACCGCGACACCGGCTACCCCGACCGCATCCGGCGCCGCGAGCCCGGATCCGCCTCGCTCGGTCTGTCCGCGCACACCGACTCGGGCTCCGTCGAGCGCTGGCTGCTCCCTGCCTACCAGCGGGTCTTCCGCCATGTCTTCGACGGTGACTGGAGCGCGTACGACCCGTGGGACGGAGCCCACCGCACGGAGGTCGACGAGTTCCCCTCGACGGTCATGTGCTCGGCGTTCCGTACGTTCCAGGGCTGGACCGCGCTGTCCGAGATGCGGCCCACCGACGGCGTCCTGCACGTCGTGCCCATCCCCTCGGCGATGGCGTACATGCTGCTGCGCGCCCTGCAGGACGACGTCGCCGAGGACGACTTGTGTGGCGCCGTCAACGGCCAGGCGCTGCCGGTCACCGAGGAGTACCACTCGGTCCTGCTGCCCGCGCTGACGGCGATCCCCGCGGTGGAGCCCGGCGACACGGTGTGGTGGCACGGCGACCTCATCCACTCCGTGGCCGACGGCAGCAACCCCGAGCGCTGGGGGAACGTCATGTACATCCCGGCGAGCCCGTACTGCGAGAAGAACGCGGCGTACGCGCGCGAGTGCGGCGAGCGCTTCCTGGAGGGTGCGAGCCCGAGCGACTTCGCCCGCGAGGACTACGAGGCGTCGTGGGCCGACCGCGCGCAGCCGGCGGACCTGGACGCGACGGGGCGGGCGCAACTCGGCCTCTGAGCCCGGGAGCATCGTCGACTCCGAGGCTGCCGCTCCCGGGCAGCCGGTCGGACGTCACCGGCGCCGTTGTCAATCTTGCCCGCATGTCTTCCGTACTGGTGATCGGTTACGACCCCGAGGCCCTGCCCGGCAATGACGCCAAGGCCATCAACGAGGCGTTCGACAAGGAGTTGGCCCGTTTCGCCGAGCGCGGCGTCGACGTCGATTCCGCGGTGGTCGTGTTCGACGAGAAGGCGGAACCGACGCTCGTCGCGGCGCCGACCAGGCGTCCGTGGGACGTGGTGGTCGTCGGGGGAGGGATCCGCAAGGCGGAGCCGCTCCTGCAGCTCTTCGAGCGCATCCTGAACCTGACCCGCCGTCATGCGCCTCAGGCGGCCATCGCGTTCAACACGGGCGTCGGGGACACCCTGGAGTCGGCTGAGCGCTGGCTCTGAACGGGGTGACCCGAAGCCTTCATCGGGCGGCCCCGAAATCACGTTGCCGGGGCGGGCGTCCCGGCGCGATGATCGCCGAATGGCTTCGACCCCCTCCCCTCGCGACCCCCTCGCACCCGGCAGCCGCGTCGGCCCCGACGGCCGTGCCGGCATCGACGCCGCTCTGGTCAGACGCCTGCTCGCCGCGCAGTTCCCGCAGTGGAGCGAGCTGTCCGTGACGCCGGTGGAGGTCGACGGCTGGGACAACCGGACCTACCGCCTGGGCGACGACAAGACGGTCCGGCTCCCCACAGCCGCCGGATACGTCCCCGCGGTGGCCAAGGAGAACGACTGGCTGCCGCGCCTCGCGCCCTCGCTGCCCGTCGCGGTCCCGCCGGTCCTCGCGAAGGGCGAGCCGGGGGAGGGGTACCCCTATCCGTGGTCCGTGCGCGGCTGGTTGGCGGGCGAGACGGCCATGCGGGGGCACATCGACGACATGACGCAGTTCGCGGTGTCGGTGGCCGACTTCCTGCACGCGCTGCAGCGCTGCGACACGGAGGGCGGGCCGTCGGCCGGGGAGCACAGCTGGTACCGCGGGACGTCCCCCGCGTACTACGACGAAGAGACCCGCCGCTGCCTGCGCGCGCTCGACGGCCGCGTCGACACCGAGCGGGCGGCGGCCGTGTGGGACGCCGCGCTGGCCGCGGAATGGGACGGCACCCCGGTGTGGTTCCACGGCGACATCGCACCCGGCAACCTGCTGGTCGAGGGCGGCAAGCTCACGGCGGTCATCGACTTCGGCACATCGGGCGTCGGCGACCCCGCCTGCGATCTGGTAGCCGCATGGGGGATGTTCGACGGCGAGAGCCGCGAGGCGTTCCGCCGGGCGGTCGACCAGGACGAGGGCGCCTGGGCGCGCGCCCGGGGCTGGGCCCTGTGGAAGGCGCTGCTCGTCCTGTCCGAGCACATCGACACGGACGAGGAACGGGCGGAGACCAACCGGCGTGTCATCGACGCCGTCCTGGCGGACCACGACCGCTTCAGCTGAGACCGGGCCGGTCTCCCTGTCAATTGCGATCCGGCCAGTCGTCCCCGGTGAGCGTCGCCGCCAAGTAACCCTGCCCCAGGCTCACTTGCACGTCGGAACCGCGCGCGGCCGCCTCGGCGAAGGCGGCGGGAGCGAGGTCGTGCAGGAGGAACACGAAGTGCAGGGTGAAGGGGTCCCTGTCCTGGTGCGGTATCCCATCGGCGTCGAGCTGAAGGTTGGCGTGCCAGGCGGCCTGGCAGAGGACCGAGACGAACAGCCCCAGGAGTTCGGGATCGCCGCCGAGCGTGGCGTCGGCGTGCTCGATGAGGACGGCGACGTCCCGCGCGCCGACCTCGTGGCCGTGCAGGTCGTGCAGACAGTCCACGAGTGCGTCCCAGTTGTGGCCGAAGTAACCGGGAAAGGACAACGCCTGGGCGAAGGCCGCGAACAGAGCCTTCGGGTCACGTAGTTCACGGCCGTCCAGCCGGACCACCCGCCCACCCCGCTCCCGGAGGCCGGCGGACTCCGCGCGCAGCCACGGGGCGTCACGGCGGGCGAAGACGACCCAGGGGGACCGGCGCTCGGTGAGGGTGGGGCGCTTGCGCATGTCGAGGATCGTGTCATGAGCTGCCATGAGCGCAGCGCTTGGGCTCCCGGCGTGAGCGCAGTGCTTGGGCTTCCGGTGTGGGGTCCTGGCCATGAGCAGTGAGGGCGGCCATCGAGCACCCGCTCGGCGCTCTCGACGGCCAGGGCCCGACGGAGGCGAAGGCGGATCAGGCGGGCAACTCCACGCCCAGGCGCGCCAGTTCACCGAGCGACGCCACGCCCAGCTTCGGATAGGCGTTGTAGAGGTGATAGCCGACCGTGCGCGGGCTCAGGAACAGCTGGGCGCCGATGTCGCGATTGGTCAGGCCCGTCGCCGCCAGGCGCACCACCTGCAGCTCCTGCGGGGTGAGCGTGCTGAAGCGGTCGCCCGAGGGGGCTGCCGCCGGGCGGGACTCGCCGGTGGCCCGGAGTTCGGCGCGCGCCCGCTCCGCCCACGGCCCGGCTTTCAGGGCCTCGAAGGCGTCGGCCGCGCCGCGCAGCGGTGCGCGCGCCTCGGCCCGGCGGCCCGCCCTGCGCAGCCACTCGCCGTGCAGCAGCTCGGTGCGGGCCCGCTCGAAGGGACGGCCGCCGACCTGGTGCCGGAGCAGCGCGCGCTCGTACAGGTCACCGGCCTGCTCCTCGGGGGCGAGCAGCGCCCGGCAGCGCAGGACGAGCGCCTCGGCCCAGGCCTGGCCGGTGGCGTCGGCCCAGGTCTCGTAGCGGGCGAGGGCCTCGGCGGCGCGGGCCGTCGCGCCGGTGCGGGCGGCAGCCTCGACGAGGTCCGGCAGGCTGTAGAGGATCTTGACGGCGTGCCGTGACGGGCCTGTCAAAAGCTCCTCGTACCGCCGCAGCGCGGCATCGGGACGGCCGAGCCCCAGGTCCAGGAGGCTCAGCGCGCACATGCCCCACACCAAGCGAGGTGGCGAGGTGTGCGCGCCGTGGCGGCCCGCGAGCTCCTTGCAGCGCTCCTCGTCGCCCTCGACGGCCGCCAAGTGGGCGAGGATGCCCCGGAGTTGGTCGGCGTACGGCAGCTGGTCGACGTCCTCGGCCACGCGCAGCCCCTCCGACGCGGCGGCGTGGGCGTCGCGGTGACGGCCGAGGAAGGTGTGCGAACGGGCGAGCAGCATCAGGGTCAGCGGCAGCATGCCGATCGCGCCCTGCGAGCGGCATTCGCGCTCCAGCGCCGCGAGGTGCCCGTGCCCGGTCTCCAGGTCGCCCGTCGAGAACGCCCACGCGGCGATCGAGAGCCGCTCGCGCAGGTCGAGGCCCGCGTGCCGGTCGTCAAGGCCCACGATGAGGTCGCGCAGTGCGGGCAGTGCCGCCTTGGGGTCGTTCCCGGCCAGGCGCTCCAGGGGCAGAGCGGCGTCGATGAAGGGCGTGGTGTCCGCGCGGCGCGGCAGCTCCAACCCCGCGTGCCTGCCGGTCAGTTCGGACACCGCGGCGTGCTGACCGCCCAGCCAGGCGGCGGTCACCGCCTCGTACAGCATGAACGCCGCGGTGTCCGGCGCCGTCGCCGCGACCTCGGCGGCTCCCTCGCCGAGCAGGGTGTACGACGCTTCGAGCAGGCCCTGCTCGCGGGCGACGGCCGCCCGTACCTTCGCCAGCTCGGCCCGGCGTGGCGGATCGGTGATGTGCGGGGCGGCGCGCGTGGCGAGCTCGGCGGCGCGACGGGTCTCCCCGGCGGCGGCCGCGGCGTGCGCGGCCAGCGCGAGACGGCGGGCGCGGTCCCGGGAGTCGGGGCTCAGCCGCGCCGCGCGCTCGCAGGCCGCGGCCGTGTAGCCGCCACGCGCGCGTGCGTGCTCCGAGGTCTCCTCCAGGACGGCGGCGACGTACTCGTCGGGTTCCGTGGTGGCCGCCGCCAGATGCCAGGCGCGCCGGTCGACGTTCCCCACGCGCGGCAGCGCGTGCGCCAGGGCCCGGTGCGCGGCGAGGCGTTCGCCGATCGGCGCGCTCTGGTACGCGGCCGAGCGGATCAGCGGGTGCCGGAACACCAGCCGTCCATCGGCGACCCTGACCAGGTCCTTGCGCTCGGCGGGGCCCAGGTCGGCGACCGCCGCGTCCAGTTCGGACGCCGCGGACACGATCACCGCGAGGTCGTCGGTGGCCTCCGCCGCGGCGACGAGAAGCAGGGTGCGGGTGGGAGCGGGCAAGCCCGAGATGCGGTCGGTGAACGTCTGCTGCACGCGCGCGTGCCCGCTGATCGGCGTCGCGTCGTGAACTGCCCCTCCCGCTGCGCCACGGGCAGTTCACGCAGCGCCAGGGGGTTGCCCGCCGCCTCGTCGAGGATCTGTACGTGCGCATGCTGCGGCAGATCGGCTGCGTGCTCGGCCAGCAGGTCCCTGGCCGCCGCCTCGGACAGCGCGCCGACACGCAGCTCGTCGAGGCCCGGAGCGGGGAACGGCGGCGCGTAGGTGTCACGGGCGGCGAACAGCATCACCACCCCCTCGGCATCCAGCCGCCGCGCGGCGAAGAGCAGCGCCTCGGCGGACGCCTTGTCGAGCCAGTGCGCGTCGTCGACGACGCACAACAGAGGCTGCTCCTCGGCCAGATCGGCGAGGAGGGGCAGCACAGCAAGCCCGATCAGGAACCGGTCACTGCCGCCGGCTCCCCCCGGTGGGACTGGTGGAGCTGGTGGAGTCGGCGAAGCCGGTCGAGCCCGCCGGGTGAACCGTGCCCGCCGGGTGTACCGTGCCCGCCGGGCGATCCGTGCCCGCCGCGCGAACCGCGCCCGCCCCCTCCGGCAACCCCAACGCACCCCCGAGCGCCCGCGCTTGACGCTCCGGCAGGTCGGCGATGCGGTCCGCCGCTCGGCCGAGCAGTAGGTGCAGGCCCGCGAAGGGCAGTTCGCTCTCCGACTCGGTGCCGGTGGCCCGTAGTACCCGTAGGCCCTCGGCGCGCGCCCGTTCGACCGCGTGCGCGAGGAGCTCGGACTTGCCGATCCCCGCCTCGCCCCGCACGTCGAGCGCCGCGCTGCGACCCTCCCCGGCCCCCGCGAGCACCCGGTCCATGACGCCGAGTTCGTCTTCCCTCCCGTACAACCCCATGGTCATGACCCTACGTGCAGTCACATGTGGGGCCGAACAAGTGCTCGCGTCCGGGCTCGGTGCGGCCCTTGGCCGCACCCGCACGCGGGCGGCACACTTGCGCCCACTACGAAGGGAGGGCGTTCGGCCCGTGCGCAACGAAATCAGTGGTGGTGTCTTCTTCGGGCCCGTGGTCCAGGCCCGCGACGTCATGTTGAACATGCCTCGGGCGATCACCCCGGCGCTCTCCGGCCTGCCCCCGGCCTCGGCCGTCTTCACCGGGCGTGACGCGGAGGTGGACGCCCTGCTGAGAGCCCTGGCGCCCGACGCGCCGCGGCCGGTCACGACCTCGTCGGTCGTGGGCCTCGGTGGCATCGGCAAGACGGAGCTGGTCGTCCAGACCGCCACCCGCGCGCTGGGCCGGGAGGGCTGGTTCCCCGGCGGGGCGCTCTTCGTCGACATGCTCGGCTACGACTCCGGGCATCGCCTCGCTCCCGAACACGCCCTGGACGGCTTCCTGCGCGCCCTGGGTGTCGACTCCCAGGACATTCCCCCCGATCTGCAGGGCCGTGCCCGCCTCTACCGCAGCATGCTGGCCGGGCTCGCGGAGTCGGGGAGCCGGGTACTGGTCGTCGTCGACAACGCGTCCAGCGCCGACCAGGTGCTGCCGCTGCTGCCCTCCGACGGCGCCAACGCGGCCCTGCTCACCTCGCGCGACAAACTCGACCTCGGCGGCAGGCTGTTCGACCTGGACGTGGTCGACGAGGCGGCCGCGGTCGGCATGCTGGAGCAGACCCTGCGGGAGGCACGCGGCCAGGACGACACCCGCGTACGGCGGGCGCCGGACGCCGCCGCGGCCATCGCCCGCGCCTGCGGGGGACTCCCGCTGGCCCTGCGGATCACCGCGGCCCTGCTGGCGGACAACCCCGCGCGCCCGCTCTCCTCCCTGGCGGACGCCCTGACCGCCCGGCACTCGCGCCTGAAGCGGCTGCGCAGGCAGGACCGCGCCGTGAAGGCCGCCTTCGACCTGTCGTACCAGCGCCTCGACCCCGACAGCGCGCGGCTGTTCCGGCTCCTGTCGCTCAACGCGGGCCCGGACATCTCCACCGAGGCCGTGGTCCACCTCGCCGGGATCGATCCGTACGACGCCGAGGAACTGCTGGCCGACCTCGACCGCACCCACCTCATCGGAACGGGCCACGCCTACGGGCGTTGGCGCATGCACGACCTCGTGCGTCTGTATGCCCAGGAGCAGGGAACCGCTCACGCGGAGACCGACGACCGCAGGGCCGCGCAGATCCGCCTCCACAACCACTACATCTGGACCTGTGCGGCGGCCACCAGCGAACTGCCCTACGTCGTCCGCATGGTCGACTCCGATCGGTTCACGGGCCGTTCGGCCGCGCACGCGTGGTTCGAGGCCGAGCGGCTCAACCTGGTCGCCACGATCACCGCCGCACCGCCCCTCGGCCTGCGCAGCACGACACTCCGGCTCGCCCACGCCGCCCGAATGAGCCTCAGCCACGGCTTCCACCTGGACGACCTGGTCGCCGTCACCGAAGCCGCCGTCGCCGTGGCGCGGGGGGTGCGGCCCCACCTCATGATCGCCCGCGTCCTGAAGCTGCTCGGCCGGGAGCTGGAGCACCACTATCTGTGCACGGAGGCACGCGAGGTCCAGACCCTGGCCCTGGAGATGTACCGGAGCCTGGGATCCCGCAGCGGCGAAGCCGGCGTGCTGCTCCTCCTCGGCCGCACGGCGCGACGGAGCAAGCGGTTCGGCGAGGCGGCGAACGCGTATGTCGCGGGCGCCACGATCCATCACGAGCTGGGCGCCCGCGAAGGAGTGGACAGCGCACTGGAGTTGATCGATCAGCTCACCACGATCAGCAGGCACGAGCTCACGGACGAGCAGAAGCAAACCCTCGAGGTGATCCGCGCCGCCGCCGAAGGGCCGGTCAGCCCACCGTGAGGACCACCTTGCCGCGGCCGTGGCGGGTGGCCACCAGGCGGTGCGCGTCCGCCGCGCGCTCCAGCGGGAACGTCGCGCGCAGATGCACGTCAAGCGCCCCCTTCTCGTACAGCGCGGTGAGTTCGGCGAGACGGGCCGCGGAGCGGGTGCCGCCCCAGTCGGGCAGGCCGAGGCGGGTCGCCTCCTCCATGGCGACCATGGTGACGACGCGGCCGCGGTCCTTGGCCACGGCGACGGCGGCGCGCAGACCCTCCGGTCCTGCGGCGTCGAGCGCCGCGTCGACGCCGTCCGGCGCGACGGCCCGGATCCGGTCGACGAGCCCCTCGCCGTACGTCACCGGGATCGCCCCGAGCGCCCGCAGATGGTCGTGGTTCGCCTCGCTCGCCGTGCCGATGACGGTCGTCGCGCCCCAGGCCCGCGCCAACTGCACGGACAGCGTGCCGAGCGCACCGGCCGCGGCGCCGATCAGGACGGTGTCACCGGGCCCCACGCGCAGCTGGGAGAGCGCCAGATGGGCGCCCTGGCCGTTGCCCGAGAACCCGCCGGCGACCGTCCACGGCATTGCGGTGGGCTTGTGCACCAACTGCTCGGCGGGGACGGCGACGTACTGCGCGTACCCGCCGAGCAGCGAGTACCCGAGCACTTCGTCGCCCGGCGCGAAGTCGGCGACCCGCCCGCCGATACGCTCCACGACGCCCGCGAACTCGTTGCCGGGCACCACGGGGAACCCCGGCTCGGCCCCCGGCGGCACCCGGCCCTCCCGCACCCCCAGGTCGAAGGGCTGCACCCCGGCGGCCCTCACCCGCACCAGCACTTCGCCCGGCCCCGGCTCCGGGACGTCGAGCTCCATCGGCCGCAGCACCTCGGGCGGACCGTAGGCGGACAGCGCGGCGGCGATCATCTTCATGACGACTCCTTCGTACGTTGCGACAGGTGACGCCGGGCGGGGCCCCGGGGTTGAGGGGCGCCCGCGACCGTCGCCGACTCAGGGGATGAGGACGACCTTGCCGACCGTCCCGCGGCTCTGCAGGGCCCGGTGCGCGGCCGCCGCGTCCCGCAGCGGGAAGCGCGTCACCGCGGGCACCAGACGCCCGGCCGCCGCCTCCGCGATGGCCCGGTCCTGCGCACCCCGCAGCCCGCCGGGCACCGTCAGCAGGCGCGGCCCGAGCGCGACCGTCACCTGGAGCATCCGGTCGTAGAGATCCTGCGCGGACAGCTCCGTGACCGTGCCGGCGGACCAGCCGAACAGCAGCAACCGCCCGCCGAAACCGATCAGTTCGAGTGCCGCTCGGCCCGGCGCGCCGCCCACTCCGTCGAGCGCCACCGTGACCTCGCGGCCGTGCAGGGCCTCCCGCACGAGCTCGGGCCACTCCGGAACGTCGTAGTCGACCGCGACGTCCGCGCCCAGGGCCCGCACCCGCTCGACCTTGTCCGCACCCCCTGCGGCACCCACCACCGTCGCCCCGGCGTTCTTCGCGGCCTGCACCAGGAGCGTGCCGATGCCACCCGCGGCGGCCGTCACCAGCACCACGTCGTCCGCCGTGAGCTCGGCCAGGTGCAGGATCGCCAGGGCGGTGCGCCCTGTGCCGACCATCGCGACGGCGGTGTCGAAGGCCACCTCGTCCGGCAGCGGATGCAGCGCCTCGACCTCGCGTACGGCGAACTCCGCGTACCCCGCGTTGACCAGACCCAGATGCGCGGCGACACGCCGCCCGAGCCAGGACTCCTCGACGCCGTCGCCGACCGCGTCGACCACCCCCGCGACCTCGCGGCCCACTGTGATAGGCAACTCCGGTAGAGCGAAGGGGAGTTGGTCGGCCGCGCCCTCGCGCAGCGCCGTGTCGAGCAGATGGACCCCGGCGGCCCCGACGGCGATCCGCACCTGGCCGGGACCCGGCACCGGGTCGGGCGCCTCCTCGTGACGGAGGTTCTCGGCGGGCCCGAAGGTGTGCAGACGTACGGCGTGCATGGTGGTCAACTCCTGCTGAAGAAACGGAAGGTTGCGGCGGTACCGGGCTCAGGCGGCGTAGGGGCGGACGGTCTTGCCGTCGCGCAGCGTGTGGCCCCACCAGGCGAGCTGGTCGAGCATCGTCTTGGCGGCCGACGTGGGGCCCGACGGGTCGGTCAGGGCGCCGGCTTCGTCGAAGCAGTCCCACACGCCGTGGAAGCTGACGGTGTCGCGCACCGTCACCGCGTGCAGCTCGGCGAAGACCTGCCGCAGCTGTTCGACGGCGCGCAGGCCGCCGGCCATCCCGCCGTAGCTGACGAAGCCCACCGGCTTGGCGCGCCACTCGGCGTAGTGCCAGTCGATCGCGGTCTTCAGGGTGGCGGGGAAGCTGTGGTTGTACTCGGGCGTGATGACGACGAACGCGTCGGCGGCGTCGATGCGTGGGGTGATCCGGGCGACCTCTGGGCCGGGTTGCCCGGTCAGGCCGTCCGGCAGCCGCGCGTCGGCCAGGTCGATGACGTCGAGGTCCAGGTCGGCGCGTTGCGTGGCCTGTGCGGTGAACCAGGCGGCGACGGTCGGCGCGAAGCGGCCCTCCCGGGTGCTCGCCACGATGACGGCCACCTTCAGGGGTGCGTCCAGGCGTACGTCCTCACGGATCTCGGTGCCGTGCTCGTCGACGATCGTGTCCTGGGTGTTGCCCATGTCGGTCTCCTCGGCTCGGTGTTGGCTTACGACACCGACGAAGCTACGAACGCGGGCCCCGTCTCCGCCTCTGTCGCGCGACCGGGTTCGGTACCTGCGCAGGGACTAGGTCGACCGGTGGAGGACACCCCAGTCGTCCGACAGAGGCGGAGACGGACGCCCCCTCCGTACCGTCGCCCCCATGACGAACACTGCAGCAACGAACCGCTCTGAGCAGGCAGTCGACACCCCGCGCTGGGGTCCCGTCGTCGTGATGGCCCTCGCGATGCTGATGGTCACCCTGGAGATGAGCCTGTCCGCGGTCACCTTGCCGTCCATCGGCCAGGAGCTGGACGTGGGGAGCGGCGCGGCGAAGTGGGTGATCCTCGCCTACGCCCTGCCCACCGCCGCGCTCGCGATCCCCGCGGGGCGCTGGGTGGACCGCGCCGACATCCGGCTCGTCTTCCTGGGCGCGGTCACCGCCGTCGGTCTGACCAGCGTCCTCGCGGCCCTCGCGCCGAACTTCTGGGTCCTGCTGGTCGCCAGGGTCCTGCAGGGCGCCACGGGCGCGATGGTCGTCGCCATCTACATCCCGGTGGTCGCGTCGAGCGTCCCCGGGCGGTTGCGCGGCCGGGCGCTCGGATACGTCGCCACGATCATGCCGCTCGGCTCGATGGCCGGATCCTCGCTCGGCGGGTTCGTCGCCGACGCGTACGGCTGGCGGCCGGTGTTCCTCGTCAAGATCCCGGTGCTGCTGGTGGTTCTGTGGCTCGGCGCGCGGATGATGCCGCGCGGTCGCGGCGGGCTCCCGCTGCCCGACCGCACCCTGCTGGCCGACGTGCTGGTGCTCGGCGGGGCGGTCACCGCGCTGCTGCTCGCCTTCGACCGGGTCGAGAACGGCTCGGCGTACGTCGCCGGAGTCCTCGCGGTCGTCGCGGCCGGGCTCGCGGTGCTGTGGACGCGGCTGCGCTCCTCGAAGGCGATCGTGGCACTCGTCAGACGACCCACGTTCGGACTGCCGCTGCTCTCCCTGCAGTTGACGGGCACGTTCATCGGGCTCTCGCTCTTCCTGCTGCCGTTCTTCGTCGCGGACGTGCTGCACGCGGGGGCCGAGATGATGGGCCTCGCCATGATGTTCTTCGTGGGCGGCGTCGCCGTCGGCTCGCCGCTCAGCGGTCGGCTGACGGACCGTCACCCGCCGCACCGCATCGCCGCGCTCGGCGGTGCCCTCACCCTGACGGGTCTGCTCTCCACCCTGACCCTGGACGGGCAGGCGGGCCTCGTGGACTTGGCCTGGCGGCTCGCGCTCATCGGCTTCGGGCAGGGCGTGTTCGGTGCCCCCAACAACACGGCGATGCTGGCCGCCACCCCGACGGACATGATCGGCACGGGCGGCGGCGTGGGGGCGACGGTGCGCACCCTGGCGTTCACGGTCGGCCCCGCGGTGGCGTCGCTCGCGTACGGCCTCGGCGGGGGAGGGGCCAAGGGCTTCCGCACCGGCGTGGTGGTCCTCGCGGTGCTGCAGGTCGGCGGGCTCCTCGCGATGCTCGGCGGGCGCGTGATGGCACGGGGCACGAAGGAGCCGATCGCGGAGAAGCCGCAGGTCCCGGCGGCGGAGCGGCCGGCGCGGGTCTGAGGCCGGACAGTGCGCCCGCCCCGGAGCCCCGGGGCGGGCGCCCTCGTGTAGTCCGGTGCGGACCAGGGCAGGTAGCACCGGGACGGCCATGGCAGGGCAGGCCGTGGCGCGGCGGCAGGAGGAGTCGGAGATCATGGCACAAGACACGGTCAGGGACTGGGAGTTCACCGACGACCGGGGGCATCTGGTGAGGGCCGCACACCGGCCGTCGCGCGTGGTCGCCTACCTGCCGACCGCCGCGGCACTGCACGACCACGGCATACGCCCCGCCGGTGTCTTCGGCTCCGCGCACGACGACCCGGCCGTGCCCGACCCGGCGAAGTCGGGCGGCCTGCCTCTGGAGGGCCTCGCCTACTTCGGCGCCGGTTCGGCACTCGACCTGGACGCCCTCCTCGCCGCGCGGCCCGACCTGGTCGTCGCGCTCACGTACGGCGGCGGGCAGGTCTACGGCATCGACCCGGAGGCCGCCAAGCACCTGGAGCAGCAGCTCCCCCTCGTGGTGCTCGACGTCGGCGGCGGCCATGACCTCGCGGCGATCAGGGATCGCCTCACGGCCCTCGCGCGCAGCCTCGGCGCCACCGAACAGCCCGCGGCGGAGGACGAACTCGCCGCAGCGGAACGCCGGTTGACCGAGGCGGCCGCCGCTACCGCACGGCCCCGCGTGCTCGCGCTCTCGCCCGCGGGGCCCGACTCCGTCCATCTGGCGCGGCCGTACGCCTGGCCGGACCTCGCCGCGCTCGCCGGACTCGGCGTGGGCCTCGTGGACCCCGCGCCGGGGCAGGGCGCCAACTGGGCCACGACGACCTGGCCGGAGGCGGCGGCGCTGGAGCCGGACCTCGTCCTCACGGACGTGCGGTCCAACGCCTCCGCGCTGGGCGACGCTTTGGGGCAGGGCGTCCGCACTCTGCCCTGGAACCCCGAGCTGCCGCCCAGCGCGCGCCAACACGCCCGGGTCTACGGCGAGTTGGCCGATGCGTTGGAAGCGGCGCGGGGCTGACCGGCCGGGCTCTCAGCCGCAGCGCAGCCGGTCCCCGGACACCGGCGCGCCCTCCACGCTGCTGCGGTCGTACGTCACGGCCTGCACCCGCTGCTTCCCGGCGCCCACGGTGACGTGGAAGACCGGGCCGTGCCCCGCGACGGCGCGCAGCTCGGCGCCGGGCAGGGCAGCCGCCAGGGTGTCGACATACCGGGCCTGGACCGGGTCGTAGGTGATGACGGTGGGGCCCGCCGCCCGGCCGCCGGGCCGCGTAGCGGCCGTCACGTCGAAGCCGTTGGCGCGCAGGGCTTCGGCGGTCGCGGCGTGGTCGACACGCACGCGCACGGTCTCCGGCCGCATGTCGACAGGGACGGCGTCCGCCGCGCGGTGCGCGACGAGCGGCCGGTCCTCGCGCACCGCGTCGAACAGCGCCTTCGCGCGCGGCCCGTCCCACAGCAGGGTCGATCCCCAGTCCGGCACCCGGTGGTCGAAGTCGGACATCGGGACGGTCGCGAACTCGGTGTGCGCGAGGCCGAGCCCGTTGAGGGACCGGCCCAGGTCGTACAGCGTGCGCCAGGTCGTGTGCTCGTCCGTGCGCAGGGTCTTCGCGAGCGCGTACGCGGTGCGGGCCGTGGCCGTCGGGCTGGAGAAGGCGCCCGCCTCGGAGAGCCGGCCCAGCATGCCGAGGAGGAGGCGCTGCTGGCGGCGGACCCGGCCGAGGTCGCCGGGCGGCGAGAGCTTGCGGGCCCGCACGTAGCGCAGCGCCCGCGCACCGTTGATGGCGTGGGTGCCGGGGGCCAGTTTCAGGCCGGAGTTGAGGTCCCTGAGCGGGGTGTCGGTGCACACCTCGGCGCCGCCGAGCCGGTCCACGGCCTCGACGAAGCCGAGGAAGTCCGCTTCGAGGTAGTGGTCGACGCGGACGCCGGTGGCCTGTTCGACCGTGCGCACCGCGAGGTCCGCGCCGCCCTCCGCGAAGGCGCCGTTGATCTTGCCGCTGTGTGCGGGGTGGCCGTGCTCGGCGAACGGCACGTACGAGTCGCGGGGGATGGACACGACGCTGAGCCGCCGCCCGCCGGGGGCGATGTGGACCAGCATCATCACGTCGGTGCAGTCGCACTCCTTGCCACCGACGTGCAGTCGCTGGATGTCCCGCTGCGACATGCCGGTGCGGCGGTCGAGGCCGACGACGAGGAGATTGGTCCCCCGGTTCCTGGCCTGGTCCCTGGCTTGGTCCCGGGCCTGGTCCCGGGCCTGGTCCCGGGCGGGGGAGGGGGCCCCGGGCGGCGACGGTGCCGTGGAGACCAGTGACGCGGTGAGCAGGGCGGTGAGGGCGAGACGGCGCAGGACACGGCTCGACGGCAAAGGACGCCTCCAGAGGTGCGGGGAGATCCGTTTCCGCAGGCTAGGCCGCCGCCCGGCCGATTCCCGGCGTTGACGGCGCGCGTTCGGCCGCGCGGGTGGGTCGGCGGCCGCTGCCCGCCCCAGGGGAATCGCTCGCCCGCACCACGGCGACACGCCACCCGGCGCCGCGCCCGCTCCTGGACGCCGTCGCCGCCGACCCCGTGGCCGACCACGGACTGAGCCCGCTCGCCGAGCGGGCTCAGTCGGCGATGCCCCCGAAGGCGATGGCGCGGTCGATGCGGGCCCGCACCAGGTACTCGCCCGGTACGGAGTTCCGCTTCCCGTACGCCTCCGCCTGCTCGGACCCCATGTAACGGCCGCCGATCCGCGTCGCCCAGTCGCGCAGGACGTCGGGGTCGTCGGTGAAGTCGGCGGTGCACTCCAACATCACGTACGAGAAAGGCGGTTGCTGGTCGTCCACGCAGAGGGAGAAGCGCGGTGCGCGGCGCAGCGCCTTGTACTTGAGGGACTCGTGCCAGGTGGTGAACACCAGGACGTCCTCGTCGAGCAGGAACCACACCGGCGTGACGTGCGGTCGACCGTCGGCCCGATTCGTCGCCAGCTTCCCCGTCCGCGTCCCCTCGAGGACGAACGACCGCCACTCGCTCTCGCTCATGGACCGCATGCTGCTGCTCCTTTCGTCACCGGCCGCGTCAACGGCCCGTGGAGCGTACACGGATCTTCACCGGGGATCGTCCGGATTACGGCCGGCCGTGATCTTCGGCCGCGTACCGTCGCCCCATGAGCGAGATCATCCTGATGTCGGACCCGCGTGTCGCCGCCGTCCCCGTGCGCGAGTGCGGGGAGCGGTTCATCGACGTACGCAAGGGCAGTCCGCTGTTGGTCGACGGGCGTCAACAGGCCGGATCCGGAACGGCGTTCGCGCTGCTGCGCGAGGGCGTCGTGCGGCGTCTGCTGCGGGCGCAGGAGCTGCTGCCGCCGGGGCTGCGGCTGTTGTTCGTGGAGGGATACCGTCCACCGGCGCTCCAGCGCCGCTACTTCGAGGAGTACGAGGAGCAGCTGCGCGCCCTGCACCCGCGCCGGCCCCCGGCCGACATCCACGCGGCGGCCAGCCGCTACGTCTCCCCGCCCGACATCGCCCCGCACAGCGCGGGCGCGGCCGTCGACCTGACGCTCGCCGACGGAGAGGGGCGTGAACTGGACCTGGGCACCCGGATGAACGCCGATCCGGAGGAGAGCGAGGGCGCCTGCTACACCGACGCGGAGAACATCACCGCACGGGCGCGTGGGCATCGCAAGATCCTCGGCGCCGCGCTGACGGGCGCGGGCCTGGTCAACTACCCCACGGAGTGGTGGCACTGGTCCTACGGCGACCGCTACTGGGCGCTGGCCTCGGGGGCGCCGTCCGCGCTGTACGGCCCGCGCGAGGCCGACCTGCCCGATGACGGGCACTCCGGCGCCGATGACGTGTCAGTGAGGTAGCCGTGCAGATGGGCCGCGCCCTCCAGCATGGCTCGCGCCCGCTGGTCAAGGGCTGCCCGGCGCTGTTCAAGGGCCGAACGCAGCGCTCCGACACCACCGCTGCGGCGCAGGTCGTCGAGGACCGGACGGATCTGCGGCAGGAGGTAGTGGCTCTGGCGGAGCATGTGGACGACGCGTGCGTCACGGACGTCGGCGGGGAGGTAGGAGCGGTAGTGCGTGACCGGATCGCGCGACGGTGTCAGGAGCCCGGCCGTCTCCCAGACCCGCAGTGCCGAGGCGCGCACGCCCAGATGGGCGGCCACCTCTCCGATGCGCAGCCGTGAGCGCGGCGGGGCGGGGGAGCCGTCCCCTTCCTCCGCGAGGGCCTCCAGTGCTTCGCCCGTCGTCCGCAAGGAGTTCCGCTGCTCGTGGAGGGCGGCGTGCCCGGCGTCGACCAGAGCGAGCGCCCGCGGCGTATCGCCCGCGTGCAGGGCCCGCATGACCTCCTGGGCCGCGGCGGGACCGTGGCCGCGGACCAGGGCCCGGTAGGTGATCAGGGCCTGCCGGTGCCCCGCATCGAACATGCGGTACCCGGCGGGGGAGCGCGGGGCGGGCGGCAGGATCCCGGCGTCGGCGTAGTTGCGGATCTGCTGGGTCGACACACCGGCCGTACGCGCGAGGTCGACCGGGCGCAGCCTCCCGGACCCCGCCCCCGTTTCCTCTTCCGCGTCCTGACGGCTCATCGGCAACCTCTCCGGCGGCACCGCTCCGCCACCGATCATGAAGGTTACCCGCGGGAGCGGGTGCCCGCCGAAGCAGTGGATGATCTTGACGCGAAAGATAGCTACTGCCACGTACTGAGTACCGGACCGACTTGATCCACATCCCCCTGAACCCTATAAGCTCCCTGGTGGCGCGCCGTGTTGACGTGATTGCGATCCGTCGCACCCTGCTGTGCTGCCGTCCCCGGGCGGCCTTGAATCAGTGGTTGTCCCCATGTTCGTTCGCGTTGGTTTGAGGATGCAGATGGAACTTGCCACTCCGCCACCGGCGGCGGCCCGAGAGCCACGGGCCTGGCACGCCTGGTGGCTGTTGCCGCTCGGCTTAGGCGCGGGCACTGTCGTCGGCGCCGTGGGCGGGCCCGAAGAGGCCCGAATATCCCTGGTGCTCGCGGGACTTGGCGCCACCGCGGCAGCCACCTTCTGCGTACGGCTCCTGCTGCGCACCAGGAGCGAACTGCGCCGCGTGGCCGACCAGGTCCAGGCCGCTCAGATCAGCCACTCGCGGCAGTGGCAGCACCACGTGGCCTCCCTGGAGCACGAGTACGCGACTCAGCGCGCCGCCCTGGAGCACGAGTACGCGACCGAGCGCGCCTCCATGGAGCACGAGTACGCCACCGAGCGCGCCGCCCTGGAAGCCCGCCTGGCCGAGGACGCCACGGCCTGGCAGTGGCGCGTGGACCGTCAGCAGGAACTGCTCGCCCGCCTCGGCGACGACTTCCTGCCCACCGCCCTCAAGGGCCTGCGCTCCGGCGAGGCCATCGACGACGTACTGCCGCCGCTCGCCCAGGAGACCGACGTGTCCCCCGAGTTCCGGCAGGAGGTCCGCAAGGTCCTGCGGGCCGGACTGATCGCGGTCGAGGAGGAGTTCAACCGCAGCACCTCCGCCGAACAGGCCGTCATCAGCATCGGCAGCCGGCTGCACGTCCTCACCGGCAAGATCCGCGGCCGACTGCACGAGATGCAGGGCGAGCACGGCCGCTCTCCCGTCGTCGCGCAGGGCCTGATGGAGCTGGACCAGGCGATCGGCCCCGCCGACTGTCTCGCCGCCAGCATCGGCGTCCTCGGCGGCACGGACCGGCCGGGACGGCAGTGGCAGGAGCCGCAGCGTCTGCTCAGCGTGGTCCGCGGCGGAATCGGCCGCATCAAGGACTTCGACCGCGTACAGGTGCGTCAGCTGCCCGAACTGGGCGTGGACGGCGGCCTGGTGGACCATCTCACGCTGATCTTCGCCCACCTCCTGGACAACGCGGCGCGCTACTCGCCGCCCACCGAGCCCGTGATCGTCTCGGGCAAGGAGGTGCCCAACGGCGTCGGCATCGAGATCCAGGACGCCGGCAAGGGCCTGAGCGAGGAGAAGAAGCAGCAGGCGCTCGACTCCCTCGAAGGCGTCGCCGCGGGCCCCGGCCTCGGCGGCCTCTCGGAGGACGCCCACCTCGGCCTGCGCGTCGTGGGAACCCTCGGCCGCAAGTACGGGATCCGGGTCACCTTCGCGGACTCCCCCTGGCTCGGCACCTCCGTCGTCGTGGTCGTCCCGCACAAGTACTTCAGCCAGCTCCCGGCCACCGCGGCCCCCGCCCAGCCCTCGGTCCCCGCCCCCCGGGCCGAGACGGACGCGATGCCGCTTCCCGCCGAGGCACCGGCCCCCGAGGCCGTCGCCGTGCCCGAGGCGGACACCACCCCCGGTGGCCTGCCGAAGCGGCGCAGGAGCAAGCCGCGCGCCGACGCACAGGACACGGCCGGTACTCCGGCGGCGGCCCCGGCCCCGTCCGTCGTGCCGCCGGACACGTCCTTCACCGGCCTGGCGGCCTTCGCCACCGCCGGAAGAGAGACCGATGAGCCCCGGACCGAAGAGAGCGACCAGCGATGACGCAGCACGAGACCGACGTGAGCTGGGCGCTCCGTGACCTGACCGAGTCCATCCAGGAGATCCGCTTCGCCCTCGTGGCGTCCAGCGACGGCAAGGCCATCACGTCGTACGGCGCCGACGACCCCGACGACGTGGACCGGTTCGCCGCCGTGGTCGCCGGGCTGCAGGCGCTCGCCCAGCCCGTCGCCGCGCAATTCCCCAAGTACGGCGGGCAGTTGCGTCTCGCGATGATCGAGGTCGACGGCGGGCACCTCTTCGTGGTGCGGGCGGGTGTGGAGACGTATCTCGGCGTCCTCGCCAAGGAAGGGCTCGACCAGGGGCTGCTCGGCCACCAGATGAGAGACCTGGCCCGGCGGATGGGTGAGCTGCTCGGCACCACTCCGCGCCGGGAGGAGCAGCCTGGATGAGTGGCCCCCACCGGCCCACGGACCCGTCCGGTCTCGAGCGCTACTACGTCCTCACGGGCGGGCGCAGCGGACCGGGCGGGCCTGCCGCCGGGCTCGACGTGGCGACGCTCGTCATCACCTGCGCCTCCCGCACGGCGCCCGTCCCGGGCATGCAGCACGAGCACGAGGAGATCGTGCGCCGGTGCCGCGACCCGCTGTCGGTGGCCGAGCTCGGCGCCCATCTCGGACTGCCGTTCAACATTCTCGCGGTGCTGGTGACCGACCTGCTGGAAGCGGGCCGGGTGGAGGCCCGTGACCCCATCCCGGCTTCTTCCCCCTCCGGCCAAGGGCCGGACCTCGAGCTCCTTGAGGAGGTTCTCAGTGGACTTCAAAGGCTTTGACCGAACCGACCAGTCGTCGACCGGCGCACTGGCCGCCGAAAGCCGCTCGGTCAAAGTGATGATCGCCGGAGGCTTCGGCACCGGAAAGACGACCATGGTCCGCTCGGTGAGCGACATCAAACCGCTCACCACCGAGGAGACGCTGACCCAGGCCAGCATCGACGTCGACCACCTGATCGGGGTCGCGGACAAGCAGGAGACCACGGTCAGCCTGGACTTCGGCCGGATCGGGCTGAACGAGCAGCTGGTCCTCTATCTGTTCGGCACCCCCGGACAGGAACGCTTCTGGTTCCTGTGGAACGGCCTGTTCAAGGGCGCCCTCGGCGCGGTCGTCCTCGTCGACACCCGCCGCCTGGCCTCCAGCTTCCGTGCCATCGAGGAGATGGAGCGGCAGAACGTCCCCTTCGTCATCGCCCTGAACGTCTTCCCCGACTCCAAGGAGCACCCGGTCGAGGAGATACGCGAGGCCCTGGACATCCCGCAGAGCACCCCGATCGTCGCGTGCGACGCCCGTGACAAGGCATCGAGCCGCGATGTGCTCATCGCCCTGATCCGCCACCTCAAGGAACGCTCCACCGCCGTCGTGGAGTCCCGCGCCGTCCTGGAGTCCCGATGAACGCCCCGACCCCGCCCGGCCCCCACGGCGACGCCCTCGAAGCCGCGGGCGGATGCCCGGTCCAGCACGGTGCCTCGGACACGCCGACCCGGCTGTACGGCGCCGAGGCGTCGAGCGACGCCCACGGAATCTACGCGCGTCTGCGCGAGAAGCACGGCCCGGTGGCGCCCGTCTTACTGGAAGGCGACGTGCCGGCCTGGCTGGTCCTCGGCTACCGGGAGAACCGGCGCGTCCTGGAGAACCCCCGCCAGTTCGCCCGCGACTCGCGCATCTGGCGGGACTGGAAGGAAGGGCGGATCGAGGAGTCGTCCCCGCTCGTCCCGATGCTGGCCTGGCGCCCCGACTGCGTGTCCCAGGACGGCGAGCCGCACCGGCGGCTGCGCGCGGCGGTCACCGACAATCTGCAGGCCGCGGCGGGCCGTGGCATCAGACGGCACATCATGCACTTCGCGAACAAGCAGATCGACGCGTTCGCCGAGGCGGGCGGCGCCGACCTGGTGGGCCAGTACGCCGAGCACCTGCCGATGCTCGTCCTCACCCGGCTCTTCGGCCTCGCCGAGGGCGAAGGACGCCAACTGGCCCTGTCCTGCGCCCAGGTGATCAAGGGCGGCGAGGAGGCGGTCGCGCACAACGACCGCATCATGAAGATCCTCGGCGAGCTGGCGGAGCGCAAACGCGACGAGCCGGGTTCGGACTTCACGACCGGCCTGCTGCAGCACCACGCCGATCTGGACGACGACGAGATCCTCAGCCATCTGCGCCTGGTCCTGATCACCGCCCACACCACCACCAGCAACCTGCTGGCCCGTGTGCTCCAGCTGGTGCTCACGCACCCCTCCCATATGACCGGCCTGGTCAGCGGGCAGCTGAACGTCTCGGCGGTGGTGGAGGAGGTCATGTGGAACACCCCGCCCCTCGCGGTGTGTCCCGGCCGCTTCGCCACGGCCGACCTGGAGCTCGGCGGCCAGCAGGTGAAGGCCGGTGACCTGCTCGTGCTCGGCCTCGCCGCGGGCAACGTGGACCCGGAGGTCCGCCCCGACGCCACGGCGGACCTGCACGGCAACAAGGCGCACCTCGCGTTCAGCGGCGGCGCGCACGAGTGCCCGGGGCAGGGCATCGGCCAGGCCATCATCGAGACCGCCGTCGACGTGCTGCTGCACCGTCTGCACGGGCTGCGCCTCGCCGTCGCGCCGGACGAGCTCAGCTCCACCGCCTCCACCTGGGAGACCCGACTCGACCGCCTGCCGGTCCAGTTCACGCCCCAGGCGGCCTGAGACTCCGTCGACCGGACGGTGGAAAAGATCCGTCGAACGGACGGATGGCACGACCCGTCGGCCGGACCGCTCACCCGCGGTCCGGCCGACGCGGCGTTGGCGGCCGCCTGCCGAAGACGCCTCAGACGGTCAGCAGATCGTCGAGCGAGCCGCGCCCCTGTGCCTCGGCGACCGCGGCCGGACCGTCCTTGACCGCGGCGTAGCGGCCGGTGACCAGGGCCCACTCGTAGTTGCCTTTGATCCAGTGCCGGATGGCCTCCACTCCCATCCCGACGCGCGCACGCTCGTCCTCGCCGAGCCGCAACTCCGCACACATGTCGGCCACTTGGGACTCCAGGCGCAGATAGTCGCCGAGCCGCTCCTCGGTCATCCGTATCGCCTCGGCGGCGGCGTCCTGCCAGCCGTACCCGCGGTCGTGGTGCAGGACGGTGATGAGGTTGTGCCCGTCGCCGCGCCGCTTCTCGCGCTCGAAGGAGTGGATGTCGTTCATGAACCCGATGGTGTCCGCGGCCGCGTCGCGCAGCGCCACCATCAGCGGATGCGCCTGGGCCTGCACGGGCACCTCGAAGCGGCGGCTGCGCTCACCCGCGTCGATGCTGTGGTGGATGCCGACGGTGCGCCGCCGGAACGCCGTGTACGCGTCCAGCCCGAGCCGTTCGCCGCGGGCCGCCAGGTCGACCTCCTCGGAGTGCGCGACCAGGAACCGGCCCCAGGACGCGGCGAACCGCGTGCGCCAGGCCGGTGACATCCCGTCGGCCAGCTGCTCCCACACCTGCGCCCACGCCACCGTGACGGGGCACACGACGCGGGGCGTGCTGCCGACCGGGCGCAGGGGAGTGGCGACCAGTTCGCGGGAGACCTCGGCCACGCGGTCCGCGCGGTCGGGTCGCGCCGCGTCGAACTGGTCGTCGAAGAGGAAGGCCAGCGAGAACCAGTTCATCAGGACCACCATGTCCTGTGCCGAGGCGTGCGGATACGTACGTATCGCCGCCTGCGGCAGGTCCCAGCTCTGGTACTCCTCGAGCCCGCCCTCGCTGCGCACCAGTCCCATCTCCCGCACCCAGCGCAGATGATGTCCCCTGGCGTAGTCGAGATGCTCGCTGACGGGTGTGTCGAAGGGGATGTCGAACCGTACGTCCTGAGGCATGGAGGCGCTCCTCGTGAGGTGCGCACGAGAACCCCCCGGCCCGCGCGCGCTTGCTTGGCATGTTCATTGATCAACTTCACTGCCAAGATGCCCGGCCCGTAAACGATCTACGCTGTGATCTTGTCAACTCCCCTGGCGGGCGCCGCAGGTTTAACGCCTCCGGCGCTCCCCGAACTGGCTGCCTCTCAGTGGTGGCACGCGCTGTCCCGCAGCGGTGGCGCAGCGCGTCGATCAGCGGTGGCGCAGCGCGTCGATCAGCTGGGATTTGCTCATCTTCGAGCGGCCCTCGATGCCGACCTTCTTGGCCTCGCTGTAGAGGTCGTCCTTGGAGCGGTCCTCGTACGCGCCCGCCTTGCCGCCCTTGCGGCCGGTGGCCGAGCGGGAGCCGCCGGAGTCGTTGGCGATGCGCGCCGCCTTCTCCTTGCCGGCGCCCTCGCGGCGCAGCGCCTGGTAGGTCTTCTCATCCTTGATCTGTGCCCTGGGCACGACGATCACCTGATTCCGATGGGAGACGGACCTTGTCCTTCATGGGTACCCCGTGATCCGCGGTCCTGCCATGCGAATCCGTGCCGATCGCAGGCGATCAGTCGTCCTCGGAGCGGCGCGCCCGCAGCGTCCGTACCTTGTGGCGGTTGCCGCAGTGTTCCATCGAGCACCAGCGGCGACGGCCGGGGCGTGAGGTGTCGACGTAGATCAGGAAGCAGTCGCCGGCCTCGCACATGCGGATGCGGTGCGCGAACGGGCCGGTCAACAGGTCGACGGCGTCGCGCGCGACCGTGGCGAGCAGCCCGGTCCCGTCCGCGCCGTCGGCCCAGGCCCGCCCGCCGTCCGGCCCGATGGCGGGAATCAACGGAAGGCGGGCGGCCGCGGCATTGACCGTGGCGATGTCGGTCGGGTCGGCGGGCTCGTCCAGGGCGCGGGCGGTCGTCGCGCGGAACAGCGCGTCACGCAGCCGCCGGGCGTCGGCGACCTCGGCCTGCGACACCCGCAGGGACGGCGTCGGTGTCAGCCGGGACCGCTCGGCCCAGGCGGCCAGGTCGGCGGGCGCGTGCAGCACCTCGTGCCGCCGGAACTCGCCGGGGCCGCCGGTCGTGAGCAGTTCCAGGCAGAGCGCGCCGGGATCGAACCGGTAGGTGGACCCGCTGTAGGAGCGCATCCGAATGCCGGGGGAGTGGGAGGAGGACCTGGGCGATGCCATGTAACCAATATTAGGGGTTACGGGGAGGTCCCTCCGGAGGTGCCTCTGCCGCGCCCTAGACTCCCCGCATGGACGACACCCTGCTGACGCGGCTCAGCGACGGAAAATACCTGCTGGTCAGCAGCTACAGGAAGGACGGCACCCCGGTGCCGAGCCCCGTCTGGGTCGTCCGGGACGGCGACGCGCTCGGGATCTGGACGGCCGGCGACTCGTGGAAGGTGAAGCGGATCCGTAGGCGCGCGGACGTCCTGGTCGGACCGTGCGACCTGCGCGGCAGGCCGACGGGCGAGCAGGTGCCCGCCACCGCCGAGCTCTGCACGCCCGAGGTCACCGCGCGCTACCGCAGCCTCATCCTGCGCAAGTACCGGGTGGTCGGCTTCTTCACGCTGCTCGGCAGCAGGCTGCGCCGCGGCCTGAAGGGCACGGTCGGGATCCGCATCACGCTCACGGACTGAGGGAGGGCGCCACGGCGTCCGCTGTCCTGGCCGTGCCGGCCGTCTCCGCGCGGAAGGCCACGACCATGTCGCGCGCGTGTCGCAGCCCCATGCGGTCGAAGTCGGCCTCCAGCACGGCCAGTTCGGCGAGCGTCGCCTCGCGGTCGCGTCCTAGCCGCGCCCGGCACTTGGCGAGGCCGAGCCGGGACAGCGCGGTGCCGCGCGGCTCGCTCATCGCGGTGAACTCCTCCAGGGCGACGGCGTACGTCTCGCGGGCCGCCGCGTAACGCCCCGCGCGGTACAGGACATTGCCGCGCATCTTGTGGTTGTAGGCGAGCGCACTGGCGAGGTCCATCGCCCGGCAGACGTCCTCCGCCTCGGAGAGCAGCGCGAGCGCCCGGTCGGGTTCGCCCCGCAGGGACAGCACGTCGGCCACGCCCCGCAGCGACCAGGCGCGCCCTCGCGCGTCGTCCGCGTCCGTGGCGATGCGCACCGACTCCTCAAACAGCTCCAGGGCCTTGGCATGATCGCCGCGGTTGCGGTGCATCTGGGCTATGCCGGTCATCGCCCACACCATGTGCCGTGCCTCGCCGTGCTTGCGCCCCTGCTCCAGGAGTTCCTCGTGGAGCGCGGCGACAGCGGCGTAGTCGCCCTGGATGCGGCCCGTTTCGGCGAGGCCCGCGAGCGCGTAGCCGTGCGCGAGCCGGTCGCCGCTGCCCGCGGCGAGGTCGACGGAGTGGGCGAGCAACCGCCGGGCGAGCGGCAGCGCCCCGCACTGGCGGGCCAGGGTGCCGCCGCTCCACAGTGCCCAGGCCATCGCCCCGGCGTCCTGCGCGGTACGGGCGCTGCGGTAGCTCTGCCGCCAGGCGGCACCCGCGTCCTCGACCCGGCCGAGCCGTCTGCACGCCTCGGCGAGGGCGAGGGCGGCGCGGGCCCGCTCGGCCGCGCCGCCTGCCCGGGAGAGCGCGCGGCCGGCGGTCGCGCGCACCTCCTCGTAGGAGGAGTTCACTGTCAACTCCGAGCCCAGCTCGCCCTGGTACTCCGGGGCGAATGCCTTGACGTACATGGATCCGAGGCCTCTCGATCGGTCATGGAAGTGACGTGATCAAGAAGCTACGAGCCGGGCGGGGGGCGGCGAATCCCTCCCGATAGGGGTCATCGCGTACGACTCGAGTGCTACGCCGAAGGTCGTGATCAACCTCGGGACGTACGGGGAGATCCGGGGATCGCCCTCAGGAGGCGTCCCACTCGTTGTCGCCGACGGGGGTCTGCTCGGGAGCCGAAGCCGAAGCCGAAGCCGAAGCCGAAGCCGAAGCCGAAGCAGGAGCAGGAGCAGGAGCCGGAGCAGGAGCAGGAGCAGGAGCCGGAGCCGGAGCAGGAGCCGGAGCGGGAACCGGCGCGGGAACCGGAGCGGGAGCCGACGCCGGGGCCTGCGCCTCCGCCACGCCCTGCGCGGTTGCCGCGCGGAGCGTCGTGATGCACGCGCCGATCGCCTGTTGCAGGTCCTCGAGGCGCCGCACCATGTCGTCCTCGTAGATGTCGTCGATGTCCTCGACGTCGTCGAACGTCAGCTCCTCGAAGACCTTCGTGGCCTTCTGCAGGCTGCTGTAGAACTTCGCGCGCCGCTCCTGCACCCGCAGCTCGGGGTTGCTCTGCACGGTCTGCGCCACCATGTCGCGCACCGTGTCGTAGGCCTCGCGCGCCCACTCGCCGGACTCCTCGCCGCCTTCCAGCTCGTCGATGAGGGACAGATGGCGCTCGGCCTCCTCGCGGAGCTCGGCCGGGGCGTCGATCATCTGGCCCGCGGGCGTCTTGACCTGGCCCTTCTCCACGATCTGGCGGACGTAGTCGACGCGGTCGCCCGCCTTCGACTCGGCGGCCACGGCCTTCTTCAGGTCGTCGACGCGGACGATGTCGCGGACCAGCTCCGTGCGCAGCGCCGGGTCCTCCTCCAGGCGGTCCATCAGCGCCTTGCGCGCGGCCTCCGCGGTGCCGGGGTCGGCGAGGATCGCGGCGCGCAGCGCGGTGGGGTTCTCCGCGACCTCCAGGGCCTTGGTGGGGCGGATGCCCTCGGCCTCGGCGGCCTCGGTGATCGCCTCTCCGCGCTGGGTGAGCGCGCTGGAGCGGGAGGTGTAGTACGACAACCAGATGTCGGCGTCCGGGAGTTCGACGTCCATACCGGGCCGGAGCGCCTCGAAGTGCGGCACCATCCCGTCGTCGGCCGCCTTGTCCCAGGCCTTGTAGTAGCGCATGACGCGGTCGGCCGAGCAGCCCGCCATCTCGGCGAACTCCTTCGCCGAGACCTTCGGCGTCTCACCGGCGCTCTGCCCGCCGGGGCGCACGCTGCGGGCGACCTTGAGGCCGAAGGCCCAGCCGCCGGTGCGGGCGTAGGCACCGAAGTCGCGGGCGTCCTCGGCCACCAGGCTCGCCGCGTCGGCGTCCGCGGCGTCGGCGGGCGCGTCCTGGGGGCCGGTGACATCCTCGGACGGTGCGATGGCTACGGTCACGGATGTTCTCCTGGGTGTCACAGGGGTACGAAGGTTGACGCGCTACTTTATCGCTCCTATTGGGATGTTTTGTGCGCGAGTTGACGCGCACATCACCCGTCCGTGGCCCGGTCGCCGAGGGGAGCGGAACGGAGACGTCCCGTGATACCCCGTCGTACCGGGCAGATCGCTCGCATAGGCTGCATGGATGAGCATTCTGGATGACGCCCGCCCGGGCATGAACCCCGAGATCCGACCGCAGGACGACCTCTTCGGACATGTCAACGGCCATTGGCTGGACACGGAGAAGATCCCCGAGGACCGCTCCAGCTGGGGCCCCTTCGTGCAGCTGGCCGACACCGCCGAGCAGCAGGTCAAGACGATCATCCAGGAGCTGGCCTCGGAGGCCTCGGCCGATGCGGGCGAGGGCTCCGACGACACCCGGAAGATCGCTGCCCTGTACGCGGCCTTCATGGACGAGGAGACCATCGCCGCGCGCGGGCTCGCCCCCGCCCAGCCCCTGATCGACGAGGTCGCGGGCCTGCGGGACACCAAGCAGCTCGCGGCCTTCCTCGGCCGCTTCGAGCGCGTCGGCGGCTCCGGGCTCTTCGGTTCGTACATCGACTCGGACGACCGCGACTCCGACCGCTATCTCTTCAACGTCCTCCAGGGCGGTCTCGGCCTGCCGGACGAGTCGTACTACCGCGAGGAGAAGTTCGCCGAGGTCCGCGAGAAGTACGTCGGATACCTCACCGAGCTCCTCACCCTCGGCCGGCACACCGACCCGGCGGCCGCCGCCCGGACCGTGCTCGACCTGGAGACGAAGCTCGCCGCGGGGCACTGGGAGCGGGCCGAGACCCGTGACGTCCTGAAGACCTACAACCTCACCACCCTGGACGAACTGACGGCGCTGGCCCCGGAGTTCGACTGGCGTGGCTACGCGGCCGGGCTCGGCGGCTCGGACGCCACGATCGCGGAGACCTGCGTCCGCCAGCCGTCCTACCTCGCCCACCTCTCCACGGTCCTGGCCGAGGTGCCGATCGAGCAGTGGCGGGACTGGACGCTGACGCGCGTGCTGCGCGCCTGTTCGCCGTACCTCTCGGACGAGTTCGTGCGGAACAACTTCGAGTTCTACGGCCGCACCCTCAACGGCACCCCCGAGCTGCGCGCCCGCTGGAAGCGCGCGGTCGCGTTCGTGGAGGGCTCCATCGGCGAGGCCGTCGGCAAGGAGTACGTCGCGCGGCACTTCCCGCCCTCGTCGAAGGCGATGATGGACGATCTCGTCGCCAACCTCCTGGAGGCCTACCGTCAGTCGATCGCCCGGCTCGACTGGATGACCGACGAGACGAAGCAGCGGGCGTACGAGAAGCTCGCCACGTTCCGGCCCAAGATCGGCTACCCGGACACCTTCCGCGACTACTCCGCGCTCCAGGTCTCCGCCGACGACCTGCTCGGCAACGCGCACGCGGCGGCCGCGTTCGAGACCGACCGGGAGCTCGCCAAGATCGGCTCGCCGGTCGACCGCGACGAGTGGTTCATGCTGCCGCAGACCGTCAACGCCTACTACAACCCGGGCACCAACGAGATCTGCTTCCCCGCGGGCATCCTGCAGAAGCCGTTCTTCTCGCCCGACGCCGACCCGGCGGAGAACTACGGCGGCATCGGCGCCGTCATCGGCCACGAGATCGGCCACGGCTTCGACGACCAGGGCGCTCAGTACGACGGCGCGGGCAACCTCAACGACTGGTGGACCGCCGACGACAAGTCCGCGTTCGAGGCCAAGTCGAAGGCCCTGATCAAGCAGTACGACGGCTTCTCGCCCCGCAACCTCCCCGGCGAGTTCGTCAACGGCTCGCTCACGGTCGGCGAGAACATCGGTGACCTCGGCGGGCTGACCATCGGGCACACCGCCTACCTCATCGCGCTCGACGGCGCGCCGCTGCCGGTGAGCGAGGACGGCACGACCGGCTCGCAGCGGCTCTTCATGAACTGGGCGTACTGCTGGCGCACCAAGCGCCGCAAGGAGCAGGAACAGCAGTACCTCACGATCGACCCGCACTCGCCGCCGGAGTTCCGCGCCAACATCGTCCGCAACCTCGACGAGTTCCACGAGGCGTTCGGCACGGCGGAGGGTGACGGTCTCTGGCTGGACCGCGCGGAGCGCGTACGGATCTGGTGAATCCCGCGGCGTTCCTGGCCGGGGCCCCGTCAGCCGGTCAGGAACGCCGAGACGGCGTCGGTGAACCACTCCGGATCGTAGAGCCAGGGGAAGTGCGCCGCGCCGGGCTGCACGACCAGCTCGGCGTTCGGGAACAGCCCGGCGAGCTCGGCCACCGCGGGCGGCGGCGAGTTGAGGTCGACCTCGCCGGCGAGCAGCAGCACCGGCGTCGTGAGCCGGGCGAGCGCGGCGCGGGTGACATCCGGGTCGTAGGCACCCTCCGCGCCGTACGCGGCAGCGGCCTCGTCGTTGCGCTGACCGTCCTCCGCGGCGCGATGAGCCTGCGCCTGTGCGTCCCAACGGCCGTACGCGAAGGGGGCCATGGCCGCCCAGGAGTCGGCCGTCGCCCGCCCGGCCACGATCTCCTCCAGGGCGGCGAACGCCTCCGGGAACCACGGCTCGCCCTCGCGCAGCAGCGCGGTCTCGCGGCGGACGGCTCCCGGGACGGGGATGCCGAGGGCCATGGTGCTCGGGGCGACGAGGACGAGCCTGCGTACGCGTTCCGGGTGGCGGGCCGCGTACAGCACCGCGAGGTTCGTGCCGCCGGAGTGGGCGAGCAGGTCCATCGACGCGACGCCGAGGTGCTCGCGCAGGGCCTCCACGTCGTCGACGAGACGGTCGCAGCGGTACGTCGACGGGTCCTCGGGCACCGCGGAGTCACCGGTGCCGCGCAGGTCGAGCAGGACCGAGGGCCGCCGCGCGGCGAGGCCGCCGAGGTCGCCCAGGTAGGCCGAGGCCTGCATGGGCCCACCGGGCAGGCACACCAGGGGAGTCACGCCCTCGGCCCCGGGGGATTGCCCGCGCACGTGGTGGGCCAGCTTGGTTCCGTCGTACGCGGAGAAGGTAGGCATGGCGACGACCTTGTCAGGGGCGTCGGCAGGGAGCAACCGGGTTGTTCGCCGGTGCCGGTGCCGGTGCTTCGGTCTCCCCGGGCGGGGTGGTGAGCGACGTGTCCGGGCGGCGGTCGCCCGCCACCTGGGCGGCGATCGGATCGAGCAGCGCCAGTTCCTCGCCGGTCAGCATGGTCCGGGTGGCCGCGGCGTTCTCGAACAGGCGGCTGCGCTTGCGGGTGCCCGGGATCGGCACCACGGCGCAGATCGCGCTGGCCTGGGTGCAGCAGCGGGCCCAGGTGCCTGACCTTGCCTTCCCGCACCAGCTCGGCCATGGCGCCGACGGACTCGGCGAGCGGGACGGCGGGGTCGCGGCGGTGCATGTAGTACAGGTCGATGACGTCCACGTCGAGGCGGCGCAGGCTCGCCTCGACGGCCGCCCTGACGTACGCGGCGTCGTTGCGTACGGCCCGGTGGTCGGGGTCGTCGGCGCGGACCCCGAGGACGGGGTGGGATTGGTTCTCCATGAAGCGGACCGGGCGCAGCACGGTGAACGGCAGCCGGAGCGCGGCTATGTGCCGTTCGATCTGCCACTTGCTCTCCCAGCGGCGGATGCCGGACGACCGCTCCGCTCCGCCGACCGAGGCGTACACCACGTGACGGACGCCTTGCTCCGCTGCCGCGTCGGCGACGTTCCTGCCAATGCGGATCTCGTCGGAGACGGTGAACTCGGGGGGAGCGCCGGGGTATCCGGCGGTGGGCTGAACGCTGAATTCTCCATGGGCGCCGCGCATCGCCGCCCGCAGGGACGCACCGTCTGTCATGTCGCCGACGGCGAGTTCGGCTCCGGCCCGTGCGAGCGCGAGGGCCGCCGGGTCGGTCGCGTCCCGTACCAGGGCGCGTACCCGCCGGCTCGCGGCAAGCAGCTGCGGGGCGGTGGCACCGCCCCGCATCCCAGTGGCACCCGTCACCAGCACGATCGAATCCATGTCCATGTCCATGTCCATGTCCGTCTCCGTCTCCATGTCTCCGTCCGATACGGCACGCACAGGAAGGCGCAGGCGGATCGACGGCCTGAGCAGTTGGCCGAGCGTCGATCGGTCGGCAGGGCTGTCGGTGATCTGTTGCCGATCTGTCGGTGGCCACTGCGACGGTGGAGGTCGGACTGCTCCCCAAGAGCAGCCATCGCGACAAGGGAGCACCGCCGCCATGCCATCCGTCTCCTCCAGCGCGCCCTGGGACGTCCACCGGCTGCCGCGTGCCGATGGCCGGGTGTTCCTGGTCACCGGCGGCAATGCCGGCATCGGGTACTTCGTCGCCGAGCAGCTGTCCATGACCGGGGCCGCGGTCGTGCTGGGCTGCCGGAATCCCGCGAAGGCCGATGCCGCGAGTGCCTCGATCCGCTCACGTGTGCCCGGCGCGCGGGTCCGGGCCGTGCGCCTGGACCTCGCCGACCTCTCCTCGCTCCGCACGGCGGCGGAATCGCTGGACGTGGAACACCTCGACGTGGTGGTCCACAACGCCGGCGTCGCGCTGGACGACCCGCCGCGGGAGGAGACCGCGGAGGGCCACGAGCTGATGTTCGGCACGAACCACCTCGGGCACTTCGCGCTGACCCACCGGCTGATGCCGTTGCTGTCGGCCGCACCGGCGGCCCGCGTCGTGACCGTGGGCAGCTTCGCGGCGAAGACCGAGCGGCTCGACCCCGCGGACCTGCAGTCCCGGCGGGACTACCGGCCCAAGCGCACCTACGGGCGCTCCAAGCTGGCGCAGATGTACTTCGGGCTCGAACTCGACCGGCGCCTGCGCGCTGCCGACAGCACGGTGGCGAGCGTGGTGGTCCATCCCGGCGGCGCGCTGGACTCCCTCACTCCACCGCGACCGCCGATCCACACGCGGACCCCCGGCGCGCGCCTCCGCGGGGCGCCCGCGGCCCTCCTGCTCCAGGGAAAGCACGCCGGAGCATGGCCGGCGGTCCGGGCGGTGCTCGATACGGCGGTGAGGGGAGGGGAGCTGTGGGGGCCGCGCGTCTTCGGCCTGCGCGGCGAACCGCGACGCGAAGAGCTGTGGAACCACCTGACCGACGCGTCCGTCGCGGCACGGCTGTGGGACAAGAGCTGCGAACTGACGGGCATCGCCCCTGATCTCGGTTTCGGCCTCGGTCTCGGTCTCGGCCTCGGTCTCAGGTGACGAAGGCATGACGGTAAGGGCTGCGCTCGTCTGCCGGGGGAGTCGCCCGCGCTCAGGCACCCACCGTCCCGTCGATCCCCTCGCGCAGGAAGTCCGCGTGGCCGTTGTGGCGGCCGTACTCCAGGAGTACGTGGACCAGCGCCATCCGCAGCGACACCTCCTCGCCCCATCGCGGCTGGAGCCCGGCCTGGTCCAGGGAGTCGGCTTCCCGTTCGACGCGGCGGGAGTTCTCCACCTCGGCCTCCCAGGCGGCGAACGCCTCGGCCCTGGTGGACTTGCTCGCGTCGTACGCCGCCTGGAAGTCGATCCTGTCGGACCAGACCAGGGGCGCCTCGTTGTCTTCGAACACGCGGCGGAACCAGGAGCGTTCCACCTCCGCCATGTGCCGCACCAGGCCGAGCAGCGACAGCGTGGACGGCGGCATCGACTGCTGCCGCAGTTCCTCGTCGGTGAGTCCCTCGCACTTCATGGCGAGGGTCGCGCGGTGGTAGTCGAGGAAGGCACGCAGCATGTCGCGTTCGCTTCCGAAGTGGGGCGGCCCTACGCGCTTGTCGTCCGTCATTGCCGTGCTCCTCATCCGTGCCTGCGTTCGCGTTCGGGGAGGCAGTATCCACCTCGGCATCGGCCTCCCCGAACGCCGGGCCCGTGTAAGGCCCGCTGATCAGTTGGCGGAAGCGGCGAACATGCCGGGCTCGTACGAACCGCCCGGGTTGTGCACGATCACGTTCATCCGGGTGGCCGCGTTGATCAGGGCGACCAGGCAGACCAGCGCACCGACCTCGTCGTCGTCGAAGTGCTCGCGCACCGCAGCCCACGTCTCGTCGGACACCCCGTGGTCGCCGAGCCGGGTTCCCTCCTCGGCGAGCGCCAGCGCGGCCCGCTCGGCCTCGGTGAACACGGTGGTGTGCCGCCAGGCGGAGACCAGGTTGAGGCGGAGCGCCGTCTCACCCGCGGCCGCGGCCTCCTTGGTGTGGATGTCGACGCAGAATCCGCAGCCGTTGATCTGCCCGACCCTCAACTCCACAAGCTCACGAAGGGACTTGGGCAGCGTCGAGTCGTCGAGGGCCAGCGACGTGTTGTAGAAGCGCTTGGCGACCTTCGCGGAGGTCGGGCTGTCGAACAGGTTGAAGCGGGGTTCCATGGCGTTGTCCTCACTCGCTGAATCGTGGAATCGAATGCGCCGCGGCCTCGCTGCGCCGCCGCGCCGAACGAACACAAGATGCCGACGGGCCGCCCCCTGTGACGGCGCGGAGAAGTGACGTACGCCACCGGACGCGGGTGTCACAAAGCGGTGGGGGCCGGCGTCTCGTGTACGGCACAGACGCGAGCGAACGGGCAGGAGCCGACCATGAGTGACCCGACGGGGAGCACGCTTGAACCATCCACTGATGACCGCCGCTCGGACGGCGTCACCGAGGCGTTCGTCGCCCACCGCAACCTGCTGTTCACCGTCGCCTACGAGATGCTCGGCTCGGCCGCCGACGCCGAGGACGTCCTGCAGGAGACCTGGTTGCGATGGATGGGCGTCGATCAGGGGGCTGTGCGCGATCAGCGCGCCTACCTGGTACGGATCACCACGCGCCAGGCGCTGACCCAGCTGCGCACGCTCGGCCGCCGCAAGGAGTCCTACGTGGGCCCCTGGCTCCCCGAACCGCTGTTGACCGCGCCGGACGTCGCCGACGACGTCGAGCTGGCCGACAGCGTCTCGATGGCGATGCTGATGGTCCTCGAAACGCTCGCGCCCACCGAACGGGCCGTCTTCGTGCTGCGCGAGGTCTTCGACCTGGAGTACGGCGAGATAGCCGAAGCCGTCGACAAGAGTCCGGCCGCGGTCCGCCAGATCGCCCACCGGGCGCGGGCCCATGTCGCCGCGCGCCGACCGCGCGGGGTCGTGTCCGCCACCGAGGCCCGCCGCACGGTCGAGGCGTTCCAACGGGCCGTCGAAACCGGCGAGTTGCAGCGACTCCTCGATGTCCTCGCACCGGACGTCGTCCTGCTGACCGACGGCGGCGGAGTCGTGCGGGCCGCGTTGGCGCCGGTCGTCGGGGCCGACCCGGTGGCCCGCGTGCTGGCCAGGATCTCCACCGCGATGTCCCTCCAGCCGACCCTGCTCAACGGCGAACCGGGCCTCGTCGTCAGGCGGGACGGCGTGATCGACACCGTCATCGCGCTGCGCGTCGAGGACGGCCGCGTCACCGGGCTCTACGCCGTACGCAACCCCGAAAAGCTGGCGCGCGTCGAGCGGGAGACCGCAGTCAGCCGCTGATCGGTTCCGCCACGGATCGGTTCCTTGCTCGACGGATGCGGTGCAACAGGTCGTCGACCGCGTCGAGCACGGCGTCCGGGCACTCCTCGTGGAGCCAGCCGTGCCCGGCCTCGTCGAGGATCCTGTGCTCGCCGAGCGCGGACTGCCCGGCCAGCTCCCGGTGGAGGGTGCGCTTGGCCTCTTGGATCCGGCGCAGGTCGTCCTCGGGCCACAGTTGAGCCTGAGTGGCGTCGTACCCCATGGCGGAGAGCACGATCAGTGGTACGTCCGGAGTGTCCGGCGCCCTGCGGAACTCCTCCGCCACCTTGTCGTAGAGGTTCTGGTTCTCCTGCGATGCGGCCCGCCAGGTGGCGAGGTGACGTTCGACGAGCGGCCCGCGCACCGCATCGGGCCACGCGGCGAAGTGGCGCGTCAACTGCTCCCGGGACTGCTGGAACTGTTCCGCCGTCGGCTCGGTCACCTCCTGACGCCGCATCTCGTCCAGCATCCGGTCGAGCCTGTCGCGCACGTGCGGGGGCGTTCGCACGGACAGGTCCTCGTGGAAGGGGTCGAGCAGGAGGAGCCCCGCGACGTCGCCGGGGAAGCGGCGCGCCCAGTGGAGCGCGTACGCCCCGCCCAAGGAGTGGCCGACCAGCAGATACGGACCAGGAACGGCGGCAGTGGCGAGGAGGTCGCGCAGTTCGTCCGTGACCTCGGCGGCCGTGCGGGGCAATACGGCCGGGTCGCTCCAGCCGTTGCCTGCGCGGTCGTACAGGACGCTGGTGGTGCGCTCCGCCACGCGGTCGTGGATGTTCAGGTAGTCCAGGCTCATCAGACCGACTCCCGGGAGGAACACGACAGTTGGCCCTCCGGTGCCCGAGCGGTACAGCATCAGCCGCCGCCCGGCGACGTCGTACCGGTTACCCAACGGAGGCACCTCGACCGCCATGACCCACTCCTTCGGTGCGCGTGAGCGGCCTTCGGCGACCGCTCGACTCACTGTTCTCAACTTTGCGAACAGTAGCAGAGGTGAGAATGTGGGCCCATGGATACGGTCGACCTCCTGTTGCATCCGGTACGGCTGCGCATCGTGCACGCCCTGTCCGGCGGGCGCACCCTCACCACCGCGCAGTTGTGCGCCCTGCTGGCCGACGTGTCGAAGGCCACCGTCTACCGGCAGGTGGGCCTGCTGGCCGACGGCGGCCTTCTGGAGGTGGAGGGTGAGCGGCGGGTGCGGGGAGCCGTCGAGCGCAGCTACCGACTGCGGCGTGAGCGTGCCGTCGTCGACGCCGAGGCGGCCGCGGGCGTGTCACGGGAGGAGCACCGGCGCGTGTTCGCCGTGGCCATGGCCACGCTGCTCGCCGAGTTCAACGCCTACCTGGACCGGGGTGAGGCCGACCCGACGGCCGACCTGGTGGGCTATCGCCAGCACGCGATCTGGCTCAGCCCCGACGAACTCGCCGCGATGATCGAGGAGATGCGCGCCGTGCTCGCACCTCGGCTCGCGCAGGCACCCGCCCCGGAACGCACCCGGCACCTGATCAGCCCGATTCTGTTCCCCGCCGAGGAGGCTCCTCCCGCGGTGGAACCTCGCGAGCGTCCTTGACGAACACGAGCCCCTCGTACGCGGACAGATGCGCCGGGTCGAGCGGGGCGTAGCCGTGGTACGGGGAGACGCGGGGGGCGGGCGGCGTGTTCCCGAAGGAGGCGGCCAGCTGCCGGGGGTCGACAACGCGGCGGTCCTCCGGGAGCGCGTACAGAAGTCCTTCGATCGTGTCCGGTGGCGGGGTGTCCACCCCGTGGTGGCGGATCGTGCCGAGGGCCGTGGCCACGAAGGCGTACCGCTCGCCCAGGTGGGCGCGCGCGATCGCGCCGGCGCTCCACCACTCCAGCAGTGGCATGTCCCCCATGCGCATCGAGCTCTTGTCCCGCTGGAGATGGGCGTTGTGCGCGTGGACGAAGGCGGGACCGCGTTCGGCGAGGGCGAGGAGGTTGTCGGCCATCATCTGGTCCCGCAGTCCCATCAGCCGTGCCATGCGGCTCGGCGACATGTCGGCCATCCAGTGGTGGTAGCGCAGCAGTCCGGTGGCGGTACGCCCGTACAGGCGCGCCCGGTCCCAGTCGCCGCGGGAGGTCTTCTCGATCAGGTGGGGCGTCTGCGCGGTGAGCAGCGCCACCAAGTCGTCCGCGATCAGACGCAGTTGACCCGCTTGGGCCGTCTGTCCCACGGATCGGGCCGGGGCCCGCATCGCGGCGGGCTCGGTCCACGGGGCGTCGGCGCCGAGCAGGCGGTCGAGTGTCTCGGCGGTGCAGGGGAGCAGGTCCGCGTCGCCGTGGGCCGCGAGGTAGGAGTGGAGCGCGGTGAGGGCCCGGCGCGGACTCGCGGCCCCGGTGATCTCCAGCGGGCCGTCGAAGCCGGCGAAGCGGAGCTGCTCGGACGCGGGTCGGTCCTCGTTGAAGGCCCGCATCCAGCGCACGAGTTCACGGTTGGCCGCGGAGGCGCCGAGCCCATGACTGAAGCCGCGCTCCATGGCCTCGTCGAGGGTGCCGGTGCCCGAGGTGACGTACGCGTCCACGACCAGGCCCGCCAGGCAGTCGCTCTCGATCGTGATGGTCCGGTAGCCCTCCTGTTCGGCGAGTTCCCGGAAGAGGTCGTTGCGCAGTTCGAGCAGGGTGTCCTCGCCGTGCGTGGGCTCGCCCAGGGCGAGCAGTCGGGGCCGGGCGGGGAGGAGGTCCAGGACGGTGGCGGCCTCGACGGAACGAGCGGTGCTCTTGATGTCAGTAGCCATGCCTTCAACGCTATCGTTGAAGGTTTGAGTGAAACTCTTGGTCGAAATCGCCGGAGTTTCCCGGGGGAACCTTAAAAGCCGGGAAGGCCGGGGCGGGCCGTCGAGACGTGGAGCGCGCCTTTGGTGGCGCCGGCGCCGTGTCCTCGTACCGGCTGTGATTGTGTAATACAACGAGACGGTAGGCTGCGTCCGACCGATCAATGCCGGACCATTCGATGTGCGACAACGGCGGCCGTGCCGTCGTCGGGAGAAGTGAGCAACCCATGGCCATGGTGGGCCTGTTCTGGATCGCCGGGGGCGACGTGTACGTGGGCGCGAAGCCGTCCGGTCTGGCTCCCGGGGTGCGGCTGACCCCCGAGGGTGTGGTGGGCCTGGGCGACAAGCAGTCCGACCTCTTCCTGTGGGAGGACGTGCGGGGCCTCACGGTGACGGACGTCCCCGTGAAATCCCTGATGCGGCGGGTCGGCGCGGTCAAGAACGTGGCGCTCGGCACGGTGAAGGAACTGGCCATGCCGATGAGTCACGGCCTGGCGGAGGCGTCCCCGGCGATGATGACGGTGCACGTCGAATCCTCCGGCGGCGACCGCGAGTTGGCGGCCTACGTCGCCGCGGCTGTCGGCTACCCCCAGGCCGAGGTCGACCTCTCCCGCGCCCTGCTGGCCCGCCTCACGGAGGGTGCCGCGACGATGTCCACGACGCTGGCGGCCATGTCGGAGTGGGGCCGCTCCTGGGAGGGCGGATCGCCCCGGGCGTCGGAGCGGGAGAAGCTGCTGCGGGGATGGGTGGGCTAGCCGCCGCCGCGCACTGACCCCAACTGCCCATGACGCAAGTACGCCTTGACAGTTCATAAGTGTCAAGGCGTACTTGCGTCATGACTCTTCCAGACCTGGACGACCTCATCGCGGAAGTCGACCGCACCTGCGACACCGCCCACCGCGCGCCGGGGCAGGAACAGCCGGACTGGCTGGCGCTGTTGGCGACGGCCTCGGGAGTCGCGGGCCAACTGCAGGTGCTCGCCGACGAATTGGTCGAGGACTACGTCGAGCACTGCCGCATGCACGGCCACTCCTGGACGGACATCGGAACGGCCCTGGGCGTGACGCGCCAGGCCGTGCAGCAACGCTTCCACGCACCCCACAAGCGCTACAGCCCCGACGCGATGACCGAGGGGCTCCGCCAGGCGATGGCTCACGTGAAGCAGGCGGCGGTCCACCACCGCAACAACTACATCGGAACCGAGCACCTCCTGTGGGGTCTCACCGCGGAGGACAACACGGCCACCGAACTCCTGCGGAAATCCGGGGTGTCGCCCGACGACGTCCACCGAAAGGTCGGGGCCCGGCTGAGCACGGGTGCCTCCCGGGCCGCCGAGCGGATCGCGTGGACGCCCTACTCCCGTAAGGCCATCGCGATCGCGGAGGAGCGATCGAGGGAGGAGGGATCCGAGCTCATCGACTGCCGTCATCTCCTCCACGGCCTCGCCCGGACCGGCCGAGGCGTCGCCGTGGCCGTGCTCGTCGACGCCGGACTCGATCTGGCCACGCTCTGAACGCCCCTCGCTCGCCCTCGCCCGCCCTCAGTCGGACACCGGCCCCGGAAGGGCGACTCCGGCGCGGAAGCCTTCGCACTCCTCGGGCGCGTCCTCGTGGGGGCAGGCGAGGAGGTCACGCAAGTAGCCGCGCGCGGCGTCCAGTTCGGCCATCTCGGCCTCGATGGCGGCGATGCGGGCGGTGACGGTGCCGCGCCAGCCGGGAGCGTCCGCGGGGTCGGCGAGGACCGCGACGATCTCGTTGAGGGACATCTGCCCGGTGGTCCGCCACAGACGGATCAGTGCGATCCGGTAGAGCTGGGCGGCGTCGTAGTGGCGCTGGCCGAAGCGTCGGTGAGGCGTGATGAGTCCGCGGCGCTCCCAGTAGTGCAGCGTCGAGACGGGCAGATCGAAGTGGTCGGCGACGCGCCGTATCGAAGCCAGGTCGTCCATCGGGCCAGTTGAACTCAACCCGGGTTGAGCGGGCAAGGTCGTCCTCGGCCGCTCTCCCCTCGGGAAAGGATCGATATGCCGGTGAACCTTGGTGTCTGTCTTCCGACCTTCGTCGAACGCGGAGAGGAGGGCGGGCTGCGGGAGATCCCCTCGTTGGCCCGGCACGCCGAGGACGTAGGCCTGGACACGGTGTGGGCGGGCGACCACCTGTGCGCGCGTACCCCGTTCCTGGACAGTGTGGTCGCGCTGACCGCGGCCGCCGCGGTGACCGAGCGCGTACGGATCGGCTTCGGGGTCATGCTGCTGGCGCTGCGCCAGCAGGCCTGGGCGGCCAAACAGCTGTCGTCGTTGCAGCACCTGTCCGGCGGCCGTGTGGTCCTCGGGGTCGGCGCCGGCGTACATCCACAGGACTGGCCGCTCGGCGGGGTTCCGTTCGCCGGACGGGGCCGCCGGGCGGATGTGGTGCTGAGCGCGTTGCCCGATCTGTTCGCCGGTCGCCCGACGCCTCTGCTGACCGTGCCCGGCGAACCGGCCATGACGCTCGATCCCGCCGTTCCCGCGCCACCGGTGTGGGTGGGCGGCATGTCCGACCGGGCGCTGCGGCGAGCCGTCGAGCACGGTGTCGGATGGCTCGCCTCGCTGCTCGAACCCGCGCAACTGGCCGAGAGGGCGGACAAGCTGACGGCGATGGCGGCCGAAGCGGGCAGGGGCACACCCGAGATCGGCACCACGGTGTTCGCCGCGCTGAGCACCGATCCCGGGGAGAGCCGCAGGGGGCATCGGCGGCTGGTGCGCTTTCTGCGTTCGCTGACCGGTGAGAAAGGTCTCTCCGAGGAACAGGCGTCCCGGCTGGTGGTCAGCGGGCCTCCCGAGGCGCTGGCGGAACGACTTGACGCGTACGGTCGTGCGGGCGCCGGCACCTTCGTCGTCAATCTGTCGGGCGACGGCCTGCGCCGCCAGTACGACCTGCTGGCGCGCACCCGCGAGCTACTGCTCAGGCCGTGAGCTCCGACCGGGTTGCCGCCGGGGGCACGGACACAGGGGCCAGGTCGTGGCGGACGTACCACTCCTTGGCGAGCAACTGCCCCTGCTGCTCCGGGGAGAGGCCGGCGATCAGGCCCGGCAGGGCTCCCCGTTCCACCTCGCTGCGGTGGGTGAGGACTGCGGCGACCTTCTGTTCCAGCCAGGCGCTGACGTCGACGGCGGCGGTCACCTGGTCGTCGGGGACGGAGTGCAGGGTCTTGCGTGTGCCGATCGTGGCCCGCAGGGCCGCCGCCACCGAGTGCGGGTGCGTGGCGAGGTAGAGGGCGCGCGGCTGCCACGGGGGTCCCGCCTCCGGATGGAGCCCGTGGAGACCGGCGGCCCGGACGGCGAGCACCGTCACCCGGTGGGTCTGTACATGGTCGGGATGTCCGGAAAGACCGCCGTATGCGTCGTGTGTGACCACGATGTCCGGGTGGAACTCCCGGATGTGCGCCACCAGTCGCCCCACCGCCTCGTCGAGCGGTGCGTCGCACCAGCGCTTCTGGCCGGGGGCCGACTCCGGGACGCGGGCGTCGGCGTAGCCGAGCAGTCGTGGCGTGCCCGCGCCGAGGATGCGCAGCGCCTCGGCCAGCTCCGGGGCGCGGTGCGTGCCCTCGGTCCAGGTCGCCGTGACGACCGCGGTGCGCGCGCCGGACGCCGCGTGCCGGGCGAGCACGCCGCCGGCCGCCAGGGACTCGTCGTCGGGGTGGGCGAAGACCCCAAGGAGGCTGGGATCGGCGGGCATTGAAGGCTCCTTCCTGCGGACCCGAGCCATCGTAGAAGTGATCGTCGCGATGAAGCGGGCGCCTGCGAGAAGCGATCGCCGTCACGACGCGCGCCGTCACGCGGCGATCGCCGCCGCATGGACCGGAACGTCCACGCGGCGGCGATGTCGGTGCCAAGGGCGAAGCCGCCGAAGCGACCGCGGTCAGGCGCGGCTGGTGAGGTAGCCGCCCATGGAGCGGAAGTAGTCGGTGGCGGGCAACTCCTCGCCGGCCTCGGTGCGCACGCGGGTGATGGCAAGGCCGTGGTTGCGGCCGGTGCGCGCGTCGGCCCCGGCGACGATCACCACGCCCTCGCCCTCGCGGTAGAAGATGCGGCCGGGGGTGCCGCCGTAGCGGCCCTCGGACACCACCGCGGTCACCACCTCCAGGCGCTTGCCCTTGTGGTACGTGAACGCGCTCGGGTACGGCGCGCACTGGGCCCGGACCAGGCGCTCCAGGTCCTCGGCGGGCCAGGTCCAGTCGATCCGGATGTCCTCCTCGGCGCGCTTGTGGAAGAAGCTCGCCTGGGAACGGTCCTGCTTGGTGAACTCGGTCTGACCGGACGCTATGCGGCCGAGCGCCTCGGTGGTGACCGGGGCGATGAGGTCGACGGTCTTGTGGAACAGATCCGTGGTCGTGTCCTTGGGGCCGACCGGCACGGCGCGCTGGACCACGATGTCACCGGCGTCGAGTGTGTCGTCCATCATGTGCGCGGTGACGCCCACTTCGCTCTCGCCGTTGATCAGGGCCCAGATCAGCGGGGAGAAGCCGGCGTACTTCGGCAGCAGCGAGTCGTGGACGTTCAGCGTGCCGTGGCGGGGGAGGTCGAAGATGCGCGGGGGAATCCACGTACGCCAGTTGTTGGCGACGATGATGTCCGGGTCGGCCGCCTTGAGCAGCTCGAAGAGCTCCTCGTCGTCGGGGCGGTTGCGGATGATCACGGGGACGCCGTGCTCTTCGGCGAGGTCGGCGACCGAGTCGCTCCAGATCTTCTCGTAGGCGTGCTCGCTCTTGGGGTGGGTCACGACCGTCACCACGTCGTGCTCGGAGTCCAGGAGCGCTTGGAGGGTGCGGTGGCCCCAGGTCTGATAACCGAACATGACGACCCGCATGGGGTTTCCTCCTCTGAAGAGCTACTGACCAGCGTAAGTAAAGCAAGCCTTACCTAATGAAGCAACGTCCGCGGTTCTGGGCGGCGTTCGAGCGTGTGTGCTGGGCCTCTGCCCCCGTGGCGGGCGCCGCGCCTGTCGACAGGTTGGCCAGATCAGGTTAGCTTTACCTAAGTTCCACTGGGGCGCCGGTCGTTGGTGTGCCCTGCCCCGTACTTTTTCGACGCCTCACAGGCGGCTGTCCCGCACGATGGGAGTGACATGTCTCAGGTTCTTCCTGGCGACGCACCGGTGATCCACGACCTCATAGGAATCGGCTTCGGGCCGTCCAATGTGGCCATGGCGATCGCGCTGAGCGAGCACAACGCCCGCGTCGGCAGGCAGGAGGCGGTCACTGCTCACTTCTTCGAGCAGCAGCCGCAGTTCGGCTGGCACCGCGGCATGCTCTTCGACGACGCGACGATGCAGGTGTCCTTCCTCAAGGACCTCGTGACGATGCGCAACCCGGCGAGCGAGTTCAGCTTCCTCTGCTATCTGCAGAGCAAGGGGCGTCTTGTCGACTTCGTCAACCACAAGAACCTGTTCCCGCTGCGCGTGGAGTTCCACGACTACTTCGAGTGGGCCGCGGCGAAGGTCGACGACATGGTGTCCTACGGGCACGAGGTCGTCGCCGTGCGGCCGGTCGTGCGCGACGGCGTCGTGGAGTACGTGGACGTGACGTCCCGGGCCGGATCGGAGCTGGTGACGCACCGTGCCCGAAATCTGGTGGTCGGTACGGGTCTGCGCCCGTACATGCCGGAAGGGGTCGAGCGGACCGACCGCATCTGGCACAACTCGGACTTCCTGCAGCGCGTCGAGACGCTCGAGGGTGCCGAGCCGTCCCGCTTCATCGTCGTCGGCGCGGGCCAGAGCGCCGCGGAGAACGTGGCCTACCTGCACCGGCGGTTCCCCGATGCCGAGGTCTGCGCCGTCTTCTCCCGCTACGGCTACAGCCCCGCCGACGACAGCAGCTTCGCCAACCGGATCTTCGACCCCGCGGCGGTCGACGAGTACTTCACGGCCCCGGACGACGTGAAGCGCAAGCTGATCGACTACCACGGCAACACCAACTACTCGGTGGTGGACATCGATCTGATCGACGACCTGTACCGGCAGTCGTACCAGGAGAAGGTCCTCGGCAACGAGCGGCTGCGGTTCCTCAACGTCTCCCGGCTCACCGACGTGGTCGAGGCCCCGGACCGGGTCAGGGCCACCGTCGAGTCGTTGGTCACCGGCGAGAAGACCCCGCTGGACGCCGACGTCGTGGTGTACGCCACCGGCTACCGGCCCGCGGACCCGCTGCGCCTGCTCGGCGAGGTCGAGGGGTACTGCCGACGCGACGACGAGGGCCGGGTCCGGGTCGGGCGCGACTACCGCGTGGCGACCGACGCGGCGCTGCAGTGCGGCATCTACCTGCAGGGCGGCACCGAGCACACGCACGGCATCACCTCCTCCCTGCTGTCGAACACCGCGATCAGGGTCGGCGAGATCCTCGAGTCGATCCTCGAAGGGAGCCTGCGGCCGGCCGGCGACGGCGACCGGCGGATCGCCGACGAGATCCCCACGCCCCGCTAGTCGCACCCCTCAGTCCCACCCCCCACGCACAAGCCTCGTCTCCCTGTGGCGCCGTCCTTCCAGGGAGGCGAGGCGCGCACTGTGTAAACCCCTGTGAAAGGAAAGTCCGTGTCCGCTGGTACACGTCCGGTGCTGACCAGGTTGGTCAGGCATGTTCCCCGTGTGGCTGTGGCCGCCGTCGCCGCGCTCGCTCTGACCGCCTGTGGGGGAGGGTCCGAGAAGTCCGATTCCGATGCCAAGTCGGCGGGGGGCGCGGGCGCGAATTCCGCGGCCTTCCCGGTGACGGTCAAGCACAAGTACGGCAGCACGACGATCGACGAGCAGCCGAAGAAGGTCGTCACCCTCGGCCTGTCCGACCAGGACGCCGTGCTCGCGCTCGGCGTGAAGCCCGTCGGCGCCGTGGACTGGTTCAAGGAGAAGCCGTACGGCAAGTGGCCCTGGGCCAAGGAGAAGTGGGGCTCCACGAAGCCGCAGATCGTCGGCGAGCGTGACGAGTACAACATGGAGAAGATCGCGGCGCTCCAGCCGGACCTGATCATCGCCCAGTACTCGGGCATGAAGAAGGAGCAGTACGACACCCTCTCCAAGATCGCCAAGGTGGTCGCGCAGCCCAAGGGGCACGCCGACTACGCCGCGCCGTGGCAGACGATGACCCGGCAGATCGGCAAGTCGCTGGGCAAGACCAAGGAGACCGAGAAGCTGATCTCGGACGTCGACGCGCGCTTCAAGGAAGTCCGGTCCAAGCACCCGGAGTTCGCCAAGAAGACCCTCACCGTGGCCGACAGCTTCGAGGCGGGCAAGTACTCGGCGTTCACCAGGACCGACCCCAAGGCGATCTTCTTCAACGAGCTCGGCTTCAAGCTGAAGCCCGAGATCGACAAGCTGGCCAAGCCCGGCTGGAACGTCGCCGAGCTGAGCGCCGAGAAGCTGAACGTCCTCGACACCGACCGCCTCGTGTGGGTCACCTCCAGCACCGAGGCCAACGACCGTATCAAGGGCGAGCCGCTCTACAAGAAGCTGAAGGTCCACCAGGACAAGCGCGACCTGTTCGTGCCGTACCAGGACCCGGACATCGGTGCGGCGTTCTCCTTCAACACGGTCCTGTCGATTCCCTACGCCATCGACGAGATCGAGCCGCTGCTCGCGGACATCAAGTAGCCCCGCGCGGGCGGGTGTTGCCGGACACCCGCCCGAAGACCCGTATGTACGTCACCGGCCGGGCACGGCCGGCGTCGACGACGCCGGCCGTCTCGTGACGACTTCTCACAGTTGCTTGATCAGGGAAAGGTCCTTCGAAGATGTGTGACGCCGAGTCGGATCGGACTTCTGCCGTCAGGACACCCGTCACCGGCGGGCAGGCAGGCATCTGGCTTGCTCAGCAGATCGAGCCGGAGAGCTCGGCCTACAACATCTCGTTCGTCCTCGAACTGCACGGTGACGTCGACCAGGAACGCCTCGTCGCCGCCGTACGGCAGTCCGTCGAGGAAGCCGACGCCCTGCACGTCCGCGTCACGGCCGAGGACGGCACCCCGGAACAGATCTCCGAGCGGCACCCCGTCGACGTACCCGTCGTCGACCTGAGGCAGGAGCCGGACCAGGACCGTGCCGCCGCCGACTGGATGGCCGCGGAGCGGGACAGGCAGGCCGACCTCGCGCACGCGCCGCTGTACGCCCACGCGGTGCTCCGGCTCACCGACGACCGCGTCCTGTGGTACCAGCGCTACCACCACATCGTCGCCGACGGCATGGCCGCCGCACTGATCACCCGCAGGGCCGGAGAGCTCTACACCGGGGGCGAGCAGGCACCCGCCCCCGCCGGGCCGCTGCCCCGCCTGGTGGCCGCCGACCAGGCCTACCGCGCCGGTGAGCAGTACCGGGCCGACCGCGCCTACTGGCTCGACCGCATGGCCGAACGGCCGGAGCCCGCCCGCCTCGTCGAGCGCGCCCCCTCCCTCATGACGCGCCGGATCCGGCGCACCGCACAGCTGAGCGCGGCGGACACCGCCCGGCTGCACGCCGCCGCCGAGCACGTCGGCGTCCGCCTCTCCCACCTCGTGGTGGCCGCCGTCGCCGCCTATCTGCACCGGGTCGGCGGGCAGCGGGATCTGGTCCTCGGACTGCCGGTCGCCGCACGCCACGACGTGGACGCGAAGGTCATACCCGGCATGGTGTCCAACGTCGTCCCGCTGCGCCTGTCCGTGCACGCGGGCACCACCGGCGCCGAACTGGCCGCCGACGTACGGCGAGCGGTCGCCGACGCGGTCGCGCACGGGCGCTACCGCGCCGAGGACCTCGCCAGGGAGCTCGGCCTCGTCGACGGCGTATCGGAGCTGGTCGGTCCGACCGTCAACATCCTGCCCTCCGGCGGCGACCTGAACTTCCCCGGCCTCGACGCCGCACTGCACCCCGCCTGGCTCGGCCCCGTCAGCGACCTGGCCGTCAGCGTCTCCGAGTGCGCGGCGGGCAGCGCACTTCGCGTCCACTTCGACGCGGACGCCGACCTTTGCGAGGAGCGGACGCTCCACGACCACGAGCGCCGCTTCCTCGCCCTGCTCGACGCCCTCGCCGAGCGCCCCGACCGTCCCGTGGGCCGCATCGACCTCGTCTCGGACGCCGAACGCGCCCGTCTCCTCGACGAGTTCGGCGTCGCGCCCCGCGAGGTGGCCGAACTGTCCTGGCCCGCCGCCTTCGAGCGGCAGGTCCGCAACGCGCCCGACGCCGTCGCCCTCGTGTGCGAGGACCGCGAGCTGTCGTACGCCGAACTCAATGCGGAGGCCAACCGGCTCGCCCGCCTTCTCGCCGCCCGCGGCGTGCGCGCCGAGGACGTCGTGGGCGTCGCCCTGCCCCGCTCGCCGGAGCTCGTGGTCACCCTGCTCGCCGTGATGAAGGCCGGCGCCGCCTATCTGCCGCTCGACGCGGACCACCCGCGGGAGCGGATCGCCTACATGCTCGACGACGCCGGGGCCCGCACCGTCGTCACCGAGCGCGAACTCGCCGCCGAACTCCCGCAGCCGGCGGGCGTCACGCACCTCCTGCTCGACGACCCGGCCCTCGTGGCGGCCCGCGCCGGGCTCGACGCCGGCGACCTCGCCCTGCCGATCGCCCTGGACCGGGCCGCGTACGTCATCTACACCTCCGGATCGACCGGACGGCCCAAGGGCGTCGTCGTGCCGCACGACGGCGTCGGCAGTCTCGTCGCCACCGCGACCGACCGGCTCGGCATCGACGCCACCAGCCGCGTCGTCCAGTTCGCCTCCGTCGGGTTCGACGTGACCGTCTGGGACCTGATCATGTCGCTGTGCGTGGGCGGCCGGATCATCCTCGTCCCCGCCGAGCGCCGCGTCGCGGGCCCCGCCCTCACCGAGTACGTCGCGCACCACCGCGCCACGCACATGATTCTGCCGCCCTCGCTCGTCTCGGCGCTGCCGCAGGAGTGCGAACTGCCCGAGGGCGCCGTCCTCGTCGTCGGCACCGAGGCCGTCCCCGCCGAGCTGATCGCGCGCTGGGCGGGACGGCTGCGGATCGTCGTCGCGTACGGACTGACCGAGGCGAGCGTCAACTCCACGCTCTGGCGCGCCGAGAGCGGCAGGCCGGGACCCGCGCCCATCGGCCGCCCCGACCCCAACACCCGCGCCTACGTGCTCGACACGGCGCTCCGTCCCGTCCCCGTCGGCGCCGAGGGCGAGTTGTACGTCGCGGGACGCGGCCTCGCCCGCGGCTACCTGGGCCGTCCAGGGCTGACGGCGGAACGGTTCGTCGCCGACCCGTTCGGGGCGCCGGGGGAGCGGATGTACCGCACCGGCGACCGGGTCCGCTGGGGCGTCGACGGCAACCTGGAGTTCCTCGGCCGAGCGGACGGCCAGATCAAGATCCGCGGCCACCGGATCGAGCCCGGCGAGGTCGAGAGCGCCTTCATGGCCTGCGCGGGCATCGCCCAGGCCGCCGTCCTCGCCCGCGAGGACCACCGGGGCGTCAAGCGCCTCGTCGCCTATCTCGTCGCGGAGGCGAACGGCGACCGGGGCGACGCCGCGGCGACGGCCGCGCGCGCCGAGGTCGGTGCCGCGCTGCCGGACCACATGGTGCCGTCGGCCGTGGTCGTCCTCGAAGGACGGCTGCCGCTGACGCCCAACGGCAAGCTCGACAGCAAGTCCCTGCCCGAGCCCCGGTGGACGGCGGTGTCCGCCGTGAGCGGTGCCGGCGCGCCGAGCACCCCGGCCGAGACCGCACTCGCCGCGCTCTGCGCCGACGTGCTCGGCCTGCCCGCGGTGGGCGTGCACGACAGCTTCTTCGAGCTGGGCGGCGACAGCATCGTCGCCATCCAGCTGGTGAACCGCGCCCGCGAGGCCGGACTCGCCCTCACGCCGCGCGACGTGTTCCGGCACCGCACGGTGGCGGCGCTCGCCCAGGCGGCGGTCCAGGCGGCCACCGAGACGGGCGGCGGGGCCGTGGCCCTGCGACCCCAGGCGGACCTGGACGAGGACGCCCTGCCCGTCTCCCCGCTCCAGGAGGGCTTCTTCTTCCACGCGGAGTTCGACGACGAGGCGGCAGACCTCTACCTCGTCCAGGAACTCCTCGACCTCTCGGGCCCCGTCGACCGGGACCGGCTGCGCCGCGCGCTCCAGTCGCTCCTGGACCGGCACCCGCTGCTGCGCGCCTCGTTCCGCCAACTGCCGGGCGGCGAGGTCGTCCAGCGCCTCGCGGACCCGGTGACCCTGCCGTGGCGCGAGGCCGACACCTCCGTGACCGGCCTCGACGAACTGCTGCGCGCCGACCGCGCCGAGCAGTTCGACCTCGCGCGGCCGCCCCTGCTGCGGGCCACGCTCATCAAGGACGGACAGCGCCACCGGCTCCTGCTCACCCTGCACCACATCGTCGCCGACGGCTGGTCGGTCTCCGTCCTGCTGCGCGAGCTGACCGCCGCCTACGACGGCGCCGACCTGCCCGAGCCGGTGGACCCGCGGCCCTACCTGGCCTGGCTCGCGGGACGCGACAAGGAGGCCGCCCGCGCCGCGTGGGCCGGGGCGCTCGAGGGCCTTGCCGGACCCACCCGGCTTCCCGCGCCGTCCGCGTCGTCGCCGGAGTCGTCTTCGGCGGGCGGCACCGAGGAGGGGTCGGCCGAGCCCGGCCATGTAGAGACCCGCCTCCCGCAGGACCTCACCGAGGAGTTGACCACCTACGTACGCGCCCACGGCCTGACCCTGAGCACCGTCGTCCACGGTGTGTGGGGTCTGCTGCTCGGCGCGCTGACAGGCGGACAGGACGTCGTCTTCGGCACCACCGTGTCCGGGCGGACCACGGAGGTCGAGGGCCTGGACTGTGCCGTCGGTCTGTTCATCAACACCGTCCCGGCCCGGGTGACCCTGCGCGCCGACGAGTCCCTCACCGACCTGCTGCGGCGCGTCCAGGACGAGCACGCGGCCCTCCTCGACCACCAGCACATCGGCCTCGCCGACATCCAGCGGGTCGCGGGCGGCGGCGAACTCTTCGACACGCTCGTGGTGTTCGAGAACTACCCGAGCGGCGACGTGTCGGCCGTCCCCGAGTCGGCGGAGCTGCGGGTCACCGGCGCCGAGGTGTTCGACGCCGTGCACTACCCCCTCGCGCTCGTCGTCGAGCCCGGCGAGAACGGACTGCTCCTGCGGTTCAAGCACCACGCCGCGCGCCTCGACCAGGTGACCGTCGCCGTCCTCGCCAACCGGTTCGTGACCCTGCTGCGCACCCTCGTCACCGAGCCCGGCCGCACCGTCGCCCGCACCGGCCTGCTCTCCGAGCGCGAGCGGCAGGGCCTCGCGGAGCTCAACGCCACCGCGCACCCGGTGCCCGACGCCACCCTCGCCTCGCTCTTCGCCGACCAGGTCGCGCGCACCCCGCACGCCGAGGCCGTCGTCTTCGAGGACACCACCCTGACGTACGAGGAACTCGACCGACGGGCCGAGCAGTTGGCCCGGCGGCTCCGGGCACACGGCGCGGGACCCGAGCAGTACGTCGCCGTCGCGGTGCCCCGCTCGGCGGAGCTGATGGTCGCGCTGCTCGGCGTCCACAAGGCGGGCGCCGCCTATCTGCCCGTCGACCTGGACTACCCCGCCGAACGGGTCGCGTTCATGCTCGGCGACTCGGGCGCGCGCACGGTCGTGACCACCGCCGAAGCGGCCGGGCGGCTGCCCGCAGTGGCAGGCCTGCAGCCCCTGGTCGTCGACGCCGAGGACGTGCCGGAGACTGAGCCCGACGCCCCCGTGCGACCTGCGGGCCCCGACCACCCCGCCTACCTGATCTACACCTCGGGCTCCACCGGCCGCCCCAAGGGCGTCGCCGTCACCCACCGGGCCATCGTCAACCGCCTTGCCTGGATGCAGAGTGCGTACGGCCTCGACGTCGACGACCGGGTGCTCCAGAAGACGCCGTCCAGCTTCGACGTATCGGTCTGGGAGTTCTTCTGGGCGCTCACCGAGGGCGCGACGGTCGTCCTCGCCCGCCCCGACGGCCACCGCGACCCGGCCTACCTGGCCGAGCTGATCCACGCGCGGCGGATCACCACGCTGCACTTCGTGCCGTCGATGCTGGCCGCGTACGTCCAGACCATGGAGGCCACGCCGCACGCGCCCGACTGGGCGGCGAGCCTGCGCCGCGTGTTCTGCAGCGGCGAGGCGCTCACGGGCGCCGACGCCCGCAACTGGTCGGAGCTGACCGCCCGTTCGGGCCGCGGCCCCGTTCCGCTGCACAACCTCTACGGCCCCACCGAGGCGGCCGTGGACGTGACGTACTTCCCCTACGAGGCCTCCACCGAGCGGGCAGTCCCCATCGGCCGCCCAGTATGGAACACCCGGCTGCACGTCCTCGACCCGTTCCTGCGCCCGGTGCCTGACGGTGTGCCCGGCGAGCTGTACCTGGCCGGCGTCCAGCTGGCCCGCGGCTACCACGACCGGGCGGGCCTGACCGCGGAACGGTTCGTCGCCGACCCGTTCGGGGCGCCGGGGGAGCGTATGTACCGCACCGGGGACCTGGTGCGCCGTCGCGCCGACGGTGCGGTCGAGTACCTCGGGCGCACCGACCGGCAGGTCAAGATCCGCGGCAACCGTATCGAGCTCGGCGAGATCGAGACCGCGCTCGCGGCGCTGCCCGGCGTCGCCCGCGCTGCCGTGATCGCCCGCGACGGCGCCCTCGTCGGCTACGCCGTGCCCGCTCGGGGCGACGCTCTCGACGGTGAGGCGCTGCACGCGGCGCTCGCCGACGCGCTGCCCGCCCAGATGGTGCCGAGCGCCGTGGTCGTCATCGACGGACTCCCGCTCACGCCCAGCGGCAAGCTCGACCAGAACGCCCTGCCCGCGCCCGAGGCCGCGCCCCGCTCGGGCGGGCGCCCGCCCCGCGACGACCGGGAACGCGCCCTGTGCGCGATCTTCAGCGACGTCCTCGGCGTGCCCGGGATCGGCGCGGACGACGACTTCTTCGTCCTGGGCGGCGACAGCCTCACCTCCATCGCCGTGGCCACCCGGGCCCGCGAGCAGGGCCTGACGCTCAGCCCGCGCGACGTGTTCGAGTGCCGTACCCCCGAAGCCCTGGCCGCCACCGTGCCACCTGAAAAGACCGAGGTACCCGTGCACTCCGACGGCGTGACCGTCTCCGCCTCCGACGCCGGGCAGGCAGCCGCCGCCCTGCAGGCCGTCCTGGCCGCGCAGCAGCAGTCAGGAGCGGCCGTCGACCCCGCGCTGCAGGCGCTCCTCGCCCAGCTGACCTCCGCCGCGCCCGCCGCCACCGAGGAGGAGCCCGCGGAGCCCGAGGCCCCCGCCCCGCTCGGCGGCCTCGAACTCACCGAGGAGGAGACCGCCCGCGTCCACGCGGCCGCGGGCCTCCCCGTCGCGGACATCTGGCCGCTCTCCCCGCTCCAGGAGGGCATGTACTTCCACGCCACGTACGACGCGGGCGACGCCCTCGACGTCTACCAGTCCCAGGAGTCCCTGGACTTCGACCGGCGGGTCGACGCCGACCGGCTGCGCGCCGCCTGCCGCGCCCTCCTCGACCGCAACACCAGCCTGCGCGCGGGCTTCACCAGCGACGGACTGCCCCGCCCCGTGCAGTTCATCGCGGACGGCGCCGAGATCCCGCTGGTGGAGGAGGACCTCTCCCACCTGCCCGCCGACGAACAGCGCGTCCGCGTCGATGAGTTGCTGGCCGCCGACCGCAGGCAGCGCTTCGACCTGTCCGCGGCCCCGCTCTGCCGTCTGCTCCTGATCCGCCTCGGCGACAGCAGGGACCGGCTCGTGGTGACCCACCACCTCATCCTGTGGGACGGCTGGTCCGCGTGGCTGTTCCTGGAGGAGCTGTTCACGCTGTACGAGCGGGGCGGCGACGCGAGCGGCCTGCCCGCCCCCGGCACCTACCGTGACTACCTGGCCTGGCTCGACCAGCAGGACACCGCCGCCGCGCTCGGCACCTGGCGCGAGGCTCTCGCCGGGTTCGACGAGCCCACCCTGGTCGCTCCGTCGGGGCGTGACACGGGCCCGGTCATCCCCGCCGACTTCGACGCCCTCCTGACCCAGGAGACCAGCGACCGCCTGCGCACCCTCGCCCGCGGCCACGGACTGACCCTCAACACGGTCCTGAACGCCGCCTGGGGCCTGGTCCTCTCGGCGATGACGGGCCGCGCCGACGTCGCCTTCGGCACGGCGGTCGCCGGACGCCCGGCGGACGTGCCGAACGTGGCCGGGATCATCGGCATGTTCCTCAACACCGTCCCGGCCCGCGTCGCCTTCGCCCCGGACGAGCCGCTGCTCGACCTGCTGCGCCGCGTGCAGTCCGAGCGCGCGACCGTCATGCCCTACGAGTACGTGGGTCTCGGCACCCTGCAGCAGGAGACCGGCCACCGCCGCCTGTTCGACACCCTGTTCGTGCTCCGCTCGGCCGACGGCGAGGACCGCGCGGCCGAGCTGCGGCAGCGGCACGGCATCACCGGCGTGACCAACGTGGACGGCACGCACTTCCCGCTCACACTCATCGTCACGCCCGGCGCCCGGCTGCGGGTCACCCTGGCGGCCCGGCCCGACCTGTTCCCCGAGCAGGACGCGACCGTGATCCTCGCCCGGTTCACCACCGTCCTGGACCGCCTTGCCGAGGCCCTCGCGGGCCGGACCCCCGAGGCCGCCCGCACGGTCGGCGTCGACCTCCTGCTGCCGGGCGAGCGCACCGCGCTGGCCGCCGACTGGCGCGGCAGCCGCGAGCCGGTGCCGAACGAGACCATCGCCGACATGCTCACCGCCCAGGTCGCCCGCACCCCGCACGCGGTGGCCCTGGTCTTCGGCGAGCGCGCCCTCACGTACGCCGAACTCGACGGCCAGATCAACCGGCTCGCCCGGCTGCTCCTGGCCCGCGGCGCGGGGCCCGAGAAGGTCGTGGCGCTCGCGCTGCCCCGGTCCATCGAGATGGTCGCCGCGCTCTTCGCCGTGCTGCGCACGGGCGCCGCCTACCTGCCCCTCGACCTCGACCACCCCGCCGACCGGCTGCGCCTGATGGCCGAGGACACCGGGCCCCTGTGCCTGGTGTCCACCGCCGCCGTCGCGCCGACCCTGCGCGGCGAGAGCGGCCCCGTCGCCCCCGAACTCCTCCTGGACGACGCGGCCGTGGCGGCCGAGCTCGCGGCACTGCCCGACGGCGAGATCACCGACGCCGAGCGGCCCGCCTTCGCCCACGACGTGCGAGGCCGCCTCGAACACCCGGCGTACGTGATCTACACGTCCGGCTCGACCGGTCGCCCCAAGGGCGTCGTCACCCCCTACCGCGGCCTGACGAACATGCAGCTCAACCACCAGAAGGAGATCTTCGACCCGGCCATCGCATCGGCCGGCGGGCGGCGCCTGCGCATCGCGCACACCGTCTCCTTCGCCTTCGACATGTCCTGGGAGGAGCTGCTCTGGCTCGTCGAGGGCCACGAGGTGCACGTCTGCGACGAGGAGCTGCGCCGCGACGCCGAGGCGCTGGTGGCCTACTGCGACCTGCACGAGGTCGACGTCGTCAACGTCACGCCCACCTATGCCCAGTTGCTGATCGAGGAGGGGCTGCTCGACCGCGACGAGGCGGCGGGCAAGCACCGCCCCGCCCTCGTGCTGCTCGGCGGCGAGGCCGTCTCCGGCACGGTCTGGACGAAGCTGCGCCGCACCGAGGGAACGTACGGCTACAACCTGTACGGCCCCACCGAGTACACGATCAACACGCTCGGCGGATCCACCGCCGACAGCGCGACCTCCACGGTCGGCATGCCCATCCGCAACACCCGCGCCTACGTCCTGGACGGCATGCTGCGCCCCGTCCCGCCGGGCAGCCCCGGCGAGCTGTACATCGCAGGAACCGGACTCGCCCGCGGCTACCACGACAGGGCCGGGCTGACCGCGGAACGGTTCGTCGCCGACCCGTTCGGTGCGCCGGGGGAGCGGATGTACCGCACCGGCGACCTCGTGCGGCAGCGCCCCGACGGCCTCCTGGACTTCCTGGGCCGCACCGACGACCAGGTCAAGATCCGCGGCTACCGCATCGAGCTGGGCGAGATCTCCACGGCGCTCGCCGCGCACCCGGCGGTCGCGCACGCCGCCGTGGTCGTGCACGAGGCCGCGGGCACCAAGCGCCTGGTCGGTTACGTCGTCCCGGAAGAGGCCGTCCCAGGAGAGGCCGTCCAGGACAAGGACTTCCTGGACAAGGACTTCCTGGACGAGGATTTCCCGCAAGAGGGCGCCTCGCCCGGCGACGAGCTGACGCAGGCGCTGCGCGACCACCTCAAGGCCGGACTGCCCGACTACATGGTCCCCTCCGCCCTGGTCCCCGTGTCGACCCTGCCGCTGACCGTCAACGGCAAGCTGGACGTCAAGGCCCTGCCCGCCCCGGACTTCGCCGGTGGAGCGACGGCCGGGCGCGCGCCGAGCACCCCGCAGGAGGAGACGCTGTGTGCCCTCTTCGCCGAGGTCCTCGGCCTCGCACCGGACCGCGTCGGCATCGACAGCAACTTCTTCGAGCTCGGCGGGCACTCGCTGCTCGCCACCCGGCTCGTCAGCCGCGCCCGCACCGCGCTGGACGCCGAACTCGCCATCCGTGACTTGTTCGAGGCGCCCACCGTCGCCGAACTCGTGCGGCGCGCCGCCGCGTCGCGCGGCGCGGCACGCCCTGCCCTGACCGCCGTCGAGCGGCCCGACGAACTGCCGCTGTCGCACGCCCAGCAGCGGCTGTGGGTCATCCAGCAGATCGAGTGCACCTCTGCCGCGTACAACTTTCCGCTCGTCATGCGGCTGCGCGGCGCCCTCGACCACGACGCGTGGCGCGCGGCGCTCGCCGATGTGGCGGCCCGTCACGAGGCCCTGCGCACGGTCTTCGCCGAGCGCGAGGGGCAGGCGTTCCAGCGAGTCCTGCCCGCCGAGCAGGCGCACCCCGTCGTCGAGCACGTGCGGGCAGGGGAGGACGAGATACCCGCCCTCGTGGACGCCGCCGTGCAGCGGCCTTTCGACCTCGCGGCCGAACTACCGCTGCGCGCCACGGTCGTTGAGGTGGCGCCCGACGACCACGTCGTCGTCCTGCTGCTGCACCACATCACCACCGACGAGTGGTCCGACCGGCCCTTCCTGCGGGACCTGGCCACCGCCTACGCGGCCCGCACCGACGGCGCGGCCCCGGTCTGGGAGCCGCTGCCCGTCCAGTACGCCGACTACGCGCTGTGGCAGCAGCGCCTCCTCGGCGACGCGGACGACCGAAGCAGCCTGTCCGCACGCCAGTTGGCGTACTGGCGCACCGCACTGGCGGGCGTTCCCGAGGAGCTGGAGCTGCCCACCGACCGGCCGCGCCCAGCCCGCCCCGCGTTCTCCGGAGCGGAACTCGACATCGCCTTCGACGGCGCCGTCCACGAGGGCCTGCGGAGCCTGGCACGGGAAACCGGCGCCAGCATGTTCATGGTCGTCCACGCGGCGGTGGCGGCGCTGCTGCACCGGCTCGGCGCCGGCACGGACATCCCGCTCGGCGCACCCATCGCCGGGCGCGGCGACGAGGCGCTCGACGACCTGGTCGGCTTCTTCGTCAACACGCTCGTCCTCCGCACCGACCTGGGCGGCGACCCCAGCTTCACCGAGCTGCTCGGCCGGGTCCGCGAGACAGACCTGGCCGCGTTCTCCCACGCCGACGTGCCCTTCGAGTCGGTCGTGGAGACGCTCAACCCGACCCGCTCCCTGTCCCGCAACCCGCTGTTCCAGGTGATGGTCGGCTACCACGCCCGCACCGGGGACGCCCTCGAACTGCCCGGACTCCAGGCCTCGTACGTGCCGTTCGGGATCGAGTCCGCCAAGTTCGACCTCGTGTTCAGCTTCACCGAGCACACCACGGACGACGGCGCCGGGGACTTCCTCGGCTGCCGCCTGGAGTTCGCCACCGAGCTGTTCGACCAGGAGAGCGCCGAGCGCATCGGCGACCGCCTGCGCAGGCTGGTCGAAGCGCTCGTCGCGGCCCCCGAGCAGCCTCTGTCGCAGGCCGAGATCCTCTCCGCCGAGGAGCGCGACCTGGTCCTCGAAGGCTTCAACGGCTCGCCCCGCGCGGTCGACGAGGCCTGTGCACCCGAGCTGTTCGCCCGTTGGGTCGCCGAGCGCCCGGACGCCGTCGCCGTCGTCGAGCGCTCGCGGTCGGTGACGTATGCCCAGCTCGACGCCCGTGCGAACCGCATCGCCCGGCTGCTCGCCGCGCGCGGCGTCGGCGCCGAGAGCGTGGTGGGCGTGGCCGTGCCCCGCTCGGTGGACATGGTCGCCACCGTCGCCGCCGTGCTGAAGCTGGGCGCCGCGTTCCTGCCGCTCGACCTGATCCACCCCGGCGACCGCCTCACCTACATGATCGAGGACTCCGGAGCGGCCGTCGTGGTCGGCACCGAACCGGTCGCGGGGAAGATCCCGGAGGTCGCGGGCGTCCCCGTGGTGCTCCTCGACGCCCCGGACACGGCCCGGGAGCTGGAGGCGCTGCCCGATACACCGGCGCCGCTCGGGCCCGTCGGCCTCGACCAGGCCGCGTACGTGATCTACACCTCCGGTTCCACCGGTCGCCCCAAGGGCGTGGTCGTGCCGCACGAGGGCATCGCCAGCCTGGTCGCCACGGCCGTCGACCGGATGGGCCTCCGACACGACAGCCGGGTCCTGCAGTTCGCGTCGATCGGCTTCGACGTCTTCGTCTTCGAACTGGCGATGGCGCTGTGCCACGGCGGCAGGCTCGTCCTGATCACCGACGAAGCACGCGTCGCGGGCCCCGCGCTCACCGACTTCCTCGCGGACCAGCGGGCCACCCACATGATCCTGCCGCCGTCCCTGATGTCGGCGCTGCCGCCGGGCTGCGAACTGCCCGAGGGCGCGACCGTCCTGGTCGGCACCGAGACCGTGCCGCCGGAGCTCTTCGAGCGGTTCGGCGCCACGGCGAACCTGATCTGCGCGTACGGACTCACCGAGGCGACGGTCAACTCGACCCTGTGGCAGGCCCGCGCACACGGCGGCCGCGTCACGGGCCGGGTCCCGATCGGCCGCCCCGACCCCAACACCCGCGCCTACGTCCTGGACGACCACCTGCGTCCCGTGCCGCCCGGCGTCGTGGGGGAGCTGTACGTCTCCGGACGCGGCCTCGCCCGCGGCTACCTGGGGCAGGCCGGACTCACCGCGCAGCGCTTCGTCGCCGACCCGTTCGGCGCGCCCGGCAGCCGTATGTACCGCACCGGTGACCGCGCCCGCTGGCGCGCCGACGGGAACCTCGACTTCCTCGGCCGGGTCGACACCCAGGTGAAGATCCGGGGCTTCCGCATCGAACTCGGCGAGATCGAGACGGCCCTCGCGGCCCACCCCTCGGTCGGCCAGGCCGCCGTGGTGCCCGACCGCGACGGCGACATCGTCCGCCTGGTCGGCTACGCCGTACCGGAGCGCGACGGCGCCGCGCCGCGCGACCTCGACCCGCAGGAGCTGCGGGCCCATGTCGCCGGGCAGCTGCCCGAGTACATGGTTCCCGCACTCGTCGTCCCGCTGGAAGGGCCGCTGCCGCTGACGCCCAACGGCAAGCTGGACCGCAAGGCGCTGCCCGCGCCCGACTGGGCCGGCATGACCGGCGAGGCCCGCCCCGCGACGCCGACGCAGGCCAGGATCGCCGCCCTGTTCTGCGAGATCCTCAAGCTGGACGACGTCGGCGTGCACGACAACTTCTTCGCGCTCGGCGGTCACTCCATGGCCTCGATGCGGCTCCTCGGCCGTATCCGCGCCGAGTTCGGGGTCGAGCTGAGCATCCGGGACGTCTTCGACGCGCTGACCGTCGCCGGTGTCGCGGGCAAGCTGGAGGGCGCCGCCGCGGCGCGGCCCGCCCTGCGCCGCGCCGACGCCCCGGCCGCCGACCGCGCCGAACTGCCGGTGGCGCCCGTGCAGCAGTGGCAGTGGGAGTCTGCGAGGCGAGGCCCCGGCTTCGACCACGCCCTGGTACTGCGCTCGCCCGGCGGGCTCGACGCCGATGCCCTGAGCGCCGCGCTCGCCGATGTCGTGGCGCGGCACGAGCCGCTGCGCACCGCGTTCGCCGAACGCGACGGGGCGGTCCTCCAGCGGCCCGTCGACGCCCCGGCCCTGGCCGTCGAGAGCTGCGCCGACCTGGACGCCCGCCTCGCCGAACTGGCCGCAGGGGCACCGGATCCGGAGCACGAGCCGCCGCTTCGGGCCCGCCTGCTGACGGGCCCGGACGGAAGCCAGGCGGTGCTCCTGACGATGCACTACCTCGCGGTCGACGAGTGGTCGGTCGTCCCCTTGTTCCGTGACCTCACCACGGCCTACGCGGCGCGTGGCGAGGGCCGGGCTCCCGACTGGGCACCGCTGCCCGTCGCCTACGCCGACTACGCCCGCTGGGCCCGCGAGATCCTCGGCGACCTCGCCGAGCCGGACAGCCGGGGCGGACGGCAGCTGGCGTACTGGCGCGACCGCCTCCAGGGCGTACCGCGCGCCCTGGACCTGCCCGCCGGGGGACCGCCCGCCGACGGTACGGACGGCCACGGCGCGCGCCGGGCCGCGGGGCACGTGGGGTTCGTCCTCGACGAAGAATTGCACGCGGGCGTGGACCGCCTCGCCCGCGCGACCGGCACCAGCATGTTCATGGTGCTGCACTCGGCCCTGGCCGCGCTGCTCACCGCCCATGGCGCGGGCACCGACCTGCCCATCGGCACGATGGTCGCCGGACGCTCCGACGACCAGCTCGCCGACCTCGTGGGCTGCTTCTTCAACACGGTCGTGCTGCGCACCGACACCGCGGGCGACCCGACCTTCACCGAGCTTCTGACCCGCGTACGGGAGACCACCCTCAGCGCCCTGGACCAGCAGGACGTACCGTTCGACGAGGTCGTGCGGGCGGCCGGTCTGCGACCCGAGGGACCGCAGGTCATGGTGATCCACCACGAACAGGCGGATCTGGAGCGGTTGGAGGGCGGAGTGGGCGAGCTGCGGGCCGTCCCGACCGGCTCGGCACGTGCGGAGCTGACCCTCAGCTTCTACGAACCGCAGGGCGAAGGACCCGTGCACTGCGCCCTGATCCACGCGACCGGCCGACTCGGCACCGCCAAGACCCGGCGGCTCGCCGCCGAACTCAAGACCCTGCTGCGCACTGTGACAGCAGATTCCGAACAGCCGCTGTCCGAGCTGTTCAACGTCACATCCATGAGGAGTGAGAACGCATGAGCACCAACCCGTTCGAGGACCCGCAGGCCCGCTTCCTGGTTCTGGTCAACGACGAGAACCAGCACTCGCTGTGGCCCTCCTTCGCCGAGGTCCCCGCCGGTTGGCGAACCGTCTTCGGCGAGGACACCCGCGAGGCGTGCCTGGCGTACGTGGAGTCCAACTGGACGGACCTCCGCCCGGCGAGCCTGATCGCGGCGCAGCAGGGCTGAGGCCCGGCTCGGCCCCGTACCGCCGCCGCCCGCCAGAGGATCCCTCTCTGGCGGGCGGCGGCGTTGTCGTACGGGGTACGGGGAGGGACACTTGACGGGTGTCGCCCGCGGGTGCGTCGGGGCTGGTCGCGCAGTTCCCCGCGCCCCTTCGGGGCGCTGCCGTACCGCGACGCAAAGGCCTGCGCCCCCGGTTCTCCCGGGACGCAGGCCTTCTGCTGTGCTTCGTTTCTGGAGTGCGCTCGCCTCAGCTGGCCGTCGAGACCGGGACCCCGGACTCCCCGGCCGTCGCCGGTCGGGGATCGCCCAGGCGCACCGGATCGCGGCGGCTGTCCGACCAGGCGGCCCACAGCGTGGCGTATCGACCGCCCGCGGCCACCAGTTCGTCGTGGGTGCCGGTCTCGGCGACGCGGCCCTGGTCGAGGACGATCACGCGGTCGGCGGTCGCGGCCTGGGGGAGGCGGTGGGCCACCACGAGGCCCGTGCGCCCTTCCAGCGCGCGCGAGGCGGCCTGTTCGAGGACACGGGCGCCCGCGCTGCCTGCGTCGGCGGTGGCCTCGTCCAGGATCGCGATCGGCGGATCGGCCAGCACCAGGCGGGCCAGCGCGAGATGCTGCGCCTGCGTCACCGTCAAGCGGTGCCCGCCCTCCCCGACCACCGTGTCCAGACCGTCGGGCAGCGCCTCCGCCCACTCCAGGGCGTCCACGCGGGACAGCGCCGCGCGCAGTTCCTCGTCGGTGGCTTCGGGGCGGGCCAGGCGCAGGTCCTCGGCGAGGGGCCCGGCGAAGACGTGCACCTCCTGACTGATGAGGGTCACCGCGCGGCGCACCCCGGCGGGGCCCAGCTCCTCGACGTCGACGCCGCCGAGCGTGATCGACCCCTCGGACGGCTGGTGGACGCCGGCGATGAGCTTGGCCAGCGTGGTCTTCCCGGCCCCGCTCGCACCCACCAGCGCGACCCGTTCCCCGCTGCGGACCTCCACGTCGACCTCGTGCAGGACCGGGCTCCCGGTGCCGTACGCGTGGCTGAGCGCGGAGACCTTGAGCGAACCGTCCCGCACGTCACGGCGCTCCCGAGGCGCGGGCTCGGCCGGGAGCCCGGAGACTCCCACGAGGCGCGCGAAGCTCGCCCCGGCCGACTGTGCGTCGTCCAGGAGGTACAGCGCGGCGTTGATCGGGTTGAAGAGGCTGTGGAAGTACAACGCGGCGGCCGTGGCCGTACCGATGCTGACCGCGCGGTTGTCCACCAGGACGAACCCGGTGGCGAGCATCGCGCTCAGCCCGATGAACTCGGCGAGGTTGAGCCGGGAGAAGAAGCCCGTGACGATGTGGATGCCGCGCAGCCCGATGTCCCGTGCCGCGCCGGAGCGCTGCTCCAGGAGATCGGTGTGCGTCCTGTTGAGACGGAAGGCCCGCACGGTCCGCACGCCACCGACGCTGTCGAGCAGCTGGTGCTGCAACGCGCCCGTGGCGACGCGGTGTTCGGCGTACACGGGGGAGGAGCGGCGCATGTACCAGCGTACGGAGATCACCTGGACCGGCATCGCGAGCAGCGCGGCCAGCAGGAACCGCCAGTCGAGCAGGGCGAGTCCGCCGAGCGTCAGCACGATCGTGAAGGCGGAGCGGCTGAACTCGGGCAGCGCCTGCCGAACCGACTTGGCGATCATGGAGACGTCGCTGGTGACCCGGGAGACCAGGTCGCCGGACCCGGCCGCCTCGACACGTTCGAGAGGAAGCCGCAGCGCCCGCTCGATGAACTGCTCGCGCAGGGCCGCGAGGACGGTCTCGCCGAGCCGGGCGACGAGCGAGCTGCCGATGGCGGTCGCGGCGCCGCGCGCCACGGCGACGACGATGAGCAGCACGAGCGGCAGCGTCAGGGCGTGGGACCCGCGCCGGTCCACCACCAGGTCGACGATGTGGCCGAGCAGGGGAGCGGTCAGCAGACCGATGCCGGTGCCGGCGATCAGCACGGTGAACGCCACCACGGCGAGGAGCCGGTGCCCGCGCAGCATGGTGCGGAGCGCCGCCATCGACTCGGTGGCGGTGGCGGTCGGCAGGAGCGCACGGTCCGGGCCGGCTCCGCTCATGGTCTGGTCCGTCTTTTCTGTCGGCTCTTCTGTCGGTCCGTCTGCTGTCTGTCCGCGTGTGACTTCCGCCGGTTCGCGCGACGTCGTCATGCCAGCACCGCCGCACGGTAGCTCTCGTCGGCGGCGAGGAGTTCGGGGTGGCTGCCGTCGGCCTGTACGGCACCGTCGTCGAGGATCACCACACGGTCGGTGACCGCGAGGAGCGCGGGGCTCGTGGTGACCAGGACGGTGGTGCGGCCCCGGCGGACATCGCGCAGCTGAGCCGCGATCCGCGATTCGGTGACGGTGTCCACGGCGGTGGTCGGGTCGTGCAGGACCAGGACGGCGCGGTCGGCGGCGAGCGCACGGGCGAGCGCCACGCGCTGCCGCTGGCCGCCCGAGAGGGACCGGCCGCGCTCGGCGAGCAGGGTGTCCCCGCCGTCGGGAAGCAGCTGGGCCACGTCGTCGGCGGCCGAGGCCTTGAGGGCGCTGTCGACCGCGGCCGAATCACCGTCGGCCCCGGCCCGTACGTTGTCGAGCAAGGTGCTCTCGAACAGGTCGGCGTCGTGGTGGGCGACCAGGACGGCCCGGCGCAGCGCGTCCGGGTCGAGTCCGGTCAGGGGTACGCCGTCGAGCTCGATGACGCCTTCCGAGGGGTCCCTCTCGCGGGCCAGGCAGAGCAGCAGGTCGTTGGCCGCGGCCGGGTCCTTGGTGACGATGCCGGTCAGGCTGCCCGCGGGCAGGTCGAGGTCGACTCCGCGCAGCGCGCCGAGCGACACCCCGCGCAGCCTCAGGTGCCCGTCGGCCGCCTCGCCGGGCTCGGCCTCGCCGCCCTCGACGGTGGCCGGCGAGGCGAGGACCTCGGCGATCCGCCGTGCCGACGCGCGGCCCTGGGCGAACTCGGCGTTGACGTAGGTGAGCAGCTGGAAGGGGCCGAGGAGGAACTGCGCGAGGCCCACGGCCGCCACCAGGTCGCCGACGCTGATGCTGCCGCGCATCGCGAGGTAGGCGCCCACGACACCGATGATCGCTATGAAGACGCCGGTCAGCGCGAGGACGGCACCCTCGTGCCCGGCCCTGCTGCGGGCCGCCCGCAGCGCGGCGGCCAGCGAGTCCTGGCTGGTGGTGCGGTAGCGGGAGACCGCCGCCGACTCCGCGCCCATGCCCTTGAGCACACGCAGGCCCGAGACCAGGTCGGCGGCGACGCCCGAGGCGTGGGCCGCGTGCTCCTGCTCGGTCTCGCTGCGCCGCTCGAGAGGGCGGCTGATCTTGTGGCCGAGCCAGAGCAGCGGCGGGATGCCGAGCAGGACGAGCAGGCCGAGCGGTACGGAGATCCTGATCAGGGCCACGGCGCTGATGGCAAGGCCCGCGAGCGCCGCCACCCCGTACGAGATGACGGTCGTCACCGAGCCCACGCGTCGGGCGTCGTTGGTGGCGATGCTGGTCAGGGCACCCGGCAGCCGGTTCTCGTCGGCGCCGCCCCGCGGGTCGAGCACGCGTGTGCCCAGTTCGAGGCGGAGCCGGTGCGCCGCGTGCTCGGCGGCGCCCTCGGTGATGCGGGCGCTGGTCCGGTAGCTCGTGGACAGCACGAGGAAGAGGACCGCGAGCACGATGAGCCAGCGGAGCAGGGCCCCGGAGTCGCGGGTCGCCACCGCGGAGTCGATGATGACGCCGATGACCACGGGCACCAGAGCCTCACAGCCCTGATGGGTCATGCCCAACAAGGACGAGGAGACGACGCGTCGGCGCTGTCCCCTGATCGCTCTGCGGAGGACAAGTCCCCCTGCTGGTCCTCCTGTTGGCATGTGATCCCCCACGGAGATGATCGAAAGGTTAGGTAAGCCTACTCTAAATATGAGGTCGGCCCGGCTTCGCCCGACAGGTTATTCCTGGTCGCGTACGGGGTGCCCATGCCCGTCGTGGCCTGCGCGTTGACCGCTCAGGAGCCTTCGGTTAGCCTCACCTAAGTATCGATCCGTCGGCCCGCGCGAAGCAGGTTCCGCAGCGCAGACGCAGGTCCGCAGCACAACTGAACTGCCAGCAGGGGGAGTGTCGTTGTCCGTCGAAGCCCGGCCGGTGCCCGCAGAGAAGATCGGCGCCCCGGCGGAGTCCGGGACGGGCCGCACCGCCACGACGTTCCGGGGGCTCGGTCTTCTGCTGGCTCTCGGTGCCCTCGTGGTGGTCGGCCTTGTCAGCGTGTGGGTGGGCACCAGAGGCATCGCGTTCACCGACACCTGGTCCGCTCTCTGGAACCCCGACGGGTCGCAGACCTCGGTCATCATCCACGACTACCGCATCCCCAGAACCCTCGTCGGCGTGCTCGTCGGCATGGCCCTGGGGCTGTCCGGCGCGCTGATGCAGGCCCTGACGCGCAACCCGCTCGCCGACCCCGGGATCCTCGGCATCAACCTGGGCGCGTCGGCGGGCGTCGTGGTGGCCATCGCCTTCCTCGGGATGGGCTCACTCCTCGGGTACGTCTGGTTCGCCTTCCTCGGCGCCGCCCTCGCCTCGGTCGTCGTCTATCTGCTCGGTTCCGCGGGCCGGAAACTGGCCACGCCGGACCGCCTCGTCGTCGCGGGCGCGGCCGTGACGGCGGTCCTGTACGCCTTCAACTCGGCCGTCCTGCTGCTCAACCCGAAGGCGTTCGACCAGTTCCGCTTCTGGACGGTGGGCTCGCTGTCGGGCCGGTACTTCGACGTCCTGTACGTCGTCCTGCCGTTCATCGCCGTGGGACTCCTGATCGCCCTCGGGCTCGCCCCCTCGCTCAACGCCCTGGCGATGGGCGACCAGGTCGGGCGGGCCCTGGGCGTGAACGTCGGCAGGACCCGGGTGCTCGGCGCCCTCGCGGTCATGCTCCTGTGCGGCGGCGCCACCGCGGCCGCGGGGCCCATCGGCTTCGTCGGGCTCGCGGTGCCCCACGTCGCCCGGCTCGTCGTCGGACCCGACCAGCGGTGGGTGCTCGCGTACTCGACGCTGCTCGCGCCGATCCTGCTCCTGGGGGCGGACGTCATCGGCCGCGTGATCGGCTCCCCGGGCGAGATCCAGGTCGGCATCGTCACCGCGTTCCTCGGTGCTCCGCTGTTCATCGCGCTGTGCCGCCGCCGAAAGCTGGTCATGCTGTGAGTGCTGTACGCGAGGCCGAGGCCTCGGCCGCCGGGGAGTCCCACGTGAAGAGCGGGGAGTCCCGCATGAAGAAGCGGGGAAAGGCGGACGCCCCGCCGCGCGTCGTCAGCGGCATGGTCCTCCGCGTCGGCGGCGGAGTGTCGCTGCGGGTCCAGGGCCGCGCCGTGGTCGTCACGGCCGTCCTCGTCACCGCGCTCGTCGTCGTCATGGGCATCAGCCTCACCACCGGTGACTTCGAGCTGTCCGTCGGCGACGTGGTCAAGGCGCTGATGGGCAACGGCTCCGGAGGCGCCGACTTCATCGTCAACACCCTGCGCATGCCCCGCCTGGTGACCGCCCTGTGCGTGGGCGCGGCCCTCGCGGTCAGCGGCGCCATCCTGCAGAGCCTCACCGGCAACTCACTGGGCAGCCCGGACATCATCGGCTTCACCAACGGCTCCGCGGTCGGGGCGCTCGTCGTCATCATCGTGATGCACGGCAGCATGACCCAGATCGCGGTCGGCGCCCTGATCGGCGGCCTCGCGACGGCCCTCGCCATGTACCTCCTCATGCTGGGCCGCGGACTCCAGGGCTTCCGCCTGGTCGTCATCGGCATCGGCGTGAGCGCGCTGCTGCTCGCCGTGAACTCGTACCTGATCACCCGCGCGACCTTCCAGGAGGCCCTGGAGGCGCAGGCCTGGCTCATCGGCAGCCTGAGCAACCGGGGCTGGCAGCACGCGAACGCGATCGGCGTCGCGGTCCTCGTCCTGCTGCCGATCGCCTTCTTCCTGTCCCGCCGCCTCTCCATGGTGGAGATGGGCGACGTGACCGCCATGGCGCTCGGTCTCGAGGTGCGCCGCACCCGCACCGCCCTCCTGGTCGTCAGCGTCTGTCTGGCCGCCTTCGCCACCGCGGTGACGGGCCCGATCTGGTTCATCGCCCTGGCCGCCCCCCAGTTGGCCAGGCGCCTGACCCGGTCCTCCGGACCCGCACTCCTCACGACCGCCCTGATGGGCGCGCTGCTGCTGGCCGCCGGAGACCTCGCCGCGCAGCGTCTCTTCGCCCCCTCGCTCCTGCCGGTGGGCGCGGCGACCGGCGTCATCGGCGGTCTCTACCTCATCTGGCTGCTGGTCACCGAGTCGCGAAAGAGCCGTGCATGACTGCAACGAACCGTCCGACGCCCCGTCTGCGCGCCGAGGACCTGACGCTCTCCTACGACCAGCGGACGGTGGCGACCCACCTCGGCGTCGACATCCCCGACCAGTCGTTCACCGTGATCATCGGGCCGAACGCCTGCGGGAAGTCCACCCTGCTCACGGCGCTGGCCCGGATGCTCAAGCCGAAGGCGGGCCAGGTCTATCTGGACGGCGCCGCCATCGCCTCGTACCGCTCACGCGAGGTCGCGAGGCGCCTCGGGCTGCTCCCGCAGTCCTCGACGGCGCCCGGCGGCATCACGGTCGGCGACCTGGTGGCGCGGGGCCGCTATCCGCACCAGCGGCTCCTCAAGCAGTGGTCCGCCGAGGACGAGGACGCGGTGCGCGAGGCGATGCGGCAGACCGGAGTCCTGGAGCTCGCGGAGCGGCCCGTCGACGACCTCTCCGGCGGCCAGCGGCAACGCGTCTGGCTCTCCATGGTGCTGGCCCAGCAGACGTCGATCCTGCTCCTGGACGAACCGACCACCTACCTCGACATCGCCCACCAGGTCGAGGTGCTCGACCTGTGCGCCGATCTGCACGCACGCAAGGGACACACGATCGTCGCGGTCCTCCACGACCTCAACCAGGCCTGCCGCTACGCCACTCACCTGGTGGTGATGAAGGCGGGCGGCACGATCGCGGCGGAGGGCGACCCGGCGAGCATCATGACCGCCGAACTCGTCGAGGACGTCTTCGGGCTGCCCTGCCGGATCATCGACGACCCGGAGACCGGCACCCCGCTGATGATCCCCGCGGCTCCCAAGCGCCCCGTCATGGCAGACGCCCTCCCGTGACCGAAGCCCTCCCGTGACCGACACCCTCTCGTGACCGACACCCTTCAGGGACGGAACAGCCCATGCTCACCACGAGGTTGACGAACGCGCACATACTCACGATGGACCCGGACCATCCCGTCGCCCACGACCTGGGCATCTGGCGCGGCCGGATCGTCGGCCTCGACGGCGCCGTGGCGGCGCTCCCGGCCGAGGAGGTGATCGACCTCCAGGGTGCCACCGTGCTGCCCGGCTTCATCGACAGCCATGTGCACCTGGCCTGGGCCGGCCTGAAGGCGGGCACGCCGAGCGTGGCGCCGTGCGAGCGCGTCGACGACGTCCTCGCGGTGGTGGCGGAGGCGGCGTCCCGCAAGGCCTCGCCCGACGCCTGGGTGGACATCGCCGGGTACGACCAGCGCGCCCTGGGACGGCACTTGACCGCCGCCGAGCTGGACCGTGTCAGCCGGGGCCGCAAGGTGTTCATGATGCACGACTCCGGCCACGCCTGTGTCGTCAACAGCGCCGTCCTGGAACTGCTCCCGGCCGACGTGCCGCACCAGGACGGCTTCCTGGCCGAGAGCGCCATGACCGCGGCTCGGCGGCTGAGGCTGCCGTACTCCCAGGACGAGCTCGCGGACGCCATCGAGCACGCCGGACGGGTCTGCCTCGCCGAGGGGATCACCGCCTGTGCCGAGGCCGGTGTCGGCGGCGGACTGCTCGGCCACAGCCCCGTGGAGGCGGGCGCCTATCAACTCCTGCGCGATCAGGGCAGGTTGCCCCTGCGCGTGCAGCTGATGGCGGCCGCCGACACCCTGCGGGAGGTCGCCGCGCACGGGGACGACGGCATCCCCCGCGCCCTCGGCCTCGGCCTGCGCACCGGGTTCGGGGACGACTGGCTGTCCCTGGGGGCCCTCAAGATCTACACGGACGGCGGGATGATGGCCCGCACCGCAGCCCTCACCGCCCCGTACGAAGGCATGGAGCACACGGGACAGCTCCAGGACGACCCGGAGCGCCTCGCGCAGACCGTCGTCGACGGCCATCTCGCCGGGTGGCAGCTCGCCGTCCACGCCATCGGCGACCGCGCCGCCGACCTCGCCCTGGAGGCCCTGGAGCGGGCCCAGCGCCTCCGGCCGCGCGCCGATGCGCGGCACCGCGTCGAACACGCGGGCCTGATCCGGCCCGACCAGCTCCCGCGGTTCGCGCGGCTCGGCGCGAGCGCGGTGGTCCAGCCGAACTTCCTGCGCCACTTCGGCGACGACTACGCCTCGATCATGGGCGAGGAGCGCGCGCCGTGGATGTACCGGGGCAAGGGGTTCCTCGACCACGGCGTCACTCTCGTGGGCAGCTCCGACCGGCCCGTCACGGACGGATCGCCGCTGCGGGCCGTCCAGTTCATGGTCGAGCGCGCTTCCGCATCGGGGCAACTGATCGGTCCGGACGAGGGCATCACGGTGGAGGAGGCCCTGCGCGCGTACACCGTCGCGGGAGCGTACGCCTGCCGCTGGGACGACAGCGCAGGCACTCTCGCCCCGGGCAAGCGTGCGGACTTGGTGGTCCTTGCCGACGACCCGCGGCGCGTCGACACCGCGCGCATCGGCGACATCCAGGTGGTGGCCACGCTCGTGGACGGCCGCAGGACAGAGGGGTCGAAGCCGCTGTGAGTACGGGACCGGATACCGCTGTGAGTACGGGACCGGATGGGATGCCGCTGTGAGTATGGGACCGGATGGGATGCCGCTGTGAGTATGGGACCGGATGGGATGCCACTGTGAGGCCGGGACCAGGTGCCGCGGTGGGTGCGGGACCGGACGCCGTCGAGCGGTTCGCGGAGCTGTGGCAGGCGCCTGCGCCCGCGCTCCGGTGGGCGATCTGGCTCGTCGAGAGCGAGGCCGTGGTCTTCGACAGGGACATCAACTGCCCTGTCCCCATTGGCGACGGGGCGACGTTCGCCGAGGTCCTGCGGCGGATGCGTGCGGCCGGGGTGCCGGATTGCGACGAGTATCCGGGACGTCCCTGTTCGTAGCGGCGACTTCTCCGGAGCGACTTCTCCGGAGTGACCGCTCCGGGAGGCGGTTTCGTTTGCGAAGGTCACTTAGGCAAGGCTAACCTTAGCGAGCCCTGGGTGGCATGGTGCACGAGCCGACTTCAGCGAACGCCAGGGCTGTGAGGAAAGAGAACCCGTGATCACGGCTGCCCCGCTCCCCGTGCAAGGGCCCGCCCGCGCCCCCGCGCCCACCGCCCTCGCCGTACGCTCCGGCTGTCGCAGGGACGCCGCCGCGCTGATGACCCTGTCCCGGCCGTTCGTCCTCTCGGGCGCGCTGCGTGAACGCCCTTGCTCCTTCTACGTCGCGGACGCGGCCGACTTCCTGGTCGTGGACGCCGGTGACGGCACCCTCGACGGATGCGTGGGCCTGAAGGTTCACGAGGTCGCCCCCGGGGGCGACAGGCCGGCCATGGGTGTCCTGTTCAACTTCTGTGTCGCCGCCCGCAGTCAGGGTCGGGGAGTGGGGGCCCTGCTCCTGCGTGCCGCACTGGCCAGGGCTCAATCCCTGTCGCTGGGCGCACTGTTCACGGCAACGACGGGAAGCGGCGACCTGTTCCTCCGCCACGGTTTCGTCCCGTCCTCGGCAAGTCAGGCGCCGGCGGCGTGGGCCAAGTGCCTGGATCCGCGCCGGAATTCACGAGTCCTGGCCCGGGTGCTGTGAGGGCGGTGCAAGGACGGGCGCTCGCCACGCCTAGTGGGTGGTGTGGGTGGGGTAGACCTGGACGTCGGTGTAGGCGCCCTTGATGTCGCCCGCGCCCGAGGGCCACTCCAGGGTCACGCTGTGGGTCTCGTTGGGGGGTGTCACCTCGATGTTGGTCGGGCTCGCGAGGCTCTCGCCGCTGGTGTCGATGGTGTAGGCGAGGTTGAAGACGGCGGCGTCGCCGGGCTTGAGGGTGGTGACGCGCGGCTGGGCCTGGCCGCGCTCGATGGGGTTCGAGGTGTTGTCGGCGTCCTCACCGGAGCCCGAGCCGCCCTCCGCCTTCGAGCCACCGTCCGAGGACGAAGAAGAAGACGAAGAAGACGAAGAAGCCGAAGAAGACGAAGAAGCCGAAGAAGACGAAGAAGATGAAGAAGACGAAGAGGAAGTGGACGAGGGTGAGGACGAGGAGCCCTTGGCGGAGGAGCCCGTCCCGGAGTCGCCGCCGCAGGCGGTGAGCGAGAGGGTGGCGGCGACGCCGAGGGCGGCGAGAGCGGCGATGCGGGTGGGCTTCCTGGTGTTCCCCCAGGAAGATGTGCAGTGCCTGCGGTGCGTGCGGTGCGTGCGGTCCATGCGCTACGTGCGGTCGGAAATATTTGTATCTCGCACCGAGTTGCAGGCGGTCCATGGCGACGTCTTCGTTCTGTCACAGGCATATCGACCGCACGGACCTCACGGCCCGCCGAGGCGGCACCGCCGACCGCCACCGCTAGGCGCCGAGAATCCCCGGCAATGCCCCGACGAGCGCGTCCACTTGGGACTCCGGGACCGTCAGCGCGGGCGCGAGACGCACCGTCGTGTCGCCTGCGGCGTTGACGAGGAACCCCGCGTCCTGCGCCGCCCGTTGGACCCGTGCCGCGACGGGCTCGGTCAGGCCGACGCCGAGCAACAGCCCCACGCCCCGCACCTCGTTCACCAGGGGATGCCCCAACGCCTCGATGCCGCGCCGCAGTCGCTCGCCCTGGCGGACGACGTGCGCGAGCAGCCCCTCGGCCTCGACGGTCTCCAGGACGGCGAGCCCGGCGGCGCACGCCACCGGATTGCCGCCGAACGTCGAGCCGTGCTGCCCCGGAGTCAGCAGATCGGCGGCCGTGCCGAAGGCGACCGTCGCACCGATCGGCAACCCACCGCCCAACCCCTTGGCCAGCGTCACCACATCGGGGTCGACGCCCTCCACGGCCTGATGGGCGAACCAGTGGCCCGTGCGCCCGATCCCGGTCTGGACCTCGTCGAGCACCAGCAGCGCACCGGCGGCTCGCGTGATCTCGCGCGCCGCACGCAGATATCCCTCGGGCGGCGTGATCACACCGGCCTCGCCCTGGACCGGCTCGATGACGACGGCGGCGGTGGCCTCCGTGACCGCCGCCCTCAGGGCATCCGTGTCCCCGTACGGCACATGGGACGTCTCACCCGGCAGCGGCAGGAACGGCTCGCGCTTGGCGGGCTGTCCGGTCAGGGCGAGCGCGCCCATGGTGCGGCCGTGGAAACCGCCCCGGGCGGCCACCATGCGGGTCCGCCCGGTCCGCCGGGCCACCTTGAACGCCGCCTCGACGGCCTCCGCGCCGGAGTTGGCGAAGAACACCCTGCCGGGCCGTCCCAGAAGTCGAAGAAGCCGCTCGGCGAGCGCCACCGGCGGCTCGGCGACGTACAAGTTGGAGACATGCCCGAGCCGGGCCACCTGCGCGCTCACCGCCGAGACGACGGCGGGGTGGGCGTGGCCGAGCGTGTTCACCGCGATCCCGCCGACGAAGTCGGTGTACGCACGCCCCGACTCGTCCCACACCGTGGATCCCTCGCCGCGGACGAGGGCCAGGGGAGGGGTGCCGTAGTTGTCCATCATCACCGCACGCCAGCGGTCGGTGAGCGGAGCGGGGGCGTCGGTCGTGCCGGTCGGCGGGGCGGCCAGGTCCTGGCTGAGGGTCGTCATGCGGAGCGCGCCTCCTGGTCCGTGCGGTACTCGTGGCTGTGACGGCCCTCGTGACCGTGACGGCCCTCGTCGTCGGGGACGACCGTGGTCCCGGTGCCGCCGGTGAAGACGCCGCGCTGTACCGAGTGCGGCACCCGGCCGTCCAGGACGTGCGCCGCGCGGACACCGGCCTGGACGGCGCGCAGGCACCCCTCCATCTTGGGGAGCATCCCGCTCTCCAACTCCGGCATCAGCTTCTCCAGCTGACTGCTCGTCAGCCGCTCGACGACCTCGGTGCTGCGCGGCCAGTCGGCGTACAGCCCCTCGACGTCGGTCAGCATCACCAGCTTCTCCGCGTCCAGCGCCTCGGCCAGCGCCGCGGCGGCGAGGTCGGCGTTGATGTTGTAGACCTCTCCGTCCCTGCCCCGGGCCACGGGGGAGACCACGGGGATCCGGCCCCGTTCCAGGAGCGAGTGCACGGTGTCCGGGTTCACCTCGACGATGTCGCCGACGAGTCCGATGTCCACCGGTTCGCCGTCCACCCACGCGGGCCGTCGCACGGCGGTCAGGGTGTGGGCGTCCTCGCCGGTCATGCCCACCGCGTACGGCCCGTGTGCGTTGATCAGCCCGACCAGCTCCCGCTGGACCCGGCCCGTGAGCACCATCCGGACCACGTCCATGACCTCGGGGGTCGTCACGCGCAGGCCCGTCTCGAAGCGGACCTCCAGGTCGAGCCGGTCGAGCATGGCGCTGATCTGCGGGCCGCCGCCGTGGACGACGACGGGGTGCAGGCCCGCGCGGCGCAGCTCCACCACGTCCTCGGCGAACGTCCGCTTGAGGTCCTCGTCCACCATGGCGTTGCCGCCGAACTTGATGACGACGACCCGGCTTTGGAACCGCGCAAGCATCTGTGTGATCCCGTTCATGGTGATCCCGTTCATGAGCTGTACGCGCTGTTCTCGTGGACGTACTCGGCGGTGAGGTCGTTGGTCCAGATCACCGCGGACGCGTCGCCGGAGCGCAGATCGGCGGTGATCGTGACGTGGCGCGCCGACAGGTCGACCTTGTCGCGGGGCTCGTCGGCCGCGCCGTCCCTGCACACCCGGACGCCGTTGACGGCGACGTCGAGACGGTCGGGGTCGAACACGGCGTCGGTCGTGCCGATCGCGGAGAGCACCCGGCCCCAGTTCGGGTCCTCCCCGTGCAGGGCGCACTTGAGGAGGTTGTTCCTGGCGATGGACCGGCCCACCGTCACGGCGTCGTCCTCCGACGCCGCGCCGACGACCTGCACCTCGATCTCCTTGGAAGCGCCCTCCGCGTCCTCGATCAACTGCCGTGCCAGATCCAGGCATACGGCGTGCACGGCCTCCTCGAAGGCGGCCTGGCCCGGAGTCACCCCCGAGGCGCCCGAGGCGAGCAGCAGCACGGTGTCGTTGGTGGACATGCAGCCGTCGGAGTCCACCCGGTCGAAGGTGGTGCGCACGGCGCCGCGCAGTGCGGCGTCGAGCGCAGGGGCGGCCAGGTCCGCGTCCGTCGTCAGCACCACCAGCATGGTGGCGAGACCCGGCGCGAGCATGCCCGCACCCTTCGCCATGCCGCCCACCGTCCAGCCGGGTCCGGATGCCGCGGCCGTCTTGTGGACCGAGTCCGTCGTCTTGATCGCGACGGCTGCCTCCTCGCCCCGCTCGGGCGAGAGCCGCGCGGCCGCGGCGTCGATCCCCGAGGTGACCTTGTCCATGGGCAGCGGAACACCGATGAGTCCGGTGGAGCACACCGCGATCTCGTCCGGCACCACGCCGACGCCCAGGGCGCGCGCCGTGTGCTCGGCCGTCCTGCGCGCGTCCTCGGCGCCCGAAGGCCCCGTACAGGCGTTGGCGCCACCGGAGTTGAGGACGACTGCGGCCAGCCGTCCGTCGGACAGAGCCTGCCGGGACCACCGGACGGGGGCGGCCTGGACCCGGTTGGAGGTGAACACACCGGCGGCCGCACGCGACGGGCCGCGGTTCACCACCAGGGCCAGGTCGGCGTCACCGGATTCCTTGATCCCGGCGGCCACGCCGCTCGCGAGGAATCCCTGTGCAGCGGTCACGGTCACGGAGCCACTCCATTCGTGGGCAGGCCCAGGCCTTCCGGAAGGCCGAGGGCGACGTTCATGCTCTGCACCGCGCCACCCGCGGTGCCCTTCGTGAGGTTGTCGATCGCGCTCACCGCGATGAGTCGGCCGGCGTGTTCGTCCACGGTCACCTGGACGTGCGCGCAGTTGGACCCGAGTACGGCGGAGGTGCGTGGCCACTGCCCTTCGGGCAACAGACGCACGAACGATTCGTCGGAGTACGCGACTTCGTACGCTTCCCGAGCCGCCCGCGCGGCCAGGGCGGCGTCCGCCCTCAGACGCGCCGAGCAGGTGGCGAGGATGCCGCGGGGCATCGGCGCGAGGGTCGGCGTGAAGGAGACGGTCACGCGCTCACCCGCCACGCGCGACAGGTTCTGTGTCAGCTCGGGAGTGTGCCGGTGCCCGCCTCCGACGCCGTACGGACTCATGGACCCCATGACTTCGGACCCGAGCAGCTGCGGTTTGGCGGCCCGCCCGGCGCCCGAGGTCCCGCTCGCGGCGACGATCACCGCTTCCGGCTCCACCAGCCCCGCGGCGAAGGCCGGATACAACGCGAGGGTCACCGCGGTCGGATAGCAACCGGGTACGGCGACACGATTGCTCCCCTTCAACTCCTCGCGCGCGCCGGGAAGTTCGGGAAGCCCATAGGGCCAGGTACCGGCATGCGGCGACCCGTAGAAACGTTCCCAGTCCCCGGCGTCCCGGAGCCGGAAGTCCGCACCGCAGTCCACGATCAGCGTCTCCGGCTCCAACTCGCGCGCGAGCGAGGACGATTGGCCGTGCGGCAGGGCCAGGAACACCACGTCGTGTCCGCGCAGCGACGCGGCCGACGTCTCCACGAGCACGCGGTCGGCGAGCGCCCCCAACTGCGGCTGCACCTCCCCGAGCGGTCGGCCCGCGCTGCTGTGCGCGGTGACCGCTCCGACCTCCACTTCGGGGTGTGCCGTCAGCAGGCGCAGGATCTCCCCGCCGGCGTAGCCACTGGCTCCGGCCACCGCGACGCGTGCCGTCATGTCCCTCGTCTTTCGTCGTGCCTGCTGGATGGTCCTGCTGGATGGTGAAGGTGCGATGCCCGGTCACCAGCCCGGGGCCCGGAGCGAGTCATGCCTGCTGAGCGCCTTGGGTGGCTCTGCCGACCAGGAGGTCGTGCAGCATGCGGTCGGTACTGCGGACCACGCCGCTGCGGGCGGCCCAGCGCAGCGCCATGAAGTGGTCCTCGGCGGAGAAGTCGGCGATCGCGTCGGCGACGACGAAGGCCTGGATGTCGTGCATGAAGGCGTCCATCGCGGTCAGTAACACGCCGAAGTGCGCGTACACCCCGCAGACGATCAGCTGGTCCCGGCCCGCGGATCGCAGCAGCCTGCCGAGGTGGCTGCGGAGGAAGGCATTGGGGCGCACGTTGTCCAGCAGGTGTTCGCCGGGTCTGGGGGTGAGGTCCGCGACGATGGCGGCGGCGGAGGGTTCCACGCCGATCCCGGGACCCCATAGGTCGGCCATCAGCCCGCGCTGGCCCGGCGACTGCCCGGCGGGCTCGGCGCTGAAGATCACGGGCATGCCGAGCGTTCCCGCGAGTTCGCGCAGGGCGACGACGTTCTCTATCAGCTCCGCGACGGGGGAGAGCCCTGCCGGAAACGCCCCGACGAAGTGGTTCTGCATGTCCTGGACGAGCAGCGCCGCACGTGCCGGATCGATTTTCCATGCGGCGCGCGAGGGCGGGATGGCGGAGGGCCCAGGCATGGGATATGGGTCGATGACCGGCAAGCTCAAGGACGTTCCCTCCCCTGTGACGCACCTGCGATGCCGCCCCGCGCAGCGAACTTAGCTTAGCCTGACCTAAGTGCATCGCCCCAGGCGGGCTCCGTCACCATGGCGCACAACTGCCCATCGGAATGTCCGAGTTGCCCGTGGGCTCGCTGTGCGCGCACGGCTCCGGGTGTGGCGGCCGCGGCCGTACCCGAACGACCTTGTTGGTTAGGGCAGCCTAACCTAAGATCGGCTGGGTCGCGAGTGTGGTCAGGTGCCGGAGGTGCCGAGCACGCGACCAGCCGTCGGGTGGGGGGAGGGGAGTGAGGGGCGAGTGGCCGTGGGGCCTCGGCGCCAGTGGCCGTCGAGGCAGGTGCACAGCTTGCCCTTCTTCGAGAAGCCGAAGCCGGCAGGCAAGCTTGAAGAACAAACCAGTGGCGAGCCCGGCCACCCGCGGACAACCATGGCCGCATGGCTGATCGACCCGCGCGATGGACCCAGGCGACCGTCTACCCCGACATGTGGACCGACCCGGAGGACGACCCCCGTGACAACAACGGGCCCAGTCCGGACGGCGAGCTCGCGACCTTGCTGGACTTCCTGACGAGCTACCGCACGACGTTGCGGATGAAGTGCGAGGGCCTGGACCCGGAGCAACTGGCGCGGCGTTCGGTTCCGCCGTCGACGATGTCGCTGCTCGGCCTGATCCGGCACCTCGCCGAGGTGGAGCGGGACTGGCGCAACTGGATCGGGGACGGTGAGCCGCTGCCGAAGTTGTACGGCGTGAAGGATGCGGACTTCCACGGAGCCGTCGCCGACCAGGCCGTCGTCGACGCCGCGTACGCCGATCTGGAGCGCGAGCAGGCCGCGACCGATGCTGCCCTGGCCGTGTACGCGGATCTCGGTGAGCGTGTCGGCAAGGACCGGATCGCGGTGCGGGAGCTGATGGTGCACAGGATCGACGAGTACGCGCGTCACGCCGGGCACGCCGATCTGTTGCGCGAGTGCGTCGACGGCCGGGTGGGTCAGTAGCCGGTCACAGTCACCCCGTCTCGTCGAACGCCCGGCAGGTGGCGGAGTCGGGACTGCGCATGCGCCGGATCAGCACTCCTGTCGACCGACGGCCGAGAACGTCGGCAGCAGGCCGCGTTCCTGTGCGAGCAGCACCGTGGTGAGGCGGTCGTGGGAGCCGAGCTTGCGGTAGAGGTTCTCGCGGTGCTTGAGCACGGTGTGCACGCTGATGCACAGCCTGCGGGCGCTCGCCGCGGCCGTGAGGCCCTGTGCCAGCAGGGTCAGCACCGTCAGTTCGCGCGGTGTGATGCCGTGCTCGGCGGCGCGCAGCTCCGGTGTCCTCGGCGCGGAGGTGGCCGGAACGGACCGGCGGAGCACGTCCAACTGCCGCAGGTGGCTGTCGATGCCCATCAGTAGCGGCTGGAGGCGTCGTGCGACGGCCCGGTCCCGCTCGCTGAAATCCGTGCCGTCGCGGCCGATGACCAGGGTGCGGATGACGCCGGGCGGGGCGCGCAGCGGCAGGGCGAGCTGCTGGGTGACGCCAATGGCGTCACGGCCGACCTGGTGGGCCTCGCTGCGCCACCAGCTTGCGTCGGCGACGTCGTTGAGGGTCAGTGGGGTGGTGCTGTGACTGGCCGCGTACATCCGCATGAGGGGATGGGCCCGCATGTGGGTGGTGATGAGGGTGTCCATCCGCTGCTGACCGAGCCATTCGGGCCGACCCACGAGCATCCGGCCGACGCCGGCGTCCCACCGGAGGGCCGCCAGCACACCGATCGTGCCGTGCAGACACTCCCCGAGGCCCGTAAGCAGTCGCGGCCAGGACGGGCCCGGGCCGGGGTCGTGGTAGAGCGCGGAGGCCAGATCGAGCATCTGGTCGTAGTCGCGCACCGACAATCCCCTCATGGCTTCAGTATTTCCGCCTGTGATGATCGATTCCAGGTGGGCCGCCTTCTCTCTTTCGCCGCCGTGTCGGAACGCCGTCATGCCTGAACAGGGCTAGGGGCAAAGGCCCGTGACGGTGAAGGCGACGCAGTAGGTCAAGGTGTTCTCGTCGTCGAGGAAGTCGAGGAAGAGGGAGGCGGCACGGTCGGCCGCGGCCTGCGACCCGAGCGCGCGATGGAGGAAGGGGCGGGCGATGTCCAACTTCAGCTCCCAGCGCGCGCGTTCCGCCGCGTCGGCCCGCCCGGCGATCAAGTGGTAGGGCTCGACGCGGACCGTGATCCCGCGCAGCCCGGCTTCGCGCGCCAGCCGGTAGAGACTGCGCCCCGTGTTCGGATCGAAGCCGGCAGCCGACAGGGCGGGCCGTATCCGGGCGAGCAAGGAACCGAGTTCCGCTGGCAGGGGGTCGTGCCACATGAGCTGCCCGTCGAGGTCGAACAGCACCACCGCTCCGCCGGGGCGGGTGACACGCGCCATCTCTCGCACCGCGGCGCCGCGTTGAGCGACGTACTGCAGCAGCAGACGGGCGTAGACCACATCGAACGTGCCGGAGACGAAGGGCAGATGGCAGGCGTGGGCGCAGCACCGTCGAGGGCCGGAGTCGCCGGGCCTCGACGCCCCCGCGGCCAGTCGCTCGGCGCTGCCGTCAAGGGCGACGACATGCGCCTGAGGCCACCGACACAGGACGGCGTCGGCCAGGTGACCGGGGCCTGCGCCCACGTCGAGCACCGCGGCGCGCGGGGACATCACATGCGACAGGTGCGCGCGCACCCATCCTGGAGCATCGACCTTCTCCGCCAGGCGGCCGGCCTCCCGGGCGTCCTCCATGAGGTACTCGCTCATGGGCCGTCCCCGTGGCGTTCCGCGCTGTCCCGCAGCCGGCGGTAGAGGTCCTCGATGTGGCGGTACCAGGCGCCGTACCCGTTGGCGTGCCAGATCGCCTGGGAGTACGGAGCCACCGGCTCGGCACCCGACGCGCGCAGGAACCGACCCGTGATGCCATCGGTCATCACCGGAATCGCCGCGGGCGGGAAGGACTTGTACGCGGCACAGGCGCGGGAGAGGAGTGTGCGGACCGTCCGTGCGGCGTGTACGGAGCCCAAAGCGGGGTCGATGAGCAGGTCGAGGCGGTTTTCCAGGAAGGAAAGGTTGAGCCCCAGCGGCCCCTCGTAGGCCAGAGCCGCGGCCGACAGGCCTCCGCCGGGGGCCGGCTGCACCCAGATCCTGCGTCGGCGCCGCAGCCCCGCAGGACGGTAGAGCCGGTCCACCGACTCCAACAGCAGGTCGTCTTCTGCGAGTGCTTCGGCGTGCGCGTAGAGGTTGCCCCGGGTGCGTGAGGCCAGCGAGACGAGGGCGGGGGAGTGTTCACCACCGGTGATCTCACGGACCGCGGAAACGGCCCGGTCCTGCGGCGTGGCCAGGGAGCATGCCACGGTCAGCGGCACCATGAGGTAGTCACCCGGGATGACCGAGGAGGTGCCCGGAGGGAGGACCTGCCCGATCGTGCGGAAGGTCCGGGCGGCGTAGGGGTGGTCCGGGCGGAACCATGTCTGCAGGATGTCGATGCGCCCTTCGCGCATCGTCTCCGCCTGAGCGGCCAGCATCACCGCTCGCGCCGCCTGCGGTGGCCCGGAGTTGACCAGATGTTGCGCGTGCCAGCAGGTTCCGGTGCTGCACCACATCGTCATCGCGGCGAGACCGCCGTGGGGCGAGCGGCACGTCACCACACGCTGCAGCGCCTCACCCGCGTCCCACATCCTGCGCCAGTTCTGCAGGATCAGCGGCAGGCAGGGCGTCAGCCGGGCCTTCTTCTCCGGGTAGAGGAACCGCGAACGCTCATAGTGCGCGTAAAGGGCCTCAGGGGAGAGGGTGTTGACCTCGCAGCCAAGGCTCGCGTAGGTGCCGGTCGGGGCACTGGGCACGGCAGGTTGGGGGAGGGGCGCAGAGGTACCGGGGCCCCTTGACGGTCTGCCGCCTTGTGGAGGGTCGCTGTTCCGACGGGCTTGTGGCGTGCCGTCGGACTCGACGGCACGCCAGGCCAGGGTCGGTTGCTCGGCGTACGGCATCGTCGGCGAACCCTGTCCCGAGGTGCCGGGACGTGCCGGACGGGGCACGGTCCGAGGGCCGGTGCCCATGGACTGGCGGCCGTAGTGGTGTTGCGCCGAATAGCGGGGCATGGCGCTGATGGTGGCCCGGTCTCCAGGTCACCGGAATGGGAACAACTGCTGATTGACCGCGGGCAGAACGACGCCCCGTATCAACGCGTATCAACGGTGTTCCGCGCGATTACCCACGAGGTAATCGCGCGGATCCACCACCTCTGCTGAAGTCGGTGATCTCCCCGCTCGGCCGGACGCGGGGCCCGGATCGGAGGACCAGCCATGTCGACAACCACCCCCACGACCACGCGCGCCGCGGTGCGGGAACTGCTGCGCCGCATCGGCGAGGGCGACCCCGAGCGCATCGCGGAACTGTACGCGGAGCGGGGCGACTGGAAGCTGGACTGGCCCGAGGCCGAGCACGGTCGCCCCGCCCACCCCTGGATCCGCCACCGAGCCACCCGTGCCGACGCCGAGGCCCACTACCGCGAGCTCGCCGAGGCCCACGTCCCTGGAGAGGCGGCCACCGAGGTCGAGCGGATCCTCGTCGACGGCGACGACGCCGTCGTGCTCGGCGAGATCCGTCAGACCGCGCGCTCGACGGGACGCGCCTACCGCGCCCGTTTCGCCCTGCACCTCACCTTCGACCAGGGCCTCGTCACACGGCACCACGTGTACGAGGACAGCCTGGCCGTGGCTCAGGCGTTCGGGGAGGAGGGCTGACCGTCCGCCAGCGTCGCACGGGCAAGAGCCGCCACCCCGTCGTGGATCTCTTCCGGCGAGGTGCCGTTGGCGCTGAGGTGTTCGACGAGGTCGCTGCGTACGGCGGCCAGCAGGGCATGGGCGAGGAAGTCCGCGTTCTGGGCGCCGCGGGCTTCGGCGAGCAGAGCCGTGAGCTCCGTATGCCACAACTCGTAGGTGTCGTTCTGGTAGGGGCTGCCGCTGCCCGCGCCCTCCAGGGCCAGCATCAGCGGGCGCGTCTCCAGCTTCAGGCGCAGCATGGCGTCGAGGAGGGCGAGGGCGCGCACGTCGGCGGGGGCGCCGGGGCCCAGGGGCGGGGGGCCCGTGACGACGTCGGCCCGCAGTTGTTCCGTGCGCTGCTCGACGAGCGCCTTGACGAGGCCGACGCGGTCGCCGAACCGGCGGAAGAGCGTCCCCTTGCCGACCCCGGCCGCCGTCGCGATCTCGTCCATGGACACGCGATCGGGGTCGCCGCGCTCGATGAACAGCCGCTCGGCGGCGGCCAGTACGGCCTCGCGGTTGCGCTGGGCGTCGGCCCGCTCCTTGCGCGGGGGTGGTGTCACGGTGCCTCCACTGGAAAAACGGACCAACGGTCCGTATTATTGATGCGGACCGCTGGTCCGCATATTAGCGCGGGCCGGGGTCGTGGATGCGGAAGGGCATCACTCCCATGACGAACATGACGACGCCGGACGCGACGAACGAGACGACGCCGAATGCGCCGAACAAGACGACGCCGGACACCACGCCCTCGGGCGTCTTCCGGCGAGGCCTCGACCTGCTGCTGGACAAGGACTTCGAGGGGTGGGTGGATCTCTGGGCCGACGACGGGGTCTTCGAGTTCCCCTTCGCCCCGCCCGGCGCCCCACGCCGCCTCGACGGCAAGTCCGCGGTCCGTGCCTACATGACCGCGTATCCCGACCACATCGACCTCGCCGCCATCCCGCACGTCGAGATCCACGTGACCGCGGACCCGGAGGTCGTCGTCGTCGAGATGCGCGGCGAGGGGCGCTCGGTGAGCACGGGGCGGAACTTCGAGATGGAGTACGTCGCTGTCGTCACCGTCAAGGACGGATACATCACGCACTACCGCGACTACTGGAACCCGCAGACCGCCCTGGAGATTGCGGGCGGCACCGACGCGCCCTTCGTGGGGGGCGGGCGATGAGCGAGAGCGGGAGGGTTCTGGTCACCGGCGGGACCGGTAACACCGGACGCCGCGTCGCCGCCCTGCTGGCCGCGGCGGGCCACCCGGTCCGTGCGGTGAGCCGACGGCCGGAAGGCGGGCCGGCGGGCGTCGCCGGATTCGAGACCGGGCGCTTCGACTGGGACGACACCGCGACGCACGCCCCGGTGCTGGAGGGTGTGGGGCGTCTCTATCTCGTCCCGCCCACCGCAGCCCCGGACCCCGCCGCGCACCTGATCCCGTTCCTGGACCGGGCGCGGCGCGCGGGAGTCGAGCGCGTCGTGCTGCTCGCCTCCTCCGCCATCGCGGAGACGGACGGCGGCCTGGGCGAGGTGTACGGAGCGATCCGCGAGCGGTTCGCGCAGTGGGCGGTGCTCCAACCGTCCTGGTTCATGCAGAACTTCACCGGCGACCATCCCCACGCCCACGGCGTCCGCGCGTACGACGAGATCGTGACGGCCGCCGGCGACGGCCGCATCGCCTTCGTCGACGCCGACGACATCGCCGAGGTCGGCGCGCGGGCCCTGACCGACGAGCATCCGCACAACACGGCCCACCTCATCACCGGCCCCCGGGCGCTGAGTTACGCCGACGTCGCCGAGGTGATCTCCCGTGTCGCGGGGCGTCCGGTCCGCCACCGCGCCGTCTCCGGCGCGACGATGCGGGACCGGCTCGCCTCCACCGGTATGCCGGTGCGGTTCGCCGAGCTGCTCGCGGGGATGGACGAGGCGATCGCGGCGGGTGCGGAGGATCGTACGAGTCCGGCGGTGGAGCGGGTCACCGGCCGTGCGCCGCGCTCGTTCGCGGACTTCGCGGCGGCGCACGCGGACGCCTGGCGGCGGTGAGGGAAATCCGGATGCGCCGCACCGCCCCGGCTCGGCAGAATGCCCGCCGGGCCGCCGATGCCGAGGGGGCGCGACGCCGAGCGCCACCCGCAGGGGCGGGCCGGCATCGGCCTCGGTCCGCTGCGCGGCGCCATGATCGACGAACTCGGCGACGCGGGCCGGTGGTTGGACAACGGAGGTCTCACGCCGGAACCGGCAGGGCCGCACGGCTGCGAGAATCGCGTGCATGGAGCAAGCGTGCATGGAGCAAGAGTGTGTGCCGGAGAACGAGGAGCCCCTGGTCGTCGTGGCGGCCGCGATCGTCCGGGAGGGCCGCCTCCTGGTCGTCAGCAAGCAGGCGGCCCCCGACCTCTTCTACCTGCCCGGCGGCAAACCGGACGCGGGAGAGTCCCCGACGCAGGCGCTGACGCGGGAACTCGACGAGGAGCTCGGCGTCATGCCCCTGGACCCCCGCTTCCTGGCGGACGTCGACGCCGTGGCGGCCCTGGAGAACGTACCCATGAGAATGACGGTCTTCGAGGCGGACATCGACCGCACCCCCGCGCCCGCGGCCGAACTGGCCCATCTGCGATGGGTGTTCGGCGACGTGAGTGACCTCCGCCTCGCGCCTGCCGTACGGGACCAGGTCCTGCCGATGCTGCGGGAGCGGGGTGCGCTCGCGGCATAGCGGGGTGTGTTGCTAGTTTGTGCCCGTGACGTTCGATTCAGACAAGGTGCGCCGTCGCTGAGAGCGACGGCGCGTCACCCCCGTTCTCGCCGTCGCTCCTGAGCCCTGGCCAGGAGCGCCTCCGTGGCGCTCGGACTTCCGTGTTCCGGAGCGCACTTCATGCTTGCCTTGTCTGTTTCCGATGCTGTCTCCGTCCGGCAGCGTCGCCGTGTCCTTGCCGCCGACCTCATCTCCACGGCCGTCTTCCCGCTCGCCATCACCGGCTCGACGGCCGTCGTCCCCGAAGCGACCGCCCAGTTGCCGGGGCCGGACGCGCTGGGCGCCTGGATCGTCCTCGCCTACAACGGGCTGTTCGCCGCTGCCCTGCTCCTCGCGGGAGCGATCGCGGACCGCGGTGCCCGCACCCGGTTCTTCGCCCTCGGCAACGTCGTCGTCGCGGTCGCCGGGATCCTGTCCGCCCTCGCCCCGGACCTGTCGTCCCTGGTGGCCCTGCGCGTGGTCGCCGGAATCGGCGCCGCCGTGTGCGCGGCCGGTGGATCGTCGATGGTCCTGGCCGTGTACCCGCCACAGGAGCGGCGTCGCGTGTACGGGTACGCGGGTGCCGTGCTGGGCAGCAGCCTGGCGCTGGGACCTGTGGTCGCCCAGGCCCTCATGGCCGTCGGGGGCTGGCCCCTCGTCTTCCTCGTCCCCGGGGCCGTCGCCGCCGTCGCGGCCATGGCCACGCTCGGGTTGCCGGGACTGCGCAGCCCCGAGGTGCCCGAGGAGTTCGACCGCATGGGCGCCGTTCTCTTCGGGGGGAGCGTCGCCGCCGCGGTCACCGCGTTCGGACTGGGCTTCGGTGCGGGCGTCCCGTGGTGGGTGCCGGCAGCGCTCGTCCTCCTCGCGGCGGCCTGCGCGACCGCACTCGTCCGCGTGGAACGACGTGCCCCCGACCCCGCGCTCCCCGTGGACCTGCTGCGGATCCCCGCCTACGGTGCGTACGCGTTGGCGACGGGTGCCTTCATGGGGATGCTCGTGGTGGCACTGGCCGTGCTGCCGCGGCTCGGCGCCGCCGAGGACATGGGCGCGGGCGGGGCGGCGGTCGTGCTCAGCCTGCTCACCGTGCCGTCGACGCTCCTCCCGCTGCTCGCCGCGCGGATCGCGCGGCGCTGGGCGCGGCCGCTGGTGACGACCGCGCTGTTCCTGTGCACCGCCACCGCGGCCGCCCTTCAGCTGACCGGCCGCCCCGCCGCCCTGCTCGTCGCGGCCGCGGTCATCGGGTTGTGCCTCGGGCTGACCGAAGGCGTCCCGGACGGGCAGGCCCTCATGTACGTGCCCTCCGACCGGGGAGGGGCGGGCGCCGCGCTGTTCAGCACGGCGCGGATGAGCGTGGAAACACTCACCCTGGCCGCCGCCACCGGCCTGATGACCGCGCTCGGCCCGTCGTCCGGCCTGGCGGTCGCCGGAGCCGTGTGCCTCGTCGCCGCCCTCGCCCTCCGGCGGGCCGTCCCCTCCAAGGACACGCGGCCCCGCCCGCGGGTCCTGGCCCGGACATCGGGCACCGAGTGACGAGCGGTTCAGCCAAGCGGTTCAGACGAGAGGTTCAGACGAGAGGTTCAGGAGAGGCCGCTCGCCATGAGGAGAACGAGTACGACGACCGCGAGCGCGGCGCCCAGCACATTGCCGACGACGAGCCGCCGCCGCAGGGAGCGGTACGTCTCCTCGTACTCGGAACGCAGTTGGTGGCTGCGCCGGGCGACCTGCTGCCAGCCGTGCCGCGTCAGCGAAAGGTGCTCCTCGGTGTAGTGCCGCTCCACCTCCTCGCGCTGCGTGTCCGTCAGCCAGGGCAGCCGCGCGGTGAAGTGCTGTGCCGCGGTGCGGCCGTCGGCGCGGGCCGCCTCGACGAGGAGGTGGCCCTCGACCTCGTTGATCAGGGCGCGCACGTCCACCGGGCGGTCGTCCATCGCCGTCATCGCACGGCCCGCTGCTCGCCCGAAGAGGCCTCGGCCTGCGGCAGGGCCTCGGAGGCGTGCAGCACCTCGGGGTGGTGCAGGTCGAACGCCGGGGATTCCGAGCGGATGCGGGGCAGGGAGTCGTAGTTGTGCCGGGGCGGCGGGCAGGATGTCGTCCACTCCAGTGAACGGCCGTAGCCCCACGGGTCGTCGACCTCGATCTTCTTGCCGTACTTGGCCGTCTTCCAGACGTTGTAGAAGAACGGCAGCAGGGACATGCCGAGCAGGAAGGAGAAGATCGTGGAGACGGTGTTGAGTGCCGTGAAGCCCTCCACCGCCAGATAGTCGGGGACCCGGCGGAGCATTCCGGCCGTGCCCAGCCAGTGCTGGACGAGGAAGGTGCCGTGGAAGCCGATGAAGAGCGTCCAGAAGGTGATCTTGCCGAGGCGCTCGTCGAGCATCTTGCCCGTGAACTTCGGCCACCAGAAGTGGAATCCGGAGAACATCGCGAAGACCACGGTGCCAAAGATGACGTAGTGGAAGTGCGCGACGACGAAGTACGAGTCCGTGACGTGGAAGTCCATGGGCGGCGAGGCCAGGATGACGCCCGTCAGGCCGCCGAAGGTGAAGGTGATCAGGAAGCCGACCGCCCAGAGCATCGGCGTCTCGAAACTCAGCGAGCCCCTCCACATGGTGCCGATCCAGTTGAAGAACTTCACACCGGTCGGGACCGCGATGAGGAACGTCATGAAGGAGAAGAAGGGCAGGAGCACGCCCCCCGTGGCGTACATGTGATGGGCCCACACCGTCACCGACAGACCGGCGATCGCGATGGTCGCGCCGATCAGGCCCATGTAGCCGAACATCGGCTTGCGGGAGAAGACCGGGATGACCTCGGAAATGATGCCGAAGAACGGCAGGGCGATGATGTACACCTCTGGGTGGCCGAAGAACCAGAAGAGGTGTTGCCACAACAAGGCGCCGCCGTTGGCCGCGTCGAAGATGTGCGCGCCGAACTTGCGGTCCGCCTCCAGGGCGAACAGCGCGGCGGCCAGGACCGGGAAGGCCAGCAGGGCGAGGACCGCGGTCAGCAGCACGTTCCACACGAAGATCGGCATGCGGAACATCGTCATGCCAGGCGCGCGCATGCAGATGATGGTGGTGATGAAGTTGACCGAGCCGAGGATCGTGCCGAAGCCGGAGAAGGCCAGACCCATGATCCACATGTCGGCGCCGATGCCCGGCGAACTCACGGCACCCGACAGGGGCGCGTACGCGAACCAGCCGAAGTCGGCCGCGCCGTTCGGCGTGAGGAAACCGCCGACCGCGATGAGCGAGCCGAACAGGTACAGCCAGTAGGCGAGCATGTTCAGGCGCGGGAACGCCACGTCAGGGGCGCCGATCTGCAGCGGCATGATCCAGTTCGCGAAGCCGGCGAACAGCGGCGTCGCGAACATCAGCAGCATGATCGTGCCGTGCATCGTGAACGCCTGGTTGAACTGCTCGTTCGACATGATCTGCGTGCCGGGCCGGGCGAGTTCGGCACGCATCAGGAGCGCGAGCACGCCGCCGATGCAGAAGAACGCGAACGACGTGACCAGATAGAGCGTGCCGATCGTCTTGTGGTCGGTGCTGGTCAACCACTTGACCACCACGAGTCCGGGGCGACGGGGCCGTGTCGTCGTACGCATGGAGGGCTTGCGCACGGAGTCGGAACCGGAATCGGCGGCGCGCTCGGGTGGCGGCATCACGGTGTTGCTGTCCATGTCCCGCCTGTGTCCGGCGGTCGCCGATCTGTGACAGGTGCGCGGAGCGACATGGATCACACCCCGAAGGTGTGACGCGTGGGGCTGTGCCGGACACTTCGTAACCGTGAGCGACGACGAAATTTTCGCCGCTGCCTATCGCGAGCACTACTGGGCGGTCAGCCGCTACGTGGCACGGCGGCTCGGCGGCCCGACGAGTGACACCGAGGAGGTGGTGGCCGACGTGTTCGCCGTTGCCTGGCGACGACGCGCCGACCTGCCGCCGTGTCCTCTGCCCTGGTTGTACGGGATAGCGCGGCGCTGCCTGGCGAACGCGGTCCGTGGATACGGGCGCAGACGGCGCCTGTTGGAGCGGATCGGCAACGACGAGACCCGCCACCGCAGGGACGTGGTGGCGGGGCCGGAGGCCGACCGTCCGGGGGAGTGGGTGCACGACGCCCTGGACTTGCTCTCCGCATCCGACCAGGAGGTGCTCCGCCTGACCGCCTGGGAGGGGCTGGACACGGAGGAGCTCGCGACCGCGTTGGGCTGTGGCACGCGGGCGGCGGCGATGCGGTTGCACCGGGCGCGGCGCCGGCTGAGAGCGGAGATCGACCGGATGGGCCCTGACGTGGGGGCGGGAACGGGGCCGACGGTTTCGGCCGCGCCGAGCGATGCGCCGCCCGTCGCGAGGGCCGCACCGATCGCCCGTCCCGCCCCCACACCCCGTTCCACCCCCCTCACCCTCACCACCCCCACCGCTCGACCCGCACCGGCCGACCGGCCAGCCCCTGAAGCGATTCGCGCCACCGTTCCGGAGGACCACGGCCATGGCTCATGAGACGCATGACGACGAACTCGCCGCGCTGCGCGGCGCCGACCCCGTGCCCGCCGACCATCCGCGGTTCCACGACCGGCCCCTGCCGGCGCACGCGGAAAGGCAGTTGAACCAGCTCCTGTACAGCGCGCACGGTCCGCAGAGCGCGCGAGGTGCGCGGCGACGCCCGGTGCGCCAAGTGCGCCGCCTCGTCTGGGGCATCGAGATGGTCTCGCTCGCCGTGGCCGCGGCGCTGGCCCTCGTCCTCGCGGGGTCGAGCAGCGCGCCCGCCGCAGCCGCGCCCCATCCGCTCACCCTCACCGCGGGTTCCGAGCCGCTGTCGCTCGGCCGGATCGCGGACCGGGCGGCGACGGCGGCGTCGGCCGACGGTGCCCCGCGGCTGCGCAGGGGCACACACGTCCTGACCTGGAGCCTGGCCGTGCGGTCGGGTTCCGGCGCCGCGCCGATCACGCTGCCCGAGGAGCGCGTCACCCGCTGGCGGGCGGACGGCAGCCACACGGAACTGGTCGTGGCCACGGACCCGCGCCACCCGGGCAAGCCCGTCATCGCCGACGGCGACGAAGGGCCCCGCACGGTCCGTGACGGCAAGGTCCTCAGCGACCGCACCTACCCGCCGAGCCGGGGAACGGCCCCGCCCCAGTCCCGGCCCCCGCACACGCCCCGGCGACTGAGCACCTACCTGGCCGCGCTCAGCCGCCCCAGCGACCCCGCTCCGCTCACCGGCACCGGTGAACTCCTGGACGCCGTGGCGATGTTCCTCCGCCACTGGACGCCGGGAGCGCGCGAGACGGCGGCGCTGACCCGCCTCCTCGCCGACGCCGATGGCCTGCGCCCGGCCGGCGCGGTCACCGACCGGCTCGGCCGCCCCGGCCAGGCGTACGTGTACGAGACGGACGGCCTGCGGCGCATGCTGATCCTGAACCCGGTCCGCGGCACCGTGCTCGGCCTGGAGGACACGCTGACCAAGAACGATCGCGCGTACGGAGTGGAGGCCGGGGACGTCATGTCTTACAGCGCCTGGATGCGTTGACCCGGGCCCGCCCCGAGGCGGGTGGGTGCTTGAAGCACCCGGCACGGTGATCGTTAACATGTGCCAGATGGGCGTAAACAAGCAGGAATCGGGCGATCGGGTTGAAGTCTCCGAGCAACAGGCGTCCGAGGGGCGGGTGTCGGAGGAGCAGGTGGCCGAGGCCAAGGCGCGGGCGGCCCGATTGCTGCTCGCGTTCCGGCACGGCAACCAACTCGCGTACGACGCCCTGATCGCGGAGTTCGGCGCCGACGAGCAGACCACCGACCTGGTGTCCGCGCTGTGCTGGATCGCCAACGAAGGCGTACGCAAGGCGTATCTGCCCGAGGCGGGGGACCAAGTGCTGCGGCACATGGTGCGCCGGGCCGACTTCGGCGACCGGTTCGTGCTGACGGAGGACGGCGCGGGGCCGGACGCCGGGGCGCTGCTCGAGGCGGTCGCGGCACAGGACGTGAGAGCGGTTCAGGAGGTCGTGCGCAGGACGCCGGACACGACCTTCCTGCTGGGCAGGTTCGTGCTGGCCTTCGCGATGATGCTGCCGGACGTTCCGGAGGCGGTGCTGAAGGAGGTCGTGGAGGAGCTGCGGGGGCGGTGAGGTCACTCTGCGGGCAGACGCACCCGCCGCACCTCGCGGTGGACCTCCCAGGGGTCCGCCACCGGGCCCACGTGCCCGAGCTTGTCGGGGTTGATCACGGAGCGGATCGCCTGGATCCGTCCGTCGAGGACGTCGAGCGCCAGGGTGTGGAGCACCTTGCCGTCGCGGTCCCGGAAGATCGCGCCCGGCTGGCCGTTGAGGTCGTGCGGTTCGAAGGTCACGTCGGCGCGGGCCATGCGGGGGAAGACGGCGGCGAGCAGGCGGGCCACGTTCGATGCGCCGATGACGGCCCTGGCCAGCTGCGGTGCCTTGCCGCCGCCGTCGCCGACCATCGACACGTCGGCGGCGAGGAGGTCCTGGAGGCCGGCGACGTCGCCTTCGCGCAGGGCGGCGAAGAAGCGTGAGGCCAGCTCCTCCCGTTCCTCGCGGGCGGCTTCGAAGCGTGGACGCCCGGCTTCCATGTGCCGCCGCGCCCGCACGAGCAGTTGCCGACAGGCCGCCTCCGACCGCTCGACCGCCGCGGCGACGTCGTCGAACCCGAAGCCGAAGACCTCCCGCAGCACGAACACCGCCCGCTCCAGCGGGCTGAGCCGCTCCAGGAGCAGCAGCGCCGCCATCGACACGGAGTCGGCCAACTCCGCGGAGCGCGCCGGATCCTGATACGGATCGCTCAGCAGCGGCTCGGGGAACCAGGGGCCCACGTACTGCTCCCGGCGCACCCGCGCGGAACGCAGTACGTCGATGGAGATCCGTGTGACCGCGGCGGACAGGAAGGCCTTGGTCGACGTGGGCGTGGTCGCCGAGCCGGCGTACCGCAGCCAGGTCTCCTGCACCGCGTCCTCGGCCTCGCTCACGCTGCCCAGAATGCGGTAGGCGATCGAGAACAGCAGGGGCCGCAGCTCCTCGAACTCCTCGACTTCGCGCACGCCGACTCCTTGTTGCCGATGGGGGTGTTGGCCGAATCCGGTGACGCTTGTCCTCAGTGGAACTGGCCGGGCTGGTAGTCACCGGCAGGCTGCCGGGCGATGACGTTCATCCGGTTGGCCATGTTCATGAACGAGACGAGGAGCACCAGGGCGGTGAGGCGCTCCTCGTCGTAGAACTTGGCGGCACGCGCCCACACTTCATCGCTGACGCCACCGGCCGCGTCCGCGACCCGGGTGCCCTCCTCCGCCAACTCCAGGGCGGCACGCTCGGCCTCGGTGAAGACGGTGGCCTCGCGCCAGGCGGCCACGAGGTTGAGCCGCAGTGAGGTCTCGCCGGCCGCGGTGGCGTCCTTGGTGTGCATGTCGATGCAGGCGCCGCAGCCGTTGATCTGGCTGACGCGCAGCGCCACGAGCTCCTGCGTCGCGATCGGCAGAGCGGAGTCCTTGAGCGTCCTGCCCGCCGACATGAGGTACTTGAAGGCCTTGCCGGCGGTGGGGCTGGCGAAGTAGTTCAGTCGCGCGTCCATGGGGTGCTCCTCGGTGATCGTCGCTGAGTCGTACACCCCTGAGACGAGGGAGCGCGATCTCCTGTGACACGACGGAATGTGACACGCGTCTCGCATGCTGCGGTCGTGCGACGGCCCCGCGACGGCCCCGCGATCAGGGAGTGTCACCCCGCCAGTCCCACATCACGTCCGAACCGGGCCGCGGTCCGTAGTCGGCACGGCCGCCGGGTCCGTATGCCCCGATCTCGGTGACCAGGAGCGCCCCCTCGGCGAGCTGCCGCTGCGTCCACCCCGTGACATCGAGGAGCAGCCCGTCGAGCGGCCCACCGGACAACTCCCGATAGGCGTGGCCGGGCTGCGGGCCCGGATCCGGGTCGTCGTGGTCCGCGCCGTAGACACGGCGCCGTATCAGCTCGTCCATGGTGCGAGCGTCGCATGCGGCACTGACAACGGGGCCCTGGGCGAGGGCGTCACGAAGGTGGGGTGACCCCGGCATCGCGCCCCGCGAGCGGTACCCCGAGCGGCCGGGCCAGGCCGACGATCCCCTCGTCGAGCCGCTGCAGATGCCGCAGCACACGGAACGCCACCGATCCGGTCCGCAGGACCTCGTGGCGGCCGCTGTCCAGCATCGAGGCGATGCTCGCCCCCGACTCGATGGTGCCGTCCGGCTCCTCGTCACGGACCTGCGCCGCGATCAGGTCGATGTTGTGCGTGATGCGCCGCCCGGCGAGCGCGAGGCGCGCGTCGGCCGCGACGCTCTTGCTGGAGGGCACGAGCTCGGCCGTCGCCGCCAGCGAACGGGCGTGGTACGCGCACGTCTCCAGGAGCGCGACGACATAGCGGGCCGTCTGGCGCCGGGCCCGCAGCGGGGCGATCGGATGCGTCAACGGCTTCGTGGAGCTGCGCAGATCGTCCAGCGCCGTGTCCAAGTCCCGCGCCAGGTCGACCAGATCGACCGCGGGACCGCCGCTCAGCTGGGACACGGCGGCCGACACGACGTCCCGCAGCCGCGCGAGGACGGTGCCGAGCTCCTCGTCCGTGCGGTGCGAGGTGCGCACCGGCAGGACGAGGACCGCCGCGATGATCCCGCAGGCCGCGCCGAGCGCCGTCTCCTCGATGCGCAGCACGAGGACGTCCAGGCTGTAGGTGTTGAGCAGCGTGTAGAGCAGGCCCAGCATCGCGGTGACGAAGAAGGACATCAGCGCGTACGACAGAGGGGCCGTGAAGAACATGCCGAAGATGCAGAGCACGACCAGGGCGAACGCGATCCAGGTGTGGTTCCCGACCGCTCCGGCCAGCGCCACACCGGCCACCACGCCGAGGACCGTGCCGACGAGACGGCGGTAGCCCTTGACCAGGATCTCGCCCGTGGACGCGGTGTTGAGGAAGACCACCCAGCAGGTCAGGACCGCCCAGTACCACCGCTGCGTGGACAGGAACTCGCCCCCGACGATGGCGAGCGCCGAACCCACCGAGACCTGCACGGCCGCCCTGGTCGTCGGCCGCCGCAGCCCCGTCGGCTCCTCCTCCGCCTGTTCCACCGCCTCACCCAAGAGCGATATCTCCTCCGCCTCGAACTCCTCGCGGGAGCGGGCGGCCTCCGGGGTGTCGTACTCCTCGTCGCGCGAACCGTCCACCGCGAGACGCAGACCCAGGATCGCGCGCGCCGCCTCACCGACCGCGCGGAAACAGTCCTGGACCGCCGGCGAACCCTGTGGAAGACCCTGCTCCTCGCGGTATCCGAGCAGCCTGTTGCGTACGTACGGAAGCGCCGTACCGCGATCGTCGGGCACCAGGCGTACGACGAGCAGATGCAGGGCCCGCAGATCCCTGCGCAGCGCGGAGCCCGCGTCCTGCCCGATGCGGGTGCGCCCCGGCGCGGGGGCGGGGGCGTTCGGCAGGTGCAGCGTGATGGTCTCGACGCGCTCGGCACTGCGCGCGTTCAGGAGCAGGACGCCGAGGCGCTCCGCGGCGATCTCGGCGTCGGCGACCCTGCGCTGCAGCAGCGCCGCGGCGGACGCGTCGCGCGTGCCCTCTTCGAGACGGCCCTGGATCATGAGCGCGGCCTCGTGCAGCCGGGCGGTGCTGCGCCGCAGGTCGTCCAGGATCCCCGGCACGTCGTCGGCGTCGGCGTCGAGGAGTTCGATCTGGTGGGCCACGAGTTGGGCGAGCCGGGCCCGGAAGGCCTCGCGCAGCCGCGCGAGGGTCCGCTCCGGAGTCTCCGGCACCACGGCGAACCGCACGATCGCGCTGCACACGAAGGCGATGGTCAGCGTCAGGAACAGCCCCGGAAGCGCCGAGACGGACGCGTCCACGAACAGGGAGACGAAGTAGACCTGGAAGCCGATCAGGCCGAGCGCGGTGCCCCGGTCGCCGAACCGGCGGGAGTACACCGCCCCGAAGATCAGCAGGATGAAGAAGAGGTCACCCGTGACGACACGGGAGTTGAGCAGCGCTCCCAGGGATATCGCCGCGAGCGCCACGGGCAGGCCGAGCGCCAGCGTGATCGCCTGGCCGCGCACCTCCTTCTCCTGGATGGCGAACGTGGCGACCATCGCCGCCATCGCGCCCGCCACCAGATGGGACACCGAGGTGCCGAGCGGGGCGAGCACGGCGAGGGCGAGGAGGATCGCCCCGACCGTGCGCAGCCCCGCCATGAGCCGCAGGAGTCCCGGGTCGGAGGCCGAGAACCGGTCCCAGACCCCCTTCGCTGTCCGTCGTGCCGCTGCCATCGCGATCCCGTACGCTCCCTGGCTCGTCCCATGTTCCCTGGTCACCGGCCCTGTCGTGGGCCTGGCGTGCCCCAGCATCGCATGGGGTGGTCCGTGGGGATCATGACTGGAGTAGGGTTTCGCTCCCGCACTCCAGGAGGCACCGTGGCAGCGTCGACGGACCGTACGTCGCAGGGCAGCAGGGCAGCAGGGCAGCAGGGCATGAGCGTGCGCGTGGCGGTGGGCGACACCGTCGAGGACTTCACCTTGCCGGACGAGACCGGCACCCCGCGGCAGCTCTCCGAACTGCTCGCGGACGGCCCCGTGGTGCTGTTCTTCTATCCGGCGGCTCTCACGCCCGGCTGCACGGCCGAGGCCTGTCACTTCCGTGATCTGGCCGCCGAGTTCGGTGCCGCGGGGGCGCGGCCCGTGGGGATCAGCGGCGACGGGGTGGAGCGCCAGCGGGAGTTCACGGAGCGGCACACCCTCGGGTTCCCCCTCCTCTCGGACCCCGAGGGCGCGGTGCGCGGCCGATTCGGGGTCGCGCGCGGCTTCTCCCTCGCGCCCACCAAGCGCGTCACGTTCGTCATCGGCCGGGACCGGACCGTCGCCGAAGTCGTCCGCAGCGAACTGCGCATGAATGCGCACGCCGACCGTGCCCTGGCAGCCGTACGCCGTCTCGAAAAGGGCTGACCTCAGCCCGGGGAGAGCAGTGGATGAGCATGAGCGACTCGTCGGACCGCCGGACGGACCCCTTGGTGGCGCTGTCCGTGGAGCAACTGCGACAGCGCACCAGCATGAAGTGGCGCGCACACCCCTCGGACGTCCTCCCGCTGTGGGTGGCGGAGATGGACGTCCCCCTCGCGCCGCCCGTCGCCGACGCCCTGCACCGGGCCGTCGACCGCGGCGACACCGGGTACCCCTTCGGCACCGCGTACGCCGAGTCCCTCGCGGAGTTCGCCGCCGCGCGCTGGCGTTGGGACGGCCTGCGGGTCGAGAACACCGCGATCGTGCCCGACGTCATGATGGGCATCGTCGAGGTCCTGCGCCTGATCACCGACCCCGGTGACGCGGTCGTCGTCTGCTCGCCGGTGTACCCGCCGTTCTACGCGTTCGTCTCCCACGACGGACGGGACATCGTCGAGGCCCGCCTCGGACCCGATCTGCGCACCGACCTGGGCGCGCTCGAAGAGGCGTTCATCTGTGCCCGGCGAGGCGGGCGGCGGGCCGCGTTCCTGATGAGCAATCCGCACAACCCGACCGGCGTCGTCCACACGCGCGCCGAGTTGGAGGCCATCGCCGCGCTCGCCCGCAGCCACGGCGTGCGCGTGGTCGCCGACGAGATCCACGCCCCGCTGATCCTCCCCGGAGCCCACTTCACGCCGTTCCTCAGCGTTCCCGGCTCCGAGGACGGCTTCTGCGTCATCTCCGCGTCCAAGGCCTGGAACCTCGCGGGCCTCAAGGCCGCCCTGGCCGTCGCGGGCAGCGAGGCCGCGGACGACCTGCGCCGGATGCCGGAGGAAGTCAGCCACGGCCCCAGCCACCTGGGCATCCTGGCCCACACGGCGGCGTTCCGCGACGGGGGCGAGTGGCTCGACGAACTCCTCGTCGGACTCGACGCCAACCGGAGCTTGTTGGGCACCCTGGTCGAGGAGAACCTTCCCCACGTCGGCTACCACCCGCCGCAGGGAACGTATCTCGCCTGGCTGGACTGCACCCGGTTCGCCCTGCACGACGAGGACGGCGCGGGACCCGGCATCGTGAGCGACCTCGCGGGACCGGCGAAGCTGTTCTTCGACAAGGCCCGCGTGGCGCTCAGCTCAGGACACGTCTTCGGCACCGGCGGCGCGGGCTGCGTACGCCTCAACTTCGCCACGTCACCGGAGATCCTGCGCGAGGCGGTGGAGCGGATGGGCCGCGCGCTCACCGGCCTCGGGCCATGCCCGTGAGAGTCACCCGGACCACGCCCGCGAGAGCCACCGGACCACGCCCGTGAGCGTCAGAGGAAGCTGACGTTCTGTGCGAGGGAGAGCGTGCTGGAGTAGTTGACCGTGTTCGTGGCCGACCGCATGTAGGCCCGCCACGCGTCCGAACCGGACTCGCGGCCGCCGCCCGTCTCCTTCTCCCCGCCGAACGCGCCGCCGATCTCCGCGCCGGACGTCCCGATGTTCACGTTGGCGATGCCGCAGTCGGAGCCCTCGGCGGACAGGAAGCGTTCGGCCTCCTGCTGGTCGCGGGTGAAGATGCTCGACGACAGGCCCTGCGGCACGTCGTTGTGCAGGGCGATCGCCTCGTCGAAGGTGTCGTACGTCATCACGTACAGAAGGGGAGCGAACGTCTCCTCGCGGACGACGTCGGTCTGCCCGGCGACGCGGACCACGGCCGGTTCGACGTACGCGGCGTGGGGCGCCGTGTCCACCGCGCGGCGGGCGCCGCCCGCCAGGAGCTCGCCGCCCTCGTCGCGTACGCGGGCCAGCGCGCCCCGCATCCGGTCCAGCGCCCGGGTGGAGATGAGCGGGCCGACGAGCGTGGCCCGGTCGAAGGGGTCACCGATGGGCAGCTTCTGATAGGCGGCGGTGAGCCGGCCGACGAGCGTGTCGGCGACGTCGCGGTGCACGATCAGGCGGCGCAGCGTCGTGCAGCGCTGCCCGGCCGTGCCGACCGCGGCGAACACGATTCCCTGCACGGCGAGATCCAGATCGGCCGACGGGGCGACCACCACGGCGTTGTTGCCGCCGAGTTCGAGCAGGGAACGCCCGAAGCGGGCGGCGACGCGCGGGCCGACCTCGCGCCCCATGCGGGTCGAGCCGGTGGCGCTGACCAGCGCGACGCGCGGGTCGTCCACGAGCCGCTCCCCGACGGCGCGGCCGCCGAGCAGCAGCCGGTGCACGTCGCGGGGCGCCCCGGCGTCCTCGGCGGCACGGGAAAGGAGCCGGTCGCAGGCGAGCGAGATGAGGGGGGTGAGTTCGGAGGGCTTCCACACCACGGTGTCGCCGCAGGCCAGCGCGACGGCGGTGTTCCACGACCAGACGGCGGCGGGGAAGTTGAACGCGGAGATGACACCGACGACTCCGAGGGGGTGCCAGGTCTCCGCCAGGCGGTGCCCGGGGCGCTCCGATGCGATGGTGCGGCCGTAGAGCTGCCGGGACAGGCCGACGGCGAAGTCGCAGATGTCGATCATCTCCTGGACCTCGCCGAGGGCCTCGGAGCGTATCTTGCCCGCCTCGATGGTGATCAGGTCGGCCAGGTCCTCCTTGTGCTCGCGCAGCAACTCGCCGAGCCGCCGCACCAGTTCACCCCGGCGCGGCGCGGGCGTGGTGCGCCAGTCGAGGAAGGCCGCACGGGCAGCGGCCAGCGCCTCCTCGGTCCCGGCCGGGCCCGCCGCGGCGAGGCCGAAGAGGTTCTCGCCGGTGACGGGGGTGCGGGACCACAGGGCCTCGCCCTCGGGGACGGCGACGCCGACGCGGTCGAGTGCGGCGCGGGCACGGGCACGCAGCGCGTCGGTGGTGGGCAGGACGATGCCGGTCATGAGGCTCCCTGGGGGCTGAGTGCGCGGGCGACGTGGGCGAGGGAGCGGTCCCGCTGCCGCTCGTACAGCGCGAAGGGGTCGACGACCTCGCGGCCCAGCACGCCGGAGAGCGAGTCCACGTCGTACGAACTGCCTACCTGGCCGCTGTTCCTGGACCCCGTGTCGCTGAGGTTGGACTGGAAGATGCCGGCGGCGGAACGCGGCAGGAAGTCCTCGTACACGATCGGCTCGGCCCGCACCCAGCCGCCGTCGAGGAGCCCCTCGATGTCGGTGGGCGGACGGCTGCCGTCCCGGGGCCGGTCGGGCACCACGTGGTAGGTGAAGAACCCGAGCCCCCGCGCGGCGAGTTCGCGTTCGCTCGACGGCAGGTGCTCGGCCCACACGGCCCGCGCGATGTCCCCGCGCTCGGCGGCGGGACGGTGCGCCGCCCGTTCGTCGACGAGGGCGAGCATGCGGTCGTACAGGGCGCGGCCCTCGCGGGTGAGGGCGATGCCGCGGGCCTCGACCTCGCCGAAGCGCACCCGCAGCGTCCCGCTGCTCACGCCGCCGTCCGCGGCACGCAGGGCCCTCGGTTCGGCGAGCGCCCGGAAGGAGGTCTGGCGCAGCAGGACGTCGGGCCCCGCCCAGCGGGGCGGCCCCTGAATGGTGTCGATCATCTCGATGCCGCGCTCGGTCATGCGTCGGTACAGCTCGTCGATGTCCAGGACGCGAGGGGTGAGGTGGTTGATGTGGGTGCTGCGCACGCCGCCGATGTCCGCGGCGACGGCGGAGATCCGCTCCAGGGCGGTGTACCAGTCCCTGTCGATGGGCTCGGACGACAACTCGAAGGCGCGCACGGCAAGGTCGAGGAACCGCTCGGCTTCCTCCTCGGGCAGTGCGCGCTCCGCCTCGGCCCGGTCGGCGAGCGCGAGCAGCTCCGGCGGAAAGAGCTCGCGTCCCGCGAGGAACGCGGTGAGGCGCTCGCGCAGGTCCGCGTCGAAGAAGCGGGGGTCGGAGACGGTCAGCATGGAGGTGAAGACCCGGAACGGATTGCGGGCCAGTTCGTCCTCGGCCACGGGACGGAACGCGGTCGACACGACGGGCAGCGCGCTGGAGGCGGTGTCGCGCAGGTCGTAGAAGCCGACGGGGTGCATGCCGAGGGCGCCGAAGACGCGGGCCACCTGCCGCATTTCCTCCGGAGTGCCGACCCGGACGGCGCCGTGCCGTTCGGCGGTGACACGAGCGATGGAGCCGAGGCGTTCGGCGTCGGCGCCCCGGGCGCGCAGGACGTCCTCGTTGACCTCGCGCGAGACGTCCACGAGCGTGGTGTACGCCGGGACCTCGCGCCCGTACATCCGCGAGAGCCGCTCGGCGAACGCGGCGCGCAGCCGCCACTGCCCGATCATCGAAACGAAGTCCTTTCGATACGGTCACCCCAACTGGCCCGCGCCTCAGACCACATGGGCTTCCGGGCGGCTCTCGGCCCCGGTGCGGAAGCGGTCCGCGCCGAGCGGGGTGACGTCGACGCACGGCCGCCGTTCCAGGAACAGATCGCGGACGATCTCGCCCACCGCGGGGGCCTGCAGGAAGCCGTGCCCGGAGAACCCGGTGGCGTAGAGGAAGTTGACCGGCGAGGCGGCGCGCCCGATGAGCGCGTTGTGGTCCGGGGTGACTTCGTACAGACCCGCCCAGCCTCGGCACGTCTCCATGTCGGCGAGGGCGGGCGCGCGCTGCCGCACGACCGCACGGAACAGGTCCAGCCACTCGGGTGTCCACGTGGTGTCGAAGCCCTCGGTCTCGCCGGGGTCGGCGAGGCCGAGCAGCAGTCCGTCGTCGCTGTTGTGGAAGTACGCCGACGACGCGAAGTCGATCGTGAAGGGGATGCGCGGCGCGGCAGGCACCAGCGGGACGGTGAAGGCGAGTTGGCGCCGGAGCGGGCGCACCGGCAGATCGACGCCCACCAGGGAGCCGATCCGCGCCGACCAGGCCCCGGCGGCACAGATCACCGCCTCGCAGGAGACGGGCCCGCGGTCGGTGTGCACGACGGTGACGCGCTCGCCGACCGTGTCCATGCCGGTGACGGCGGTGTGCGTGGCGAAGACCGTGCCCGCGCGCGCCGCGGCACGCGCGTACCCCCGGACGACGAGCGCGGGCCGCGCGTGGCCGTCGGCGGGGGAGTGGGCGGCGGCCACCAGGCCCTCGGCGCTGAGGTAGGGGCAGAGCACGCGGGCCTCGCGGGGGCCGATCATGCGGCTGGGGACGCCGAGGCGGTTCTGTGTCCGCACGCTCTCCTCGAAGTCCGCCGCCTGCCGGGCGCCGGTCAGCAGGAAGAGGTAGCCGACGGTGTCCAGTCCGATGTCCGCGCAGGGGCGACGGGGAAAGTCACGGAAGGCGCGCAGACTCCGGTTGCCCAGCTCGATGTTGAGCGGATCCGAGAACTGCGCCCGCACGCCGCCGATCGGCTTTCCCGAGCTGCCGCCGCCCAGTTCGCCGCGCTCGACGACGACGATGTCGCGTACGCCCGCTTCTGCGAGGTGGAAGGCGATGCTCGCGCCCATCACCCCACCCCCGACGATCACGACGTCGGCGGTGGACGGCAGGGTACGACGGGCGGTGCGGTCGGCAGGTGCGGTCGGTTCCGGCAGGGGCGGTGAGGAGGCCAAGTGGCCGCTCCCTTCCAGGCGTTGGCCTGGGCTGTCATGGCGTGGCGGGGAACGCTGAACAGCTGTCTGCCCGCCATGGTGCAGCACCCCGCCCTGTGCCGTCCATGCGTCGGAGCCGTCGAAGATCCCGGTACGGCCGGATCAGTGCGGTGCCGCGACGGCGGGCGCGACGCCCGCCGCGGGCTCCGGCCCGAGCGCGGCCGCGGCGCGGTCCCCGGGCCGCTTCCCCATCCGCCGCACCACCATGAAGGCGGCCGTGGCGACCAGCAGATACACCGGTACGAGCAGCTCCACGTCCGGCGACGACGGCTCCACGGACCAGCCCGCACCGCGCTCGTCCCCCTCGAACACGACCCGGTTCACGGTCAGGAAGGCCAGATGGGCACCGATGCCGACGCACAGCGGGGCGCGCCGCAGCGCGGTGCGGGCCGTGACGAGCATGAAGCCGAACACCGTCAGGAGGATGAGGTAGTCGACCGGATTCCCACCGCCCGGCGCGAGCCCGACGGGGTCCGCGTCCTCGCCCACCAGGGGCGCGACCACGGCGCCCACCACTGTCGACAGGCCGGGAACGACCAGGAACACGGCCGTCGTGCCGAGCGCGGAGCCGACGCCGCCGAGGCGGACGCGCAGCGAGGCCCATGTGTAGCCGCGCAGCGTCGTCTCCTCGGGCAGCGCCTCCAGGAGCAGCGCGACCACGCCGTTGGCCACCAGGAATCCCGCGAGGGCGGGCAGTTCGGGGCTCGACCAGCGCAGCAGCCCGGCCGCCGTCCCCGCGCCGAGCACGAGCGCCGCGGCGCCCGTCGTCACGCCCGCCCCGACGAGCAGGGCCCGCAGGTTCTCGCCCGCGGTGCCGAAGCCGATGTCCTCGAGGGATCCGCCCCGGCGGCGCAGCGCGTACACGACCAGGGGCACGGCCGCCAGGCTGACCAGCGCGGCCGGGATGAGCTTGGCCAGGACCCCGGTCGCCCCGACGGCGTCGGCGATCGCGGGACCCAGCGCCGTGCCCGCGCCGAGGGCCACGCCCATGACGGCGCCGCCGACGAGGGCCCGTCCCAGGGCCCCGACGAACGAGGGCGGGGCTGCGAGTACGCGGGGGTGCGGGGGCGGGGCTGCCATGGGTCTCTCCTCGATACCGCTGTACGAAGGCGCCGGCTGCGGGGCGCGTTCACCGTCCCTTTCATCGTCGGCGTCCGGGCGATCTTGGGAGTCGTAGCCGTGGATGAAATGGCGGTACATCTTTCGATGCAGCGGCGGGGCTTTCGACGCCGTGGCGGGCCGTGCGCGCCGTGCCCTACATCGGGGGAGTGGCGGGCGCGGGTCCCAGGGTGGTCGTGCCGGGGGCGGCCCGGTGCCCGAGACCCGTGCGGTACGCGTCCATCGCGGCCTCCACCCGTCCGGTGCGACGCAGCAGATCCCCCAGCAGACGGCAGAGGTCAGCCAAGTCCCCTGCCGCGCTGGAGCGTTCGAGCAGGGACAGGGCGGCGCAGTAGTGCTCCTCGGCGCGTTCGGTGTCGCCCCGGTCCTCCGCGATCAGCCCGAGCAGGCGGTGCGCGCCGCCCGCGTGCACCGCGCCGCGCCCGGCGCCGAGCGAGCCGGTGCCCTCGTCGTCGCCGGTCGTGAGCAGGGGCCGCAGCAGCGTCTCCGCCTCCTCGGTCCTGCCCCGCCGCCGCAGCACGTCCGCGAGCTCGACCTCGACCTGCTCGGTGAAGAGTGCGGCCCGCTTGGAGGCGAGGATGTCGCGGGCCGTGCGCAGCTCGCTCTCGGCGTGCTCCAGGTCGCCGTCCTGGGCGTGCACGTAGCCGCGCATCCAGTGGCAGTGGGCGAGTTCGGTGCGGATGTGCAGCTGGCGGTAGAGCTCCTGGGCCTTGGCGAGCGACGCGTCGGCCTCGGCGATGCGGCCCTCGGCGATGAGCGTGCGGGCCACCCCGCGGTGCATCCCCGCGACCAGCGCCGGGTCGTCGACGCGCGGCGCGAGGGCGAGGGCCAGCTCGGCGGCGTGCGCGGCCCGCGCGTGGGCGCCCATGTCCATGTACGGCGCGATGGACGCCGTGTACAGGAGCAGCAGCGCGTCGGGGTCGTGCAGCCCCGCGGCGTCGAGTTCGTCGAGGGTGCTCTCCAGCAGGTAGCAGGCGTAGCGGAGTTCACCGGTGAGCAGATGGGCGGTGGCGCGGCCGCGGATGGCCGGGACGCGGCGCGGCAGCGGCTCGTCGGCGAGCAGCCGCTCGACGGCGGCGAAGCAGTCGCGGGCGCCGGCGAGTTCACCCGACTCCAGGAGACAGTCGCCGAGCCCCTGGAGCGCGGCGGCCTCCTCCTCGACGAGAGCGTGCCCGACGGCTTCCTCGCGCAGGGCACGGAACAGCGCCGCCGCGTCCTCGGGCGCGCCGGTGGCCAGGGCGAGCCGGGCGTCGGTGAGTCGCAGGCGCAGGCCGGCACCCAGGTGGGCGGGGCGGCCCGTGGCCAGCTCTTCGTAGCTGACGTCGAGGCGCTCGGCGAGGTGGCGCAGGGCGGCCTCGGAGGGACGCACCTTGCCGGACTCCAAGGTGGAGACGTACGCGGGGGTGTAGGCAGGCTCGGCCAACTGCCGCTGGGTCAAGCCGCGTTCACCGCGCAGACGCAGGACGCGCCGCCCGATCTCGGCCGGGTCGTCGGGGCGTGCGCCCTCGGAACTCTTCTGTGCCATTGCCGCCCCTCCGTGCACCGCACTCGGCCGTCGACCCCGGCGGCGTGAACTCACCGCTCGCACCGACAACTTGACGCACACCCATTGCCTGGAGTCCCGAGAACCCCTACGTTGAGCCGCGCCTTAACCCCGCTTAACCCGCCATTTATATCGCGGACTTCGGAAGGACGACCATGCCCCCCACGCATCCCATACCCGGCCGTGCCAGACGCACGCCGCTGCGCATCGCCCTCGCCTCCGGCATCGCCCTCACCGCGGCGCTCGCGGTGACCGCCCCGGCGGGCACGGCCACGGCGGCGGACGAACCGGGCCCCGCTGCGCAACGGACCGAGCGCGTCGAGTACTTCACCGGACCCGGCGCCCACCCCCGGCACACCGAGGTCCCCGCCTCCGAGCCGCTCGCCCCGAAGGAGCGCGCCAGGATCAAGGGCGACGGCGACGTCGTCCCCATCGTGCAGGCGGGGCCCACCGACACCAAGCTCGACGTGGTCTTCATCGGCGACGGCTACACCTCCGCGCAGCAGGAGGACTTCCACGCCGACGTGCGCGCCAAGTGGGCGAAGATTTCCGCCGTGGAGCCGTACGCCTCGTACAAGAACCTCTTCAACGTCTGGGCCGTGGACGCGGTCTCGCGGCAGTCGGGCGTCTCCGGCGACCCGACGAGCGGCACCGTGAAGGACACCGCCCTCGGCTCGGCGTTCTTCTGCGACGGCATCGAACGCCTGCTGTGCGTCGACACCAACAAGGTGGAGTCGTACGCGAAGAAGGCCGCCGACCCGGATCTCGTCATCGTCCTCGCCAACTCCACCAAGTACGGCGGCGCGGGCTACAACGACATCACCTCGCCGTCCGGCTACGACGGCATCGCCACGGCCTCCTCCGACCACGCCCAGTCCGACCAGGTCGCCGTCCACGAGACCGGCCACTCGCTGGGCAAGCTGGCCGACGAGTACTGGTACGAGGAGTACGGCACCTACACGGGTGCCGAGCCGTGGGAGTCCAACATCAGCAAGCTCACGGCGGCCCAGCTCACCGCGCAGAAGAAGAAGTGGTACCGGTGGATCGGCCAGACCTCGCCGGACGGCGGCACGGTCGGCGCGTACGAAGGCGGCGGCTACTACCCGCGCGGTCTCTACCGCCCCACGACGGACTCGATCATGCGCACGCTCGGCCGTGAGTTCAACCTGCCCGGACGCGAGGCCATGATCGCGGGCTTCCACCGGCACGCGTCCGTCGTCACCCCGGCGACGGCCACGGACCGCGCGGTGCGACGGGACACCAAGGTCCGCGTCGAGGTGGCGGACGGGGTCCGGCTCCGCTGGAGCGTCGACGGCCGAGAGGTCCGACGGGTGAGGGACGAGGCCGTGGTGACGCCGCGCGCCCTCGGTGTCCCGTCCGACGGCCGCGCCCACACGCTGTCGGTCCGTGCCACGGACCCGACGGACGCGGTCAGGGATCCTGAGCTGCGGTCCCTTCTGACGGACACGGTCGAGTGGCGGGTGACGCGCTGAGCCGGTGAGGCGCCGGTCGGCCGGCACGCCGGGGCACCCGGTGTCGTCGGCCGGTCGGCGTTCCTCCCGGGATCTTGCATCAGCCGAGCAGTGGCCGTTACTAACCTGTGCAAAGTCGACAAGGCGGCCGTTCCCCTCAACGACGGTGTGTACGTGAAGCTGACGCCGAACGGCACAGTGACCTCCTGGAAGTCCACCGGCCAGGGCGCGAAGTCCGGAAAGCCGCAGGTCAAGCCGGGCAAGCCCCATACCAAGCCGGGCAAGCCGAAGCCCGAGATCTGCCCGCCGGGCCCGTCGAAGCCGAAGCCGGAGATCTGCCCGCCCGGCCCCACGGGCAAGCCGGAGATCTGCCCGCCCGGCCCAGCGCGCCGGGTGCTGAGAGCCCGCAGCCCGGTGCCGGGACCTCGCAGTCCGGCGGCGTCACGGCGTAACCCGCCCGAGGCCGCGGCGCCCCGGCCCGGAGACTCGTCCGGGCCGGGGCGCGGTGCGCTGTTCCGTGCCGGTGCGGCGCTAGGCGCGACGGCCGTGGAAGATGCCCCAGCGCAGCTGCTTGCGGCGGGCCGCGTCCGCCCAGAGGGGCAGATTGGCGAGCAGGTTGTCGACGTAGGCGGGGCTGATGACGCCGCGCAGCTCCTCCTGACGCCTCTCGGTCTCCTCGGTCAGCCGCACATAGTGCTGGGTCAAGTGACCGCTCCGGTCGTCGAAGTCGGCGCGGGAGACGCCGAGTTCGGCAAGGGCGCGGAGATAGAACTCCGGCGTGGCCAGCGCGTCCACGCCGAGCCGGGACACGGTGGACCGCAGCGCCTCCTCCAAGGAGTCGTCGGCGGCCATCAAGTCCGTGAACACCAGCGCCCCTTGAGGCTTGAGCACGCGAACGGCCTCGCCGATCAGGCGCGTCCGGTCTCCGCTGTGACAGAAGGCCTCCAGGGACCAGACGACGTCGAAGTGCCCGTCCCCGTAGGGAATGTCCTGAAAGGAACCGGTGACGACCTCGATGAGTCCGTCGAGCCCGCGCTCGACGTTGGCGGCGCGATGGCGCCGGTTCTGCGCCTCGCTGATGTTGAGGGCGACGACGCGGCAGCCGAAGTGCTCGGCCAGATGGCGGGAGGAACCGCCGTACCCGGACCCGAGGTCGAGGACGGTGCTGCCCGGCGTGAGCAGGTCGGCGACCTCGGCCGCGGCGCGCTCGACGGTGCGGCGGGAGGCGTCGGCGATCGCCTCGTGCTCGTGGTCGTAGATCCCGATGTGGATGTCCTCGCCGCCCCAGACGGCGTCGTAGAACGCGTCGACATCATCGGTCTCGTAGTAGCTGCGTGTCGCTTCCTCGAAAGGCTGCGCGCTGTCGTTCGGCATGGTTGCCACCCCTCGCTCGGTGATGTCCGTGCGGTGCAGAGATCAGCTCGACCCGGTGATCAGCTTCACCCGGAGATCAGCTTTACGCATGGTTCGTCGCCCTTCCCAGGGCGCGAACAGGCCAGCTGTCGTGAGCGGGGATTCGCGCGCGGCTCGTGTCCGGGCGCGGTCACGGGGCGACGCGGCTCGATTCGCGTACGACGAGTTCCGGCGCGAGGCGTATCGCGCGCTGGGGGCCGCCGTCGCCGGCGCCGTCGGCGAGGCGGTGGCCGAGGAGGCGCGCCGCCTCGGCGGCCAGTTCCGGCACCGGCTGGCGGACCGTCGTGATGCCCGGTGCCAACAGCGCCGCCATCGGGATGTCGTCGAAGCCCGTGACGACGACCTCGCCGGGCACGTCGGCGCCCAGCTGCTGCAGGCGCTGCAGCGCGCCGATGGCGATGAGGTCGTTGGCGCAGACCAGGGCGTCGGGCCGGTCCTGCCACACCTCGTCGACCGCGGCGCGGCCCCACTCCACGGAGAAGTCCCCGAGGAACACCCGGTCCGGCGCCGCGGGATCCAGTGCGCCCGCACCGGCCGCGTACGCGGCGCGGCGCTCGGCGGCCGCCGATGCCGTGCCCGCCGCCCCGATGAAGCAGACGCGGCGCCGGCCCGTGGCCACCAGATGGTCGAGTACGAGGGCCATGCCCGCGCTGTTGTCGACCGCGACGGAGTCGGCGATGCCGGGCCCGCAGCCCCGGTCCATCAGGACGAGCGGCACCCGGGCCGCCGCCGAGGCCACCGCCTGCCTGCTGCGGTCCTCGTGCGCGGGGATCACCAGGAGGGCGTCGACCTGCCGGCTCAGCAGATCGGCGATGTACTCCGCCTCGGCCGCCGGGTCGTCGTCGCAGTCCGCGAGGAGCACGGCGCGCCCGTCGGCGTTCAGGGCGTGCGTCAACTCCCGCACGAGCGCGGGGTAGAAGGGGTTCGTGATCTGCGGCAGGACCAGGCCGACCGTGCCGGTGGAGCGGCTGCGCAGCGCCCGCGCCGCGTGGTTGGGCCGGTAGCCGAGCGCGTCGGCGACCTCGCGGACGCGGCGGGCGGTCTCCGTGCCGACGGGCCGCGTGCCGGCCAGGACCCGGGAGACCGTGGCGACGGAGCAGCCGGAGGCACGGGCCACATCTCTCAGCGTTACGTCGGCCACGCCGCGCCCACCCGCCCTTCGGTATGTTTCGGCAAACGTTATCAGCGGCCTCGCGGCGTCACCAGGGTCGATTCTGCGTGTACTTTCGCCCTATTTGTGCTGCTGTGATCCGCCTCCGTGCCGCTCCGAACTGTGTCCGTTCCGGGCGAGTTTGCCGTGCTGTGTCGTCCGCCATTGACATAATTCGCAGCTGTGCACACAGTTTTGGGAGAACGTTTTCCCGAGTCTTCGCCCCGCAGCGCCGACTCAGCCGAACAAAGAGGTTCCGCGATGCCCCGAAAGATCATCCTGGACTGCGACCCCGGGCACGACGACGCGATCGCCATGCTCCTGGCGCACGGCAATCCGGATGTCGAGCTGGTCGCCGTCACCACCGTGGTGGGCAACCAGACCCTGGAGAAGGTCACCCGCAACGCCCTGTCGGTGGCCCGCATCGCGAACATCACCGGCGTCCCCTTCGCCGCGGGCTGCCCCCGTCCCCTCGTACGCGAGGTCGAGACCGCCCCGGACATCCACGGCGAGAGCGGCATCGACGGCCCGGTCATGCCCGAGCCGACCCTGGAGCTCGACTCCCGGCACGCCGTGGACCTGATCATCGACACGGTCATGGCGCACGAGCCCGGCGAGATCACCATCGTCCCCACCGCGGGCCTGACCAACGTCGCCCTCGCCGCCCGCAAGGAGCCCCGCATCGTCGAGCGCGTCCGCGAGGTCGTCCTCATGGGCGGTGGCTACCACACCGGCAACTGGAGCCCGGTCGCCGAGTTCAACATCAAGATCGACCCCGAGGCCGCGCACATCGTCTTCAACGAGAGCTGGCCCGTCACCATGGTCGGCCTCGACCTGACCCACCAGGCGCTCGCCACCCCCGAGGTCGTCGAGCGCATCGCGAAGGTCGGCACGAAGCCCGCCGTCTTCGTCAACGAGCTCCTCGACTTCTTCGGTGCCATGTACCTGGAGGCCCAGGGCTTCGACGCGCCGCCGGTCCACGACCCCTGCGCCGTCGCCTACGTCATCGACCCGAGCGTCATGACGGTCCGCAAGGCCCCCGTGGACATCGAGCTGACCGGCACCCTCACCCTCGGCATGACCGTGACGGACTTCCGCGCGCCCGCCCCCGACGACTGCCACACCCAGGTCGCCGTCGACCTGGACCACCAGCGCTTCTGGGACCTGATCATCGACGCCCTCGAACGGATCGGTGACGTCCGCGCATGAACGCCTCCTTCACCGAACCGGCCGCTGCCCCCGGCGGCGGCATGCGGGGCTCACGCCCCGTCCGCATCGGCGTCCTGGTCACCGCGCTCCTCGCGGCCTGCTTCGCCTTCCAGCTCAACGCGAGCATGCTCAGCCCCGCCCTGAAGAACATCGAGGACTCCCTCGGGGCTACCTCGGCCGAGGTCGGCCTGACCCAGACCGCGTTCTTCACCTCGGCCGCGCTCTTCTCGCTCTTCCTGCCGCGCCTCGGCGACCTCATCGGCCGCCGCAGGGTGCTCGCCGGAATGCTGGCGCTCATGGTCGTCGGCTGTGTCGTGGCCGCGCTCGCCGAGAGCGTGCCGATGCTCTTCGCCGGCCGTGTCATCCAGGGCGTCTCCGGGCCCACCGTGCCGCTCTGCCTGATCATGCTCCGCAACGAAGTCCACGAGCCCAAGAAGTACGGCACGCTGCTCGGCGTCATCACCGCCGTCAACGGCGGCATCGCGGGCGTCGACTCCCTCGCGGGCGGTTTCCTCGCCGACCACTACGGCTTCCAGTCGGTGTTCTGGGTGATGGCCGCCGTGGCCGCGGTCGCCGCTCTGCTGGTCGCCACCCTGACCCCGGAGTCGGTTGCTCAACGGTCCGCCGACTCCGCCGACAGCCGCATGGACTGGCCCGGCGTCACCCTCCTCGTCATCTCCGTCGGCGCGGCCCTCATCGCCCTGAACGAGGCCGGCAAGCTCGGCAAGGCGAACTGGCCGCTGGTCGCGGGCCTGTTCGTCGTCACCGCCATCGCCTTCGCCCTGTTCTGGCGCACCGAGGACCGCAGCAGCCATCCGCTGGTCGCCACCCGGCACCTGCGCCAGCGCTCCACCTGGGCACTGCTGCTCACCACGGTCCTCACCATGACCGGCGTCTTCGCCGTCATGAACGGCATGATCCCGGCCTTCGCCCAGGACGCGCAGGCGGGCTTCGGCATGACCGCCGAGCAGTCCGCCTGGTGGACCCTGACGCCGTACGCCCTCGCGGGCCTCGCGATGGGCCCCCTCGCCGGGCGCCTGGCCGCCACGTACGGCTACGGCCGCATCCTGCGCATCGGCCTGATCGGCTCGGCCGTGACGGTCACCCTGATGCTGTTCACGCTGCACGCCGACTCGCGGCTGCTGCTCCTCGCGGCGTCGATCCTCATCGGCGTCACCTACGCGGGCGTGGGCAACATCGTCCTCAACGGCCTCGGCATCGTGCTCTCCCCGAAGGAGAACCCGGGCTTCCTGCCGGGTCTGAACGCGGGCGCGTTCAACCTCGGCGCGGGCCTCAGCTTCGCCGTCCTGTACGCCGTGCAGACCGCGGCGGCACCGGCCGACAAGACGTCGCCCGCCGGATACACGGCAGGCATGATCGCCGGAGTCGTGCTCATCGCGGCGGCCTTCGCGACGTCTTTCCTCATCCCGAAGCCGGTGGAGGCGGAAGCCGCGGAGTGAGCCCGCAGTCCCGGTCCGCACCACGGCTCGGTCGTGGCGCGGACCGGTGGTTCACTGCGCGGCGGGCGCCCACTCGACGGCCTCGTGCGGGGAGCCGAACAGGCGCGGGGCGAGGACCCTGAGGTGTGCGGGCGGGTCCTGGCGAGTGGGGATGAGGACGAGGGTCTGCACCCCCTCCGCCTCCTTGTCGCCGTCATGTGGCTGTGCCTGCGTGGGCGCCTCCTCGAATCCCGCGAAGCGGTAGGCGACCTCCATCATGCGGTTGCGTTCCGTGCGCCGGAACCCGGCCGTCAGCGACACCCCGGCCCGCGCCGCCTCGTCCGTGAGCCAGCGCAGCAGCGCCGCCCCCACGCCGAAGGACACCACGCGGCAGGAGGTGGCGAGGAGCTTGATGTGCCAGGTGCCGGGGCGCCGTTCGAGCAGGATCACGCCGATCGCGCCGTGCGGGCCGAAGCGGTCGGTGAGCGAGGCCACGAGCACCTCGTGCCGCTCGTCGGCGACCAGGGCGCGCAGCGCCTCGTCGGAGTAGTGCACCCCCGTCGCGTTCATCTGGCTGGTGCGCAGGGTCAGTTCCTCGACCCGGGCGATCTCCTCGTCGCCCGCGCGCTCGATGCGCAGCTCCAGGGAGAGCGAGCGCAGGAACTCGTCGTCGGTGCCCGCGTGCTCGGTGCGCTCGGTCTCCCTGCGGATTCCTGCCTGGTACATCTGCCGGCGGCGGCGCGCGTCGCCGGTCACCACCGGCGGCGTGAACTCCGGCAGTTCCGGCAGCGTGCGGGCGTCCTCCGCCCGATAGCAGCGGACCTCGGGGTGGTGGAACTCGACCTCGGCGCGCTCGGCCGGCTGGTCGTCGATGAAGGCGATCGTCTTCATCGCGAAGTTCAGCTCCTGGGCGATCGACGCGACCGAGGCGGACTTCACGCCCCAGTTGATGCGCGGCAGCACGAAGTACTCGGCGAGGCCGAGCTTCTCCAGCTGCCCCCAGGCGTGGTCGTGGTCGTTGCGGCTCGCGACCGCCTGGAGGATGCCGCGCTCGTCGAGCGCGACGATCACGTCGCGGAGCCCCTCGTGCAGGACCACCTCGCCGTCCTCCACGAGCGTGCCGCGCCACAGGGTGTTGTCCAGGTCCCAGACCAGGCACTTGACGGTCGGCTGCGGTTCGGTCACCGGCTTGTTCCCTCTCCCTCTCGGGGCGCGTTCCCTCGGGGCGCGCTCACACTTCCCACAACGTCACGGTCCAGGCGGCCACCGGGCTGTTGCTGAGCACGAGGACGTGCTGCCCGGTCGTCAGCTCCCCGGTGGCGAGGAGGCGGTCGAGGTTGAGGACGACGTCCATCGGGCCGAGGTGGCCGAGCTCCGCCAGGTGCGTGGCGCAGACCGGGTGGATCGGCAGCTCCAGCGTGGCCTTGTAGAACTGGAAGGCGCTGGCGGTGACGTTCTGCATGAGGGTGGCGGCCACGGCGTCCTTGCCGAGGCCCGCGTCCGCGAGGACCTGGTCGACGAGCTTGCCGAGCCGCGTACGGCTGTGCATGGCCAGCTCGAAGGAGTAGCGGTCGTTGTCGGCGCACTCCTCGCGCCACTGGGACCAGGGGTGGTGTTTGTAGTCCACCTTGAACAGGTCGTGGAAGGAGCTGTCGGCCTCCATGCGGTGCGCCTTGAGTACCGGGCGTCCGCCGCGGACCAGCGTCATCGCGAACGCGCCGTCACCGACCACGGTGACGGGGCGGCGCACCCGGTCGGCCGCGGTGGGCCGGCTGCCGTAGGTGATCAGGACGCTCTTGCGGGACGGATCGCCGAGGAGCAGATCGCGGCCGAGGCCCCAGGCGGCCGAGGAACCCGCGCAGCCCAGGCCGTCGACGGTGAACGGGAAGGTGCCCGTGAGACCGGCGAGGTGCGCGATCTTCCCCGAGTCCGAGCCGATCAGTACGTCCGGTGCCCGCGACCCGATGTGCACCAGCAGGTCGGGGACGTCGGACTGCCCGGCGACGAGCTCACGGCAGGCGCGGGCGGCCAGTTCGGTCGGCTCGGTGTCGGGGAAGACGCCGACGGACTTGATGCCCGCCTGCTCGGCGAACTTCAGCTCCTCGTCGGTGAGACGGGCCAGCTCGGGCAGGTCCGCGACGGACATCCGCTCGTCCGGCAGCAGGCAGTGGATCGCGCCGATGCCCACGGCCTGGTTCATCGGGGCAGGGATCGTCATGCCACACCTTCCAACGCGCGCTCAGCGAGGATCAGCTGGCAGATCTCCTCGCTGCCCTCGATGATCTGCATCAACTTGGCGTCGCGGTAGGCACGGGCCACCGCTTCGCCGTCCACCGACCCCGCCGACGCGAGGACCTGCACCGCGGTGGAGGCGGCGTGCGCGGCCTGGCCCGCTGCGACATGCTTGGCGAGGACCGCGGCGCCGGACAACTCGGCGGAACGGTTGTCCCAGCAGCCTGCGGCGTGCTCGCACACCCGGGTCGACGTCTGCTCGGCGACCACCAGCTCCGACAGGTGACGAGCGATCAACTGGTGCTGCGCGAGCGGCTTGCCGAACTGCTCACGGGTACGGGCGTGGGAGGCGGCGGCCCGCAGACAGCTGCGGATGATGCCGACGCAGCCCCACGCGACCGAGAGACGGCCGTAGGTGAGGGCGATCGTGGTGAGCAGGGCGAGTGACTGGCTCGTGCCCGAGAGCACTTTGGCGGCGGGCAGGCGTACGTCGTCGAGCAGGACGTCGGCGTGCCCGGCCGCGCGGCAGCCGAGGGGCTGGGGGACGGGTCGCACCGTGACGCCGGGCGTGTCGGTGGGGACCACCACGGCCGCGGCCTCGTCACGGTAGCGGCCGAAGACCACGACGACGTCTGCGTAGGCTGCCGCGGTCGACCACACCTTGTGGCCGTTCAGGACCACCTCGTCGCCGTCGTCCACGATCGTGGTGGCGATCGCCGCGAGGTCGCTGCCGGCCTGCGGCTCGCTGAACGCCACGGCGGCCAGGCCGCCCTGGGTGAGCCGGGTGAGCTCGTCGGTGCGCTGGCGCCGCGTGCCGAACCGCTGGATCGTCCACGCCGCCATGCCCTGCGAGGTCATCACGCTCCGCAGCGAGCTGCACAACGCGCCCGCGTGGGCGGTGAGTTCACCGTTCTCGAGGCCCGTCAGACCGCGTCCGCCTAATTCGGCGGGGACCTCCGCGCACAGCGCGCCCTTGGCGCCGAGCCCGCGGAGCACCTCCAGCGGGATCGAGCCCTCCAGGTCCCACGCGGCGGCCCGGTCGCCGATCTCCGTGCCGATGAGGTCCCGGAGTTCGTCACTCACCGGCGCCGGCCCCGGCGATACGGAGCACGAGCTCGGTCATGGCGTTCACCGTACGGAAGTTGTCGATCCTGAGGTTGGGGCCCTCGACGGCGATGCCGAAGGTCTTCTCCACATGGACCACCAGCTCCATCGCGAACAGGGAGGACACCCCGCCGGTGGCGAACAGGTCGGTGTCCGCCGCCCAGTCGGTCTTGGTGCGCTCCGTCAGGAACCGGTTCAGCTCGGTCCGGACGTGGTCCGCCGATATCTGACGGGTCGTGGTGGGCTCGCTCATCTCCGCGCTTCCTCTCAGGGCTTCTTGTGGACGAGGGTGAGGCCGTCGGCGACGGCGAGCATGGAGATGTCCACGCGGTCGTCGTCACGCAGCAGGGTGTTGAGTTCACGGATGGCCAGGGTGTCCGGGTCCTGCGCGGCCGGATCGACGACCTTGCCGAAGAAGAGGGTGTTGTCGAGGACGAGCAGCCCGCCGGGGCGGACCAGGGCGAGCGCCTGCTCGTAGTAGCGGAGGTAGTTGGCCTTGTCGGCGTCGACGAAGGCCAGGTCGAAGCTGCCGGCGCCGCGCTCCTCGGTGAGCTGGTCGAGCGTCTTTGCGGCGTCCCCGATCCGGAGGTCGATCCGGTCGGCGACGCCCGCGCGCTCCCAGTAGCGCCGGGCGATGCGGGGCCAGCGCTCGCTGATGTCGCAGGTGACGACCGTGCCGTCGGGCGGCAGGGCGCGCGCCATGCACAGGCTGCTGTAGCCGGTGAACGTACCGACCTCCAGGACGCTGGAGGCGCCGGTCACCCGCACCAGGAGGGCCAGCAGTTGGGCCTCCTCCGGCAGGACCAGCATCGCCTGCAGCATCGGCATGCCGGAGGTCTCGGCGCGCAGATCGCTCAGCACGTCGTCGTCACGCAGCGACATCTGACGTACGTAGTCGAGGAGTTGCTCGTCCACCGCCAGCTGACCGGCCATCAGGACACCACTCCCGTATAGGTGTAGAAGCCCTGTCCGCTCTTGCGGCCGTGCTCGCCGTCGCGCACCTTGCGCAGCAGCAGGTCGCACGGGCGGCAGCCCTCGTCGCCGGTGCGCTGGTGCAGCACCCACAGGGAGTCCACGAGGTTGTCGATGCCGATCAGGTCGGCGGTGCGCAGCGGCCCGGTGCGGTGTCCCAGGCACTCCTGCATCAGCGTGTCGACGTCCTCGGCGGTGGCCCGCCCCTCCTCGACGACGCGCGCCGCGTCGTTGATCATGCGGTGCAACACGCGGCTGGTGACGAAGCCCGGCCCGTCGCCGACGAAGACGCCGCGGCGGCCGAGCGCCGACAGGAGCCGGCCCACCGAGTCCACCGCGCGCTGCGCCGTGCGCGAGCCGCGGATCACCTCGACGGTGCCGATCAGATACGTGGGATTCATGAAGTGGACGCCGAGCAGCTGCTCGGGGTGCGGCAGCTTTCCCGCGAGCTCGTCGACGGGGATGGACGAGGTGTTGGTGACGAGAGCGGTGTCCGGGCCCACGATCCCGGCCGCTTCGGTGAGCGCCGCGGCCTTGAGCCCGGCTTCCTCGGTGATGGCCTCGATCACCACGTCCGCGCCCGCGCAGTCGGCCGCCGAAGCGCCGGTGGTCAGCTCCCCGCGCGGTGTGTCCGCGCGTACGCCCATGAGGTGAGCGGTGCGCAGCTCGCGCTCGATCCTGGCCGGGGCGTCCGCCCGCTTCGCCGGATCGGTCTCGATCAGGACGACCGGTACGCCCCGCGCGAGAGCCAGCGTCGTGATGCTGACCCCCATGACGCCGGCGCCCAGAACGGCCAGCCGAGGGGTGGGTTCTTCCTCTGTCACCGCATACCTCCCCTTACCTGGCGGTTGACATCAATGAATCGTTCGCTCGGGAAGACGGATAAGGGCTGATGAGGGCCGATGAGGGACTTTCAGAAGTCGTCAGACCCAGGCCAATCAGAAGTCACAAGGCCTAGGCCAATCAGAAGTCATCAGGCCTAGGCCAATGCGATGTTCCACGCCTCGCAGGACGATGCCATGGCTCTCCCCTTCGACCCGACGACGCATGACCGTAGCATGATTGTTCCGGGAGATGGCCAGATGTCATTAGCTCGCCTATCGGGGGTCGGGTCGGAATGCTGGACAGCCTGCGCCTTTCCCCTTGTTGAGCCCTCCTTCTCACTTCTCCACACCTTTCCATGAATAACTCGGAGGCCGGTGGGGAACGCGGATCCGGGCGGCTGCGGGCCGTGTACGGGTGCTACCGACGGTAGGTCTCCCGCAGCGCCCGCTTACTGCCCGGTTGTGTTCACTGTGTGCCATGGCTGGCTGAAAGACGACGCCCGAAATGCCGGTCTATGTGAGTGGTTTAGAAGGCAACGGAACCGAGAGTTCCGTGGTCAAAGGGGGTGTCGCCCCGAGTAGTTGAATGGCGCGCAAATGCATGTGGGATGTGAAGATCAAGTGCTTGCCGATGCTGGATATCCAATGTTAGATTCCGGTTGACGAGTGAAGCTGACGGGGGGTCGACTCAGAGTGTGCTTACAGACAGTGACATAAGCAGGGTCGTCGGACGTGGTATTTCCGTCCTCTTCACTCGGGCGTGAGTTTCGATCCATTATGGATCGCACCGTAGTCGCGGATCGTGATGCCGCACTGTTTCTCTTCAGCTTGATTTGATGAATTGTTTACCCGGAGCTGCGCCGCTTTGTGGTGCAGTGCTGCGGGCTTGCCGCAATTCGCGCCGCCAGGCACCCGGATGAGACGAAGGTCTATGGACGACAAGCGTGCTCTTCTCCTGAAACTGCTGGCCTCCGTGCAGCAGCAGGCCGCTCCCGCCCCCGCCCCCGCGCGGGAGGTCGAGGACATCGCGGTCATCGGGCTCGCGGGACGTTTCCCCGCGGCGCGGACGCCGGACGAGCTGTGGCGCAACGTCGTCGAGGGCCGCAACTGTGTCGGCGAGGTGCCCGCCGACCGCTGGAACGTGGACGAGCACTACCACCCCGACTCCCAGGACGGGCGCGGCTACAGCAAGTGGGCCGGCTGGCTCGACGACGTCGACAAGTTCGACCCGCTGCTCTTCCAGATATCGCCCTCCGACGCCGAGGAGATGGACCCCCAGGAGCGCCTCTTCCTGGAGTCCGCGTGGACGGCCGCCGAGGACGCCGGGTACGCGCCCCGAGGGCTCGGCGCGCAGGGTCCGGTGGGCGTCTTCGCGGGCGTGATGAACAACGACTACGAATGGCTGGCGGGGGAGAGCAGCGCCTTCGGCGTACACACGCACGCGCGGTCCGCCCACTGGTCGATCGCCAACCGCGTCTCCTACGCGCTCGACCTGCACGGCCCGAGCCTCACCGTCGACAGCGCCTGCTCGGCCTCGCTCACCGCCGTCCACCTGGCCTGCGAGAGCCTGCGGCGCGGCGAGTGCGCCACGGCGATCGCCGGCGGGGTCAACCTCATCCTGCACCCCATGCACCTACGGATGTTGGCGGACCGTCAGATGATCTCGCGCGGTGATCAGTGCCGCAGCTTCGGTGCGCACGCCGACGGCTTCGTGGACGGGGAGGGAGTGGGCACCGTCCTGCTCAAGCCGCTGCGCGCGGCGGAAGCCGACGGCGACCGCATCCACGCCGTCCTGAAGGGCTCAGCGATCAACGCGGGCGGCAGGACCAGCGGTTACACCGTCCCGAACCCGTCCGCCCAGGCCGAGGTGATCGCCGCGGCGCTGCGCCGGGCCGACGTCGACCCGCGCACCGTCACCTACGTGGAGGCGCACGGCACCGGCACCCCTCTCGGCGACCCCATCGAGATCGCCGGACTGCGCGAGGCCTTCCGCGCCGCCGCCGGCACCGCACCGGACCTCGCCCCCGCCGGCTGCGCCATCGGGTCGCTCAAGTCCAACATCGGGCACCTGGAGTCCGCCGCGGGCATCGCGGGCCTGACGAAGGTGCTGATGCAGCTGAAGCACGGCGTGCTCCCGCCGTCCCTGCACTCGGCGGAGCTGAACCCCGACATCGACCTGTCCGGCACCCCCTTCCACGTACAACAGGAGGCCGCGCCCTGGAACCGCGTCGTGGTGCGTGACCAGGACGGCGAGGAGAGGGAGTTGCCCCGCCGGGCCGGCATCAGCTCCTTCGGCGGCGGCGGGGCCAACGCGCACCTGATCGTCGAGGAGTACCGGGGGAGCAGGGCGCCGGTGGCGCCCGCCGCGGACGGCGGCGCCGCCGAACTGATCGTGCTCTCCGCGCTGAGCGAGGAGCGGCTGCGGGTCTACGCGCGAGAGCTCGCCGACTTCCTGGACGGGCGCCATCAGGGGCGGCGGGACGCGGGCCGGGCGGTCTCCGAGGAGTCCCTTGAGGCGTGTCTGCGGGTCGCCGCCGACGTCCTGCGGGTGCGGCCCGATGACCTGGACGCCGACCTGGAGCTCGCCGAGTACGGCCCGGGCGCCGCCGAACTGGCCGGGCTCAGCGAGCGGCTCGGCCTCGACCACACGGTCTCCGGGAAGACCACGCTGCGCGAACTGGCCCGTACCGAAGGGCAAGTGGGCGAGGCCGGTCTCTCCGCCTTCCCCGTGCTCTCCCTCGCCGACGTGGCGCACACGCTGCGTGTCGGCAGGGAGCAGCTGGACGTCAGGCTCGCCTTTCCGGCTGCCGAACTCGACGACGTACGCGCGGTGTTGAGCGCCGTCGCGGCCGGTACGGAGAGTGGCGTCGAGCTGAACGACGCCTCCCGCACCCGCCGTTCGGCGGACCGGGACGCGACGGACCACCTCGCCCGCGCCCTGGCCGACGGCGACCTCGCGGCAGCCGCCCGTCTGTGGACCCAGGGCGTCGAGGCGCGGTGGCCGGACAGCGGTGCGCGGCGGATCGGCCTGCCCACGTATCCCTTCGCCCGCAAGCGCTATTGGATACCGCTGCCGGAGCGGAACTCGGCGACCACCGTGATACCGGCGACCACCGTGATCCCGGCGACCGGCCAGGGCTCGGCGGCCACCTCGAACCCAGTGACCACTCCGGCGAAGGACCTCATACGTACGTCCGCGCAGGACCCCGAAGACGACTCGCTCGCCCCCGCGCTCGGCTTCTACCAGCCGTGCTGGTCCCCCGAAGACCTCCCGGCCGCGGCCCCCGCCTCGTCCGCCGCCGCGGGTTCCGGCCAGGTGACCGTGCTGACCGCGGGCGAACCCGACGCCCTCGCCGAGGCCCTGCTCCGGCAGCACCCCGGAGCCCGCCTCCTCCGCCTGGACCGCGACGATCCGGCGGCCCTGCTCACCGAACCGGTGCGGCACCTCTTCCACCTCGGCGGTCTGCGCCGTCCTGACTGCCTCGACGCCGCCCTGCGCGACGGGGTGCTCGCCCTGTTCCGCGCCCTCGGCAGCCGGACCGCGGTGAACGGCGGCAGGCCACGGCTCACCGTGGTCACCGCGGGCGCGCACGGAGACAACCCGCATGCGGCGGGCATCCTCGGCTACGCCCAGGTTGTCGCCGCCGAGTACCCCGAACTCGACGTCACCTGCGTGGACGTGGCCGACACCGAGCCCGTTGACGCGCTGCCCGCGGTCCTCGCCGAACCCCCGCACCCGGCGGGACGTGCCGTCCTGCTGCGCGGCGGCCGCCGCCATGTCCGGCAGCTCGTGAAGACGCCCGTGCCCCCGCCCGGCCGCTCCCCGTACCGCACCGGGGGCACCTATCTGATGGTCGGCGGCAGCGGCGGCATCGGGCGTGCCCTGTCCGAGGAGCTCGCGGAGCGCCACCGGGCCTCCGTGGTGTGGATCAGCCGCGGCGAGCTCGGCCCCGAGCAGCTGGCCACCGCGGAGCGGGTGCGTGCGGCGGGCGGCCGACTGCTGCACCTGCGCGCCGACGCCGCCGACCCCGCCGCGCTGCGCGAGGCCGTCGCCGAGGCCAGGCGGCAGTTCGGCGCGCTCCACGGCGTGTTCCACGCCGCCATGACCTTCAACGCCAGCACGATCGCCGAACTCACCGAGCCCGAACTGCGCGCCGCGCTCGCCGCGAAGGTCGACGGCTCGCTCGCGCTGACCGCGGCGCTGGCCGACGAACCGCTGGACTTCCTCGCGTTCTTCAGCTCGGTGGGTTCCTTCGTGAGCGCCGCCGGCAACGCCGCCTACGTGGCGGCCAGTTCCTTCCAGGACGCCTACGCCCGCTCGCTCTCCACCCGACTCCCTTGTCCCGTACGGGTGGTGAACTGGGGCTACTGGGGCCTCGTCGGCTCCGGCGCGCAGCCCGGACTCCGGGAGATCTTCCGCAGGACCGGCGTCGCCGAGTTCACGGTGCGCGAAGGACTCGACGCGCTGGAGCGGGTGCTCGTCCACGGCCCCGTCCAGGTCATGCCGATCCGCGCCGACCGGCGGGCCCTGGAAGCACTCGGCCACCGCCCCTCCGCGCTCGCCGGGCGGTTCGCCGCGCCCGCGCCCGCGGGACCCGGCGCCGACGCCGTCCTCGCGGGCTACGACCGGCTCTCCGCGCTCTGCGACACCGCGCTGCTCGGCGTCTACCAGCGCATGGGCGCCTTCGCACGGCCCGGCGAGCGGGACAGTGCGAGTGGCCTCGCCGACCGGCTCGGTATCGTCCCCAAGTACCACCGGCTGCACACCGCGCTGCTCAACATCCTCGCCGACGCGGGACATCTGACCTTACGCGGCGACACGGTCGAGCTGCTCGCGCTCGCGGACGGCACCGGCCTCGACCACGCCGAGAGGGAACTGGACCGGATCGCCGCCGACCACCCCGACATCACGGCCACCGTCGAGCTGACCCGGCTGTTCCTGCGGAGCTACCCGCAGGTGCTGCGCGGTGAGGTCGGCGCAACCGAGATCATGTTCCCCGACGCGTCCATGGAGCTCGTCCAGGACTTCTACCGGGGCAACCCGCTCACCGACTCCCTCAATGAACTCGCCGCCGAAGCGGTCGCCGAGCACGCCCGGCGGCGGGTGCCGGAACTCGGCGCGGGAGAACGGCTGTGCGTCGTCGAGTTCGGCGCGGGCACCGGCGCCACCACCGACCGCGTCCTGCCGGTCCTGTCCGCCTGGGCCGACCGTGCCGAGTACGTCTTCACCGACATCTCGCCGCAGTTCCTGGAGAGCGCCGAGCAGCGCTTCGGCTCCCGCCATCCGTTCACCCGCTTCCGTACGCTCAATCTCGAACGGGGCCTGGCCGAGCAGGGGTTCACGCCCGGCGGCGTCGACGTCGTGGTGGCCACCAATGTCGTGCACGCCACCGGCGACCTGCGCCGCACACTGCGCAAGGCCCGCGAACTCCTGCGCCCCGGCGGGCGTCTGGTGCTCAACGAACTGACGTCGATCCGCAGCAGCATCACCGTCACCGGCGGCGTCCTGGACGGCTGGTGGGCCTTCACGGACCCGGAGCTGCGCATCAAGGACGCCCCGCTGGCCACCGCGCAGACCTGGCAGCGGCTGCTGATCGAGGAGGGTTTCGACGACGCCCTCGTCCTCGACCGCGGCGCGGCCCTCGGCCAGCACGTGATCATCGGCCAGAACGCGGAAGCGGGCACGGTCGACGTCGCCACGCCCGCGCCGACCGCTTCCCGGGCGGCGTCACCCGGCGCCTCGGCCCGTCCGGCCGGGCAGGGGGCGCTCTCCCGGCTCCGCGACATCGTCACGGCCACCCTGAAGCTGGACGAGCCGATCGACCCGGACCGCCTCCTGTCCGACTACGGCTTCGACTCGCTCAGCGGCATGAAGATCTCCGCGGTCATCGAGGAGGATCTGGGCATCCGGCTCCGCCTGGGCGACCTGCTGCAGCATCCCACGCTGCGTGAACTCGGCGCTCATGTCGCGGCGTTGGGGGGCACGGAGCCCGAGACGGACGAACCCGTCGAGGTGTGCCCGGTGCGTGAGCCCGTGGAGTTCCCGCTCTCGGCGGGCCAGCGCGCCCTGAGCGTGATCGAACAGACCGCGCCCGGCACCTACGCGTACAACCTGCCCCTCGCGTTCTGGCTGGAGCCGGACACCGATGAGGAGGCCCTGCGCGCAGCCCTGCGGTCCATGGTCGACCGGCACCCCCAGCTGCGGGCCCGCGTCGTCGGCGGCGACCGGCAGATCGTCGACCCGGAACAGGAACTCGCCTTCGAGCGCAGGCAGTTGGACACCGGCGACGTGACCGAGGTGCGCGAGGCCGCCAGGAAGTGCGTACGCGAACCCTTCGACCTGGCCGGGGGACCCCTGCTGCGGGCCACGCTGTTCGCCCTGGCGGACGGCAGGCGGGTCCTGCTGCTCACCTTCCACCACATCGTCTTCGACGGCCTGTCCATCGCCGTCTTCCTGCGTGAACTGGCCGCGTTCTACCGGCAGTCCCCACCCTCCGCCGAGCCCGCCGCCACCTTCGCCGACTTCGTGAACTGGCAGACGGAGCTGCTGGGTTCGGAGCGCGGCGAGCGCCTGCGCGAGTACTGGCTGCGACAGCTGTCCGGTGAGCTGCCCACGCTCCAGCTCCCGTTGGACCGGCCCCGCCCCGCTGCCCCCAGCTACCGGGGCGCCTCGGTCGAAGGCCGTCTGGAAGCACGGCAGATCGAGGCCGCGCGACGCCTCGCCGCCGAGGAGCGCACCTCGCTCTTCGCGGTGCTGCTCGCCGCCTACGCCACCCTCCTGCACCGCTACTCCCAGCAGGACCGCATCCTCATCGGGACGCCCGTCGCGGGGCGGCCCGCGCCGAAGTACGCCGACGTGCTCGGCTACTTCATGAACATGGTCGTCCTCAAGCACGACATCGACGACGACCAGGACTTCCGCACCCTGCTGCGTGGGGTGCGGGACACCCTTGTGGAGGCCCTGGAGCACAGCGACTACCCCCTGCTGACGCTCGCTCAGGAGCTCCGGGCCTCCCGCCTGTTCGACACCGCCTTCTACTTCCAGAACTGGGTGGAGGACGACGGCGACACCGGCCCTGTGGCCGCGGTGTTCCCCGGAGTCCACCAGGAAGGCGAGTTCGACGTCACGCTGGAGGTCGTGGAGGAGGCCGCGGGCGCCCGGTACTGCCTCAAGTACAACCCGGACCTCTTCGACGAGGAGACCGTGCGCAGGCTCGGCGACCACTTCGGCGTCCTGCTCGCGTCGGCCCTCGCCACTCCTGACCAGGGCCTCGGCCGTCTGCCCCTGCAGAGCGCCGAGGAACTGCGCGGCGAAGAGGAGCGGCACCGCATCGCCCGGCGTGACTACCCCGCGGACAGCACACTGCCCGCGCTGCTCGCCGAGCAGGCCCGCCGCACGCCCGAGGCGATCGCGGTGTCCGACCGGGACGCCACGCTGACCTACCGCGAACTCGCCGTGCGCGTCGACGCGTTGGCGGCTCGCCTGTGCCACCGCGGCGTCGCCCGGGGGTGCAGAGTCGGCGTGCTCGTCGACCGGTCCGCCGACATGCTCGTCGCCCTGCTCGGCGTCCTCACGGCCGGGGGCGCGTATGTGCCGCTCGACCCCGACTACCCGGTCGACCGGTTGCGCTACATGGTCGAGGACGCCGGAGTGCGTCTGCTGCTCGCCCGCTCCGGACAGAGCGTCGACCTCGGCATGCCGGTCCTGCAGGTCGACGCGTACGACGACGGTGGCGAGGGGATCCTGCCGGCGCCGAGCGCCAGGCCCGCCGCGCACGATTCCGCGTACGTCATCTACACCTCGGGATCCACCGGGCGCCCCAAGGGTGTTCAGGTGCCGCACGGTGCCCTGGCCAACCTCCTCCTCTCGATGGCCGAGGAGCCCGGGTTCTCGGCGGACGACCACCTCCTGGCGCTCACCACCGTCTGCTTCGACATCGCCGCCCTGGAACTGTTCCTGCCGCTGATCACCGGCGGCCGCGTGGAGATCGTGCCCACCGAGGTCGCCCGCGACGGCGTCCTGCTGCGCCGCCTGCTCGACGCGAGCACGGCCACGGTCGTCCAGGCCACGCCCGCCACCTGGAAGATGCTGCTCGCCGCGGGATGGGCGGGCAACCCCGGCCTGAAGGCGCTGTGCGGGGGAGAGGCGCTCGACCAGGACACCGCCGAGCGGCTGCTGGCCCGCGCCGGTCAGGTCTGGAACATGTTCGGCCCGACCGAGACCACGATCTGGTCGGCCGTGTGCCGGCTCGCGCCCGGCGAGCGAGTCACCATCGGCCACCCCGTCGCCAACACCCGGCTGCACGTGCTGGACACCCGCGGCAGGAAGCTCCCCGCCGGAGTGCCCGGCGAGCTGTACATCGGCGGCGCGGGCCTGGCCACGGGCTACCTGGGCCGACCCGAGCTGACCGCCGAACGGTTCGTCACCGTCGACGGCGACCGCCTCTACCGCACCGGCGACCTGGTGCGCACCCTGCCCGACGGCCGCATCGAGTACCTGAGCAGGCTCGACGCCCAGGTGAAGGTCCGCGGGTTCCGCATCGAACCGGCCGAGATCGAGACGGCCTTGCGCGGACAGGACGGAGTTCGCGAGGCCGCCGTGGTCGCGCGGTGCGTCGGCGGCGACAACGTCCTGCACGCCTTCCTCGACCTCGACGAAGGCGCCGGTGTGCCGCCCCGCGAGGCCCTGGCCCAGTGGCTGCCCGCGCACATGGTCCCGGACGTCCTGGTACCGCTTGCGGAGCTGCCGCGCACGCTCAACGGCAAGGTGGATCGCGGGAGGCTGACCGACGCCCCACTGGCCGAGCTGCGCGGACCGGGCGGCGGTAGGGAGTCGGGCTGGGACATCGTGCGGCCCAGGGTGCGGACAGAGACCGAGGGTGCGCCCCAACTGGCCTCCCTCGTAACCGAGTTGAGTGCGATGATCGCCGAGCTTCTGGGCGCGGAGGCCGCGGAGATCCCCGCGGACGCGCCCCTCGGCGGGCTCGGGATGAACTCCATCAGCTTCACCACGCTGAGTACGCGGATCAGCGAGCGGTACGGGACCGAGGTCCTGCCCACGCTCTTCTACCGCCACCCGACCGTGGCCGCGGTCGCCGCGCATCTGGTCGAGGCCCGGGAGACGCCGCAGGCCCGGGAGACGCCTGAGATCCACGAGACACCTGAGCTCCAGGAGATGCCTGAGCTCCAGGAGACCTACGCGGTCCCGGTCCGACGGACGGCTCCCGAAGCTCCCCCGGCCGACCCGGCGCCGACCGGTGACGTCGCGATCGTCGGCATGGCGGGCCGCCTCCCTGGCTCCGCCGACCTGGCGGAGTTCTGGGAGAACCTGGAGCAGGGCAGGGACCTGGTCACGGAGATTCCCGCCGGGCGCTGGGACTGGCGGGCGCACGCGGACAACTCCCGCTCCCGCTGGGGCGGTTTCCTCTCCGACGTCGACCGCTTCGACGCCGCCTTCTTCGTGATCTCCCCGCGCGAGGCCGAGCTGATGGACCCCCAGCAGCGCCTCCTCCTTGAGGTGGTCTGGTCGGCGATCGAGGACGCCGGGTACCGCGCGTCCGACCTCGCGGGCAAGCGGGTCGGCGTCTTCATCGGTACGACCAACTCCGACTACGCGGAGGTGCAGCGCGCCTCCGGGCGGTCCGCCGACGCGCACACGCTCACCGGGGCCGCGCTGTCGATCATCCCGAACCGCATTTCGTACCTCCTCGACCTGCGCGGTCCCAGCGTCGCCGTGGACACGGCCTGCTCCAGTTCGCTCACCGCCGTGCACCAGGCGGTCACCGCGCTGCGCGACGGGACCTGCGACCTCGCCATCGCGGGCGGCGTCAGTCTGATCCTCGATCCCGGTCTCTACGAGGCGCTCAGCCGCAACGAGATGCTCAGCGAGGACGGCCGGTGCAAGGCGTTCGACGCCTCCGCCAACGGCTATGTGCGCGGCGAGGGCGTGGGCGTCGTCGTGCTGCGCGATCACACCGCGGCCCGCAGGGACGGCGACCGGGTGGCGGCGGTCATCAAAGCGGCCGCGGTCAACCACGGCGGGCGCACCACCTCGCTCACCTCGCCCAACCCCGCCGCACAGGCCGATCTGCTCGTCGACGCCTACAGGGCCGCGGGCATCGATCCGCGCACCGTCGGCTACATCGAGGCGCACGGCACCGGTACGGCGCTCGGCGACCCGATCGAGACGACCGGCCTGACGGAGGCGTTCGGGCGGCTGTGCGGGGACGTGGACGCCGGCACCGGGACCACCATCGGCGTGGGCTCCGTGAAGACCAACATCGGTCACCTGGAGGCCGCCGCGGGCATCGCGGGTCTGTTCAAGGTCGTCCTGGCGCTGCGCCACCGCACCCTCCCGGCCAGCCTCCACTTCCGCGAGCGCAACCCCTATCTCGCGCTGGACGGCGGCCCCTTCGAGATCGTCGACTCCACGCGGCCCTGGCCCGCTCCGCTCGCGGAGGACGGCTCCCCGCTGCCCCGCCGGGCGGGCGTCAGTTCCTTCGGCTTCGGCGGCGCCAACGCGCACGTCGTCATCGAGGAGGCGGAGGGGACGCAGGCGGCGGCGCCGGCTCCTGACGCGGCGGTCGACGACCTGTTCGTCCTGTCCGCCAAGTCCGAGCACGCGCTGCGGGAGCAGGCCCGGCGCCTGGCCGCCCGCGTCCGCGCCGATGAGCCCTCGCCCGCCGATGTCGCGCACACCCTGCGCGTCGGCCGCGAGGCCATGGACGAGCGCCTCGCCTTCGTCGCCCGTGGCCGCACCCAGCTGCTCGACCGACTGGATGCCTGCGCGGAGGGCCGCTCCGCCGAAGGCCTCCTGCGTGGGCGGGTGGGCGCCGCACAGCGCCGTGCCGTGGCGTCGCGCGGCGCCGCCTGGCGGGACTTCGTGCGTGCGCTGTCGGCCGAGCGCGACCTGGAGTCCCTGGCGCGGCTGTGGACCGATGGGGCGGACGTGGACTGGTCCGGGCTGCCCGCAGGCCGCCGGATCGGCCTGCCGACGTACCCGTTCGAGCCGACTCGTCACTGGGTCGACGCTCCGTCCGGGCCCGGGAACCCGACCGCCGCCCGGGGCGGCTCCGCGCGGGCCGACCTGGCTGAGCTGCTCGACGAGAACGTCTCGACGTTCGGTGAGACCGCCTTCGCCAAGCACCTCACGGGCTCGGAGTTCTATCTCGCCGACCACCGGGTCGGCGAGGAGCGCGTACTGCCGGGCGTCGTGTACCTGGAGATGGCGCGCCTCGCGGGCGAGCGGGCGCACGGCGACGCCGCCGCCCGGGTCCTGCGCGTCGACGATGTCGTCTGGGCCGCGCCGGTCGCGCTCGCCGACGGGCGACGACGGGACCTCCGGGTGGTCGTCGCGTCCTCCGGCGAGTTCGAGATCACCGGCGAACGCCCCCATGCCCGCGGCCGTCTGGTCTTCGAGGGCACGGACACCGCCGCGCCGCCCGCCCGCGTCGACGTGTCCGCGGTGCGCGCCCGGTGCCACCGGAGCAGGACCCGGCAGGAGTGTTACGACTACTTCGCGGGACTCGGCTTCGCGTACGGGCCGACGTTCCAGGTGATCGAGGAGCTGGCCCTCGGCGAGGGCGAGGCGCTGGCCCGGCTGCGCCGCCCCGAGGTCGGCGCGCACCGCTTCCACCCCTCGCTCCTCGACGGGGCGCTGCAGACCGCCGGGTGGCTCGTGGCGGGTTCGACGGCGCACCTTCCGTACGCGATCGGATCCGTGCGGATCCTCGACGAGCTGCCGGCCGACTGCCTCGTGCACGCCGTCGCCGTGGAGAGCCGCGCCGACACGCAGGTCTTCGACATCGACCTGGCCGCCCTCGACGGGAGGGTGGTGGCGCGGATCGAGAGGTTCACGCTGCGGGCGGTGCCGCGGGCGGAGCGCGACGTGCAGGTGCCACAGGCGGCGCATGACGTGCACGCCTTCGAGCCGGTCTGGGAGTCCGAGCCGGTCGCGGAGGGGGCCGCGGAGGGTGCGGCATCCGCGCCGCGCGTCGCGGTCGAGCCGCTGACCGTGCTGGACACCGGTGACGGCCGCGCCCAGGCGTTGCGTGATGAACTGGCCCTGCTCGCGCCGCAGTTGACGGTCCAGGTCGGCGGCGCGACCGCGCGGGCCTCGCGCATCGTCCACCTGGCCTCCGGCGAAGACCTCGACGCGGCGGTGCGCGGCGGCTTCCACGCCGCGCTGGACCTCTGCAGGCGGCGGATCGTCGAACACGGCGGACCTCTGCGGTACTTGTACGTCCACGAGGACGGGCCCGGAGCGACCGGCGCCGCGCACGCCGCGCTCGACGGCTTCGCCCGGACGATCGGCCAGGAGCACCCCGGCATCCGGATGAGCGTGCTCGGCCGAGCCGACACCCGCCCGGCCACCCCGCGCGAACTCGCCCAGCTCGTGCTTGCCGAACTCGCCCAGCTCCCCGAACTCTCCGAAGACGGCGCGGCGGAGGTGCGTTCCGAAGGCGGTCGACGCGCGGTGCGCGGCTGGCGCCCCGTGGAACTGCCCGCGCCCGCCGGCGCCTCGCCGTTCGCCCGCGACGGCGCCCACCTCGTCACCGGCGGCACCGGGCGGCTCGGACTGCTCGTCGCCGAACGGATCGCCCGGCACCCCGCCGCGGGCGTCGTCCTCGTCAGCAGAACCCGCCCGACGGAGCAACTCCCCGACGGCTGGCTGCACATCCAGGCCGACGTCGGCGTGCGCGCCGATGTCGAGCGTGCGGTGGACGAGGCCCGACGCCGGTTCGGGCGCATCGCCGGAGTGGTCCACGCGGCGGGCACGCTGAGGGACTCGCTCGCGCTGCGCAAGAGCGGCGCGGACGCCGACGCGGTGCTCGCGCCCAAGGTGCGCGGCCTGGTCCACCTGGACGAGGCGACACGGTCGGACGCCCTCGACTACTTCGTCGCGTTCGGTTCGAGTGCCGCGGTCTTCGGCAACGTCGGGCAGAGCGACTACGCGTATGCCAACAGCTTCCTCGACCACTACCTGGAGCGGCGCCCCGGCGGCGGCCTCACCGTCGACTGGTCGCTGTGGCGCGACGGCGGGATGACCATCACCGCCGAGGCGCGCCAGGCCATGCGGCGCGAGTTCGGCATGGAGCCGCTGCCGACGGAGGCCGCGCTCGACGCCCTGGAGGCCGCCCTGGCGAGCGGCGCGTCCCGGCTCCTGGTGACCGCGGGCGACCGCGCCCGGATCGCCGAAGTCCTGCGCGGACGCCCTGCGGTGCGTACGCAGGCGCGTGCATCCGCTGATGCGGATGCGGACGCGGATGCGTACGACGGTGTACTGCGCGCCCCCACCGTCGAGTTCCTGCGCGAACTGCTGGCCGACGAGCTGAAGATGGCGCTCGACGACGTCGCGGAGGACGAGGCGTTCGACACCTACGGCGTCGACTCGCTGCTGGTGCTCAGCCTCACGCGTGCACTGGAGGAGCGGTTCGGGCCGCTCTCCAAGACGCTGTTCTTCGAGTACCTGACGATCGGTGAGCTGGCCGACTTCCTCCTCGACCACCACGCGCCCGTGCTGCGCGACATGCTGGTGCCGACAGCGCAGCCGACGACAGCCCCGGCTCCGGCGGCCCCGGCGGCCGTGCTGTCCGCCTCCCTGGCTCCTGCCCCGGCCGTGCGCGCCGGCGTCCCCGCCAGGGAACCCGCCGAGGACGACGACATCGTCGTCGTGGGCGTCGCGGGCCGCTACCCGCAGGCCGACGACCTCGGGCAGTTCTGGCGCAACCTGCGCGACGGCAGGGACTGTGTCGAGGAGGTGCCGAAGGACCGCTGGGACCACGACCGGTTCTACGACGCGGACCGCGACACCCCCGGCAAGGCGTATGCCAAATGGGGCGGTTGGCTCTCCGACGTGGCGTCCTTCGACCCCATGTTCTTCCGCATGTCCCAGGTGGAGGCGGAGCACATCGACCCGCAGGAGCGGATCTTCCTGCAGACGGTGTGGCACCTCCTGGAGGACGCGGGTACGTCTCGTGCCGCGCTGTCGAAGGTCCGTACCGGAGTCTTCGTCGGCCTGATGTACGGCCATTACCAGCTGTACGGCGTCGACGAGGCCCTGCGCGGTGTCGGGGCGGCCACCTCGTCGTCGTACGCCTCCGTCGCCAACCGGGTCTCGTACTTCTTCGACTTCGACGGCCCGAGCATCGCCCTCGACACCATGTGCTCGTCCTCGCTCACCGCCCTCCACCTGGCCTGCGGGGCGATCAGGGACGGCGACTGCGAGGTGGCCGTGGCCGGTGGCGTCAATGTGTCGAGCCATCCGCTGAAGTACCTCCAGCTCTCCAAGGGCGGGTTCCTGTCCACGGACGGCAGGTGCCGCAGCTTCGGCGAGGGCGGCGACGGGTACGTGCCCGCCGAGGGATCGGGGGCGGTGCTGCTCAAGCGGCGTTCCGCGGCCGAGGCCGACGGCGACCGCATCCTGGCCGTGGTCAGGTCGACGGCGGTCAACCACGGCGGGGCGGGCAAGGGCTTCAGCGTGCCCAACCCCAAGGCCCAGGGGGTGATGATCGGCGAGGCGCTCGACCGCGCCGGCCTGACCCCCGGGCAGCTGGACTACCTGGAGGCGCACGGCACGGGCACCTCGCTCGGCGACCCGGTGGAGATCACCGGCCTCGTCCGTGCCTTCCAGGGGCACGACCTGGACGGGGTGCGCATCCCGATCGGCTCCGTGAAGTCCAACATCGGGCACGCCGAGTCGGCCGCGGGCATGGCCGCGCTCACCAAGGTCCTGCTGCAGCTGCGACACCAGGAACTGGTGCCTTCCCTGCACGCCGAGAGCCTCAACCCCCACCTCGACCTGGACGCCACTCCCTTCCGTCTGCAGCGCGAGCCGGCCCCGTGGACGCCGCGCGTCGACGCCGCGGGCCGCCCCCTGCCCCGTACCGCCGGAATCAGCGCGTTCGGCGCGGGCGGCAGCAACGCCCACGTGATCCTGGAGGAGTTCGTGTCACCCACGCAGTCCCCCACGCGGCCCTCCGCGCAGGACGGTCCGTACGTGTGTGTGCTGTCCGCGCGCGACGCGGAACGACTCACCGAACACACCACACAGATGGCGGAGTTCCTGCGCGGAGAGGGCCGGGACACGCACCCGGCCGCGCTCGCCGCGACACTGCAGACCCGTGAACCGATGGCGCACCGCATCGCCGTGGTCTTCGACGCGGTGGGCGACCTCGTGGAGGCGCTGGAGGCGCATCTCGCCGGGGCGGCCGTACCGAGCGTCCTGTCCGGCATCGCGACGCGGTCCGCCGCACCCGCCGCGGACGGCTCCCCGCGCGAACGGGCGGCGGCCTGGGTCCGCGGCGCGCACGTCACGTGGCCCGCCGGAGGACCGCGCGTCTCCCTGCCCGGCTACCCGTTCGCCCGGGAGCGGTGCTGGCTGCCGGTCGCCGACGCGTTCCGCGCGCGGTCGGGCGAGCCGGAGGGCCACCGGGCGTCGGTGGACCACGGCGCTTTGGAGGGCCACCGCGCGCTGGATGGACACCGCGCGCTGGAGGCTCAACTCTCCGCGCCCGCAACGGCATTGGCAGGTGACCCGCACGCCACCGTGGTGTTGTCGACAAAGACCCCGGTCATCGCGGGGCACCAGGTCCAGGGCCGGTCGCTGCTCCCCGCCGTCGCCCATGTCGACCTGATCGCCCGGGTGTTCCGCGACCACGGCCACCCGGTCGAGCGGATCACGGTACGCAACCTCACCGCGCTGCGGCCGCTGGACGTGACCGACGGGCCGGTCGCCGCCGAGATCCGCTGCGCTCCCGCGGGGCCCGGCCGCTGGCAGGTCAGCGTCACCGACGGAGAGCCCTACGCCACGGCCGAGGTCCTGGTGGGGGACGTGCCGCGCTTCGGTGAACGCCTGGACGACCGTCCGCCGTACGGCGCGGCCACGTCACTGGCCGAGACATACCGGAGGGACGGCGACAACGGCCAGCACTACAGCGGCGCCGCGCGCGCCGAAGGAGTGGTCCGCACGGAACCGGACCAGCTGACCGCCGAACTCACCGCGCCCCAGGGCGACTTCCTCGTGCACCCGGCGCTGCTGCTCGGCGGTGCGGTGGCGGCCGGTTCGCTGCTCGACACCGGCGGCCAGGCGTTCCTGCCGCTGCACCTGGCCTCCTTCCGCACGACCGCGCCCCTGACCGGGCGCTGCACGGCCCGCGTCCGCCGCTCCTCGGTGAGCAGGCGCGGCGAAGTCGTGCGGTTCTCGGTGGACTTCTTCGACGCGGAGGGCCGCCAGGTGGCCGAGCTGACCGAGCTGTCCAGCAAGGCGCTGGCGGGAGGCGCGGCCGCCCCCGCCGTCACGGACGAGGTGACCGGCGCCGTGCCCGAGGCCGGTCGTGTGGAGGACTTCCTGCGTCGCCTCCTCGGCGAACGGCTGGGCCGTGCCCCGCAGTCGATACCGGTGACCGCCGGCTACTACGAACTGGGCCTGGAGTCGGTGCAGGTGCTTGGCCTGGTCGAGGAGCTCCAGGGCGTGGTGGGCGAGGAGCTGGAGCCCACTCTGCTCTTCGAGTACACGACGGTGCGCGATCTGGCGGCGCATCTGGCGGGGAGGTTCCCGGGGGCCTTCGCGTCGGGGGAGAGCGACGCTGACGTGGCCGTGCTGCCGAGCGAGCCGGTCGAACCGGCAAGTGGCCCTGTCGGAGGGCCCGTCGAAGGTCTCGCCCGGATCAAGCGTGGCGCCGTCGTCCCGCCCGCCCCCGCCCCGGCGGCGCTCTCCGCGGAGGAACTCGACCGGCTGATCGCCGGGCGGGTCCTGGTGCGGCTCTGCGCGTCCGGCGCCTTCGCCGAAGACCGCACCGAGTCCCTGGCAGGGCTCGCGCGGCGGCTCCGCGTCGTGGACAAGTACCGCCGCTGGCTCGACGAAGCGGCCCGGCTGCTCACCGCCGCGGGCCTGACACGGCAGTACGGCGATGTCCTGGAGCTCACGGCCGAGCGGCCTCCGACCCAGGCCACCGCCTGGACGGCGGTGCGCGAGCGGTTCGCCGCCGACCCGTACTGGAACGCGCAGCTCGCCCTGGTCGAGGAGTGCGTCGACCGGCTGCCCGAGATCCTCTGCGGTGCGGTGCCCGCCACCGACGTGCTCTTCCCCGGCGGCTCCATGGCCAAGCTCACCGCCGTCTATCAGGGCAACTCCGTCGCGGACCGGCTCAACGACGTCGTGGCCGAGGTGACCGCGACGGCCGTGCGCGAGCGCCTCGCCGAGGATCCTTCGGCCACCGTCCGCCTCGCGGAGGTCGGCGCCGGCACCGGAGGCACCACCGCCGTCGTCCTGCCCCGCGTCGACGCGTACGCCGACCGCGTCGAGTACTGGTACACCGACCTGTCCCCGGCCTTCCTCGACCAGGCCGAGCGTCGCTTCGGACCCGGCCGTGCCTACCTGCGCTACGGCCGCTGGGACGTCAGCAAGGAGGGCGCGGGCCAGCGCCTCACCGGCGGCGACTGCGATGTGATCGTGGCGACGAACGTGCTGCACGCCACCCAGGACATCCGCCTCGTCCTGCGCAACCTCGCCGCGGCCCTGCGCCCCGGCGGTGTCCTCGTCGTCAACGAGGTCACCCGCAAGTCGGCGGTGCTCACCCTGACCTTCGGCCTGCTCGACGGCTGGTGGCTCTACGACGACGAGGACGTGAGGATGCCCGGGGCGCCGATCCTCTCCGCACCCCGCTGGCAGGAGGTCCTCGAAGGTTCCGGGTACGCCGAGGTGTGGCGTCCTGTGGCCGAACAGGACGCGTTCGGCGAGGTGTTCGTCGCCGCGCGACGCGGCGCAGACGTCCCCGCCCCCGCAGGGACCCGGCTCCTGGCCAGGCAGTGGCAGCCCGCCGATGCCGTCGCGGGCCGCCGCCCGAGTGCCGTGGCCGTCCTGGGCACAGGGCCCGATGCCCGCCGACTCGCCGACGCCCTGCCGGACGCCGAGCTGATCGGCTCCGTGGCGCAGCTCGACGACCGGTTCGACGCGCTCGTCGACCTGGGCGGCCTCGCGCTCGCCGACTGGCTGCCGGTGGTGCAGCGCATGGCCGGACGCGAGGCGCTGCTGCTCGGCGTCGGCACCGGGGACGCCCGCGCAGGGCTCTACCGCATGCTGCAGAGCGAGTACGGCCGGGTGCGCTCCCGCTACCTGGAGGCGGACCCCGCCGACGCCGCTCTGCCCGGACTCGTGGCGCGCGAACTGTCCGACGGCGGGGACGACGTCGAGGTCACCTACGTCGGAGGAGCGCGGCACCGGGCCGTGCTCGCCGAGCTGCCGGGTGCCGTCGGCGCCCCGGTCCGTTTCCCTGCCGACGAGCCTCTCCTCATCACCGGTGGCACACGCGGCATCGGCCTCGCGCTCGCCCGGCACGCCGTCGAGCGGTGGGGCGCCCGCACCCTCGTCCTGACCGGGCGAGAGCAGCTGCCGCCGCGCGAGGAGTGGGACCGCCACGGCGAGAACACCGCCCTGGGGCGGAAGCTGAGCGGGCTGCGTGCCCTGGAGCGTGACGGGGTCCGGCTGCGGGTGCTCTCGCTGCCCCTGGGCGAGGACGCCGCCGCCGTCCGCGCCGCGCTGGCGGAGATCCGCCGGGAGTTCGGCCCCATCGGTGGCGTGCTGCACGCCGCTGGACTCGTGGACCGGGACAACCTCGCCTTCGTGAGCAAGCCGGTCGACGCGGTGCGCGCCGTGCTCGCACCGAAGACCGCGGGCCTCGACGCGCTGGTGGACTCCCTCGCGGGCGACCCGCTGCGGTTCTGTGTGCTGTTCTCGTCGGTCGCCTCGATGGTCCCGGCCGCGGCCGTCGGGCAGAGCGACTACGCGATGGCCAACGCCCATCTGGACGCGGTCGCCCGCCGCGCGCCGCACGGGCTGCCGCTGGTGAGTGTGGCCTGGCCCAGCTGGCGGGGCGTCGGCATGGGCGGCGAACGGCCCGGACCCGGCTACCGGGCCACCGGCCTCGGCGAGCTCTCCGAGGCGGAAGGGCTGAGGCTCCTCGACCATGTGCTGTCCACCGGGGCCGGGCCCGTGGTCCTGCCGGCGATCGTCGCCGCGGAGTGGACGCCGGAGGCACTGCGTGTCCGCAGGCCGCAGGCGCAGGTGCGCGCGGCGGCAATTGCGCAGGCCGCTCCCGCGAGTCCTGGAGTTGCGGCTGCTGCGCCGAAGGAGGCGGAGGAGTGGCTTCTGGGCCTGCTCGCCGAGCAGTTGGGCTTCGACCGTGCACGGCTCGCGGCCGACGTACCCATCGCGGACTACGGCACCGACTCGATCATGATGGTGCAGATCCTGCGGAAGGTCGGCGGTGAACTCGACGCCGAACTCGACCCGTCGGTGCTCGTGGACCACCCCACGGTGGAGTCCTTCATCGGCTGGCTGACGGATCATCACGGAGAGGCGCTGGCGCGCACCTTCGGTACGGAGGCGACCCTCACGGCAGTCGACACAGCAGTCGACACGGCAGTCGACAGAGCAGTCAACACGGCAGCCGCCGCGGTCGCCGAGCGGCCGTCCGGCTCCACGGCCCGGAACACCGCTCCCGCACCGCGTCGACAACCCCCCGCCGACGGCCCGTTCGACGTCGCGATCGTCGGTATGTCGGGTCGCTTCCCCGGCGCCCCCGACCTGGACGGCTACTGGCGGCTGCTCAGCGAAGGACGGTCCGCGATCGGTGCCGTGCCCGCCCGACGATGGGGGAGCGAGACCGGGTACACCGCGGGCCTCGTCGAGCTCGACGGGTTCGACCCCGGGCACTTCCACCTCTCCGACGGCGACGCCGCGGCGATGGACCCGCAGGCGCTGCTGCTCCTGGAGGAGACGCTGTTCGCGTTCTGCGACGCCGGTTACGCCCCCGACGAGCTGAAGGGGCGAGAGGTCGGCGTCTACGTCGGCGGCCGCACCCGGCACGACCCTGACGACGCGACCCTCGGCCGCAGCCGCAACCCCGTGGTCGCCGTCGGCCAGAACTACCTGGCCGCCAACCTGTGCCACTACTTCGACCTGCGCGGCCCCGGCGCGGTCGTCGACACCGCATGCTCCTCGGCGCTCGTCGCGATGCACCACGCGATCCAGGCGATGCGCTCCGGCGACGTCGAGGCAGCCGTGGTCGCCGGGATCACCCTGCTCCCCAACGCCGATGGACACCGTCTGTTCGACCGGCGCGGGCTGCTCAACACCGAGCCGGAGTTCCACGTCTTCGACCGGCGGGCCCGCGGCTTCACGCCCGCCGAGGGCGTCGGCGTCCTCCTGCTCAAGCCGCTCGCCGCGGCCGAGGCCGACGGCGACCGCGTGCACGCGGTGATCAAGTCGGTGGCGGTCAACAACGACGGCAGGACCGCGGGCCCCGCCACGCCCAACCCGGCCGCCCAGCAGGGCGTGATGGCCCGCGCCCTTGCCCGCGCAGGGGTCGCGGCCGACGACGTCACGTACATCGAGACCAACGCGGCGGGCTCCCCGGTACCCGACCTCATCGAGCTCAAGGCGATCGCGGCCGTCTACCGCCCCGGTTCCGACACCCCGTGCTCGCTCGGCTCGGTCAAGCCGAACATCGGCCACCCGCAGTGCGCCGAAGGCATCGCGGGAGTCATCAAGGCCGTCCTGATGCTCCGCAACCGCCGGATCGTCCCGTTCCTCAGCGGTCAACAACCGCTGCCGCACTTCGACTTCGGCGCGTCACCGCTGCGCTTCGAGCGAGGCCTCGTCCCCTGGCCCGACGCTCCGCTGGTCGCCGCCGTGTCCAGCTTCGCCGACGGCGGCACCAACGCCCATGCGATCCTTGCCGGCTGGCACGGAACCGGCGCCTCTGGCACCACAGGCACCGGCGCTGTACGGCAGCCGCTCGCGCGCCCCCGACTGAATCGCCGCCGGATGCCCACCCCTCGTACCGAACGCTTCGCGATCGTCGGCATGGCCGGGCACTACCCCGGCGCGACGGACCTCGCGGCCTTCTGGGAGAACCTCAAGGCGGGCCGCGACAGCGTGACCGAGGTGCCGGCCGGGCGCTGGACGTCCGACGAGGGCACCGGTTCGCGCTGGGGCGGATTCCTCGACGACGTCGACCGGTTCGACGCCGACTTCTTCCGGATCTCCCGCCCCGAGGCGGAGATCACCGACCCCCAGGAACGCTGGTTCCTGCGCACCTGCTGGGAGGCGATCGAGGACGCCGGATACACCCCGGCCACCCTCGCCGAGGCAAAGGGGCCCGACCTGCGCCGCGCGGTCGGCGTCTTCGCCGGGGCCATGCACAAGGACTACACGCTGGTGGCCGCCGAGGCCGCCACGTCCGTGCCGCTCAGCCTCAACCAGGGGCAGATCGCCAACCGCGTCTCCTTCGTCTGCGACTTCCACGGCCCGAGCATGACGGTGGACACCCTCTGCTCGTCCTCGCTCACGGCGCTGCACCTGGCGGTGGAGAGCCTGCGCCGCCGGGAGTGCGAGGTCGCGATCGCGGGCGGCGCCAATCTCTCGCTGCACCCCGGCAAGTACCGCACCTACGGCCAGGTCGGCATGCACTCCTCGGACGGCCGCTGCCGCTCCTTCGGGGAGGGCGGGGACGGCTACGTCTCGGCGGAGGGCGTCGGCGCGGTGGTCCTCAAGCCGCTCGCCGCCGCCGAGGCCGCTGGCGACCACATCTACGCGGTCGTCGCCGCGTCCGCCGTCAACCACGTCGGCGCCGCCAGCGGATTCAGCGTGCCGAGCCCGGTCGGCCAGGCCGCCGTCATCTCCGCGGCGCTCTCCGCGGCGGACGTCGACGCGCGCTCCATCGGCTACCTGGAGGCGCACGGCACCGGCACCTCGCTCGGCGACCCGATCGAGGTGCGGGGCCTGACCACCGCCTTCGCCAGGGACACCGACGACACCGGGTTCTGCGCGCTCGGCTCGGTGAAGTCCAACATCGGGCACGCTGAGTCCGCGGCCGGCATCGCGGGCCTGACCAAGGCGGCCCTGCAACTGCACCACCGCACGCTGGTGCCCTCGCTGCACGCGCGGACCGTGAACCCGCTGCTCGGCCTGGACGGCACGCCCTTCCGGCTGCAGCGCGAGACCACGGCGTGGCCCGCGCCGCCGGAGGGGCCGCGCCGCGCGGGCCTGAGCTCCTTCGGAGCCACCGGGGCGAACGCGCACATCGTCCTGGAGGAGTACGTAGGCGAATACGCGGGGGAGTACGCGGAGCGGCACGCGCCGTCCGCTTCGACGTCGGCGCGCGCCCGCGTGGCCGCGTCGGAACCCGTCCTCGTGCCGCTCTCCGCCCGTACCGAGGAGCAGCTGCGACAGATGGCCGCGCGCCTGCGGGACGCGCTCGGCGGATCCACCGCGGGCGACGGCAGCGGCCGTGCGCTGCGCGACATCGCGTACACGTTGCAGGTGGGCCGGGTGGAGTGGGCCGTACGTGCTGCCTTCGTGGCCCGTGACATCGCCGAACTCGGCCGTCTGCTCGACGACTTCGCCGTCCACGGCGTGCGCCCCGCGCTCGGCGCGACGGGGCTCGACGAGACCGCGCGGCGCTGGCACGACGGTGGCACGGTCGATTGGCACGCCCACCACGGGTCGTCCGGCTTCGGGGCGGACCGGCCGCGGCGCGTGGCCCTGCCGACGTACCCCTTCGGGGGCGACAGGCACTGGGTTCCCGCCAAGGGCGCCGCCCCGCTCCCGAAGCCCGTCCCTGCCGCGGACGCCCCCGTCGTGCCGCCCTCCGGGCTCCTGACGGTGCCCCGCTGGGTGGAGTCGGACGCCGCCCCCGGCAGCGGCTACGCGCCGCGGACCGTGCTGATCGCGGCCGACCGGACGGGCACAGCGCTCGCCGACGCCCTGGCACAGCACTACCGGCGCGGCGGCGCCGAGGTGACCGAGCGTCCCCTCGACGGGCATCTCGCCCTCGACGGGCATCTCGCCCTCGGCGGTCCCGCTCCCGACCGCGTCCATGTCGTCACCGGCCCCGCCCCGGACGCCACCGTGACCACGGCCGGTCCCGAACTCGCCCTGCTCCGCCTGGTCGAGGCCGTCCAGCGGCTCGCACCCGCCGGTACGACCACGGACCTCTGCGTCGTCACACAGGACACCCAGTCGGTCGCCGGCGAGCACAGCGGAGCGCATGGCGCGGGCCTGGCAGGGCTCACCTACTTCGTGGCCCGCGACGCCCGCCGCTTCGCCGTGCGCAACCTCGACGTGGCGGGCGACGACCTGCGCACACCCGAGGGCCGCGCCGCGGTCGCCGCCGCGGTGGCCGCGGAACCCGCGTCCCCGGCCGGTGACCTCGTCGCGCTGCGCGGCGGCCGCCGCTACCGGCAGGAGGTCCGCCCTGTGGAGCCGTCCGAGGCGGCCAGGCCCGGACTGCCGGGCATCCGGCCCGGCGGCACCTATGTGGTGGTCGGCGGCAGCGGATTCGTCGGGCGCGTCGTCAGCCGCCACCTCGTCGACCGCTACGACGCCAAGGTCGTCTGTGTCGGACGCAGGCCGCAGGGCGACCCCGCCGTGCGCGAGGCGCTGTACGGGGACCGCGTCGGCTACGTACAGGGCGATGTCACCGACCCCGCGCAGGCGCGGCGGGCGATGGCCGAGGCGAAGGCGCTCCTCGGCGGGATCCACGGTGTGCTCTTCGCCGGCGCCACCCGCATCACCGGCGCGCCCGGCGCCCTCGCCGACCTGGGCGAGGACGAGTTCCGCGCGCACTACGAGGTGAAGGCCGCGGGCGCGCGCAACGTGTACGAGGCCGTGGCCGACGAACCGCTCGACTTCCTCTGCTACTTCTCCTCGGCGCAGGCCTTCTCCTTCGGCGGCGCGGGCACCCACGCCGCCTACGCGGCCGGGATCACCTTCGCCGACGCCTTCGCGCGATCCGTGGGACCCACCGCCGGGTTCCCGGTCGGGATCGTCAACTGGGGTGCCTGGCGCGCCTCGTTCGGCGAGGCCGCCAAGGACTACCCGACGCTCGGCTTCCTGGCCGACGGCGAGGGCGCCGCCTGCTTCGACACCGCGGTGCGGCTGCTGCGCGCGGGCCGGTACCGGCAGGTCATCGGGATGCGGGCCGCCGCCCCTGTGGCGGTGCCTCCCGGGGCTTCTGGAGCTTCCGGGGTGTCCGAGCGGGCGGAGGCAGGCACGCGGCGGAGGGCGGCGGGCCACGGCGACCGGATTCCGGAGATCCGGCGGCTGCTCGTCGAACGGCTGGCCAGGACGCTGCGCGTGCCCGCGGCAGACCTGTCGCCTTCGACGGCCTTCGCCGACCTGGGCGTCGACTCGATCACCGGCTCGACGTTCGTCGCGCAGATCGCCGAGGAGCTCGACATCGAGCTGAACGCGGCCGCCCTGTACGAGTTCTCCTCCGTCGAGCGGCTCGCCGACCACCTGGCCGAGCTGCTCGGCCCGTCGGGACCGGAGCCGGATGCGGAACCGGAACCGGAACTGGAACTGGCAGTGCCATCACCACCGGACGACCTGATCGCGACGTTGGAGGCACGCTTCGCGGCCGGAGAGCTCTCCGCCGCCGACGTGCTCGACCTGCTCGACGCCGAGCTGGCCACGAGGGAGCAACGATGAGCAGCGCGGACTTCCGCGACATCCTCGACGGATACGCCAGGGGAGCGGTCGGTGCCGACGCGGCACGCGACCTGCTGGACGCGCGCCGTCAGACGCCGGCGGCCGCCCCCGGGCCTGACCGGGGCGACCGGGGCGACCGGAATGGCCACGACCGCCCGCGGATGCTGGACATCGCCGTGGTCGGCATGTCCGGGCAGTTCCCGGGCGCCGCGGACGTACGCGAGTTCTGGCACAACCTCACCGAGGGCCGCGTCGGCTACGGCGAGCTGCCCGACCACTACGTCGCCGCGGACGACCCCGGCGGCTACCGCTGGGGCGGCGCGCTGGCCGAACGGGACTGCTTCGACGCGGAGTTCTTCGGCATCCGCGCGCACGAGGCCGACCTGATGAGCCACAACCAGCGGCTGCTGCTCCAGGAGAGCTGGCACGCCCTGGAGGACGCCGCGCTCGACCCGAAGTCGCTTGCGGGCTCCCGCACGGGACTGTTCATCGGCGCCGAGCCCACCGGCTACCCGCACGAGTCGTTCACCGGGGCCTCCGACGCGCTGGTCGCCTCGCGCCTGTCGTACTTCCTCGACCTGCGCGGCGCCGCGCTCGTCGTCAACACGGCCTGCTCGTCCTCGCTCGCGGCCGTGCACCTGGCCTGCCAGAGCCTGCGCTCGGGCGAGTCCTCGCTCGCGCTGGTCGGCGGCGTGAACGCCGGTCTGGACGCGCGGGGCCTCGACCTCCTCGTCGACAGCGGCGCGATGTCGCCGAGCGGACAGTGCCGCACCTTCGACGCCGACGCCAACGGCACCGTGTACTCCGAGGCCGTGGCCGTCCTCGTGCTCAAGCGGCTCGCCGACGCGGTGGCCGACGGCGACCACATCCACGGCGTGGTGCGCGCGACCGGCATGAACCAGGACGGCGCGAGCAACGGCATCACCGCGCCGAACGGCGCCGCGCAGGAGGAGCTCGTCCTCGACACGTACGAACGGTTCGGCATCCCCGCAGAGCGCGTCGGATACGTCGAGGCGCACGGCACCGGCACCGCGCTCGGCGATCCCGTCGAGGCCAACGCCCTGGTGAGGGCCTTCCGCCGGCTGACCGGCGAGCGGGAGTTCTGCGCCATCGGCAGCGCCAAGGCGCACATCGGCCACACCGGCGCCCCGGCCGGAGTCGTCGGGCTCATCAAGGTCCTGCTGTCCATGCGGCACGGCAGGCTCGTCGGCATGCCGACCCTGCGCAGGCTCAACCCGCTGATCCGCTTCCAGGACTCGGCCTTCGTCCCCGACGAGGCGGCCCGCCCCTGGCAGAGCTCCACCGGCGCCCCGCTGATGGCCGCGGTGAACTCCTTCGGGCACAGCGGGACCAATGCGCACGTCGTCGTCGAGCAGTACGTTCCCGACACGGCCATGGCCGCCCGCGTGGACGAGGGCGGACCGCAGCTCGTCCCGCTGTCGGCCCGCACTCCCGAGCGGCTGCGCGCCTATGCGCACGTCCTCGCGGAGCATCTGGAGTCGGCGCACCCGGAGAATTCCGTTCCCCCGCTGCCGGTGGACGCCGTGCGGGTGGATGCCGTGCGGGTGTGCGCGGTCGTGGCGGGCGTCCTGGGCGTCGCCGCCGACGAGATCGACCCGGACGAGCGCCTGGACTCCTACGGAGTACGTCCGGAGCAGCTGGCCCGCATCGGCGACGCGTTGGACGCCGAGTTCGGGTCGCGCCTGGCGACCGACGCGCTCCATGCGGGCCGTACGACAGGGGAGTTGGCGCTGCTGGCCGCCGATGCGGGTGGCGCCGGCCCTCGCGCCGGGAGCGTCTCCGTGGGCGGGGGAGCGCTGCCGCCGCTCGCCGACGTCGCCCGCACTCTGCAGCTCGGCAGGGCCGAACTCCCGGCGCGTGCCGCCCTGATGGTCCGCGACCGTGCCGAACTCGTCGCAGGGCTGCGGGCCGTGGCCGCCGGGCAGGAACTCCCCGCGAACTGCTGGGCGGGTGAGGTCGACGCACGGGGCGACGTCGTTCGGCTCTTCGGGGACGACGACGAGCTGCGCGAGGCCGTCGGCAAGTGGCTGGAGCGCGGCAAGCTCGCCCAGGTCGCGGAGTTGTGGGTGCGCGGCGGCCCCATCGACTGGCGTCGCCTGCACAGGAACGGTCCCCCGCACCGGGTGCCGCTGCCGGGCTATCCGTTCGCCAGGACCCGGCACGGCATACCTGAGGCGGCCATGGCGACGGCTGTGGCTGCTGTGCCCGCTCCTGCGCCTGTGCCCGCAACCGCGAAGGCGCCGGTGTCGGTGCCGACTCCCGCTCCCGTACCTGCCGCCACGCAGCCCGCCGCCGAGCAGCGCCCCGAGCGGCTGGCGCAGGCGATGGAGGACCGGATCGCCCTGATGGCCACCGAGTTGACGGGGGCCGCGGACGGCGAGGGCGACGGCGGAGTCGACCCGCGGGAGCAGCTGGACCGCTTCGGCATCGACTCGATCACGCGCACCCGGCTGAACCAGCTCCTGAGCGAGGCGTTCCCGGCGGCCTCGCGCACGCTCTTCTTCGAGTTCGCGAAGGTCGAGGGCGTGGCCGGGCACCTGGTCGAGCGATTCCCCGACGCGTGCAGGGCGTTCCTCGGGTGGGGCGGCTCGGCGGCCGCACCTGTCGCACCTGCCGCTCCTGTCGTACCTGTCGCCGCGGAGCCCGTACCGGTGCCGGAATCAGAATCGGAGCCGACTCCCGCAGCCGAAGCGCAGGCCGTAGCCGTATCCGTAGCTGATGCCGAGCCCGATGCCGAGCCCGAGCCCGAAGATGCCGCAACCGAAGCCGACGAACTCGACGGTGCCATCGCCGTCATCGGCATGAGCGGCACCTTCCCCGACGCCCCCGACCAGGACCGCTACTGGCAGCTCCTGATGGAGGGCCGCTCGGCCGTCACCGAGGTCCCGGGACGCCGCTGGGACTGGCGGGAGCACTACGACCCGCATCCCGAGGGCGAGGACGTGGTGCGCAAGAGCCACTCGAAGTGGGGTGCTTTCCTGGACGGGTTCGACCGGTTCGACCCCGCTCTGTTCAACTTCACCGAGCAGGAGGCGCGCAACACCGACCCACAGGTCCGGCTGTTCCTCCAGGAGTGCTGGAAGGCGCTGGAGGACGCGGGCCACGCACCTTCGAAGCTGCCCGCCGACGTACGCGGCCGCATCGGCGTGTTCGCGGGCGGCGCGAAGCACGGCTTCACCCAACTCGGCTCCGAAGGCCGCCTGGAGATGCCCCGCACCTCCTTCGGCGACATGGTCAACCGCGTCTCCTTCCAGTTCGACCTCGGCGGCCCCAGCAAGGCGGTGGACACCGCCTGCTCCTCGGCGCACGTGGCGCTGCACGAGGCGGTCGAGAGCCTCCGCTCCGGCCGCTGCGACCTGGCGCTCGCCGGCGCCGTGAACCTCTACCTGCATCCGTCGACGTACGTCGAACTGGCCACCGTGGGGCTGCTCTCCGACCGTTCCGACTGCGCGTCGTTCGGGGCGGACGCCAACGGCATCGTGCCCGGCGAGGGGGTCGGCGTCGTCCTCCTGAAGCCGCTGCGCCGGGCCCTGCGCGACGGCGACCCGGTGCGCGCCGTCATCCGGGGCAGCGCCGTCAATCACAACGGCCGGACCATCGGGTTCACCAGCCCCAGCTCCCAGCGGCAGGCCGAGGTGATCAGGGAGGCGCTGCGCGACGCCGGGGTCGACCCGCGGACGATCGGCTACGTGGAGGCCACCGCGAACGGCTCGGAGATCGGCGACGCCGTCGAGATGACCGCCCTCACCCAGGCCTTCGAGGACAGGACCGGGGCGAGCGGACGCTTCCGCATCGGCTCCCTGAAGCCCAACATCGGCCACGGCGAGGCGTCCGCGGGCATGGCGCAGCTGTTCAAGGTCGTCCTCGCCCTCCAGCACCGCACGCTGCCGCCGACCCGGCTGCCCGACGAGTTCAACCCGGCCATCGACGTCGACCGGCTGCCCTTCGAGCTCTCCGGCACCCCCGTGCCGTGGGAGCAGGTCGTGGTCGACGGTGTGCCCGCGCCGCGCCGCGCGGGCATCACGGGACTCGGCGGAGGCGGCACCAACGCGCACGTCGTGGTCGAAGAGGCGCCCGAACCCGAGGCGCGCCCCCGGAGGACCGCCCGAGGCCCCGTCGTGTTCGCCCTCTCCGCGCACACCGATGAACGGCTCGGCGCGTACGTCGACATCTGGCTCGACTTCCTCGCCCAGAGGCCCTCGGCCGACCTCGCTGACATCGCGTACACACTCCAGGTCGGACGCGTGGACCTGACCCACCGTCTGGCGGTCGTCGCCTCCGGCGCCGAGGAGCTGCGCGGACACCTCGCGCGCTGGCGCCGGGGCCGGCCGTCCGACGCCGTCTTCGCGGCGACCGCCGCCCGGATGGACGCGGCCGGACTTGACGAGGCCCTGCGCGAGCGGGACCTCGGCCGGATCGCCGACCTGTGGGTGCGCGGCGCGGTGGTCGACTGGTCCGGGCTCCACGAGGAGGGCGAGGGCGCGCCCGTGCGGAAGTCGGGACTGCCGACGTATCCGTTCGAGCGCAAGGTCTGCTGGATCGACGACTCCGCGCCCCTGCCGTCCAGGACGTCCGGCGCGTCTCTGCCGTCCAGGACGCCCGACGCGTCTCTGCCGTCCGGGGCATCCGGGACGTCCTGCGCGTCCCTGCCGCCCCTGGCGTCCGCCGCGGTCCCCGCCCAGCAGACGCCCGGCCATCCGCTGCTGACCTCCGTCGTCCGACTCGCCGACGGCGGCACCGTGTTCAGCGGCGACGTGTCCTTGGCCACACACTCCTGGATCGCCGACCACGCCGTGTCCGGCACCGTGCTCTTCCCCGGCACCGGCTTCGTGGAGATGGCGTTGCACGCCGGCCGGACGCTGGGCTGCGGGCGGCTCGAAGAGCTCACCCTGGAGGCGCCGCTCACCCTCACGGAACAGGGCGGCGCCCACCTGCAACTCGTCGTCCAGGCACCGGACGCCACGGGCGGCAGGCCCGTGGAGGTGTACGCCCTGGCCGAGCCGTCCACCGAAGCAGCGGGGGAGGGGGCGGAGCAGGCCGCGCAGCCGTGGACGCGGCACGCCGCCGGGCTGCTCGCGCCCGACGACGCCGACGCGGGTTTCGACCTCGCGGTGTGGCCGCCGACCGGCGCCGAGGCCGTACCCGTGGACGACTACTACCAAGTGATGGCGGACGCCGGGTACGCCTACGGCCCCGCTTTCCGCGGCCTGCGTGCCGTGTGGCGGCGCGGCGACGAGGTGTTCGCCGAGGCCGCGCTCGACGACGCCCGGGACGCCGCACGCTACGGCCTGCACCCCGCGCTCCTCGACTCGGCCCTGCACGCCATGGGCTTCGGTGGCTTCGTCCGCGACGGCGGCGGACTGCTGCCGTTCTCCTGGTCCGGCATGCGCCTGTTCGGCGGGGGAGCAGCCACCGTCCGGGTGCGCCTCACCGCCGCGGGGACCGACGCGGTCTCGGCCCAGGTCGCCGACACCGGGGGCAGGCCGCTCGCCGTCCTCGACTCGCTCGTCCTGCGCCCTCTGACCGGTGTACGGGGCGGATCCGCGACCGGCGTACGGCAAGGAGCCGCGCGCACGGCCCTGCCCGATGAACTCCTGCGCCTGGACTGGACCCCGCTGACGCCGCTGACCCCGGTCGACGCGCCCGCCGGGACGTGGACCGTGGCGGGCCCCGACGACCTCGGCCTCGCCGACGCCCTGCGCCGCGCAGGCACGGCCGTGTCCGACGACGGCGCGGGCGAGAGTGCCCTGGTGTCCCTGCACGCCGAGCGGCAGGACGACCTGGCGGTCGGCATCCGGGCCGCCACCGCCCGCGCGCTCGACCTGGTGCGCGGCCGGCTCGCCGACGACACGCAAGGCGCGGCACGCCTGGTGGTCGTGACCCGGCGGGCCGTGTCCACCCGCGTCGGCGAGGACGTCGAGGACCTGGCCCACGCCCCCGTGTGGGGCCTGCTGCGGGCCGCGCAGGCGGAGAACCCCGACCGACTGCTCCTGGTCGACGTGGACGGCACCGACGCGTCGGTCGCGGCGCTGCCCGCGGCTGTCGCGGCAGCCATCGACGCCGCCGAGTCGCAGCTCGCCCTGCGCGCCGGCGAGGCGACGGTGGCCCGCCTTGCCCCGCTTGCCTCGGACGGCGCGCTCGTGCCCCCGGGCGACGGCACCGCATGGCGCCTGGACACCAGCGGCGCGGGCACTTTGGAGAACCTCGCCCTGCTGCCCTGGCCCGCCGCCGATGCCCCGCTGACCGCGGGGCAGGTACGTGTCGAGGTGCGTGCCGCGGGGCTCAACTTCCGTGACGTACTCGGGGCTCTCGGCATGTACCCCGGAGAGCTGACGCTCGGCGCGGAGGGGGCGGGCCTTGTCACCGAGGTCGGCGCCGACGTGTCGCACCTCGCCGTCGGCGACCGTGTGATGGGCCTCTTCCCCAGCGGCCTCGGCCCGGTCTGCGTGGCCGACGCGCACACGGTCGTGCGGATGCCGGACGGCTGGTCCTTCGAGCAGGCCGCCGCCGTCCCCGTCGCCTTCGCCACCGCCTACTACGGCCTGGTCGACATGGGCGGCCTGAGCTCGGGCGAGTCGGTCCTCGTGCACGCGGCGGCGGGCGGCGTCGGCATGGCCGCCGTCCAGCTCGCCCGGCACCTGGGCGCGGAGGTCTTCGCCACCGCGAGCGAGGGCAAGTGGGACGCCGTGCGGGACCTCGGGGTGCCCGACGACCACCTCGCCTCCTCCCGTGACCTGGGCTTCGAGGAGAAGTTCCGCACCGTCACCGAGGGACGCGGCGTGGACGTCGTCCTCGACTCGCTCGCCCGCGAGTTCGTCGACGCCTCGCTGCGCCTGCTGCCGCGCGGCGGCCGGTTCGTGGAGATGGGCAAGACCGACGTCCGCGACGCGGGACAGGTCGCGACCGAGCACTTCGCCGTCCGGTACCGGGCGTTCGACATCGTCGACGCGGGGCCGCGGCGGATCGGCGAGATCCTCCACGAGATCGTGGACCTCTTCGCGCGCGGCGTCCTCAGCCATCTGCCCCGGCGCGCCTGGGACCTGCGGCGCGCACCGGACGCCTTCCGGTTCATGAGCCGGGCCCGCCACGTAGGGAAGATCGTCCTGAGGGTGCCGCGGCGCCCCGACCCCGCGCACACCGTCCTGATCACCGGCGGCACCGGCGTCCTCGGCGGCATGCTCGCGCGGTATCTGGTGACCGCACGCGGGGCCCGGCACCTGGTGCTGCTCAGCAGGCGCGGCCCCGTCGCCCCCGGCGCGGCCGAGCTGACCGCCGAACTCACCGCCGCCGGTGCCGAGGTGACCGTGCTCGCCTGCGACGTCGCCGATCGCGCGCGGCTCGCCGAGGTGCTCGACGGCATTCCCGCCGCGCACCCTCTCGGCACCGTGGTGCACACCGCGGGCGACCTGGACGACGGCGTGTTCGACGCGCTGACCCCCGAGCGGCTCGCCCGCGTCCTGCGGCCCAAGGCCGAGGGCGCGCTGAACCTGCACGAGCTGACGCGCGAGAAGAACCTCGACCTCGCCGAGTTCGTGCTCTTCTCCGGCGCGGCCGGTGTGCTCGGCAACCCCGGCCAGTCCAACTACGCCGCCGCCAGCTCCTTCCTGGACGCCCTCGCCCAGCACCGCAGGGCGCAGGGGCTGCCGGGCACCTCCCTCGCCTGGGGGTACTGGGAGCAGGCCACCGGCCTCACCCGGCACCTCAGCGAGGGCGACACCGGACGGATGGCCCGCGGCGGTCTGCTGCCGTTGCCCTCCGCGGACGGCCTCGCGCTCTTCGACCTGGCCCGCGGCGCCGACGAGCCGCTCCAGGTGCCCATGCGCCTGGACCTCGCCGCGCTGCGCACCCAGGCCGAGTCGGGCGCGGGGCACCCGCTGCACCGCGGGCTGATCAAGGCCGTGCCGGGGGTGGAGGCCGCCGTCGCGCCGCCGGACAGCGGGGGCCTGGACGGGCTCACCGACCTCCCTGAGGCCGAACAGCGCGCCGCGCTCCTGGAGTTGGTCTGCCACCAGGTCGGGTCCGTCCTGGTCACGGATGCGGCGACGATCGGTGCCGACACCGGATTCGTCGAGCTCGGCCTGGACTCCCTGACCGCGGTGGAACTCCGCAACCGCCTGGGCCGCGCCACGGGCCTGCGGCTCCCCGTCACCCTGGTCTTCGACCAACCGGCGCCGGGCCCGCTGGCGGCGTATCTGCAGCGGCGGCTCACGAAGGCGCGGGGAGGCAAGGGGCACGGAGCGGCGGCGAAGACAGCACCCGCGGCCCCCGCAGCCCCCGTGGCCCCGGATGGCTCGGCAGCTCCTAAAGCACCTGCAGCTCCCGCAGCTTCGGAAGCTCCTGCGGCTTCGGAAGCTCCCGCGGCTCCCGCAGCCACCGCGGCTCCCGCAGCTTCGGAATCTCCGGAAGCCGCGGCCAAGACCCTCCTCTCCGGCACCGACCTCGAACAGCTCGGCGCCGTCATGGAGTTCGGCGTACGCGACGGTGAACCGCTCCTCGACCTCGCAGGGGAGCACCCCGCGCTCATCGTGCACGGCGTGAGCGGCGACAAGGAACTGGTCGACGCGGCCGAGCGGCGGATCGCGGGGCACGGGCCGGGGGACCGCGTCGCGCTGTTCCACCGGAGCGGCCCGCTCGACCCGTTCCCCGGCCAGTACGACCTGGTGTACGGCGTCGACGCCTGCCACCGCGTCGAGGACAAGCAGACCCTCTTCGCCCGTCTCGACGCGGCGGTCGTGGACGGCGGACAGCTGCTGCTCGCCGACCACCTGTGCACCCTCAGCGGCGACCTGGTCGACCCCGGCGCCGGCATCAGTGTGCCGACCGCGCGCACCTGGTCCGAGGTGTTCGCACGGAACAGGTTCGTCGTCGAGGAACTGCTCCTGTACGACGCCGTGGACCCGCGGCCCGACCCCGACCTGGCCGAGCCGCTGCGGCGCGGCTGGATCGGACGCCGCCTGTTCCGGCTGCGCAAGCGCGCCTCCGCCAGTGACGCGGAACGCCTGCGGACCAACAGCGCCCACCTGGCAGACGGCGCACACCTGGCAGAGACCACCGCGCAGCCGCGCGCCCCGCGGAGCTGAAGGAGATAGAGAGTCAATGTCGCCCCACGTCAAGCAGACGCTGTCGGAACTCGCGGCCCGTGTCCTCGATGTCTCTCCCGAGCGCGCCGCCCAGGCGTCCTTCAAGGACCTCGGCCTGAACCTGGTCACCACCGTGGCGCTGACCGAGGAGGTCAACGCCCGCTTCGGCACCACTCTCGCGACCAGCGCGGTGACCGAGGCCGGTGACCTCGCAGGGCTCGCCGAGCGCGTCACGGCCCACCGGGACCGGCAGGCGCCGCCCGAGGCGATCGCGGTGATCGGCATGCACTGCCGCACCGCGGGCGCCCGGAACCCCGACGAGCTGTGGGAGGTGATCCGCAACGCCGAGGACCGCACCACCGAGGTCGACGACCCGGTCGCGCTCTCGCTGCTCGCCGAGCACTTCCCCGACGTCGCCGCGCCCCGCTACGGCGCGATGGCCGGCAGCGAGGAGTTCGACCCGGCCTTCTTCCGCATCGCTCCGCGCGAGGCCGCCGCGATGGACGCCGCCCAGCGCGTCCTGCTCGAATCCTGCTACCACGCCCTGGAGGACGCGGGCCAGGACGCCTCCGCACTGCGCGGCCGCGCCGTCGCCACCGTCGTCGGCAGCACCGGGCTCGCGCCCCAGGCGGAGTACTCGGCGCACGCCCTGATGGGCTCCGACACCAGCATCATGGCGGCCCGCCTCGCCTACCAACTCGACCTCGCGGGACCGGCGATGACGGTCGACACCGCCTGCTCGTCCTCGCTCGTCGCGGTCGACATCGCGCGCCGACTGCTGCTCGACGGCGAGTCGGACCTGGCGCTCGCGGGCGGGGTGTACGTGGCCAACCACCCCGGCACGTTCGTCACGATGGAGGCCCTCGGCACCGTCTCGCCGGGCCGGGCCTGCCGCCCCTTCGACGCGGACGCCGATGGCATGCTCGTCGGCGAGGGCGTCGGAGTCCTCGTACTGAAGCGTCTGTCGGACGCGGTGCGTGACCACGACCGGATCCTCGGCGTCATCCGGGGCAGCGCCACCAACCAGGACGGCCGTACCTCCGGCATCACCTCGCCCAGCTCCACCGCGCAGAGCGGTCTGCTGCGCGACGTCTACCGGCGCAGCGGCGTCGACATGGGCCGCCTGCGCTACATCGAGGCGCACGGCACGGGCACCAGCCTCGGCGACCCCATCGAGGTGCTCGGACTGACCGAGGCGTTCGCCGAGTTCACCGAGCGCAGGCAGTTCTGCGCGATCGGCTCGGTCAAGGCCAACATCGGGCACACCATGGGCGCCGCCGGAGTCCTCGGCGCCATCAAGGTGCTGCTGTGTCTGCGGCACGGACAGCTTCCCCCGGCCGCGAACTTCCGTACCGAGAACAAACACGCCGACTTCGAGGACAGTCCCGTCTACGTCAGCCGCGAGCCCGCCGACTGGACCGCCGAGGGCGAGGGGCCGCGGGTGGCGGGCGTGAGCTCCTTCGGCTACAGCGGCACCAACGCCCACGTGATCATCGAGGAGTACGTTGCTCCGAAGGCCGCCGTCCGGGCCGTGACCCGGCGGCGCGGGCTCGTGCCGCTCTCCGCGAAGAGTGAAGGCCAACTGCGCGAGAAGGCAGGGGAGTTGGCCGCCCATCTGCGCCGGGCCGAGCTCGGTGACGACGCGCTCGCCGATGTGGCGTACACGCTCCAGGTGGGCCGCGAGGCGTTCGCGGAACGGCTCGCCGTGACCGCCGACTCCCTGGCCGAACTCCTCGAACGCCTCGACGCGTTCGCGGGCGGTGCCACCGAGGTGCCGGGTGCGCGCCACGGCCAGGTGACGGAGCGCCGCCAGGAGGCGCCCGCCGCCACCGGCCGCGACGTCGACGAGCTCGCGGCGGCCTGGACCACCGGATCCGCCGTCGACTGGCCCCGCCTGCACACCGGCAGCGCCCCGCGCCGCATCGGGCTGCCGGGCCACCCCTTCGTGCGGGACGTGTTCCCGCACGCCTGGGCCTCCGGCGTCGCGCCCGGAACTCCCCTTCCGGGCGCGGCGACCGGGGCGTCGGGCTCCGCCGCCGTGCCGTCCGTCCTCGCCGAGCTGGACGCCGCCGCCGACGCGCACCTGCGGTCCGACCCGGCGGCGGGCGACCTCGAAGCCGCCCTGCGCTCCGACGTGATGGTGCGCGAACTGACCCAGGTCTGCCGCCGGATGCTGTTCGCGTCGCTGCGCCGCATGGACGTCTTCACGGCCGCGGGGCAGCGCCACCGCGAGGCGGACCTGGTCCAGCGGCTCGGCGTCGTCGACGAGCACCTGCCGCTCTTCCACGGCCTGCTCGGCGTCCTCGCCGACGGCGGCTACCTGCGCGCCGAAGGGGACGAGCTGGTCACCACCGAACTGGTCACCGACGGACAGGCGTTGACCTGGGAGGAGGGCGAACTGGCCGACCTCAAGCGCGCGGTGACCGCCGACTACCCCGAGATGGACGGGTACTTCCACCTCCTGACGATCTGCCTGGAGGAGTTCCCCGACGTCCTCACCGGCCGCAGGAAGGCCCACGAAGTCCTCTTCCCCGGCGGCTCGTTCGACGCCGTGGAGGCCGTCTACCACAGCGACGGCGACACCAACGGCCTGGTCGCCGGGCTCGTCGCGCGGTACGTGAACGCCCGCCGCGAGCGCGACCCCGAGGCGGCCGTCTCCGTCCTGGAGATCGGCGCGGGCACCGGCGGCACCACCGCGAAGGTGCTGCCCGCGCTCGACGGCACGGACGGGCGGCTGAGCTACGTCTACACCGACATCTCCCGCGGCTTCACCCAGTACGGGCGCAACCAGTACGGCAAGGACCACCCCTTCGTGACCTTCGCGCCGCTGGACATCGAGTCCTCGCCCGCCGCGCAGGGCTTCGAGGCCGGAAGCCAGGACCTCGTCCTCGCCTGCAACGTGCTGCACGCCACCCGGAACATCGATGCCACCCTGGCCCACGCCCGGGAACTCCTGCGCCCCGGCGGCGTGTTGATCCTCCTGGAGACCACCCGCGCCCAGGACTTCTTCACGCTCACCTTCGGCCTGATGGGCGGCTGGTGGGCCTTCGAGGACGACTGCAGGCTGCCGGGCTCCCCGCTGCTCAGCGTCTCCCTGTGGCGCCAGGCCCTGGAGCGCGGCGGATTCCGGTCGGTGCGCAGCCTCTCCCCGGCCCCGGTCCGGGAGGACCAGGCGTACCAGGCGGTCGTCCTCGCGGAGAAGGAAGGTGCCCTGGACAGTGCCCTGGAGGGCGCGGTCGGAGCGGCGCGCACGGCCTCGCCCGTGACCACCTCGAAGACTCAGGCGGCCTTCGTCCTGCCGGTGGCGGGACCCGCCACCGAGTCGGCCCCGGACGCCCCGGACGCCCCGGTATCCGACGAGCCGGCCGGAGGGCCGCTCCAGGAGCTGGTCGCGGAAGCGTGGCGCGAGGTTCTCGGCGTCACCGCGGCCCGTCCGGAGGACGACTTCCAGGAAGTGGGCGGCGACTCGATCCTGGCGACCCAGATCATCTCCCGGATCAAGAGCGGCTTCCCCATCGAACTGGACCTCGGCGAACTGTTCCAGGCCCGCACCCTGGCCGACATGGTGGAGCTTCTCGAGGCCGAACTGATCGAGCGCATCGACGAGTTGCCCGAGGAAGCAGTCAGCAGCCTGCTCGCGTGAACCGGCGAGAAACCAGGACGCCGCCGACGACCCAGAGGAGTTCCCGCCCCATGTCCCCCGAAGACCTCGCCCCTTCGCGCAAGTCGCAACTCTCCCCGCGCAAGCGGGCGCTGCTGGAGAAGCTGAGCGGCGCGGCCCGCCTGTCGGGGACCACCGGCATTCCGCGCCGGCCGGCCGGGGAGCGACCGCCGCTCTCCTACGCCCAGCGCAGGCTCTGGTTCCTCGACCAGATGGTGCCCGACAGCCCCGCCTACAACGTCCCGATGAGCTTCAGGCTCCGCGGGCCGCTGCGCCGCGAGGTCCTGGAGCGCGCCGCCGAGGAAGTGGTGCGCCGGCACGAGTCGCTGCGCACCCGGCTGCCCAGCGAGAACGGCGAGCCGTGGCAGGAGATCCTGGACGACGTCCGGGTGCCCGTCGACCTGGTCGACGTCACCGACGACCCCGCCCGGCTCGACGCCCTGATCTTCGACGAGGGGCGCAGGCCTTTCGACCTGGCCACGGGGCCGCTGCTGCGGATCACCCTGTACCGCCTCGCACCCGAGCTGCACGTGGTGCTGCTCAACGCCCACCACGTCGTGGTCGACGGCTGGTCGCTCGGCCTGTTCTGGCAGGAACTCTTCACCCTGTACGAGGCGTTCGCGGCCGGCAGGCCATCGCCGCTCGCCGACCTGCGCGTACAGTACGCGGACTTCGCCGTATGGCAGCGCGAGCACCTCTCCGGCGAGCGCCTGGACACCCAGCTCGACTACTGGCGCGGTCAGTTGGGCGACGGGACGGAGAACCTGGAACTGCCCCTGGACCGGCCGCGGCCGCCCGTCCAGACCTTCGAGGGCGGCGACCTCAGGGACGTCTATCCCGACTCCCTGCGGGACGGCCTTCAGGCGCTGTGCCGCCGCGAGGGCGTCAGTCTCTTCGTCGTCCTCCTCGGCGCGCTCAACGTACTGCTGCACCGCTACACCGGGCAGAGCGGCATCCCGGTCGGCTCACCGGTCACCAACCGGACCCACGTCGACATCGAGCCGCTCATCGGCATGTTCGTCAACACCCTCGTCTACAAGACGGACATGTCCGGTGACCCGGACTTCCGCGAGGTCCTTCGCCGGGTGCAGGAGGTCGTCAACGGCGCCCAGCAGCACCAGGAGGTGCCCTTCGAGGTCCTCGTGGACGCGCTGCAGCCCGAGCGGTACCTGTCGCAGAACCCGCTGTTCCAGGTCTGCTTCAACTTCCTGCCCGCACGCGAGCTCAAGCCCGGCGACGAACTGGTCATCGAGGCGATCGAGGGCGTACGCATCGACACGTCCAAGTTCGACCTGTGGATCAGCGTCGTCGACTGCGCCGACGAACTCCTCGTCGAGGTGGAGTACAACCGCGACGTCTTCGAACCGGGCACCGTACGCCGCCTCATGGACGCCTTCCGCGTCGTGGTCGAGGCCGCGGCCGCCCGGCCGGAGCTCGCCGTCTCACGCCTCCCGGTGCTCCCCGAGGCCGAGCGTCACCGGATCGTCGAGGAGTGGAACGACACCGCCACGGACTTCGACGGCGCGGACCGCTGCCTGCACGACCTGATCGCCGACCAGGCGCGGCGCACCCCGCACGCCCCCGCACTCGTCTTCGACGGCGAGAGCGTCGACTACGCCGAACTGGACCGCCGCGCCGACCGGCTCGCCCACTGGCTGCGTCGGCGCGGCGCGGGCCCCGAGCGCTTCGTCGCGGTCTGCGCGGAACGCTCCGTCGAACTGGTCGTCGCCCTGCTCGGCGTACTCAAGTCCGGCGCCGCCTACGTCCCCGTCGACCCGGACCATCCGGCGCGCCGCCGCGCCTTCGTGCTCGCCGACGCGGCCCCGGACATCGTCCTCACCCAGGAGCACCTGGTGGCCGACCTGCCGCCGACCGACGCGGAGGTGGTCGCCCTCGACACGCGCTGGGCGGAGATCGCCGAGGAGCCCGAAGGACCGCTCGCGCACGGAGCGGGCCCGGACACCCTCGCGTACATGATCTACACCTCCGGATCCACCGGGCAGCCCAAGGGCGTCCTCAACACCCACCGCGGCATCGTCAACCGGCTGCTGTGGATGCAGGACCGCTACCGCCTGGACGGCACCGACCGGGTCCTGCAGAAGACGCCGTTCAGCTTCGACGTCTCCGTCTGGGAGTTCTTCTGGCCGCTGCTGACCGGCGCCACGCTGGTCGTCGCGGGACCCGACGAGCACAAGGACCCGGCGCGGCTCGCCGAGGTGATCCGCGAGGAGCGGATCACCACCGCCCACTTCGTGCCGTCGATGCTGCAGGTCTTCCTCGCCCAGGACGGCCTCGCCGCGCACTGCGCGGACCTGCGGCGCGTCGTGTGCAGCGGCGAGGCCCTGCCGTTCGCCCTCCAGGAGCGGTTCTTCGCGCGGCTGCCGGAGACCGAACTGCACAACCTCTACGGCCCGACCGAGGCGGCCGTCGACGTCACCGCCTGGCAGTGCGTGCCCGGTGACGAACGCGGCATCGTCCCCATCGGCCGCCCCATCGCCAACACCCGCGTCCTGATCCTCGACGAGGGGCTCCACCCGGTGCCCGTCGGCGTCGTCGGCGAACTGCACATCGGCGGCGTCCAGGTGGCCCGCGGCTACCACAACCGGCCCGACCTCACCGAGGAGCGGTTCGTCCCCGACCCGTTCGGCGCCGTGGGCGATCGGCTCTACAAGACGGGCGATCTGGCCAGGCTGCTGCCCGACGGCGCGGTCGAGTACCGCGGCCGTGCCGACTTCCAGGTCAAGGTCCGCGGCATCCGTATCGAGCCCGGCGAGGTGGAGGCCGCGCTGACCCAGCACCCCGACGTCCTGGAGGCGGCCGTCGTCACCCGCGACGACCCGCGCGACCCCGACCACAAGCAGCTCGTGGCCTACGTCGTGCCCGGCACCGGCGCTGGACCCGCCGCGGCAGCCGTCGACGAGGACCCGATGAGCGGGCAGGTCGACCAGTGGGCGGAGGTGTTCGACCAGGCCTACGCCCAGGACACCGACCCCCGCGAGGCGGACTTCAACATCATCAGCTGGAACAGCAGCTACACCGGCGAACCGCTGCCCGCAGAGGAGATGAAGGAGTGGGTCGACGGCACCGTCGCCCGCATCCTCGCCCTCGAGCCCCGGCGGGTCCTGGAGATCGGCTGCGGCACCGGCCTGCTGCTCGCCCGCATCGCCCCGCACTGCGAGAGCTACCACGGCACCGACATCTCCGCCGCCGCTCTGGACTTCGTCCGTACGCGGCTGATCGACGCGCGCCCCGAACTCGCCGGCGTCACCCTGTCGCGCGGCGCCGCCGACGAGGTCGCGGGTGCGGGCGTCGGCGCGGGCGCGGGCGAGGAGCCCTACGACGTGGTGATCCTCAACTCCGTCGTGCAGTACTTCCCCGACGCCGCCTATCTGCGCACCGTCCTCGACCGGGCCCTGGACCGCGTGAGTGACGGCGGAGCCGTCTTCGTCGGCGACGTGCGCAACCTCGCCCTGCTCGACACCTTCCACGCCGACGTCGAACTGAGCCGCGCGACGGCCAAGCTCCCCGTCGCGCGTCTGCGCGGCCGGATCGCCCGTCAGACGCGCCAGGAGCAGGAACTCCTCGTCCACCCCGCGTTCTTCACCACGCTGCGCGCGCGGCGGCCCGCGCTCACCGGCGTCGACGTACAGCTGCGGCGGGGCAGCCACGACAACGAGATGACCCGCTACCGCTACGACGCCGTCCTCCACGTCGGCGCACCCGCAGCGGACCGCGACAGCGACCTCGTCACGCTCGACTGGCCGGACAGCGGAGGCATCGACGCGGTGCGCCGCCGTCTCGCCGACGAGCGGCCCGAGGCACTCGCGGTGCTCGGCGTGCCCAACGCCCGCCTGGCCGACATCAACGACAAGCGGGACCGGCTCGGCGACCGGGACGGCGAGGAGATCGTGGGCGAACTCGTCCGCGACACCGCACCCGACCCCACCGCCCACGTCGACCCGGAGCAGTGGTGGCGGCTCGGCGAGGACACCGGACGCACCGTCACCGTCAGCTGGATGCCGGACGCGACCGACGGCAGCTACGCCGTCCTGCTCAGCCGCACCGGCACGCACCGCCTCGACCTGGCGCACACCCCGCCCCGGGGGACGGGCGGCGCGGCGGACCTGACGAACGACCCCGCGTTCAACCGCGCGGGCGCCGAACTGGTGCGAGCGCTGCACCGCTTCCTCAAGGACCGCGTGCCGGACTACATGATCCCGTCCGCGTTCCTGCCGCTGCGCTCCCTGCCGGTCGGCGTCAACGGCAAGCTCGACAGGGACGCGCTGCCGCCGGTGCTCGACCAGGGCGTCGTCGACGGTGCGCCCGCCGAGCCCACGACACCCACCGAGCGCGTCATCGCCGAGCTGTGGGCGGAGGTGCTCGGCCTGGACGACGTGGGCGTGCACACCAACTTCTTCGAGCTCGGCGGCGACTCGATCCACACCATCCACGTCGTCGCCAAGGCCCGGCAGCGCGACCTGGAGTTCGCGCCGCAGCTGATCTTCCGGTACAGCACGGTCGCCGCGCTGGCCGCCGCCCTGGACGAGCAAGCCGCCGCGTCGGCCGGGACCACCGCGCCCGAACCGGCCGCGGCCACCGGCGAGGACGCCGACGCCGCACTGCGGAAGCTGTCCGGGGCACCGGGCGTCGTGGACGTCTATCCACTCTCCCCGTTCCAGCGATGGGCCCTCGGGGAATGGCGCGAGCACCCGGAGCCCGGCCTCTTCCTCGTGCACCGCATGCAGCTGCTGCGCGTCTCCGCGTTCAGCGAGGACGTCTTCGTCGACTGCTTCCGCCGACTGATCGCCGAACACCCGCTGCTGCGCACCACCTTCGCCTGGGACGGCCTCGCCGAGCCCGTGCAGGTGGTGCACGAGGAGGCCGCCCCCGAGGCGACGTTCGCCGACTGGCGCGGACTGCCCGGAGCCGAGCAGGACACGCACCTGGAGACGTATCTCGCCGCGGACCGGGAACGCGGCGTCGACCTCGCCACCGCATCCGGCCTGCGCTACCTGGTCGCCCTCCTCGACGCGGACACCGCGCTGGTCGTGGTGAGCCTCAACTACTTCTGCCTGGACGGCTGGAGCTTCGAGATCGTCACCGACCGGCTCGAGGAACTCCTGGACGCGGCGGCCACCGGTCGCACCCCGAGCCCCGCCCTCGACCGCCTGCCGTTCAAGGAGTTCGTCGAAGGCGTACGAGCCCTGCCGGACGCGCCCGCCGAGAAGTACTGGCGGCGTGCCCTCGCGGGCCTCACCCGGCCCACCGCCCTGTCCGACGGGCTGCGCAGGCAGCTGCCCGCGAGCCCCGCAGAGGACGGCTGCGCCCGCCAGATCATCACCCTCGACCGGGACACCACCCTCGGCCTGCGACGCCTCTCGCAGCGCGGCCACCTCCCGCTCAACGCCCTGTTCCAGGGCGCCTGGGCACTGGTGAACGCCGCGTACACCGCCTCCGACGACGTGGTGCACGGCGTGCTCCTCGCCGGGCGGTCCTCGCCCGTCGCCGACCCCGAGGCGCTCTCCACCATGGTCGGCCCCGCCTTCAACATCCTGCCGCTGCGCACCCGCCTGGACCGCGACCGCGACGCGGGGGAGTTCCTCGAGGACGTCTTCGGCGCCCTCGTCGAGATGGGCAGCCACGAGACGACGCCCCTGGACGCCGTGCTCGGCTGGAGCGAACTGCCCGACGGCGCGCTGCCCTGCGAGAGTTACATCGTCTTCCAGAACGTCGGCGTGGACACCATGGAGCGCTCCGGCACCGCGTTCTTCGTCTCCAAGATGGGCTTCCCGCTGCGCCTCGACGTGTTCCCGACCAACGTCGTCACCGTGCACCTGTCCTACCACCGGGACCAGGTCACCGACGCCGGTGCGACCCGGCTCCTGCTCGGCCTGCAGTCCGTCCTGGAGTCCCTGCTCGACGGCCTCGACCAGCAGGTCGGTGCCCTCGCCGACGCGGCCCTCGCCGAGCGGCCGCTCCCGCCCGGCCTCGGGGTCTTCCACGAGGGCGAGTTCCGCGTCGAGGACATACGCGCACAGCAGGGCGGTGAACGCGCTTGAGCCGGCCCGTCGTCTTCCAGTTCTCCGGCCAGGGCTCGCAGTACAGCCGGATGGGCTGGTCCCTGTACCAGGCGGAACCCGTGTTCCGCGACACCCTCGACCGGCTCGATGCGGCGGTGGCCGCCGAGCTCGGCGAATCGGTGCTCGCGACGCTGTACGCACCCGGCCGCGGCCCGGCCGAACCCTTCGACGACATCCGGCTCACCCACCCGGCGATCGTCATGGTCGAACTCGCCCTCGCCGACACCCTCGCCCACCACGGCATCGAGCCCGACCTGCTGCTCGGCGCGAGCCTCGGCGAGTTCACCGCGGCCGTCCTCGCGGGCGTCATCGGTGCCGAGGAGTGCCTGCGGCTCCTGGTCCGCCAGGCCGCGGGGCTGCGCGACGCGCCGCGCGGCGGCATGCTCGCCGTACTCGACGACGTGACGCTCCACCAGGACGTACCGCTGCTGCGCGAACGCACCGAGGTCGCCGCCCGCAACTACCCCGGCCACTTCGTGCTCTCGGGCTCCCACGACGACCTGGTCGCGGCCGAGGAACTGCTGCGGGCCCGCAAGGTGGTGTGCCATCGCGTCCCGGTCGCCTACGCCTTCCACTCGCGGCACATGGACGCGGTCGAGCCGCTGCTCAGGGAGGTCATGGCGCAGACCGAGCCGAAGGCGCCGCGGATCCCCGTCGTGTCCTGCGCCACCGCGGGCGAGGTCGACCGGATCACGGCCGACCACCTGTGGCGGGCGACGAGGCAGCCCATCGAGTACGCCGACACGCTGGCCGCACTCGAACGGCGCGGTCCCTTCCAGTACCTGGACCTCGGGCCCTCCGGCACCCTGCACAACTTCGTGCGGAACGGCCTGCCCGCGGGCTCGCGTTCACGGTCGCTGCGGCTGCTGAGCCCGCTGGGCGACGACACCCGGTCGCTTGCCGCGGTGCGCGACGCGGTGGCCCCGCGCGCGCGGCGGGCCTCCCACTCCGCTCTCCCCGAGCCCAAGGACGGCGTCATGAAGGTGTACGGATTCCCGGGCCAGGGCAGCCAGGCCAAGGGAATGGGCAAGGACCTCTTCGACGAGTTCCCCGAGGAGACCGCGCTCGCGGACTCCGTGCTCGGGTACTCGATCCGCGAGCTGTGCGTCGAGGACCCCAGGCGCGAGCTCAAGTTCACCCGGTTCACGCAGCCCGCGCTCTACACCGTCAGCGCCCTGACCTGGCTGCGCACCCGGCGCGAGAACCCGGAGCCGCCCGACTTCCTCGTCGGCCACAGCCTCGGCGAGTACGTCGCGCTGTTCGCCGCGGGTGCCTTCGACTTCGAGACCGGGCTGCGGCTCGTCGCGCGCCGGGGCGAGCTGATGAGCCGCGCCGACGGCGGCAGGATGGCGGCCGTCCTCGGCCGCGACCTCGCCACCGTGGAACAGGCGCTGGCCGAGCACGGTCTGACGGGCCTGGACATCGCGAACCACAACGCGCCCACCCAGTTCGTCCTCGCCGGACCCACCGACCAGATCGATCGCGGCAAGCCGGTGTTCGAAGCGCTCGGCGCGCACTACGTGACGCTGAACGTCAGCGCCCCCTTCCACTCGCGCTATCTGCGGGACACGGCCGAGGAGTTCCGCCGCTTCCTCGACGGCTTCACGCTGCGGGACCCGGCGATCCCCGTGATCGCCAACGCGCACGCGAGGCCTTACGGCCCCGGCGAGGCGAAGGAGCTCCTCGCCCGCCAGATCGCCTCGCCGGTGCGGTGGACGGAGACCGTCCGCTATCTCATGGGCCGGGGCGACTTCGAGTTCCAGGAGCTCGGCCCCGGCGCGGTGCTGCGGAAGCTGGTCACGAAGATCAGGGCGGAGGCGGAGCCGCTGAGGGCGGAGGCGGCCGAACCCTTGCGGGAGAGCGAGCCCGTCGCCGCGGCGGAGCCGGTGGCTGCTTTCCGGGAGCCTGTCGCCGGGCCGGTGGCTGTTGTCCGGGAGCCTGTCGTCGCGCCGGTGGCTGTTGTCCTGGAACCCGTTGTCGAGCCGGTGGCTTCCGTGGCGTCTGCCGCCGAGTCGGTGGCTGCCCGGGAGTCCGCCGCCGAGCCCGTGGCTCGCCAGGAACCTGTCGTCGGGCCCGTGGCCGCGCGGGAGCCCGTCACCGCCACCGGCCCCGCCGCCCTCGGCGCCGCCACCTTCCGCGAGCGCTACGGCCTCCGATACGCCTACCTCGCGGGATCCATGTACGGCGGGGTGTCGGGCCCTGACCTGCTCGTGCGCCTCGCCAAGGCCGGTGGCATGGGCTTCCTCGGGACGGGCGGGCTGTCCCTGCCCGAGGTGGAGGCGGGCCTCGATGCCGTCCGCGGGGAGCTCGGCGCCGACGGCACCTACGGCGCGAACCTCCTCCACCAGCACGCCGACCCGCAGCGCGAGTCCGCGCTCGTCGACCTCCTCCTGCGCAAGGGCGTACGCACCGTGGAGGCCTCCGGCTTCCTGCGGATCACCCCCGCCCTCGTCAAGTACCGGCTCGGTGGCGGCAGGATCCTCGCCAAGGTGTCCGGCACGGACATGGCGGCCGCGTTCCTCGCACCCGCCCCGCGCCGCGTCGTCCAGAGTCTGATCGAATCGGGGCAGGTCACCGAGCGCGACGCCGCGCGGTACGCGGAACTGCCGCTGGCCGACGACCTGTGCGTCGAGGTCGGTTCAGGCTGGTACGACGCCGTCGGCAGCCTCGCCACGCTGCTGCCCGCCGTGATCCGGATGCGCGACGCGGCGCCCGGCGCGGGCCCCCGGGTGCACGTCGGCGCGGCCGGCGGCATCGGCACCCCGGAGGCCGCGGCCGCCGCGTTCCTGCTCGGCGCGGACTTCCTCGTCACCGGGTCCATCAACCAGTGCACCCCCGAGGCGGACACCAGCACCGCCGTCAAGGACCTGCTCCAGGAACTCGACGTCCACGACGTGGCCCTCGCGCCCGCCGCCGAGATGTTCGAACTGGGCGTACGCGCACAGGTCGTCAAGCGCGGCGTGTTCCTGCCCGCGCGCGCGGGAAAGCTGCACGAGCTGTGGCGCCGCCACGACTCCCTGGACGCGCTCGACGCGGCGACCCGACGACAGATCGAGGAGAAGTTCCTGCGCGGTCCCCTGCCCGAGGCGAACGCCACCGCGGGCGGCGACCCCAAGCGGGGCATGGCCGACGCCTTCCGGACCTACCTCGACCGCGGCTTCCGGCTCGCGCTGCGCGGTGAACCGGGCAGGACCGTCGACTACTTGATCTACTGCGGGCCCGCCATGGGCGCCTTCAACTCCTGGGTACGCGGCACCGTCCTGGAGTCCTGGCAGTCGCGCCACGTCGACGCGATCGCCGAGCAGCTGATGTCCGAGACGGCCGTACTGCTGCGCGAGCGCGCGGCCAGGTTCGCCGCACTGTGAGCCGAGCGGCAAGGGAAGAGGGAACGACCGTGAGTTCGCACGAAGGCACCGCAGCGGACGGCACCGACGTGTCCGGCACCGAAGTGTCCGGCACCGACATGCCCGGGAGTGAAGTCTCCGGGAGCGAAGTGTCCGGGAACGACATCGCCATCGTCGGCATGGCCGGGCGCTTCCCGGGCGCCGACAGCGTGGCGGAATTCTGGGAGCTGTTGCGCACGGGCCGCGAGGGCATCTCCCGGTTCGACGACGACGAGCTCGCCGAGGCCGGCGTCCCCGCGGCGCTGCGCTCCGATCCCGCGTACGTCAGGGCGCACGGCGTCCTGCCCGACGTCGAGCTCTTCGACACCGGGTTCTTCGAGCTCACGCCCGCCGAGGCGGAGGTCATCGACCCCCAGCAGCGGCTCTTCCTGCAGAGCTGCCACACGGCCCTGGAGGACGCCGGGTACGACCCGCGCCGCTACGACGGCCTGATCAGCGTCTACGGCGGCGCCGCGATCAACACCTATCTGCAGCAGAACGTCCTGCCCCGCATCGACCAGACCGCGACATCCGACCACTTCAAGGTCATGGTGGGCAATGACAAGGACTTCCTGGCCACCCGGGTCAGCTACAAACTCGACCTGCGCGGCCCGAGCTACAGCGTCCAGACGGCCTGCTCGACCTCGCTGGTGGCCATTCACCTCGCCTGCCAGGGGCTCATCAACGGCGAGTGCGACATGGCGCTCGCGGGCGGTGTGACCGTCAAGTTCCCGCAGACGCGAGGGTATCTGTACGAGGAAGGGGCGATCCTCTCCGCCGACGGCCGTGTCCGCACCTTCGACGCGGAGGCCGGCGGCACCGTCCTCGGCAACGGCGTCGGCATCGTCGTCCTCAAGCTCCTGGAGGACGCCCTCGACGCGGGGGACACCGTCCACGCCGTGATCAAGGGCACCGCGACCAACAACGACGGCTCCCTGAAGGTGAGTTACGCCGCTCCCGGCAAGGAGGGCCAGGCGGCCGTCGTCGCCGAGGCGCACGCCGTCTCCGGCACGGAACCCGGCAGCGTCTCCTACGTCGAGGCGCACGGCACCGCGACCCGGCTCGGCGACCCGGTGGAGGTCTCGGCGCTCACCGACGCCTTCCGCCGCGGCACGCGCGACACCGGGTTCTGCGCGATCGGCTCGCTCAAGTCCAACGTCGGCCACCTCGACGCCGCCGCGGGCGTTGCCGGGGTGATCAAGACAGCGCTGATGCTGCGCCACCGCTCCCTGGTGCCGACCCTGAACTTCGAACGGCCCAACCCCGCCATCGACTTCGCCGCGACCCCGTTCTACGTCAACACCGAGACCAAGCCCTGGACCGGCTCCGGGCAGGGGCCGCTGCGGGCCGGTGTGAGCTCGTTCGGCATCGGCGGCACCAACGCGCACGCCGTACTCGAAGAGGCCCCGCGCCCGGAGCCCACCGACGCTTCCCCGCGAGACGGGCAGTTGCTCGTGCTGTCCGCCAAGACCCGCACGGCCCTGGAGACCCTCACCGACGACCTCGCCGACCACCTCGAACGCCACCCCGACACGGACCTCGCCGACACCGCCTACACCCTCGCCCTGGGCCGTCAGGCCCACCGCCACCGCCGGGCCGTCGTCTGCGCCGACCGCGCCGAGGCCGTGCGCGCCCTGCGGGAGCGTGCCGAGCCCGGCTGCGCCACCGGCGACGGCGAAGTCCCGAGCGAGCAGCGGACGTTCACCGCGGACGCGGGGCTGTCGGGGCGTGCGCTCCTCGACGCCGTCCGCACCGCCTGGCTGCGGGGGGAGGACGTGGACTGGGCCGCCTTCTACGGAGACGAGCGCCGCCGCCGCATCCCCCTGCCCACCTACCCCTTCGAGGGCCGACGGATCTGGCTCGACCCCGAGTCTCCGGAGGCTCCGGGGACTCCGGGGATCCCCGGGACCCCGGGGGAATCGCTGCACCCGCTGCTCGGCGCCAATGTCTCCACCCTCGCCGAGCACCGCTACGCGACCCCGCTGACCGGCGACGAGTTCTGCATAGCCGACCATCGCGTCGCGGGCGAGGCCGTCATGCCCGCCGTCGGCTACCTGGAGATGGCGCGCGCCGCAGGTGAACTCTCCTTGCTGGAAGGGGCATGGGGAGAGGTGTACCTGAGCAGAGTCGCTTTCGAACGTCCGCTGTCCTTCGCGCGCGGACCGCGTACGGTGCACGTCCGGCTCACCCCGCACGGCGAGGGCGCGCGGTTCACGATCAGCGACGACGCGAGTGGTGCCTCCGAGGTCTTCGCCCGAGGCGAACTCCACCGCCGTGGCCGGGCCGACGCCCCCACGCCCGTCGAACCGTCCGCCCTCGCCGAGCGCTGCCCCGACGCGCTCGCCGCGCCCGAGCTCTACGACCTGCTGCGGGCGCGCGGCCTCGACTACGGCCCGGCCATGCGGTCCCTGCGCGAGCTGCGCCGCGGCGACGCGGAGGCACTCGGCGTCCTCGAACTGCCCGAGGGCCCGGCCGCGGAGCCGACGCCCGGCAGCGCGTCCGGGTTCGTCCTGCACCCCTCGCTGCTCGACGGCGCCCTGCACGCCGTCGTGGCCCTGCTCGCGGCCCGTGAGGACGGCGCCACCACGTATCTCCCGCTGGCACTGGGCCAGTTGGAGGTCTTCGCGCCCCTGCCTCGCCGCTGCCTCGCCCATGTCACGCTGCCCGAGCACGGCGCGGGGGAGAAGCAGACCAAGGCGGACGTCACCGTCCTCGACACCGAGGGAAGGCTGCTCGCCCGGCTCCGCGACCTGTCCGTCCGCACGCTGCGGGGCGAGTCGCTGCGGGGCGAGTCGCAGCGGGGCGATTCGCTTCGAGACGAGCGAGCGCAGCCCGAGACCACCCTGTTCGGCAGCGCATGGGAGCCCGCAGAAGCCGCGCCGGACCCCGCAGGGGCCACGGCAAGGACTACGGCAGCGACCACGGCTGGGACCAAGGCCACCCCCACAGGCCCTCTCCTCCTGCTCGCCCACGACCCCGCGCGCCGCACCGAGCTGATCGACGCCCTGCGCGCCACCGGAGCCACCGACCCCGACGTCGTCCTGGTCACCCCCGGCGAGCGGTACGCCGCCGTGGACAGCGGGCACTTCACCGTGGCCCCGGGCAGTCAGGCCGACTTCGCCGCGCTGCTCGACCGCCTCGCGGAGTCGGACCGCACGCCCACCGCCGTCCTGCACACCTGGTGCGCCGCGAGCGACCCCGCCGAGCCGCTCGCGCCCGCCCTGCTCGACCAGGGCCCGCACACCGTCTTCGCGCTGACCAAGGCCCTCGTCGCACGCCGCGGTGGCCACCGCACCGCCCTGCTGATCGCCCACCGCACCGACGCGCACGGCGCGAGCCCCACGGCGGCCGCGCTCGTGGGCCTGGCCCGCACCACCGCACTGGAGAACCCGCGTCTTGCCCACCGCCTGGTCGGTCTGGACGCCGACACCCCGGCAGCGCGCACGCTCGTGGCCGAACTGGCCTCCCTCGGCGAGGGCGACGGCGAGACCGAGACGCGGTACGTCGACGGCGTACGGAGCGTACGACGCCACCGGCGCCTCGCCTCCGTGCCCGAAGCCGAGCGCGGCACGGCCCTGCGCGAGGAGGGCGAGGAGCGCGAGGACGGCGCCTGCCTGATCATCGGCGGCGCGGGCCGTCTCGGCCTGACCGTGGCCGAGCACCTCGCCGGCCGGTCCGGGGCCCCTCTCGTCCTCATCGGCAGGTCCGAACCGGGACCGGACGCCGAACGCCGTATCGAAGCGCTCCGCGCGGCCGGACACGACGTCGCCTTCCGGCGCGCGGACATCGCCGACGAGGAGGCCCTGCGCACACTGCTCGACGCCGTCCGCGCCGACCATGGGACGATCCGCGCGGTGATCCACGCGGCGGGCACGCTGAACGACTCCTACCTCCTGAACAAGAGCTGGGAGGAGTTCACCGACGTCGTCCGCGCCAAGGCGCACGGCGCCGCGCACCTCGACCGGCTCACCGCCGGCGACCCGCTGGACCTCTTCGTCTGCTTCTCGTCGATCGCCGGGGTCTTCGGCAACGCCGGGCAGAGCGACTACGCGTACGCCAACGCGTTCCTCGATGCCTTCGCCGAGCGCCGCACCGCCATGGCGGCGGCGGGCCTGCGCTCCGGCCGTACCCTGTCGCTCGCCTGGCCGCTCTGGCTGGACGGCGGGATGCACCAGGACGCCGACGCCGTCCGCGCCATGAAGCACCGCCTCGGCCTGGACCCGATGCCCACGGTGGCGGGTCTCACGGCCTTCGACGCGGCACTGGGCGGCCAGGACGGCGGCGCGATCCTCGTCGGCCACGGCGCCACGGACCGCATCGCGGCCGCGCTCGAACCCGTCCGGGTGCGCCCCGGGACGCGGCACCCCGAGACAGGGGGCGTGGCTCGCGCGGAGCTGTCCGATGCCGACCTGACCGAGTGGGCGTGCACCTTCCTGCGCGAGCTGCTCGCCGAGCGCACCAAACTCGACGTCGCGGAGCTCGACTTGAGGGTGCCGTTCGACCGGTACGGCATCGACTCGCTCGTCATCACCCAGCTCAACGCCGAGCTGGACCGGCACTTCGACGACCTGCCCAAGACGCTGTTCTTCGAGTACGCGACGCTGGAGGAACTGGCGGGCTACTTCGTGGCGGAACACGCCGCACGCCTCGGTGAACTGGCGGGCGTCCAGGCCCCGAAGGACCCGCGGCCGACGTCCACGGCGGTGACGACAGCCCCCGAGCCCGCTGCCCCTGACCCCGACGACGCCGGTGCCGTCGCCATCATCGGCCTCGCCGGGCGCTACCCGATGGCCGACGACGTCGACGAGTTCTGGCGGAACCTCGCCGAGGGCCGCGACTGCGTCACGGAGATCCCCGCCGACCGCTGGGACCACGACCGCTACTTCGACCCGGACCCGGCCGCCCGCGGCCGCGCCTCCTCCAAGTGGGGCGGCTTCCTGCGCGACGTCGACCGCTTCGACCCGCTGTTCTTCGGCATCTCGCCCCGCGAGGCGGAGCTGATGGACCCGCAGGAGCGCCTGTTCCTGCAGAACGCCTGGCACGTCCTGGAGGACGGCGGATACCGCAGGGACGAGCTGTCCGGGCGCAGCGTCGGCGTCTTCGTCGGCGTGATGTACGGCGAGTACCAGCTCTACGGCGCGGCCGACGCCGAGCGGGGCGGCATCCGCGTCACGGGCTCCTCGTTCGCCTCGATCGCCAACCGCGTCTCCTACACCCTGGGGCTGAACGGGCCGAGCATCGCGCTCGACACCATGTGCTCGTCGTCGCTGACCGCGATCCACCTGGCCTGCGAGAGCCTGCGCACGGCGGAGAGCGAAGTGGCCGTCGCGGGCGGCGTGAACCTCTCCCTGCACCCGTACAAGTACGTCTTCCTCAGCCAGGGCAGATTCGTCTCCGCCGACGGCCGGTGCCGCGCCTTCGGTGCCGGGGGCACCGGCTACGTCCCGGGTGAGGGCGTCGGCGCCGTGCTCCTCAAGCCGCTGGCCGCCGCCGTGCGCGACGGCGACCACATTTACGGGGTGATCCGCGGCCATGCCGTCAACCACGGCGGCCGTACGAACGGTTACACCGTGCCCAGCCCGCACGCACAGGCCGACGCGGTGCGCCGGGCGCTGCGCGGATCCGGCCTGGAGCCCGCCGACATCGGCTACGTGGAGGCGCACGGCACCGGCACCTCCCTGGGCGACCCGATCGAGATCGCGGGCCTCGCCAAGGCCTTCGGCCCCGCCACCGGGGACGGGCGGCGGTGGCCCATCGGCTCGGTGAAGTCGAACGTCGGTCACCTCGAATCGGCCGCCGGCATCGCGGGACTCACCAAGGTGCTGCTGCAGTTCAAGCACCGGCGTCTCGTCCCCTCGCTGCACTCCGATGAGCTCAACCCGAACATCGACTTCGGGCGCGCCCCGTTCCGGGTGCAGCGCGAGGCCGCCGACTGGCCCGAACCGGCCGGTGACGACGGCCCCTTGCCCCGCCGCGCGGGCCTCAGCTCCTTCGGCGCGGGCGGCTCCAACGCCCACCTCGTCCTGGAGGAGTACCGGGACGGACCCGAGCGCACCACGGAGCCCGTCGTGGGGCAGCGCTTCGCGGGACCGCTGGTCTTCCCGCTCTCCGCACGTGACGCGGAGCGGCTGAGGGCGTACGCGGGCCGTCTCGCCGACTTCGCCGAGCGCGACCGCGTACGCGCCGTCGATCTCGCCCATACGCTGCAGCGCGGCCGCGAAGTGATGGAGGAGCGGCTCGCGGTGGTGGCCGAGGACGGCGCCGCGCTCGTCCGGGCCCTGCGCGCCCACCAGAGCGGGACGCCGAGCCCGGGACTGCTGCTGTCGGGCGGGGCCGACGACCGGCCCACCGGGTCCGCGCGACCGGGGGCCGAGGGCCCGGCCTTCGCGCTCGCCGCGCGGTGGACGCGGGAGGGCACCGCCGACTGGGACGAACTCGCCCCGGCCCGGGGCGCGTCCCCGCGCCGCGTCCCCGCCCCGCTCTACCCGTTCGCCCGCGAGCGCTACTGGGTGCCCGCGGCGGACCGGGACGGCGCACGCTCCGCGACGACGGTCGCCCACCGGCTGCACCCGCTCCTGGACGCCAACGAATCCACCGTCGACGAGACCCGCTTCCGCAGGACCTTCCTGCCCGACGAGCCGCTGGTGCGCGACCACGTGATCGAGGGGCGCGGTCTCCTTGCGGGCGCCGCCTGCCTGGAGATGGCGCGGGCCGCGGCCCAACTGGCCGGACTCACCGGCGCGCACGCCCTGCGGGACGTGCTCTGGGGACGGCCGGTGGTCATCGGGGACCAGGCGCGCGACGTCCACGTCGGCCTCGCCCGCACCGGCGTGGCCACCGAACTGGCCTTCACGGTCTGGACGTCGGAAGGCGCGGAACGCACCGTTCACGTGCGCGGCACCGTGTGCGCACCGCCCGGCGGACGGCGTCTCCCGTCCGCCGAAGCCGTCGACCTCGACGCCCTGCGTGCGAGCCTGCCGCGGCACCGGGACGGCGCGGACGTCCAACGCGCCTACCGTATGGCCCACTTCGCGTACGGCCCGGCTTTCGACGTCATCGAAGAGGTCCACTTCGGCGACGGCAGCGCACTCGTCGGCCTCGCCCTGCCGGAGCCGGAGCCGGAGCCGGGCCGCGCCGCCGAGCGGGAGCTGCTGCCTCCGGCGCTGCTCGACGGCGCCCTGCGCGCCTGCCACTGGGCGGACCGGACCTCACCCGAGCAGAGTGAGCACCTCGCCGTGCCGTTCAGCCTCGGCATGCTGGAGATGCGTACACCCGGCGTACGACTGCCCCGCACGTGCTATGCCCATGCCCAGCCCGCCCGCGACGCCGACACGGTGTCCGGCGTGCGCAGCTTCGACGTGCGGATCCTCGACGAGTCGGGGGCCGAACTGGTCCGCATCGAGAACTTCGGCGGCCGCCACCTCGACGCCGCGCCGACACGGACGCAGGAAGCCGTGGAGAAGGACGCCCCGTTCTTCTACCGGCAGGAATGGGAGGGGCGTCCCCTTGAGCAGGACGGCACGACAGGCGCCGACGCCGTCCTGGTCCTCGCGGACACCGACGCCACCGCGCGGAGCCTGGCCGCGCTGCCCGGCGGGCGACGCGTCATCCACGTACGCACGGGAACGGCCTTCGCACGAACGGGAGTCGACCAGTACGCCGTGGAGCCCACCCGGCCCGCGGACTTCGAACGGATCCTGAGGGATCTGGAGAGCGACGGCGTCCGCTCCCTCGACATCGTCCACCTGTGGGGCCTGACGACCGAGCCCGTCCCGTATGGGGCCGAGGGGGCCGCCGACGGGGCGGGGAACGCGCTCGACACGGCCTTCGCGCGCGGCCTCGGCTCACTGCGCTCGCTTGCTCACGCCGTCGACGCGGTCCGCCTCGCGGGTCGTGTGCGCTGTGCCTACGTCCTGGCCGAGACGGAGTCCGGGCCGCGCCCCGACCAGGAGGCCGCGGCCGGCTTCGCGCTCTCCACCAGTGGAGTGCTGCCGCGCTTCGAACTGTTCACCGTGACCTGCGCGGACGGCCTGGCCGACGCGCACGGACTGCCGGGACTGCTGACCGCCGAACTGGCCCAGAGCGGCCGCCTCGCCGGAGTGGAAGTGCGTCACTCGGCGGCGGGCCGTCAGGTCCGCGCCCTGCGCGGGGCCGACGTGACCGCACCGGCCTTCGAGGGTGCCAACCTTCCGCAGCAGAACGGCACCAATCCCATCAAGCGGTACGGCACTTACCTCGTCACCGGCGGCACAGGTGGCATCGGTCTGGAGCTGGCGCGCCACCTGGCGTCGGCCTACCGGGCCCGGCTCGTGCTGGTCAGCCGCTCCGCCGAGCGACCCCAGGCGCGCACGGCCGCGGGCGAACTCACCGCGGTCGGCGGCGAGGTGCTGCTCGTGGCCGCCGACACCGCGGACCCGGAGGCCCTGCGCGCCGCCGTGACCCGGGCCAAGGACCGCTTCGGCCGCCTCGACGGCGTCTTCCACCTGGCGGGCGCCGCGGACCAGGGCACCGTCCTCGACGCGGACCTGGCCCGTTTCACCGAGCTCTTCGCGGCGAAGGCACACGGCGTCCGACTCCTGGACGCGCTCACCGCCGACGAACCGCTGGACCTCTTCGTAATGTTCTCCTCCATCGCCTCGGTCGTCGGCGACTTCGGGGCCTGCGCCTACGCCGCGGCCAACCGGTTCCTCGACGCGTACGCGGAAGAACGCGACACCCGGGTACGGGCGGGGCAGGTACACGGCCGCACCCTGTCGCTCGCCTGGCCGCTGTGGCGGATCGGCGGCGTCGACGCCCTCATGGGCGAGGAGGAGCACGCCGGGTATCAACGGCGCACCGGCATGCGGGAGTTCACCGGCGAGGAGGGCATGCGCGCGCTGGACATCGCCTGGCGGACCGGAGACGTCCGGCTGGTCCCGGCGATCGGTGACCGCCGGGCCGTGGACCGTGCCCTGACGCCGCGCACGAGCGGCACGACCCCGGCCGCGTCCGCTCAGGCCACGCCGTCCCGGGCCGGACTCACCCAGGCCGGACTCACCCAGGCCGGGCCCTCCCCGGACCTGCGGGCCCGCATGAAGGACCACGTACGAGCCCTGCTCTCCGAAGTGCTCGGCCTCGCCCAGGGGCGGATCGACGACCACACCACGCTGGAGACCTACGGCCTCGACTCCGTGCTGGTCATGGAGACCAACGAGCACCTCGACCGGGACTTCCCCGGCGCCCGCGGCACCCTGCTGTTCGAGTACCGCACCGTGCACGACCTTGCGGAGCATCTGCTGGTCGAACACCCCGATGCGGCAAGGAGGTTGTTCCCCGAGGAGCCGCACACGTCACCGGAGCCTCCCGCGGTCAAGGAGCAGAGCGAGGAGCCGCCCGCCCCTGCCGCCGCGCCCGCGCACGGAACCGCGGCGCTCGGCGACGGCAGCCACGGCAACAGCGGCAACCACGGTGCCAACGGCAGCGACGACATAGCCGTCATCGGTATCAGCGGCCGCTATCCGCAGGCCCGCGACCTCACGGAGTTCTGGGACAATCTCCGCCAGGGCCGAGACGCGGTCACCGAGGTGCCGCGCGAACGCTGGGACGCCGACGCCCACTTCGACAGCGACCGGTCGACCCCCGGCACCAGCTACGGCAAGTGGGGCGGCTTCCTCTCGGACGTGGCCGCCTTCGACTCGCTGTTCTTCCGTATTCCGCCGTCCCAGGCCAAGTTGATGGACCCTCAGGAGCGCCTTTTCCTGGAGGCATCCTGGGCGGCGCTGGAGAACGCCGGCTACCCGCCGTCCCGCCTCCCGCGCCCGCGCCACGGCGGCCAGGGGCACGACGTCGGGGTCTTCGCCGGAGTCATGTGGGGCGACTACGCCCAGCTCGCCGCCGACGAGGCGGCCAAGGGCAACCACCACACCGTCCTCGCCAACCGCTCCGCGATCGCCAACCAGGTCTCCTACTTCGGTGACTTCCGCGGCCCGAGCGTCGTCGTGGACACCGCGTGCTCGGCGTCCCTGGTCGCCCTCCACCAGGCCTGCGAGAGCATCCGCAGGGGCGAGTGCCGCTACGCCCTTGCGGGCGGCGTCAACGTATCCGCGCACCCGCTCAAGTACGAGCACCTCAGCCGCATGCGCATGCTGTCCACCGACGGTCGCTGCCGGTCCTTCGGAGCGGGCGGCAGCGGCTATGTGCCGGGCGAGGGCGTCGGCGCCGTGCTGCTCAAGCGGCTCTCCGATGCGGTCGCCGACGGCGACCACATCCACGCAGTGATCAAGGCGACCGCGGTGAACCACGGCGGCCGCACCGGCGGCTTCACCGTGCCCAACCCGCAGGCGCAGCAGGCGCTCGTCGAGGAGGCCCTGGAGAAGGCGGGCATCGACCCGGCCACCATCGGCTACGTCGAGGCGCACGGCACGGGCACGTCCCTGGGTGACCCGATCGAGCACACCGCCCTGGAGCAGGCCTTCGCCGGAGTCGGCCTTCCGGCGGGGAGCATCGCGCTCGGCTCGGTGAAGTCCAACATCGGCCACCTGGAGGGCGCCGCGGGCATCGCGGGCGTCACCAAGGCCGTACTGCAGCTGTCACACGGCGAGTTGGTGCCGTCGCTGCACTCCGAGGAGACCAACCCGATCATCGACTTCGCCCGGTCCCCGTTCCGGGTGCAGCGCGAACTCGCCCACTGGGAACGGCCCGTGGAGGAGCGGGACGGCCTGCGGGTGGAGCTGCCGCGGCGGGCGAGCGTCAGTTCGTTCGGCGCGGGCGGCACCAACGCGCACGTGGTCCTCGAGGAGTACCTGGCCCCGGCGACTCGGCGTCGCACCACCTCGGCGGGTGGCCCCGAACTGCTCGTTCTCTCCGCCCGCGGTCCCGAGCGGCTGCGGGAGTACGCCGCCGTGCTCGCCGCCCACCTGCGCCGCGAGCGGCCCGAACTCGCCGACGTCGGGCACACCTTGAGGGCCGGCAGGGAAGCGCTGCCCGAGCGGCTCGCGTTCCTGGCCGCCGATCTCGCCGACGCCGCCGACAAGTTCGCGGCCTTCGCCGAGGGGGACGCGGGGCCCTGGGCGATCCTCGGCAATGCCGAACAGCACACCGCGCTCGCGGACGTGTTCGTCGAGGGAGCCGGTCCCGACTTCCTGCGGACCCTCGCGGACGCGGGCGACCGTGCCCGGCTCGCCCGGCTCTGGGTCTCCGGCGCCTTCGCCGACTGGAGGGCGCTGGACCCGGCGACCCCGGGGGCGTGCGGGACCGTGCCGCTGCCGGGCTACCCGTTCGAGCGGGCCCGGCACTGGCTGCCGGTCACCGGACCTGCCACGCCCACGGCCCGTCGTGAGGGCCGGGACGTGCCGACGACCCAGCGGGAGCGCCACGTCACCCTCACCCCTGCCGATCCCGTCGTACGCGAACACGTCGTCGGCGGCCGCCCGGTGCTGCCCGGTGTGGGCCACCTCGACCTGATCGCCCGCGCCCTGGGGGAGGGAGCGGTGCGCGTCTTCCGGGACGTCCGCTGGCTCTCCCCGGTCCAGATGACGGACGGCGACGGCCTCGACCTGACGCTCGCGCTCACCCCCGCGCGGGACGCGGGCGGTCACGACTACCGCCTCACGGCAGCCACCGGCGTCGACGCGGTGTACTCGCTCGGGCAGGTGCTCACCACGACTCCCGAGCTCCCCGAAGCCTTGGACATCGACCGGCTGAAGGCGGCGTGTCCCGGCCGGGTGACGCACGAAGAGCTCTACGCCTCCCTGCGGCGACGCGGTCTGCCCTATGGCCCCTACTTCCGGCGCGTTGCACAGGCCTGGAGCGGTGAGGGGGCCGCACTCGCCCGCCTGCGCCGACCGGAGAAGCAGCATCTCGCGGGAGCCCGCACCGGCCCGCTCGACCCGGGCACGCTCGACGCGGCGCTGCACCCGCTGGCCCTGCTGCTCGCCGACCGGGCCGACGCGGACGCCCGGCCGCTGCTGCCCTTCGCCGCGGACCGGGTCGAGCTGCACGCCCCGGTACCCGGCGACGGCTGGTCCCACATCCGTGACCTGGGCTCGCACCGCTTCGACGTCACCATCGCCGACGACGCGGGCCGTGTCTGCGTACGCATCGCCGGACTCGCCCTGCGCGAACTGAAGGCGGCGGCACCCGGCATCGACTACCGCCCCCGCTGGGCGGCCGCCCCGCCACTTAAGGAGCACGGAGGCGCGCCCGCCCCCAGGGCGGTCCTGACGGTCGCGGCGCCGGACGCCGAGCACCTGGCGGCGACCCTGGAGAAGGCCCACCCGGACGCGGCGCACGTACGGCTGACCATCGGAGCCGGCGGCCTCGACGAGCGGGCGGCGGACCGGACCCTCGCCCGCGCACCGCAGGCCGACCTGGTGTACTTCCTCGCCACCGCCGGCCCCGAGCAACTGCCGGAGAGCGGCGGTGAGGTGCGGGAGGCGCAGGACCGTGCCGCTGTCTCGCTGTACCGCCTGACACGGGCCCTGGACCGCGCCGGGATGCTCGACCGCCCCCTGAGCCTGAAGGTGCTCACCGCCGACGCCCTGCCGCTCGGCGAAGACGACTCGGTACGCCCCGCGGCCGCCGGGCTCGTCGGCTTCTGCGAGGTGGCGGCCAAGGAGTACCCGCGGCTGAGCGCGGCGTGCCTCGACGTGCGCGGCAGTGAAGTCGCCGAGGGCGTACGGCAGTTGGTGGACGAGCCCGTTCAGGGCAAGGTCACCCCGGTCTCCCTGCGCGCAGGCGTACGACGCGTGCGCACCCTGGAGCGTGTCGACCTGCCCGCCGCCCCGACGCGCCTCCGCGTAGGCGGGGTGTACCTCGTCATCGGCGGCCTGGGCGTGCTCGGCCGTGACACCGCCCGCTACCTGGCCCGCACCTACCGGGCCCGCCTCGTCCTGGTCGGGCGCGGCGCACCGGACGAGCGGCGTCGCGCCGACATCGCGGACCTGGAACGCCTGGGCGCCGATGTGCTGTACGCGCCGTGCGACGCCGCCGACCCGGTAGCCCTGCGCACGGTAATCGACGAAGCCAAGGCCCGCTTCGGCGCGCTGCACGGCGTGATCCACTCCGCGATGGTCCTGGTGGACAAGCCCATCAGGGACCTCGGCGAAGCCGAGCTGCGCAGTGCCCTGGACGCCAAGGCGGACACGGTGTGGAGCATGTTCCACGCGCTGCGCGGCGAGGACCTCGACTTCGCGCTGCTGTACTCCTCCGCCGTCACGCTGGAGGGCAACCACGGCCAGGCAGGCTACGCGGCGGGCTGCCATGTCGCCGACGCCTGGGCGAGGGCCGCGGCGCACACCGCGCCCTACCCCGTCCGGACCGTCAACTGGGGCTACTGGCACGCCGCGGGCGACGCCCACCGTGAGCGCGTCCTGCGCCGCTTCGCCGCCGCGGGCATCCAGCCGATCGGCGCCGGCGAGGGCATGGCCGCCGTCGAGCGCGTCCTTGCGGGCGACCTGCCGCAGGCCCTGGTGGTCAAGGCCGAGCAGGGCATTCTCGCCGGTCTCGGCGTCGACCCGCACACCGTGCTGAGGGCGCAGCCGCACCAGCGGTCCGCACCGGCCGCGCTCACCGCCCTTCCGGCGGAGCCGCAGGGCGTGGGGGACGCAGGCAGCGCGTCGGCCGAGACCGAGCGGCTCGCCCGGGACCTGCTGGTCGGCGCCCTGCGGACCATGGGCGTGCTGCGGAGCACCGGCGAGCGGCACACCCGCGAGGGGCTCCGCTCGCGCCTCGGTGTCACCGCCGGGCAGGAGCGGCTGCTCGACCTGCTCGTCGACGTCCTGCTGCGCGGCGGCCATCTGCGGGCCGAGGGCGAAGGGACGTACGACGACGGACACGGCCACCTGGTCACCACCGACCGGATCGAGGACGAGGAGCTGCGGCGCCGCGTCGCCCGACCCGAGGAAGCCGTACGGGAACTGACCCGGCGTCATCCCGAGGCCGGTGCGGTGACCGCCTTGCTGCTGCGCTGCGTCGAGGCGCTGCCCGACGTCCTGACCGGGCGGCGCGGCCATATGGACGTGCTCTTCCCCGGCGGCTCCTTCGAGCTGGTGGAAGCGGTCTACGCCGGGGACCCGGTCACCGACCGGTGCAACGACCAGGTCACCGACACCGTGCTGCGGTACGTGGCGGAACGCCTGCGACAGCGGCCGGGCGACCGGATCAGGATCCTCGAAGTGGGCGCGGGGACCGGCGGGACCAGCGAGCGCGTCCTGCGCGGCATCTCCGCCGCGGGCCACGGCGACCGGGTCGCGTACGTGTACACCGACGTCTCCGACGGATTCGTGCGGCACGGACGCAAGCGCTTCGGCGCCGACCACCCGTTCGCCGACTTCCGGGTCCTGGACATCGAACGCGACCCGCGCGAGCAGGACTTCGAGAGCGGAGGGTACGACCTGGTGCTCGGCACCAACGTGTTCCACGCGACCCGCAGGATCGACCGCACCCTGGCGCACGTCAAGCAACTGCTGGGCACGAACGGCGTGTTGATCATCAACGAAGGCGTCGAACTGCGCGACCAGATGTCCCTGATCTTCGGTCTGGCCACCGGCTGGTGGCTCTTCGAGGACGCGGAGTACCGGCTGCCCAACTCCCCGCTGCTCGGCCTGGCCGCCTGGCGCGACGTGCTCGCCCAGAACGGCTTCCGCAAGGTCGCGGCGCACGCGCGGCCGGGCGGCGGCACGTACCAGTGCGTGCTGGTGGCCGAGAGCGACGGGCTGGTGCCCGCGGCAGGGGAGGCGCCCGTGGTGCTCGTCCGGTCCGAGCCCGTCGTCCCGTCCGAGCCCGTTGTCCCGTCCGAGCCGGACACCGGGGCCGTGCGCCCCGAGGCCGCCGCGCGGAGCCTCGACGGTGACCCGGTGCGCGCCACGGAGGACAGGGTCAGGGCGGTCTTCGCCCGCGTCCTGGAGATGCCCGAGAACCTCCTGGACCCCAAGGCCACCTTCGAGAACTACGGCATCGACTCGCTCGTGGTCCTGAGTCTCACCAAGGAACTGGAGCAGGAGTACGGGCCCCTGCCGTCGACCCTGCTCTTCGAGCACATCACCATCGAGCGCCTCGCCCGCCACCTCGCGGTTCAGGACGTCGACGCGTCCACGGAGGAGCCCGGCCTCGAACAGATCGTCAACGGTCTCTCGGACACGGAGGTGGACGACCTGCTCCACCAGCTGAGCACCGTTCTCCACGACCAGGAGAAGCAGCGATGACCCCACCTTCCGGCTCTGCCGGTCCCTGCGCCCCCTTCAGCGCCGTCCTGATCGGCGAGGAGCCCCTCCTCGCCGAATGCGGCGAGCACCTCCTGACGCGCGGCCACCGGGTGACCGCCGTGGTCGCCGCCGATCCCGGCCTGCGCCGCTGGGCGGCCGGGCACGGCCTCCCCGTGATCGAGCCGGGCCGGGGCCTCGCGGAGCGGCTGCGCCCGCTGCGGTTCGCGTACCTCTTCAGCATCACCAACCTGCGGATGCTGTCCGACGAGGTCCTGGCGCTGCCCGAGCGCATGCCCGTCAACTTCCACGACGCGCCGTTGCCCCGGCATGCCGGTCTGCACGCGACCAGCTGGGCCGTCCTGGAGGGCGCCGCCGAGCACGGCGTGACCTGGCACGTGATGGAGCGCGAGGCCGACACCGGCGATCTGCTCAAGCAGCGCACGGTGCCGGTCGCCCCGGACGACACCGCGTACACGCTCAACCTCGCCTGCTACGAGGCCGCGGCCGCCTCCTTCGGTGAACTGGTCGACGAACTGGCCGCGGGAACGGAGACACGCACCCCGCAGGACCTGACCCTGCGTACGTATCACGGTGCGCACGACGGCCCGCCCCGCGCGGGCCTTTTCTCCTGGCGGCGACCGGCGGGGGAGCTCGACGCGCTCGTGCGGGCCACCACGCTCGGTCCGCACCGCAACGCCTTCGGTCTCGCCCTCCTCGCCCTGGACGAGCGGCTGTTCGCGGTGCGCGGCGCGCAGGTCACGGCCCATGCGTCGACGCGTCCGGCCGGGACCGTGCTGGCCGTCGACGACGCGGCTGTCGTCGTCGCCACGGCCGACTTCGACGTACGCCTCACCGATCTCGTCGACCTGGACGGCGGCGCGGTCGGGCTCCGCCCAGGCGACCGCTTCACCGAGCTCGACGACGCCGCGACCGAGCGATGGGAGTCGGCGTCCCGCGCCGCGCGTCGCCACGAGGCGTACTGGCTCAGTCGGCTGACCGAGCAGGAACCCCTCGAAGTGCCCTGGCCCGCAGGGGAGTCGGAGCAGGCCACGGGGACGGTCGCGCATGCCGAGATCCCCGACCGGCTGCGAGCCCTGGATGAAGAAGACAGGGAAGCGTGGCTGCTCGCCGCCCTGCTGCTGTTCCTCGGCCGCATGGCCGGCGAGCACACCGGAGGCTTCGACGTGGGCCTGCGCCTTCCCGGCCGTGGACCGGAAGCCGAAAGGATTCCCGCCCCGCTCCACTCCGAAGTCCCTTTCCGTGCCCCGGAGGCGACGGAGAGCCGATCGCTCACCGAACTCAAGGAAGCCGTCGCCCAACGGCTCGTCGATGTGGCACGGCGCGGCGCCCCACTGCGTGACGTGCGGCTGCGTGATCCCCGGTTGCGCGAGCGGTCGGCCGTGTCGGGCAGCACCGCCCTGCCGATCACCGTGGACCTGACCGACGGCGCCATCGCGGCTCACCGGCCGCAGCCGGACGGTTCCGCCCTCACCGTCCGCATCGGCCGATCCGGCGGCATCGCCTTCGAGCCCGCCGCCCCCGGCATGACCGGGGCCGCGGAGCAACTCTCCGCCCGCTTCCGCCGGTTCCTGCACAGCGCCGCCGCGCTGCCCGACGAGGACGCGGGCCTGATCCCGCTGCTCACCGCGGACGAGAGCCGTCGCGTGCTCGACACGTGGAACGACACGGCGGCCGACTACCCGAGCGACCGCTGTGTGCATCAGCTCTTCGCGGAGTGGAGCCGCCGCCAACCGGACGCGCCCGCCGTCCGGTTCGGGGACGAGGTCGTGACGTACGGCGAACTGGCGCGCCGCTCGGACCGGCTCGCGCACCGCCTCGCCCGGCTCGGCGCGGGCCCCGGCACCCTGGTCGGGGTGTTCCTGCACCGATCCGCCGACCTGCTCACGGGGCTGCTCGCGGTGCTGAAGACGGGCGCGGCGTACGTACCGCTCGACCCGGTCTATCCGCCCGAGCGGATCCGGCACATGCTCGACGACTCCGGCGCGCTCCTCGTCCTCACACAGGCCGCGCTGGCTCCCGCACTCCCCTCGGACTGCCCGTCACGCGCGGTCGAACTCGACGCGCAGGAAGACGAGGTGGCGGGCTCCTTGGAGTCGATGGACGCCTTCGAGCCGATGGACGCCTTCGGGGACCGGGCGTCGGCCAAGGACCCCGCCTACGTCATCTACACCTCCGGCTCCACCGGCCTGCCCAAGGGCGTGCGCGTGGGCCACCGGGCGCTGACCAACTTCCTGTGCTCCATGGCGAAGGAGCCCGGTTTCGCCCGCACGGACACCCTGCTCGCCGTGACCACCGCCTGCTTCGACATCGCGGGCCTGGAGCTCTATCTGCCGCTGGTGACCGGCGGGCAGGTCCAGGTCGCCCCGGCGCGTGCGGCCGCTGACGGATTCGAGCTGCGCGAACTGATCGAGAAGTGCGGCCCGACCGTCGTCCAGGCGACCCCCGTCACCTGGCGCATGCTGATCGAGGCGGGCTGGCAGGGCCGCGACGAACTGACCGTCCTGTGCGGCGGCGAGGCGCTGCCCGAGGACCTGGCCGCCGCTCTCGTGCGGCGCGCGGGCCGGGTCTGGAACATGTACGGGCCGACCGAGACCACCATCTGGTCCTCCTTGGACCGGGTGGCGGCCGGTTGTCCTGTCACCATCGGGCGCCCCTTGGCCAACACGCGGATGTACGTCCTCGACGCGCGGCTGCGGCCCGTGCCGCCCGGCACCCCGGGCGAGCTGTACATCGGCGGCGACGGAGTGGCCGACGGCTATCACCGGCGGCCCGACCTCACCGCGGAGAAGTTCCTGGACGACCCCTTCGCGCCGGGCCGCGTCTACCGCACCGGGGACCTGGTGCGGCATCTGCCCGACGGGCGCCTGGAGTATCTGCGCAGGGTCGACAACCAGGTCAAGCTGCACGGCTACCGCATCGAGCTCGGCGAGGTGGAGACGGTGCTGCGCGACCACCCGGCCGTCGCGGAGGCGGCCGTGGCCGTGCGCGAGGGCGATGGTGGCGACGGCCGTCTGGTGGCGTACGTCGTCGCCGCGGGCGGCGATTCGCCCTCGGCTGCCGGGCTGCGCGACCACGTGCGGGCGAGGCTGCCCGCGTACATGGTCCCCGGGGCCGTCGTCGCCCTGCGCGACCTTCCGTTGACCCCGAACGGCAAGCTCGACCGCAAGGCCCTGCCCGCCCCCGCTGCCCTCGCCGGAGCCGGAGCCGGACAGGGCACCGACGCCGCGCCGGCGAGCGCCCTGGAGCGGCGGATCGCCGGGATCTGGCAGGGCGCGCTGGGCCTGGAAGCGGTCGGCGTCGACGTCAACTTCTTCGACGCCGGAGGGGATTCGCTGCGCCTCACCCAGGTGGTGGCGCGGCTGCGGGCGGAGCTGCGCCCCTCGCTGACCCGGCTCGACATGTTCCGCCACCCGACGGTCGGGTCCATGGCCCGTCATCTCGCCGACGACGCGGCGGGAGCGTCACCGCCGCGCGGGCGGCAGGCCCCCGCCCGTGGCCGCTCCCTGCTCGGAGCGCGCCGTCGAAGGTCCGGCACGCAACGCTGAGCCCGCCGCCGACCGGGCAGTCGACACCCTTTCAAGGAGGCATCGTGGAACCGACCATTGTCCGCTGCAAGATCTGTTCGCTGAAGGACGGGCACCCGGGGATCGTCCTGGACGACGAGCAGGTCTGCAATCTGTGCAACCTGGACTTCGCGGGCGATCTGATCGTCAACTACAAGTACACCAATGAGGTGTTCGCCGAATTCCAGGCGGCGCCGCCCAACCCGCGCGGGGAATTCGACTGCCTCTTCATGTACAGCGGCGGCAAGGACAGCACGTACATGCTGGACAAGTTCGTCAACGAATACGGCAAGAGGACGCTCGCATACACCTTCGACGTGCCCTTCGAGAGCACGCACGCGGCGCAGAACATCAAGCTCGCGCAGGAGAAGCTGCCCGCGACGTTCGTGGTGGACGCGGACGACGACAACATCAAGAAGATGATGCGGGACGTCTTCAACCGGCCCCGCCCCAAGAAGCCGGGACAGTACCTCGACGAGAAGCTGCCCTGCGTCTCGTGCCGCACCTTCTTCGTGATCCGGGCCATCCTCCACGCCTACCGCGAGCGCATCCCCTACATCGCCCTGTGCGCCGACCCGCAGCAGATCCTCACCATGGAGTCGAACGTCCGCGAGGTCGTCCGCGGCTTCTACAAGTCCTTTGGGCCCGAGCTCGCGAGCGAACTCTTCGACGGCGAGATCGAGGAGGTCCTGTTCGCAGAGGACGACGAACTCCCCAAAATCGTCTTCCCGTTCATCGCGATGCGGCACGACTACGACCCCGACCGCATGGTCGCGGAACTCAAGGAGAAGGGGCTGTACGCCTCTTCGCCGATGGAGACGCACTGCACGCTGTTCCCGCTCCTGAATTACTACTCGTTCAAGAACTGGGACTGCATGTTCTACAAGCTCAACGCATCGAGCTACACCCGGGCGGTGCGGCGCAACAAGGACTACGACCGCTCCACGTTCAGCATCAAGTTCCCGCGCTCCCTGGACCTGCCCGAGGTCGAGGAGCGCCTCAAGCGCGTGGTGCTCGAGATCGCCGCGGGTGAGGGCGAGCGCGATCAGCACCGGGAGGCGCTGGTGGAACTGTTCAAGCAGATGGACACCACCGACGACGGGGCCAGGTTCATCGCGGAGACGTTCCTGGACATGCGCGCCGTCGCAGCGGACCTCGGTATCAAGGTGGGTTGAGGAGCAGACATGGAAGACATGGAAGACATGAACGACGGGCGAATACAGCAGAGCGCCCACCAGGCGGAGACGGACGGCGGCGCGGAGGTCAGGGACTCGGACATCGCGATCGTCGGCCTCGCCTGCCGCTTCCCCGGCGCCGACACCCCCGACAAGTTCTGGCGCGTCCTGAACGAGGGCCGCGAGACCCTCACCTACTTCTCCGACGACCAGCTGCGCGCGGCCGGGGTCAGCGAGCAACTGATCGCGGACGAGCGCTATGTGAAGGCCGGTCAGATCGTCGAGGACGCCGACAAGTTCGACGCGGGGTTCTTCGGCATCACCCAGGACGAGGCGGAGCTGATCGACCCGCAGCAGCGCCAGTTCCTGGAGTGCGCGCTGGAGGCCCTGGAGACAGCGGGCTACGACCCGCAGCGCGGCGAGCAGCGGATCGGTGTGTTCGCCGGTGTCGGCATGAACACCTATCTGCTGCACAACCTCGGCGAGCGTTATCGCACCGCGTCGTCCGTGGACCGCTACCGCATGATGATCACGAACGACAAGGACTTCGCGGCCACCCGCACCTCCTACAAGCTGAACCTGCAGGGCCCGAGCATCAGCACCAACACGGCCTGCTCGACCTCCCTGGTGGCCGTGCACCTGGCCTGCCTCAGCCTGCTCTCCGGAGACTGCTCGATGGCGCTCGCGGGCGCCGCCCACATCCAGGCCGACCAGTGGGAGGGCTACCTCCACCACGAGGGCATGATCTTCTCGCCCGACGGCCACTGCCGGGCCTTCGACGCCAAGGCGCAGGGCACCGTGATCGGCAACGGCGTCGGCGTCGTCGCCCTCAAGCGGCTGAGCGACGCCCTGGCGGACGGCGACACCGTCCACGCCGTCATCAAGGGCACCGCCGTGAACAACGACGGCTCGGACAAGACCGGTTACACCGCCCCCAGCGTGCAGGGGCAGGCCGCCGTCGTCGTGGAGGCGCAGCAGATCGCCGACTGCGGCCCGGAGACCATCTCGTACGTGGAGGCGCACGGCACCGCGACGCCGCTGGGCGACCCCATCGAGATCGCCGCGCTCAACCAGGCCTTCGGGCGCGACGGCACCGAACTCGCCCCCGAGTCCTGCGCGATCGGCTCGGTCAAGACCAACGTCGGGCACCTGGACACCGCCGCGGGCATGGCGGGCCTGATCAAGACGGTCCTGATGCTGCGCCACCGCACCCTGGTCCCGAGCCTCTGCTTCGACGCGCCCAACCCCGAGATCGACTTCGCGGCCGGGCCCTTCTACGTCGGCACCGAGACCAAGGAGTGGCCCGCGGGCACGACCCCGCGCCGGGCCGGCGTCAGCTCCTTCGGCATCGGCGGCACGAACGCCCACGTGATCGTGGAGGAGGCCCCCGCCGCCGAGCCCGCCACCGGAGCGGCAGGGCCCCGGCTCCTCGTGCTCTCCGCCCGCACCCCCGAAGCGCTCGACACGGCGACCGCCGACCTCGCCCGCCATCTGCGCAAGGAGCGCGCCCTCGACCTGGCGGCGGTCTCCCACACGCTGGCGGTCGGGCGGCGCGTGCACACCTACCGGCGCGCGCTCGTCGCCACCGACGTGCGTGACGCGGCACTGGCCCTGGCGCTCGGCGACGAGAACCGCCTCCTGAAGGGCGATCCCACCGCCGAGAAGCCGGTCCTCGAACTCGTCGGTGACGCGTCGGCCGTTCCCGCAGGGCACGCCACGGCGCTGTACGAGGAGATCCCGGCCTTTCGCGAGCACTTCGACGAGTGCGCCACCGAGCTCAACGCCCCGGGCGGCGCCGCCGAACTGCTGCGCGCGGAGGGCGCCTTGGCGGCCTTCGCCGTCCAGTACGCCACCCTGCGCACGCTGACCGGCTGGGGCGTGCGGACGCCCGCCGTCGCCGCGGACCGCACGGACCTGCCGGACGCGGCCCTGCGCCTCCTGGAGCGGATCGGCGCCCAGCACGCCGCCGCGTCAGGGCGCCCGGCACTCGCGCTGCTGCCGCAGACCCCCGAGACAGTCGGCGTGGCCTTCCTCCTGGACGTGCTCGGCAGGGTGTGGACCGCGGGCGATGACGTCGACTGGGCCGCCTACCACGAGGGCGAGAGCGTGCGCCGCGTGCCGCTGCCCAGCTACCCCTTCGACCGGAAGCGGCACTGGATCGAGCCGCACGGCGCCATCGCACAGGCCGCCGAGACCGGGGGCGAGACGCTGCGGGACCGCTTCGATGGTGTGCCGAACACAGAGAAGGTCACCCTGCTCACGGACTTCATCCGGCACGAGATCGCCGCGGTACTCGGCGCACCCGACCCGCGGACCGTGGACCTGGACACCAACCTCTTCGACATGGGCCTGGACTCGCTGATCCTCATCGAGGTCATCGCCAAGCTCAGCGACGAACTCGCCCACTCGGTGCGCTCGTCGGCGTTCGTGGAGTACCCCACGGTCCGCTCGTTCGTGGAGGACCTGAGCGGCGAACTGGGCATCGGCCCGGACACCACCGCACCCACGGCTCCCGCCGCGGGCTCCGAAGGGCGGATGTCGCGCCGCGCCCAGCGGGCCGCCGCACGCCGTCCCTCGGGGTCGTGAGGGGCGGCACCACCCGGTGAGCGGGCCCCGCGCGGACGGCAGGACGTCCGGCCGCGCGGGGGCTCAGCCGCCCTCGTGGTCCGCGACCCGCACCGAGAGGCCGTAGTCCAGCTCGGCACCGTCGACGAGGAGTGCCTCGACGGAACGCGTCACGGGGTCGATGTCGGCCTCCATACCGTCCCCGACGTACCGGGGATAGCCGGAGGAGCCGGTCTCCCCGGTGGCGACCACCACGGCGGAGCGCAGGGCGCCGCGGGTGTCGGTCGTGCCCGTACCGCTCTCGGAGAACTGCGGGACCAGCAGGATCTCGTACCTCTGCGGATGAGTCTTCATGCGAGCGACGCTAGACAGGAGTGGCGCGCCCCGCATGTTCTCACCGCGGTTTTCACCACCACGGCGTCGGCATTCGTACGGTGCTTCGCCGCGCCGCCGCGCTCACCAGCGCAGGGCGGTGAAGTCGATGGGACGCGGCCGCAGAGCCCGCGCCCTCTCGGCCAACGCCCGCATGCGGTCGGCCATTTCGGCGGCGGGCCGGCGCATGCGGTCGCCGTGCCCCGGCAGCAGCCACTCGAAGCGGAGCCGTTCGGCCGTGCGGGCAAGGGAGGCCGCGAGCTCCTCGATGGAGTACCAGGTGACGCTCTCGGCCACCTCGACGTCGCCCGTCGAGCGCGACCAGTAGAAGCTGTCCCCGCTGAAGCAGTACCGCTCGTCGGCGAGGTAGAGCACGCTGCCCAGGGTGTGGCCGGGCAGTGGCTGGGCGACGACGCCGTCGGCGATCTCCACGCTCTCGGTGCCGCGCAGGACGCGGTCGGCCTCGGGGGACGCGTCCAGGTCGCCCTCGTGGATCCACAGCCGGGCCTTGAACCGGTCCGCGTACCTGCGGCCGTGCGCGGCGTGGTCCCGGTGCGTGAGCAGCACGTCGGTGACCGGCCCGATCGTCTCGAACCGCGTGGCCAGCGCCTCGCTCCAGCGCGGGGTGTCCACCATCATCAGGTTCCCCGAAGGGCGGCGCAGGAGATAGGAGCTGGCGCCCGCGGTCTGTGGGGAGTTGTGCCCGCAGAACAGGACGGTGTCGTCGATGGGCAGGGGGTAGAGGTCGCGCGCCGCGTCCAACCGGCCGGACGCGGGGCGGATGGAGCGGGTGTGGCAGGCGAACGCGGCGGCGTACAGGAGCCGTTCCTCGGCCGCGTCACGCGGCTGCCGGGTGATCTCGGAGCGGCCGTCGACCTCGCCGATCAGATCCGGCGCGAGCTGCCGTGCGACGTCGCAGTTGGTGCAGCGTTCGTCCACGGACCAACCGGTCTCCAAGGAGTGGACGGTGGGGGCGTCGTTCACGAGGGACTCACTTCCTGAGGGCAGCGGGCGATCTCTTGTGTCACCAGGGTTTCCTGGTTGCGGAGCAGATCGGAAGGGGGTCCGGCTCTTGTTTCTGCGGGGCGGTGCGCATCTCACGGAGGGGCGTGAAGCTGCGGTGTGCATGACAATGCGAGGGAGGTCTGGGGGCTCCGGGGGACTCCAGAGGGGGGTTCCGAGGCGGCGCCCGTCACCGGTCCAGCGCCTCCGACGCCGCGGCCACCACGGCGTCCGCCATCGCCGCGAGCGCCGGCGAGTCGAGCTTCCACTGCTGCCAGAACAGCGGTACGTCCACGACGCGTTCGGGGTCGAGCAGGACCAGCGCGCCGGAGCGCAGCAGCGGCTCGGCCTGGGCCCGCGGCACCACGCCCCACCCGAGCCCCGCCTCGATCGCCTCGACGAACCCCCGCGACGAAGGGACGTAGTGCCGCAGCCGGCTCGCCCCGCGCCCGCCCGTCACCTCCCGCGCGAACTGGTCCTGCAGGGTGTCGCGGCGGTCGAAATAGATCACGGGCGCCTCCGCGAGGCCGGGCCCCAGCGGCGCCCCCGGCCAGTCGCCGAGCCAGCGCGCCGCGAACCCCGGCGCCGCGACCGGCAGATACCGCATCCGCCCCAGGCGGCGCACCGTGCAGCCCGCCACCGCGTCCGGCGACGACGTGACCGCGGCCATCACCGCGCCCTCCCGCAGCAGCGACGTGGTGTGGAACTCGTCCTCACGGCGAAGCTCGAAGCAGATCCGCAGCTCGTCGGGGATCCGGGCCAGGGCGGAGAGGAACCAGGTGGCGAGCGAGTCGGCGTTCACCGCGACCGGCAGCACGGCGGGCTCGCCCGAGTCGCTGATGCCGAGGTCGGCGCGGGCGTCCCGCTCCAGGCGTGCCATCTGCCGCGCGAACCGCACGACGACCTGCCCCGACTCGGTGGGCCGCACCGGCTTCGTGCGCATGAGGAGCACGCGCCCGGTCCTGCGCTCCAGCGCCTTGACGCGCTGGCTGACCGCGGACGGCGTCACATGGAGGGCGACCGCGGCGGCGTCGAAGGTGCCCTCGTCGACGACGGCGAGGAGGGTCCGCACATGGTCGAGCGGCAGCTCCGCCATCGCCCCGGTGCCTGCCGCCCCGGCTCCGGCACAGCTTCCCGTTCTTGATCCCGTTCCCGCTCCTGTCATCACGATTGCTTAAGGTACCTGAGAATCTTTATCTGTACTTATGGCGTCAAGGATCTTTAACGTCGAGGCCATGGGAACAGCACTGACCACCGCAGCCGCCGGATTCGGCACCGGACTCTCACTCATCGTCGCCATCGGCGCGCAGAACGCCCTCGTCCTGCGCCAGGGCATACGCCGCCAGGCCGTGTTCACCGTGGTGGCCGTCTGCGCCCTGTCCGACGCCGTCCTCATCGCGGCGGGTGTCGCCGGGGTCGGCGCCGTGGTGACGGCCTGGCCCCCGGCGCTGACCCTCGTCGGCCTCATCGGCGGGGGATTCCTGATCTCGTACGCCGCGCTCGCCGCGCGCCGGGCCCTGCGTCCGAGCGCACTGACGGCCACCGGCGCGACGGCTGGGTCACGGCGCGCCGCACTGCTCGCCTGCCTGGCCATGACCTGGCTCAACCCGCACGTCTACCTCGACACCGTCCTCCTCCTCGGCTCCGTCGCCGCAGGGCACGACGGACAGCGCTGGGCCTTCGGAATCGGCGCCGTGCTCGGCAGCCTGTGCTGGTTCACCGCGCTCGGCTACGGCGCCCGCCTCCTCAGCGGCTTCTTCGCACGCCCCGGATCCTGGCGGGTCCTGGACGGACTGATCGCCGCGACGATGGGGGTCATGGGCGTGACCCTGCTCGTCGGCGCCCTCTGAGCCCCGCGGCTACCTCAGGGACCCTCGGTCCCACAGCTCGGTGCGGTGCGCGTCGACCAGGGCGCCGATGCGGGCCAGGGCCTCGGCGGCGGGCATCGGGTCGATGCGCCGCCCGTCGCGCAGCCGCAGCGCCACGAGACCGTCGGCGTCCTCCTCGGATCCGACGACCGCCTGATAGGGCACGAGACGGGCGGCCCGGATGCGGGCGCCCAGGCTGCCGTGCTCGGGTCCCGCGAGGTCGGCCCGCAGCCCCCGCTCGGCGCACCGCCGCAAGAGCCGCTCGGCGCCGGGCAGTTGGGCGTCCGAGACCGGGAGGACCGCGACCTGGGTGGGGGAGAGCCAGGCGGGAAAGGCCCCGCCGTGCTGCTCGACGAGGTGCGCGACGGCTCGCTCCACGCTTCCGATGACGCTGCGGTGGACCATCACCGGGCGGTGCTTGGCGCCGTCCGCCCCGATGTAGTGCAGGTCGAACCGCTCGGGCTGGTGGAAGTCGACCTGCACGGTGGAGAGGGTGGACTCGCGCCCCGCCCCGTCGACGACCTGCACATCGATCTTGGGCCCGTAGAACGCGGCCTCGCCCTCCTCCGCCTCGTACGGCAGCCCCGACCGGTCGAGGACCTCGGTCAACAGCGCGGTCGAACGCCGCCACTTCTCGGGGTCGGCGACGTACTTGCCGCCGGGCCCGGGAAGGGAAAGCCGGTAGCGGGCCGGGCGGATGCCCAGGGCCTCGTACGCCCTGCGGATCATCGCCAGCGCGTCCCGCGCCTCGTCGGCGACCTGGTCCAGGGTGCAGAAGATGTGGGCGTCGTTGAGCTGGATGGCCCGCACCCGGCTCAACCCGCCGAGGACGCCGGAGAGTTCGGCGCGGTACATACCGCCCAGCTCGGCCATGCGCAGCGGGAGCTCGCGGTAACTGTGGGAGCGGGAACGGTAGATCACCGCGTGGTGCGGACACAGGCTCGGGCGCAGCACGACCTGCTCGCCGCCCAGGTCCATCGGCGGGAACATGTCCTCGCTGTAGTGCGACCAGTGCCCGGAGATCTCGTACAGCTCCCGTTTGCCGAGCACCGGCGAGTACACGTGCCGGTAGCCGGCCCGGCGTTCGGCGTCGCGGACGTACTCCTCCAGGGCGTGCCGCACGGCCGCGCCGTCCGGCAGCCAGTACGGCAGTCCCGCGCCGATCAGCGGGTCGGTGCCGAAGAGGCCGAGCTCGCGGCCGAGTCTGCGGTGGTCGTGCCGTACGTCCTGCTGTCGATCCTGGTGTGCCTCTTGCTGCTGCATGGCGGTCTCCTCGCGGACAGAGGGCGAGTGACCACAAGCCGAAGCCCCGGGGCACTCGCCCCGGGGCTTCGGACTCGAACATCGGTCAGCGCGCCGGGACACTCTCCGGCGTCGTCGTGTTCATCGCAGCGCGCTTCATGCGGGTGACCGTAGCAGTTCGCTGTCGGACGGGGTACCGAATTGAGCGCGGCCCGTCGCGATCGGCCCACGAACGGCCCGCGAATGAGCCGTGAATGATCCCGGAATCACCCGTGAACGGTGCGCGCACGATCCCGCGTCCCATTCCCGCGTTCCAGGCAGCCTACGTCCGCCCTGGTCAAGACCCGTTTCCGTGTTCCAGCGTCCCCAACTGCCCCGATTTCGTTGCCTCTGGGGCCGATCACCCCACAGGCTCGGTACGTGCTCGTCGGGATCAGGGCGGCAAGCCCGTTTCCGGCGCACGCACGGCTCAGCACTAGCGAGCGGCAGTAAAGAGCAGCAGTGAAGAGCGGCAGTGAAGAGCAGTAACAACCTGAGGAGTTCGCACAGATGCTTCGTAAGCGCTCACGTCTGATCGCCGCACCCGTCGCGGCCGTCGCGCTGACCCTGACGGTCGCCGGCTACCAGGCCAACGCGGCCGGTTCGGCGGCCTCGGGCGGCGCGGGACAGTCGGGCAAGGCCGCCCAGGCGGCGGGCCCGTGTCTGGCCGGCGCCACGACGCTGCTCGGCGACCTCGACGGCGACGGCCATGCGGACAAGATCATCAACCCCGGGCACACCGGCACCAAGATGACGGTCCAGTGGGGCGCCGCGGACGGCTCCTTCGGAGCGAAGCAGAACGTCAGCAAGCTGATCGGCACCAAGCGGGGCGAGGTCGGCACCGCCGCGGTCGCCGACTTCCAGAACGACGGCACCCTGGACATCGTCGTCAACATCGTCGAGCCGTCCGGCGTGGACGACCCCAACACGGCCCGTGTCGCGGACTTCCGCCCCGGACCGCTGAAGCGCGCCAACCTCGCCTCCGCGCGCTCCCGCCACCTCGACATCGGTGACGCCAGCGAGGCGAAGGAACTCCGCGTCGCCAACTACGGCGGCGACGCCTACCCCGACCTCGCGGTGCTCAGCAACGCCGGGGACGGCGTGTGGGAGCGCGACGTGCGCCTGTCGAAGCCGGGCACGGGGCCGGGCGACTACAACCAGGAGGACGAGCAGAAGTACGGCGACTGGGGCACCCCGGCCGAGCCGCCGTCCATGCCGGGCGACGGCTGGAAGCACTTCTACAAGGCCTGTTCCTGACCCGTACGGGTCAGCGCAGGGCGCCGCCGTTCCTTGGAGGGGAGACCGGCGGCGCCCGGCACGGCAGCGACCCGGGCGACGCCCCATCAGCAGTCGGAGGTGGTCGGCAGTCCCTAGGTGGTGCGTCAGGGTAAAACCCCATTCAGATGGGCCGGTTGGAACGATGTGGTGATCCGGCGTCTGAGGCGAGGCTCTTCATCGTGACGAACACGATGAACACGATGAACACGATGAACACGATGAAGACGACGCAGCAGACAGCCAAGAAGGCAAGAAAGGCGGCGCTGCTCGCCGCCTCCGCCACGGTCCTGATCCTCACGGCCCCCCTCGCCGCACCGGCATCGGCGTCGACGACCTCCCGGGCATCGGCGCAGACGACCGCCCCTGGGCCCGCCGCGCTCGACTGGACGGCGTGCGAGGGCAGGGGCGTCGACCCCCGGCAGCGGTGCGCCACGCTCGACGTACCGATGGACTACGCCGACCCCGACGGCAGGAAGATCGAGATCGCGATCTCCCGCATCCCCGCCGAGAAGCCCTCGGCCCGCCGAGGCGCCCTCCTGCTGATCCCCGGAGGCCCTGGTGGCTCCAGCATCGACAACCCCTCCGGGAAAGGCCAGAAGCTGCCTCAGCGGGTACGCGACGCTCACGATCTGATCGGCTTCGACCCCCGCGGCCTCGGCCGCTCCACCCCGGTCACCTGCGGCCTCGACCGCGCCGACCTCGCCCCGTCCGGGCTGCGCCCCTGGCCGGGCCCCGACGGCTCCGTCGCGCGGAACATGACCACCGCGCGACGCGTCTCCCAGGCCTGCGCCCGCAACGGCGGAGACCTCATCCGGAACATCAGCACCGCCAACAACGCCCGCGACATCGACCGCATCCGCGCCGCGCTCGGCGAGCGGAAGCTCTCCGCGTGGGCCGTCTCGTACGGTACGTACGTCGGCGCCGTCTACAGCCAACTGTTCCCGCACCGCACGGACCGCTGGGTGCTGGACAGCAACGACGACCCCGATGCCGCCCGCGTCAACCGAGCCTGGCTCGCCGCGCACGAACAGGGCGTCGAGGACACCTTCCCCGAGTTCGCCAAGTGGGCCTCCGCGCCCGGCAATCCGGATCGCGTCGCCGAGACGGCGGCCGAGGTACGTCCGCTCTTCCTCCGCCTCGCCGCCCGCCTGGACCGTGAGCCGATTCCCTGGCCCGGCGCCAACCCCGAGGAACTGAACGGGAATGTACTGCGCCAGACCATGCTCAACGCCATGGACGACCCCGACGACTTCCCGGGGCTCGCCCGGCTGATCCTGGCCGCCCGGAACGGCACCGTGCCGCCCGCGCCCCCGTCGCCGCCCGAGGCCGTGCTCCAGAACTCCGTCGCGGTCGGCCAGGCGACCCTCTGCAACGACGTGACGTGGCCCACCTCAACCGCCGTGTACGAGAAGGGGGTTGCCGAGAGCCGTGCCGAGTATCCGCTGACCGCGGGCATGCCCAGGAACGCGATGGCGTGCGCGGCCTGGCCGTTCGCGCCCAAGGAGGCCCCGGTGCGGATCACCGACCGCGGCCCGTCCGGCATCCTGCTCGTCCAGAACGAGCGCGACCCCAACACTCCGCTGAGCGGCGCCCTGAAGATGCGGGAGGCCCTCGGCCGCCGTGCCGTCATGGTGACCGTCAACGCCACCGGTCACGATGCCTACCTCGCGAACGGGAACGAATGCGGCGACCGCACGGTCTCCCGCTTCCTGGCGACGGGGAAGCGGCCGAACAAGGACACCTTCTGTCCCTGAGGAACCCCTTACGTGTGAAGGTCGTCACAAGCGGTGGTCTCATGATCGGAATCAGGTGCCACCATGGCACCGAATTCGCGTAAGGTCGCGGGTCGGCCGCATACGGGCGGCCGACCCGAGTCACGCAGTCATCGAACAAGGAGCCGCAGGTCATGCCGGCCAATGACGCCACCCAGGCGCCGATCTACCACACCCTCGTCCAGGAGCAGGGCGACGTCCTCGCCACGGCCCGCAAGGCAGCCGAGGAGACCCGGCAGACGGCCGAGGACGTGCTGGACTTCAGCACCCCCACCCGGGTGGGCACGCCTGCCGGACCCGCTTCCTAGCGGGTTCCGGGCGGAGTCCCGGCGGGCGCGGCGCGGCATGGAGGGCGGGAGGGCGCCGGTCGAGCGGATGCGGGACGGGAGCGAGATCGTCACCGAGTTCGCCCGGCGCGCGGATCTCCTCGGGCGTCCGATCCGCCGGACGGCTTGAGGGCGTGCGCGCGGGCGTTGCCGGACGCCTCGGACGGCTCCTGAAGGGCAGTGGCAGCCCCGCCTCGCGCAGGAGGCGGCCGATCGGCCAAGATGGCGCGATGGACTACGAGTTCTGGAAAGAAACCCACGAACGCGGCGGCATCCCGGCGGTCAAGAGTGCCCTGGAGGCCCTCCCCGACGATCTGTCCCCGGAGGCCGCGGGCGCCGCGACAGACCTGGCTCTGCAGGTCATCGAGGAGGACATCGCCCGCATCAACGCCCGCGCCGACCAGGCCGAGACCCGCGCCCGCGAGCTGGCGGAACAGGCCCACGAGGTGAATCGGCAACTCACGGCCCACGCCACGGGCGAGGCGCCCGAAGCCTCACCTGAGGGCTCCGCCACGTGAGGTGAGTGCCGCGGGGCGGGGGAGGACCACGCAGAGGACCGCCCCTTGAGGCCCCTCCTGAGGACCGCCCTCTGAGGCCCCTCCTGACGACCGCCCCCCCCTGAGCCCCCCTCCTCACGACCGCCCTCTGAGGCCCCCTCATGACCGCCGCCCTCTGAGGCCCCTCCTGACGACCGCCCCCCCTGAGCCCCCCCTCCTCACGACCGCCCTCTGAGGCCCCCTCATGACCGCCGCCCCCTGAGGCCCTCCTTACGACCGCCGCCCCTTCAGGCCCGCCTCACGGCCGAGCCATCAGCCGCACCATCGCCGTGTCGTACCGCGCCTGCAGCCCCGTGTCCGGCGACACCCGCAGGAGCGCGCCGAGGGCGCGGACCGCGCCGTCGTCGAAGCCGCACGACTCCGCCTCGTGTGCCGCGGCCTCCAGACGGCGGATGCCCTCGGTCTCGTCGCCCATTCCCAGGAGCGCCTCGCCGAGCACGGTGCGCAGCAGTACGCGGGCCGCCGTCGAACTGTCCGAAGGGCCGTCCAGGTCGAGCGCGGCGACGGCCGTCTCGAAGGCCGCCTGCCACTCCCTGGCGTCGAGGCGGTGCCGGGCGAGGTGGTACAGGGCGAGGCGCTCGGTGTGCCGGTCGCCGACGCTGTGCGCGAGCTCCGCCGCGAGCGCGCATCCCTCGGCGGCCTCCTCGGGACTGCCGAGCTCCGCCTGCGCCAGCGACAGGTTGATCAGAGCGGTCGCCTCGCCGCGCGTGTCACCGGACCGGGAGGCGAGCGCGGGCGCGGCCTCCAGATGGACCAGCGCCTCCGCGGTGCGCCCCTCCTCCGTGAGGACCCACCCGAGCAGGGCGAGCACCCGCGACTGCGCGCGCGCGTCACCGTCGGCCCGCGTCGCCTCAAGTGCCGTCTGCAGCAGGGGAGTCCACCCGTCGCGCACCCGCCACACGATCTGCGGCCACAGCGCGAGCACGATCCGCCACGTCCTGCCGTGCAGCCCGGCGGAGTGCGCGGCTGCCGCCGCCAGCGCCAGGTCGTCCCGCTCGGCCGCGTACCACTCCATGGCCTGTTCGCGGCCATGGAACCGCCTCGTCGCCGGCGGCGGACGGAAGTCCGCGGGCAGCGTGAAGCACGACTCGTCGCCCGGCTCGGCCGCGTCCGCGGCGGCCAGCGCGGTGGCCACGCTGTGGTCGAGCGCCCGCACCAGCGCGTCGGGCCCGGCGTCCAGGCCGCGCGCGTACAGCCGTACGAGATCGTGCAGCGTCCAGCGGTCGGGACCGGTCCGCACGACGAGATGGGCCGCGGCGAGCTCGTCGAGCGCCGCCTCGGCCGTGCCCGGGTCCGAACCGGCGAGGGCCGCGGCCGTGTACCGGTCGACGTGGGTACCGGGATGGCGCCCGAGGTGGGCGAAGTGGTGCGCGGCGCTCGTGGACAGTCGCCCCGCGGTGAGCCGCAGCGCCGCCCGTACGCCCGTGTCCTCGACGTCCAGAAGGCTCAACCGGCGGGATTCGTCGGACAGTTCGGCGGCCATGGAGCTCAGTGACCACGCCGGCTGGTCGGCCAGCCTGGCCGCGGCCACGCGCAGCGCGAGCGGCAGTCCGCCGCACAGCTCGGCGAGGCGCCGCGCGGCCACCTCCTCCGCGAGGACCCGCTCCTGACCGAGCACCGCGGCGAGCAGGGCGGTGCTGTCCTCCGGTTCGAGCACGTCGACGGGGACGGGCCGGGCGGCGTCGGAGGCGATGAGGCCGCGCAGCCGGTACCGGCTGGTGACCACGGTGACGCACTGGGCGCCGCCCGGCAGCAGGTCCCGCACCTGTTCGGAGGCGCGTGCGTTGTCGAGTACGACGAGGAGTTGACGCTCGGCGCTCAGGGACCGGAACAGCGCGGCCGCGGCGCTGTCCGACTCCGGTATCCGGCGCGGCGCGACGCCCAGCGCGAGCAGGAACTCGCGCAGCACCTCGAGGAGCGACGGCTCGCCCGTGTCGCTGAACCCGCGCAGGTCGGCGTAGAGGAGGCCGCCGGGGAACTGGTCGCGGCTGCGGTGCGCCCAGTGCGTCACGAGCGCGGTCTTGCCCACGCCGGCGGGCCCCGTCACCAGACAGACGGGCGCCTCACCCGCGGCGGCCCTGGACAGCGCGGTGAGTTCACCGGCACGCCCGTGGAAACCACGCGGCATGCGCGGCAGCAGGTCGATCGTGCCCGGGAGCGGGGCAGCGGGCGCCACCGGCCCCGGCGCGGGCGGGGCCGCGGCCATCGGAGCGGCCACGGGAGCCGGAACGGACGCGGGAGCCGTAGCGGACGCGGGAGCCACGACCGGCGCCCGCTCCTGACGCGACACGACGGCCGGGGGACGGGCGGCAGCCGCCGCCCGCACCGTGTGGTCCGCCACGTCCTCGCCGCGCAGCACGAGCGCGTACGCGTCGGCCAGTTCCCGCCCCGGATCGACCCCCAGCTCGTCGGCGAGCAGCCGCCGCGTGCGGTGGAACCAGTCGAGCGCCTCCGAGCGCCGCCCCGCCCGCTGGAGCGACCGCATCAGCGCGGCGGACAGCGATTCGCGCAGCGGATGCACACTGGCCTCCGCACGCAGCACGGCGGCGGCCCGCGGATGCTCGCCCATGCGTGTGTAGGCGTCGGCAAGCGACTCCACGGAGGCGAGGCGGAGTTCCTCCAGCGCCTGGGCGGCGGCCTGCAGCGGCTGACTCGGATACGCGCCGGTCAACGCGGGCCCCTGCCACAGCGACAGCGCCTCCTGGTACATCGCCACGGCATCGGCGGGCGCACGCTGACTGCGGGCCAGCGTCACCAACTCCTCGAAGCGGTGGGCGTCGAGCAGCGACTCCGGCATCCGCAGCACGTACGCCGTGCCCTGGGTGACCAGTTCGACGCCGAACATCTCGGCGTCCGCGCCGGTGAGCAGCACCCGCAGGCGCGACACATGGCCCTGGATGACGCCGCGGGCCCGCGGTGGCGGCTCGTGGTCCCACAGGGCGTCCGTCAACTGGTCGACCGGAACGGGATGGTTGGGCCTCAGCAACAGCGCGGCGAGCAGGCTGCGCCGCTTGGCGGGACCGAGCGGCAGCACGCCTACCTCAGTGGCGACGGAAACCGCTCCGAGCAGCCGAAACTCCACGGATGTAACTCCTCCTGCGGGAAAAGAGCCAGATTACCGGAGCGGAAAGTGGTGAAATCATCGGCGGTCGTACTGAAACAGACGGCCGTGTGCAGGAGCCGGAAGCGGAACCGGAACCGGGTGAGGGCGGTGAGCGGGCATGGTGGCCGGCTGGGAGTGGGACGACACGTTGTTCGCGGGCACCGCCGCCTACTACCGGCGCGGCAGGCTGCCGTACGCACCGGGACTCGCGGACGTGCTCGCCGAGGCCCTGGAACTCGACGGCCGAGGACGCCTCATCGACGTGGGCTGCGGGCCGGGAATCCTCGCCCTGACGCTGGCCCACCTGTTCGGCGAAGCCGTGGGCGTGGACCCGGACGGCGGAATGATCGCCGAAGCGCGCCGCGAGGCCGCAGAGCGGGGCCTGACCGACACGACGCACTGGGTGCAGAGCAGGGCGGAGGACCTGCCCGCGGGCCTCGGCACGTTCACCGTCGCGACCTTCGCCCAGTCCTTCCACTGGATGGACCGCGACCTGGTGGCGGCGACCATGAAGGACATGCTGGTGCCCGGCGGTGCGTGGGTGCACGTCTCGGACCTGAAGACGGAGACACGGTCGGCGGACGGTCTCCCGCACCCGTCGGCGCCCTACGCCGCGATGGAGGACCTGGTGAAGCACTATCTGGGCCCGGTCCGCCGGGCCGGCCGCAGGGCCCTCCCGCAGGGCACGCCAGGCGGCGAGGCGGAGGTACTCGCCCAAGCGGGATACGCGGGCCCGCGGCGCTACGTGGTCCCCGGCGGCCGGCCCCTGGAACGCTCCGACGACGACGTGGTGGCCGGAGTCTTCTCGATGTCGTTCTCGGCCCCGCACCTGTTCGGCGCCCGGCGCCCCGACTTCGAATCGGACCTGCGCGAACTGCTCCGCAAGGCATCCCCATCGGGCCTGTTCTCCGAACGCTGCCCGAGCACGGAGGTCTTCGTCTGGCGGAACGAGAACGCGGCCCGGTGAATGAACGGCACTTCCACGCCGCCCCTGAGGCGTGCCGGTCAGGCCTTTCCGACGAGCACCCGCACGGCCCGCGCATAGCGACGGACTTCGGTCCCGGAAGCGCTTGAACCCCGCTCGGCCGTCACCACCCGCAACTGCTCATTGGTCGTGACGAGCCGGAAGAGGAGAGCCCGCGCGACGTAGGGAACGACGCCGGATCCGTACGAGGACACGACCTCGCGGAGCAGTTCCGGCCCGGCCCCGTGCCAGATCAGGGCGTCGCCCACGACGACCGCCTCGCCGAAGGCGGGCGGACGCCAGTAGGGCGAGAGGTCGATGACGGCCGGGGCAAGGCCGGGGGGGGAACAGGACGTTGCCCGTCAGGTCACCGTGAACGAGCTGCGACCGCACCCGCGGCCTCGGCCCGGCCGGCGCGGCCAACTCGTCGTGGAGCACCCGCAGGCAGGGGAGCAGATCGGTCTCCTCCTCCTGCCAGGCCACCCGGTCACCGACGGCCCATCAGTCACGGCGACGGTCGAGGAAGTCCGGCCGGGGCACATCGGCGACCGCCCGGTGAAAGGCCCGCCCCGCGGCGACGACATCGAGCAGGCGGACCGACGCCCCCGAATGGTCGACCTCGGCCCCCGCTCACGGCGAACTCGTACACCCTCCAGTGAAGAGCGCCCATGCCCCTCCCCGGACCAGACGTACTCGATGCCTTTGGGATCTCCGGGAGTCCCGTGCGTCTGCCCGGCGGGGAAGGGCGCCGTGTCCGCGTGGGTGACGTGATGCTCAAGCCGACACGGTAGCGCCCCGGAGGCCGCCTCGACCAACCACACAGGTCCCGCGATCTCTCGTGGAACGCCCCACTCAACCCATACGCCCTGTTCGTGGTCTTGCTGCCCGAGTGGCACGTGATTCGACATTCGACAGACGACATTCGACAGTGAGGAGTGCGGTATGACGTTACGGAAGAGGACCACGGCTGGTGTGGTGGGTGTTGTGGCGGCGACGCTCACGGCGACGGCTCTCGCGGGACCCGCAGGGGCCGCATCCGGTGCGGAGCGCTCGGCGGGGGACCACCGGGTCACGCAGCGCGCGATGGACGCCGCCGTGAAGGCCGGTACGCCCGGTGTCACGGCCCAGGCGCGGGACAAGAACGGCGTGTGGTCGGCGACATCCGGCGTCGGGAATCTGAAGACGGGTGAACCGCGCGGCAAGAACGACCGGTTCCGGATCGGCAGCATCACCAAGACGTTCGTGGCGACCGTCCTGCTGCAGATGGAGGCGGAGGGCAGACTCGACCTCGACGACATCGTCGACGACCATCTTCCCGGCCTGGTGCGGGGCAACGGCAACGACGGCAGCAGGATCACCGTGCGGCAGCTCCTCAACCACACCAGCGGCCTGTTCAACTACCTGGCCGACGAGGAGTACTCGAAGACGTACATGCAGGGCAACGGCTATCTCAAGCACCGCTACGACACCCTGCCGCCCGAGAAGCACGTGAAAGTGGCGCTCGCGCACAAGCCGTTGTTCGAGCCCGGCGACAGCTTCTCCTACTCCAACACCAACTACATCCTGGCCGGCCTGATCATCGAGAAGGTGGGAGGACGGACGTACGAGGCCGAGGTCCGCGACCGCATCATCAAGCCCCTGGGGCTGAAGTCGACGTCCAATCCCGGCAACAGCACCCACCTGCCGCGGCCCAGCGGTCGTGGCTACGCCAAGCTGTTCCCGTCCAAGCCCGACCGGATCGACGACATCACCGAGATGAACGGCTCGCAGGGCTGGGGCGACGGCGACATCATCTCCACCGCGGGCGACCTGAACCGCTTCTACAAGGCCCTGATGCGCGGCACGTTGCTGCCGAAGAAGCAGCTGAAGGCGATGAAGACCACCGTCACCGTCCCCGACAACCCGGACATGGCGTACGGCCTGGGGCTCACCCGCTACACGACGAGCTGCGGCACCGAGCTCTGGGGCCACGGCGGAGGAATGGTGGGCTGGCTCTCCATGGCCGTCACCACCGGCGACGGCCGCCACCAACTGGCCTACAACTACAACGGGGACTGGGCCCCGCAGACCATGAGCACGATCAAGGAAGCCGAGTACTGCGGGTCCTGACGAGGGGAGCGGCAGGACGCCGTCCTGCCTCTACTGGCATGCTCTCGCCATGGGTGACTGGTATCGGCAGGCAGGGCACGGCGTTCGCTTCGAGTGGGGGCCGACGGGGGCCGAGCGGTTGGCGGCGGACGTGGAGTGCGTCGTCATCGTCGACGTGCTGTCGTTCACGACCTCGGTGACGGTCGCGGTGGAGGCGGGGACGCGCGTCTTCCCCTATCGGTGGCGTGACGAGACGGCCTCCGCGTACGCGGCGGAGAAGGACGCCCGGCTCGCGGTCGGGCGGCGCATGGCCACCCCGTCGTCGCCCTGGTCGCTGTCGCCCGCGGCCCTGCGCGCCGCCCCCGCAGTGCCGCGCCTGGTGCTCCCCTCGCCCAACGGCTCGGCCATCGCCGCGTCGGCCGGTGCGTCCCCGGTGGTCGCGGGCGCCCTGCGCAACGCCACGGCCGTGGGGCGCTGGCTCGTCCGGCAGGGCTACGGGACGGCGGAGCACCCCGTGGCGTTGATCGCCGCGGGGGAGCGCTGGCCCGACAGAAGCCTGCGGCCCGCCGTGGAGGATCTGCTCGGCGCGGGGGCCGTCCTCCACGTCCTGCGCGAACGGCTCGGTGACACGCTGTCGCCCGAAGCCGCCGTGGCGGAGGCCGGGTTCCGGGCGACGGCGGACGTCCGCGCGGCGGTGACCGCAGGGGCCTCCGGCGGCGAGCTGATCGACGGCGGATTCGCCGAGGACGTCGTCATCGCCACCGAACTCGACGCGTGCACCGCGGTGCCGGTCCTCGTGGACGGCGCCTTCACCGCCGCGCCCCCACTCAGCGCGGCACTCCCGTGAGCGTTCCGTCGAACAGCTGGGTGAGCAGCGCCTTCTGGACGTGGAGGCGGTTCTCGGCCTGCTGGAAGATCCTCGACCGGGGCCCGTCCTTGACCTCGGCGTCGACCTCCTCGCCCCGGTTGGTCGGCATGCAGTCGAGGAACACCGCCTCGTCACCGGCAAGGCGCATCAGCGGCTCGGTGATCCGCCAGCGGTCCGCGAGGCGCGTCCTGGCCTGGATCTCCTCCTGCCCGGCGAGCGTCGGCGACTTCCAGCTCAGGGTGTACACGACGGCACTGCCGCGGACCGCCTCCGCCAGGTCCTCGGTGAGCTCGACGCTCGCCCCGGTGCGCGCCGCGATGTCACGGGCGGCCCGGGTCACCCGCTCCTGTGGCGCGAAGCCGGGCGGGTGCGCGACGGTGACGCGATGGCCGAGCAGGGCCGCGGCCATCATGGAGGAGTGCAGCACGCCGGGTGTCTTCTGCCGCGGCGAGTAGGACCAGGCGTACACGACCCGCCGGGCGGGGACGTCGCCGCCGTACAGCTCGCGCAGCGTCAGGAGGTCGGCGAGCACCTGGCAGGGGTGTTCCTCGTCGTCCAGGGCGTTGATGACGGGAATCGTCGCGAGGTCGGCCATGGTGCGCAGACGGCGGTGTCCCGCGCCGGGGTCCCGCATGTCGTACCAGCGCACGACGAGCGCGTCGAGATAGCGGTTGAGTACGCCGATGGTGTCCTCGATCGACTCCCGGTTGGCCAGGCGGAGTTCGTCCACTCCGTAGGGGAAGCTGTCGGCGCCGAGCTGGGACGCGGCGACCTGGAAGGAGACCCTGGTCCTGGTCGACGGCACGTCGAAGAGCAGTCCGAGACAGCGCCCGGCGAGATGACGGCGGCTGTCGTCGCCCCGTTTCATCGCTTCGGCGAGGTCGAGCAGCGCGCACATTTCCTTGGCGGAGAGGTCCTGCATCCTCAGGAGGTGTCGCACGGTCACGTGAGTGTCCCTCTCTTCTGTTTCGGTGGGGTGGCGTACCGGCTCAGCCACCGTTCGGCGGCGACGGAGACGAGCAGCATCGCGAGGGCGATGACGACGCTGAAGCCGAAGAACGGCAGCATGGCGAGGGTGGCCGCGACGACCACCAGGTTCAGGTACGCGACCGGCCCCCGGGGCAGCAGCCGGGTGCCGGAGACGAACGCCATCAGGAAGATGAGTACGTAGGTGGCGGAGGAAGCCTTGATCAGGGTGGCCTCGCTGGAGTCGGTGACGAGCAGGGCGGCGACCGACACCGCGTATCCGGGCAGCAGTGCGAGGACGGCGCGCACGGGGATGTGCCGGTGCGCGGAGAGTCTGCTGAGCCGGGTCGGCAGGATGCCGTCGCGGGCGAGGGCGAAGACGACGCGGGAGGTCCCGAGGCACCAGGCGTTCGTCGTGAGGAGCAGCAGAACGCCCGCCAGGAGATATCCGCCGCTCTCCAGGCCGGCCCCGGTGGCCACATGGAGCAGCCGCACGAAGGCGGTCAGGTCCGAGGCGCCGTCCGCGGTGTCGGGAAGCGCCACGGCGACGGTGAACGCCATGGCGAAGTAGAGCAGCCCGACACAGCTGACCGCGTAGAAGATGCCGCGGGGAAAGGTGCGTTCGGGATCGCGGACCTCCTCGGCCACCGGGGCCGCGTTCTCCCACCCGATGAAGCCGAAGAAGCAGATGAGCAGGGCGGTGCCGAGCGCGCCCCAGCCGTGGGGCGCGAACGGCGTGAGGCGTGTGTGGTCGCCCTTCGGCAGGGCCAGGCAGATCACCACGGCCAGGAGGAGCACGACGGTACCGAGCACCACTGTCTGCGCGCCCGTACTCACCTTGATCCCGAGGAGGTTGACCAGGACGCAGAACACGATGACCGCCGCTCCCGCGAGCAGGGCCGCACGATTGGACGCAGCGGGATCGACCGCCGCCAGCAGACAGCGTCCCGCCGCGAGCCCGAGGACGGGGTTGCCCGCGAGCAGCGTGATGAGCAGGAAGACGGCGGCGATCCGGCCCGCGCGCGGGCCGAACGCCGCTTCCACGAACCGGGCGACACCCTTGCTCGTGGGGTGGAGCGTGGACAGCTTCGCGAAGATCAGCGCGAAGGGGAAGCTGTAGAGGATCAGCAGCCCCCAGGCGAGCAGCGACAACGGCCCCGCGACCCGCCAGGCGAGGGCGGGGATGAGCAGGACGCCCGCTCCCATCACAGAGGTGACGTAATGGATGACGAGCCCCGAGGTGCCCAGTTGGCGCCGCAGTTGAGGAGGTCTGGACGAGTCCGGTGGAGCCCCCTCGACCGCTGTCACGCGTTCTGGCCTTCGCGCGATCCGTTCCAGAGGCTGTCCATGGTCTCGTGGCTGATCCTCTTGTCCAGATCGGCCCGGGACGCGTACCCCATGTTGATGATCAGCCGCCGTCCGCCGCTCAGCGGGTAGACGCGGTGCAAGGTGGTGTCCGTGCGCAGGAAGTACAGGTCTCCCGGGCGCAGTTCGAAGGAGTGGATGGGCCGGGTGATGAACTGCCGGTGGAGCTGCGGGTCCTCCTTGTTCCACCGGGTGCGGGGCACGCACTGCACGAATCCGCCGTGCTCGACGGGAGGGCAGGCGACGACCCAGACGAGCGCGAAGCTGTAGTCGTCCCAGTGCCATCCATGGGTGTCACCGGACTGTTCCAGCTCGGTGATGACATAGCGCTCCGGTTCGTAAGGGCACTCCAGAACCGGCTCGCCCGCTACTTTCCCGAGCGCCTCACGGAATTCCTCTGACGCGTACACCTCCGGGATGAAGGAACCATGCCGCCGAATTTCGTGGTGGCGGACGTTCCGCATCAGCCGTGGTGTGTGGCCCGTCTCCTTGAAGCTCATTTCGCGGCGCACGCCGTGCTCCGCGACGAGCATCTCGATTTCGTCCGCGAGTGCGGTCTTGGTGCTCTCGGGTGCGAGGAAAGGGACTTTGACGAATCCGAGATCGAGAAAGTCCCGCCGTGCCCGCTCCCATTGCTTCTCATCGACACCGTGGATCAGGTGTTTCGACAGGGACTGAACGAGGCCCCCGATCCGCTCGTCCGGTCGCATGACCAGCTCCCAACATCGTGTGCAGGGGAATGGTGGACTGTGGCGCTTTTCGAGAACGAAACCCTACAAGGTACGGTGAGCAGGCCCAAGGGAGAGGGTTTCCGCAGGGAATAATTCAAGCCAGTCGACTTCGGTGTCATGGGCATTGTGTGCAGAAGAATGTGCTCCGTTTTACATGATTCGCCGACGTCGATGTTCCGCTAATGGACGCATGTCCGCCTTTCGTCCAGCGGCGAGCGGCACCACCCGGGGGTGACACGTCCCGGCCAGAACCGCGGACCGCCGAACTCCTTCCTGTGAACGGCCACTTGGGTCCGAAAGCCCCCGTGAGCGGTACTGGGGCACGCGCCGGGGCCCGATGGGGTCGGCTCGGCATTGAGCCAGTCATGCCACGGCCTCGCATTCTTACAAGACGGCCCCGCGGTGCGCCGGTCACACTCCCCGGCGAAAAGGAGGGAGGCAGAATGTCACGTACACACACGTCCGACGACCGTGCCGCACGGATTCGCGACGCACTCGACGTCGACGGCTACACGGTGGTGGAGAACCTCAAGGGTCAGCGTCACGCCATCGAACTGCTCCAGGACGTCGGCCGTTTCGTCCCGCAGTACGGCGGCACCGTGGAGCACGAGGTCGTCTACCGCCCCGGCAACGACGACCGCGCCTACTCGCAGAGCCGCAACACCATCCGCGCCCACACCGAGGCCCCCGGATGGTCGCCGAGCCCACGCCATCTGGCCCTGTACTGCCACCGGCAGGCCCGCTGCGGCGGCGGCCGCACCGATCTGCTCGATCTCCACGTCCTGTGCGCCCATCTCACCGACGAGGAACACGAGTTGATGATGCGCGGGACCATCGCCTTTCCCGGTCCCGATGCGGACGTGGGCGGCACGGGGCCGGTGACCGTCCCCATGATCTCGTACGACGGAGAACGCCCCGTCCTGCGATTCAGCTACAACCTGCTGACCGCGGCCGACTACGACGCGGCCCTGGACGCCCGGCCGCCCGTCGCTCAACTCCCCCTAGGCCAAGCGGGTATGGACCTCGCTCACCGCGTCGGCGAGCTCTTCGAGAGGCACCGCGTCCAAGTGCTGATCCCCGACGGGGCCCTGCTCGTCTGGGACAACCAGCGCATGCTGCACGCCCGTTCCGAGTACGCGGACGAGGCCAGGCATCTGACGCGGTACTGGATCGCCGCGTGACGATCGCGTGCACGGCCTCCGGGCACAGGGCGGGGGAGGTGACCCTCGACGGCCCGGCCGAGCTGCGCGCGGCCGTGGCCGAGGCCCTCGACCCGTACCTCGAAGTCGTCCCGCGGCCGGGCCTCGACGTACGGGGCGGACGCCGAGGGCGATGCATCTGATGAAGGCCACCCCCGCATCGGGCCTCGCCCTGGCGGCCCTGTCCGCCTGCTGCTTCGGCACGGGCAGCGCGGCCACCAAGATGCTGGGCGACGCGGGCGCCACGCCGCTGGAGATCGCCCGCGCGCGGCTGGTCGTCGCCGCGCTCGTGCTGCTCGTCTTCACGGCCGTCACGCGCCCGCGCCACCTGTGGCCCGGATGGCGCGCGGCCGGTGTGGCGGGCGTGCTCGGCGTGGTGTCGTACGCGGGGGTGCAGACCCTGTGCGGGGTGTCGGTGGCACGGATCCCGGTGGGGGTCTTCGTCGTCGTGCAGTTCACGGCCCCGGCCATGGTCGTGGTGTGGACGCGGGTGATACGCCGGGTCCGCCAGCCCGCGCCGGTCTGGGCGGGCGTCGTCGTGGTCCTTGCCGGGCTCCTGCTGGTGGGCCGGGTGTGGTCGCATCTGCGCCTCGACGCGGTGGGGGTGCTGGCGGCCCTCGGCGCGGCCGCCGCCCTGTCGGTGCGGTTCCTGCTGGCCGAACGGGCGCTGCGCGGGCGCGACCCGGTGGCGGTCACCACGCTGGCGATCACGGCGGCCGCGTCGGTGCTCCTCGCGACCTCGCCCACCGCCGCCTTCCCCTACGACGTCCTCACGGACATCACGCGGTACGGCGAACTGGCCGTGCCGGTATGGGCGGTGGTGTGCTGGACCGCGGTCGTGGCGACGGGGCTCGCCTGCGTGAGCGGCATCGCGGCGCAGCGCGTCCTCGCCCCGGTGCGGGCCGGCGCGTGCGCCTCGCTGGAGGTCGTGGCGGGCACCGCGGTCGCCTGGCTGGCGCTCGGCCAGACCCTGACACCGCTCCAACTGCTCGGCGTCGCGGCCGTGTTGGCCGGGGTGATGTTGGCGCAAAGGGCCCGGTAGTGGGAAGCGGCGGGGCGTCCGAAACGCGGCGTTCCGCTGCGGTGTGCACCCTTGACACGTGCGTGCGGTTTCGCGACCTTTGAGCCCCGCAGGACTGGGGAACGGGGGGAGCGGTCATCCATGAGATCCGTCAGATCCGGGAGAGCCACGACAGTCACGACAGCCACGACAGTCACGACAGCCATGGGCGCTGAACCGCACACTTCACGGGCCGGTGCCTCGGCGGACACGTCGTGCGGGGCGACCGCGGAAGGGCGGTCGGCCTGAGATGGACATCACGACCCACGGCCTCGACGACCTGAGCGACCCGCTCCGCGCGGCCTGGCACCGGACGATGGACGAGTCGCCCCAGTACGCCAACCCCTTCCTGGCGCCGGAGTTCGCGGTCGGCGTCGCCCGGCACCGCGGCGGCGCGCGGCTCGCGGTCCTGCGGGAGAACGGCGAACCCGTCGGCTTCTTCCCCTACGAGCGCAACGCCTTCGGGATCGGCAGGGCCATAGGTCTCGGCCTCTCCGACTGCCAGGCCCTCGTGCACCGCCCCGGCGTCACCTGGGACGCCCGCGAACTGCTGCACGCCTGCGGCCTGTCCGTCTTCGAGTTCGACCACCTCGTCGAGGAGCAGAGGCCCTTCGGCAGCCATGTCACCGGTACCTTCGCCTCTCCGGTGCTCGACCTGAAGGTCGGCGAGGAGAGTTACGCGGAGTGGCTGCGCGGCGCCTACCCGGGACTGGCCAAGACGACGCTGAAGAAGGAGCGCCGCCTGAGCCGCGACGTGGGCGAGATGCGGTTCGTCTACGACGAGCGCGACCCGGAGGTCCTGCGCACGCTCATGCGCTGGAAGTCCGCCCAGTACCGCAGGACGGGACGCATGGACCGGTTCGCCCGGCCGTGGATCGTCGACCTCGTCGAGCACCTCTTCCAGGTCCGCGAGGAGCACTTCACCGGCATGCTGTCCGTGGTCTACGCGGGCGACCGGCCGGTGGCAGCCCACTTCGGGCCGACCTCCGGCACGGTCTTCGCCGCCTGGTTCACCGCGTACGACCCCGACTTCCGCTACTACTCGCCCGGACTGCTCATGCATCTGCGGATGGCCGAGTCCGCGGGCAGGGAGGGTGTGCGGATCATGGACATGGGGCGGGGCGAGAAGGAGTACAAGGACTGGCTCAAGACCCGCGACCTGCGCGTGGGGGAGGGCTTCGCGAGCCGCCCCCACCCGGTGGCGGCCGCGCACCGTCTCTGGCGCAGACCTGTGCGGGGCTTGCGGAACACGGTCCTGGCCCATCCCCGGCTGCGGGAGCCCGCGGACAAGCTCCTGAAGACGGTCGGCGGGATGCGGACGTCGGGCAGGGCGGCGTCCAAGGGGCGCTGAGCGCACCTCCCGTGTCCAAGACCCCACCCCCCAAACGGTGTTGCGCTTCAACGACCCTTCGACAGAAGAGGTGAGGATGTCGTACGGATCGCGGCTCGCCGCGGTGATGACCCAGCGACTGGGACGCGAATGCGTCTACACCCCCTCGGCGCGGCTGGCCCTGTACCTGGCGCTGCGGCACTGGTGCAGACCGGGTGCACGCGTGCTGATGTCACCGGTGAACGACGACGTGATCCTCTTCGTGGTCCTCGCGGCCGGACTGCGCCCGGTCCAGGCCCCCGTGTCCCCGACGGACGGCAACATCGACCCGGCCGCCGTACCGGAGTCGACCTGGCGCACCGTGGACGCCGTCCTGACCACCAATCTGTACGGGATGCCGGACCGCGTGGTGGAACTGCGCCGCCGCTGCGACCAGTTGGGCATCCCCCTGTTCGAGGACGCGGCCCACGCGATCGGCACCCGGGTGGACGGGCAGCCGGTCGGTACCTTCGGCAGGGCGGCGGCCTTCAGCCTCTCCAAGCACGTGGCGGCCATGGCCGGAGGCTTCCTCGCCGTCGAGGACGCCCGCACCCGGCGGGAGCTGGAACGGGCGCGCGATGAACTCCTGGTGCCCCGCAGCCTGCGCGCCGACCTGACCACCACGCTGCGCCCGCTGGCCCGCTCGGGCGTCCGCACCCTGCATCTGGTGCGGCCCGTGTGGCGCACGATGCAGCACCTGGGAATGCTGGAGCGCGACGAGTTCCGCATGGACCTGCACGCGCCCCGCCTCGCCGACTGCGCGGCCAAGGCGCCGAGCCTGACCGCGTACGAACCGTGGATACGCGTCGACCTGCACGGCTTCCGCTCCCGTCACGGACCCCTTGTGCGCGGGCAGTTGAAGCTGCGGACGGACCGGCTCGACGCGGACCTCGCCCGGCGGAGGGTCGGTGCCGCGCTGCTGTCGGGCACCGCCTGGGCGTCCCCGGCGCTCCGCGACCGGCCCGCGGGCGGCGCTCCGCATCCCCTGTTTCGGGTTCCGCTTCTGGTCCACGACCGGGACGTCCTGCTGGACCGCCTGGTGCGGCACGGCGTGGTCGCCGGGTACGTCTACGACCCTCCGCTCGACGACTACGCGGGCGCGGAGTTCGTCGAACCCTCGCCCGACCCGACGGCCGCCCGCTGGTTCGCCTCCCATGTCCTTCCGGCCGATCCGCTGCTTGCGCGCAGGATCACCAAGGCGCTGACGAAGGAGAAGGCGGGCCCGGCCCATCCACCGCTCGCCGCCCCGGTTCCGGAGTCCACGCCGCCCACTCCGCTGAGCCAGTAGAGGTCCGGTTCCGAGCCGGTAGAGGCCGGTTCGGAGCCGCTGGAGATCCGGTGATCAGGCAGGCGCCCGCAAACGTCAGTCGCGGAGCCAGGGGCGGCCGTCGAGCCGTTCGATGTCGCGGTTGAGGTCGTCGCCGCACTGGCGCTGGCCGTCGCCGCCCTGATCCGCACCCTCGTACCCGAGGACAGGAAGAACACCGCGCCCGGCGGCTTCGACCTGCTCGGCGCCGTCGGCCTTGGTGTCGGCCTGGTCTGCCTGCTGCTCGCCGTCTCCAAGGGCGCCGACTGGGGCTGGGGGAGCGCCACCACGCTGGGCCTGTTCGCCGCGGCGGTCGTCACGCTCCTTGCCTGGGCCTGGTGGGAACTGCGCAGGGACGACCCGCTGGTCGATCTGCGCGTGACCGCCCGACCCCAGGTCCTGATGACGAACGTGGTCTCGATCCTGGTCGGATTCTCCATGTACGCCCAGTCCCCGGTCGTCCCCCAGCTCCTGCAGCTCCCCGAAGCCACCGGGTACGGCCTCGGCCAGTCGATGGTCGCCATGGGGCTGTGGATGGCTCCGGCCGGCCTGATGATGATGGCGATGTCACCCCTGGGCGCCAAGCTCTCCGCCGTCCGCGGCCCCAAGGTCACGCTCGCCGTGGGCAGTCTGGTCATCGCCTCGGGCTACGGCCTCGCCCTGCCCCTGATCAGCTCGGGATCCACGTGGAGCCTGCTGGCCGTGACGATCGTCTGCAACACGGGAGTCGGCTTCGCCTACGGCGCGATGCCCGCCCTGATCATGGGCGCGGTCCCGCCCTCGGAGACCGCGTCGGCCAACAGCTTCAACACCCTGATGCGATCGATCGGCAGCTCGGTATCGGCCGTGGTGATCGGTGTGGTCCTGGCCCAGATGACCACCGGCTTCGGCGGCTACACCCTGCCCTCCGAGAACGGCTTCCGCGTCGCCATGGCGATCGGCTGCGGCGTGGGCCTGGCGGCCGCTGCCCTTGCCTCGCTCATCCCCGTGCGACCGGCGGCGCGGCCCGAACCGGCCGGGGCCCCGGCGCCGGTGACCGCCTCGGAGGTGCCGGAGGCCAGGGCCTGACAGGCCGGTCGGAGGGGGCCTGATCGGCCAGAGGGCGGCGGCCTGATCGGTACCCGGCCGCGGGGACCTTTCGGCCACAGACGGGAGAGAGGGTGCACTCGATCATGAATCGGGTAGGTCTCCGATCATGCTGCAGAACGGACCCTCCTCTTCCGCCTCCGGTACGCGCACTCCGGCCGTCGCCATGCTGCGCCTGCTCGGTGGCTTCCAGATCTCCCAGGCCCTGTACGTCGTCGCCCGCGCGGGCGTGGCCGACCATCTGGCCGACGGCCCCAGGCCGGTGCCTGAGGCCGCCGAGGCCGCGGGCGTGCGCACCGACCTGCTGCGGCGACTGGTCCGCAGCCTCGCCACCGAGCAGGTCTTCGACTTCGATGCGGACCGCGACACCGTCGGTCTCGGCCCGCTGGGGCACACCCTGCGCAGCGACTCGGGGGACTCGCTGCGCGATGTGGCCCTGATGTGGATGGACACCCACTACCGGCCCTTTGCCGGACTCTGGTCCACACTGCACGACGGAGTGCCCGCCGCCGAGCGGGAGTTGGGCAAGCCGTTCTTCGACTGGATCGCCGAGGAACCGGACCGCGTCGCGGGCTTCAGCGCCGCGATGAGCGACCTGATGACCACGCTGCGCCAGGACGCCCTCGACAGCCTGGACCTGAGCGGGGTGCGGCACCTGGTCGACATCGGCGGCGCCGACGGCACCGCACTGGCGGACCTGGCCCGGCGTCACGAGCACCTGCACGGCACCGTCTTCGACCTGCCGCACGTCGTCGAGGGCGCCGACCCGGTGCTCCACAAGGCCGGGGTCGCCGACCGGATCGGCACACAGGGCGGCAGCTTCTTCGAGAGCGTGCCGGACGGCGCCGACGCCTACCTGGCCTGCTTCATCCTCCACGACTGGAACGACGAGCAGTGCGCCACGATCCTGGACCGCATCCACCGCGCGGCCGACCCCGGAGCCCGCCTCTACCTCGTCGAGACCGTGCTCGGCGAGGGCACGGCCCCCGAGGTCGCGACCCTGCTGGACCTGACGATGATGGGCATGCTGGACGGCCGCGAACGCGTCCGCGAGGACTGGCGGACGCTGCTGTCCGGAGCGGGCTTCCGCCTCGACCGCGTCGTGGAGACGACGGGGCCGATGTGCGTCATCGAGGCGACCAGAACGGACGACTGACCTCGGCGCGGACCGCGACGGTCACCGCTCGTGGATCGGGAGGCCGACAGGCGGGCGCCGGCAGGACGATGTGCCGGCAGGACGATGTTGCGGAGGCGGAAGTCCGGAGGAACCGGTCGGTCACGGAGCGGCGGGCGTCCAAGCCGGTGAGGGAGCAGTTGAGGAGCCGCACCCCGGCGCCGTGGGCGACCAGGGTGACGTCCTGACTCGACCCGTGTGCCGAGCGCCAGACGCACCACGCGTTGCAGCACCGCCCCGAAGGCCAAGGAGCGCCTCGACGACCGGGTCGACGGTGGGGGAGGAAGCAGCCGTGTCCGACGCCGAAAGGGAGATGTGCGGGAACTGCGGGAAGGACGGCATGTCCCGTGACCACCCCCCATCGGGCACCAGGGTGCTTCCGTGGCGGGGAGTGTCTCACCGGGGAAGTGGCCCGTCCAGGCTGCCGTGTCCGACCGGAAGCGCGTCGTCGTCCAGGCTGCCGAAGGTCAGGAAGCGGCCCTCGCCCGGCTCTCCCGAGTCCAGGCCAGCACGTCCTCCGCCGTCCAAGTCGTCACCACGCGCGCGGCGGGCACCCCGCACTCCTCGGCCCGCGCGCAGCCGATCACCTGCCAGTCCAGCTGGCCCGGCGCGTGGGCGTCGGTGTCGATGGAGAACAGGACGCCCGCGTCCACCGCGCGGCGCAGCAGACGGCGTGGCGGGTCGAGGCGTTCGGGGCGGCTGTTGATCTCCACCGCCGTCCGCGCGGCCGCGCACGCGGCGAACACCTCGTCCGCGTCGAACCGCGACTCGGGCCTGCCGCGCCCGGCGACGAGCCGGCCGGTGCAGTGCCCGAGCACGTCGGCCCGGGGGTTGCTCACGGCGGCGACCAGACGCCGCGTCATCGCGGATGCGTCCATGCGCAGTTGGGAGTGCACCGAAACGACCACCACGTCGAGCCGGTCGAGCAGCTCCGGCTCCTGGTCGAGGGAGCCGTCGTCGAGGATGTCGCACTCGATGCCCGTGAGCAGCCGGAAGGGCGCCCAGCGCGTGTTGAGGTCGGTCACCACCTCCAGCTGCTCGCGCAGCCGCTCCGGCGACAGGCCGCGCGCGACGGTCAGTCGCGGCGAGTGGTCGGTGAGCACGGCCCACTCGTGGCCGATGGCCCGGGCGGCACGGCCCATCTCCTCGATCGGACTGCCGCCGTCGGACCAGTCGGAGTGCAGGTGGCAGTCGCCGCGCAGGAGCTCCCGCAGTCGCGTGCCGCCCTTGGCCAGGGGCTCCTCGGCCTCGCCTTCGAGCCGTTCCAGATATCCCGGCACGTCACCCGCCAGCGCCTCGCGGATCACCCCCGCGGTCTTCGGCCCGATCCCCTTGAGCGACTCCAGGGACCCCTGGGCGCTGCGCCGGGCGACCTCGTCCTCGGGCAGCCCCGCGACCACGGCGGCCGCGGTGCGAAAGGCCCGTACGCGGTAGGTGGGGGCACGGCCGCGCTCCAGCAGGAACGCGATCCGCTCCAGCGCTTCCACGGGCTCCATCGGCACCTCCGGCCACCGGTGAGCGAACGCGCGGCGTCCGTGTCGTTCCAGGGCGTCCGTTCCGTTCCAGCGTCGCCCAGGAGCGGCGGCGCGGCACGGCGGGCGGCAGGGCCCTCAGCCGGAGGGCTCCTCGGGCTCAGGGGATTCCTGCCCCGACTCATGAGGATCGGGTGTGCCGCGCCGCCCGGTCCCGGCCTCGCTCGTGTCGGGCACGTCGTCGTCGGAGTCCGGCGCGTTGCCCGTGGTGGCGGTCTCCTCGTCCACGTCCCAGGGGGCGGCCCCCTCCGAGGCCTGCTGATCCGGCAGGTCCCTGGGCACGGGGTCGCCGTCCTGGCCGACGGACGGGGGGTTCTGCTGGTTCATGGTGCTACTCCGTTCCTTGGCGGGGTGGGGCGGGGTGGGGCGGGGTGGGGCGGGGTGGGGCGGGTTCCCGAGAGGTCTCCACGTCAATCCGCAGGTCGTGGCAGATCACGCGGCCCGGGAGCGCGCCATGTCGTCCGCGCCGCCGGTGGCCTCCTCGCGTACGAGGGCGCAGCTGCGGGAGAGCAGGCGCGAGACGTGCATCTGCGAGATGCCGAGCTCCTTCGCGATCCGGCTCTGCGTCATGTCCTCGAAGAAGCGCAGGTACAGGATGGTCCGCTCGCGTTCGGGGAGCGCGCGTAGGCCCGTCTTCGCGGCCTCCCGGTCGGTGATGGAGTCGTACGCCGGATCGGTCGCCCCGAGCGTGTCGGCGAGGCTGAACCCGTCGGGCTCGGTGGACGAGACCTCGGCGTCCAGGGACAGGGCGTTGTACCCCTCCATGGCCTCCATCCCGTCGCGGACCTCGTCCTCGGTCAGACCCGCCTGCTCGGCGAGCGCCGTGATGCCCGGCTCTCGGCCGCTGCTCGGCTGTTCGAGGAGCTCGCGGCGCGCGACGCGAACCTTGTTGCGCAGGTCCTGGACGCGCCGGGGCACGCGGACGTCCCACATGCGGTCGCGGAAGTGGCGTCGCAGTTCGCCGGTGATGGTCGGCACGGCGTAACTCTCGAAGGCCCCGCGGCCGGGCTCGTACCGATGGACGGCCTTCACCAGGCCCATCGCGGCGACCTGCTGAAGGTCCTCCGCCGCCTCGCCCTTGTTGCGGAACCGGCCGGCGATGCGGTGGGCCATCGGCAGCCATGCCTCCACGATCTCCTCGCACAGCAGGTCCCGTTCGGGGCCGTCGTCGAGGGAGGTGAGGCGGGCGAATGCGTCCGTGGTGTCGGGGGCGTCGTGGTGCGAGCGCCGGGCCGCCGTGCGAGGGCGGGCCGGCGTGCGAGGGCGGGTGGTGGCGTCGGTAAGCATCTGAAATCGCTCCTCAACGGTGCCGACTACTGATGGACCGCGAGAGACGGGGTGCCCCGGCGTCAGGCATCCACCGGGAGTGAACACACCGCTCCCGCGAACGCGCCTCCAGTCCGAAGCACGACATTCGTCTGCCCTTCGCGTCTGTGCTCAAACGGAACCCGTCGCGACGCGGGCGAGGTCGCGTCGCGACGGGTGGAGTTCGCGAGGAACTCTGCCGATCAGCGGCGGCGCGGTGACGGGTCGAGCAGCGCGGGCGGTGTGTCGTGCCGTACACGTCGGCGGTGTCGATCAGATTGATCCCGGCATCGAGGGCGGCGTCGACGAGGGCAGTGGCCTCGTCCTGGCCGGGCGCCTCATCGGGCCGCTCGGGCTGCCGCGCCCACCTCGGCCAGCGACGCGCCGTCCGTCAGTCGTGCCCGCACCGTCACCCGGGCGTCCTTGGGGGCGCGGACGGCCAGGGTGCGGCCGCGCCGGTCGGTCTCGACGTCCCCGGTGACGGAGATCCCGGTGACCTGACGGCTGCCCGCGGCCAGGAGGTAGCGGTGCCCGGAGCCCGCAGTCCAGGCCGTGCCCGCCACCACGTGCTGGCCGAATCGGCTGCAGGCGGCGGTCGACCGGGCCTGTCCGACCAGCTTCGCGGGCGCCGTCGCGGACTCGGTGGACGTGCGGAACTGGATGAGTACGCTGCCGGGCCCGCGCCAGGTCGAGGCGCGTGTGCAGGACCACACGGCCCGGCCGGCGTCCTCGGGCAGGTTCTGTTCCGCGAAGTCCCAGTGGTTGACGGACCGTACGCCGCTGCCGCGCAGCTGCGGCAGTCGGCACGCGCCGCGGGCCCAACTCAGCAGTGCCGCTCGGCCGGTGGCCTCGCGGGGTTGGCGTGCGGGTGCGCCGGAGCCGGGCAGGGGTGTGTAGCTGAGGTGCACGGGGGAGAGGTCGCCGAGGTCGGCCACGAGGAAGGCGTGCTTCTCCACGATCCTTGCGGAGGAACGCAGTTGCAGCACGGGAAGGCTGTCGCACGAGTTCGGGCCCGAGCCCGAGCCCGAGTTCGAGTTCGAGTTCGGGCCCGAGTCCGAGTCCGCGCCCGGCGGTTCGTCGACCGGGGCTGTGAGGCCTTCGTCCGACACGTCGAGAGGGCGGCCGGGGGCGTTGGGGCGCAGCAGGTCGCGTGTCTGCGCCTGCGCGATCCAGGGAGCGGTGAGGTAGCGGACCTTGCCGCCCTCGCGGCCCACGGCGAGCGCCGCCGCCGTGGTCACGTCGGCGTCGTCGGCGCGGGCGAAGTCCAGGGAGACGGGCTCGGACGCGGAGTCCGGCTCGGCGTAACGGACCACGCGGCGCCCGTCGTGGAACAGGACGACCGTCTCCCGGCCCACGTCATCGGCGTACAGCAACTGCGTTGTCCTGGACGGCGGTTCGGTGGAGGTGGTCGTGGTGGAGTCGACGCGGGTGCCGCGCGGCGGGTCGGTCCAGATGGAGAGTGCGCGGGTGAGCAGGGCGCGGTCGTCGGCGCGGGAGCCGCGTGCGGGCCAGGCGGTGAAGTCGACCCGGGAGGTGTCGGCCCAGTCGCCGGGCGGCGTGCGCAGCAGGGCGGCGGCGCTGATCGCGGGAGGCCCGCCCGAGGGCCGCGACGGCTCGTCCGAGGGGGCGGGGCCGACCGCTATGAGTGCCGCACCACCGAGGACGACGACCCCCGCGGCGCACCAGGCGAGCCGGAAGCGGCGTCTGCGGCGCAGCAGGTCGGTGGGCCGGGTCTGCACGGAACAGGCGTCGAACTCCTGTGACCGCAGGAGCGCTCCCGCAGCCTCGCCCACGCTCCGCTTCACGCCTTCGGCGGTGCGCAGCGCCTCCTCGGGGTCGGGCACGTCCGCGGTGGCGAGCAGTTCGGCGACCTCGGTGCGGGGCAGGCCGTCGAGACCACACAGCACGAACGCCGCGCGGGCGGGGGCGGAGACCTGCGCGAGGACCTGCGCCAGCTCGATCTCCTCGGTACCGCCGGCGCGCGGGAACAGGCGCAGCCCCCAGACGAGCGGGAGCATGGGCCGCAGTCCACGGGGCGGCGGCAGTTGGCTCGGCCACCCGCGCGGCCGCCGGTCGTGGGCCAGCACGGCGCACAGAACGCGCTCGGTCATCCATGCCGTTCCGGCCCGGCCGGCCCCGCCCTGCCGGGGTTCGGGAACCTTCGGTGCGGCCCGCCGCGCCCGGAAGCCGGGGAGGGCACGCTGTACCAGGGCGTGGGCGGTGAGGACGCGCCGGTGTCTGGTGAGGGTGCCGGGCAGGGTGAGGTAGGCGAGGCGTACGAGACGTGTGTAGTGGTCGACGATGACGGTCTCGGCCTGGTCGAGGGCCACGGGCCGTGGCGCCTCGGCCCGGCGCCGCCGCTGCGATGCGCTCATCGATCAAGGAGCCTTCCGAAGGCTGACGACGTTGCGTCCTGACCTCCTTCAAACGAGTGAATCGTGCGATGGTCACAGCTTCTGTCGTGGTCGGCGGCGGGTCGGTAGCGTTGCACCATGATCAATTCGGCACTGCGCCGTCCCCTGCTCTTTCTCGACGTCGACGGACCCCTGATCCCCTTCGGGGCGACGCCGCAGGACCTTCCCGACGGATATCCGACGTACCCGGCAGGGCCCGGCCTGCGGGAGGACGCGGCGAACCCGCTCCTGGCCAGGGCCGACCCCGCGCTCGGGGCCCGACTGCTGGCTCTGCCCTGCGAGTTGGTGTGGGCCACGACATGGATGGAGGAGGCGAACGAGTACGTCGCTCCGCGGATCGGGCTGCCCCCGCTGCCCTTGGTGAACTGGCCCGAGCCGTCGGACGCGGACGAGCGAGTCGGACTCCACTGGAAGACCCGTGCCCTTGTGGAACGCGCCGCGGGCCGTGCCTTCGCGTGGGTCGACGACGAGATCGGCGACGTGGACAGGGCCTGGGTGGCGAGACACCACTCCGGCCCCGCCCTGCTCCACCGCGTCGACCCCCGATTCGGGCTCGGTGACACGGACTTCGTTGGGCTGAACGAGTGGCTGTGTGCGCTTGCCGGGTGAGCCCATGATGTGCGACTCCCTTGTGGCGGTGGGCTGTTGCTGTTCGGTGACACCGGAGACAGAGCTGTGACGTCAGGCCGCGCAACGGGTTTCGGGGGTCGGTGGTCGTATGAGGCGAGAGATCAAAGGGCGGCTCCGGGCGCCCGAACTGCCGCTGTGGGCAAGCGACCTGACCGGCAGTACGACCAACTGACATGGGGGAAGACCGTGGAGATGAGCATGCGTTTGAACAAGGGACTGTTCGCCGTCGGTGCCGCGCTGGCAGCGGCAGGTGTGGCCGCGTCCACCGTGCCGGCCGCCGCGGCCGACGCCCCCCGCTTCCTGGCCCCGAAGGAGCTGCCGCCGCACGCCTCGTCGGCCTGGACCGCGGGACCGGTCACCGCCGGGCAGCCGGACCCGCTGCCGATGTGCGTCGGCGAGGCACTGCCCTCGACCTCGGTCCACCGCGCCTACCGCACCGACTACGACACCGGCGCCCTCCAGGTCACCGTGGTCGAGCGCAGTGAGCAGCGGGCCAAGGACTTCGCCGGGCTGCTCCGCAAGAAGCTCGACAGCTGTGCGGAGACGGTGATGAAGCTGGACCCCGGCACGACCGCCGAGCAGAAGTACTACGGCAAGGTCGCCGCCGAGGAGGGGGCGCACGTCTACGGCGTCCACACCGTCACCTCGTGGGGCGCCTCGGACATCAACCTGTTCTCCGTGGGGCGTGACGGGAACACCGTGACGCTCGTGACCTGGGGCCAGATGGGCGGCTTCGCCGATGCCCAGGTCGCCGACTTCAAGACCACGACGGCCACGGCGGTGAACAAGCTCTGGTGAGCCGGGTCCTCCGCCGTCTCCCACAGGCGTGGCGGCTGTCGGGACCGACCTCGGCATCCCCGGGCTGAGGTGGGACAATCGCCCGACAAGACCACGCCTGTGCTCCTCGCCGGAGCCGTGGTCTCGTCGTACGAGGAATCGGCTGGGGAGAGGCCGGGGGCCGGGCTCGCGCCCGACCCCCGGTGTTGGGGAGGAAACGACGGTGGTGGAGTGGCGGTACATCGCCAAGGGCGCACGGGCCGTTCCCGAACCCATGGCCACACCGTTCGTCTGGACGGCGGCAGGCTGGGGCTCCCTGGCGCTTGTGGGCACGCTCGACCTGCTCGGCGCCCTCGACCGCACCGGGCTCGCCCTCGCCGCGCTGTCCGTCCTGGCCGCCCTGCTCGGAATGCTCGGCCGCTTCGCCGCGGCACCGGGGACGGCCCTGCTGTGCTGGGCCCTCCTCAACGTCTTCGCCGTCCACCCCACCGGGGAGCTCTCCTGGGCCGGGCACCGGGACCCCGGGTGGGTGGCCTGCCTGTTGGCGGCGGCCCTCATCGGCACGGCGGTGGCCCGTATCCGCTCCGCGCGCGCCGCGTACCGTCGCATAACGCCGTACGACGGGGCCGCCTGAACGCGCCTGGTCGTGCTGGTCGTGGGCCGCTGGACGTAGGTCCTCGGCCCCAGGTGCGCACGGGGTGTGCCGACTAGGGTCGGCGCTCATGCAGAACTCCGGAAGTACCCCTCGTGACCTGCTGGAACGCCGCCGCGACACCCTCGGACGGCTTGGCGGCGAGCGCGACATATGGGTGAGCACGGCCCACCCCGACCACGGCCCGCATCAAGTGCCCCTGTGGTTCTCGTGGCACGAGCGTGCGCTGTGGATGTGCACCGCCGAAGCCTCCGCGACCGTGCGGAACGTACGCAAGGAACCACGCGTACGCCTGGCGCTCCCCGACACCTTCGACGTGGTGCTCCTGCAGGGGGAGGCGGAGTGCTTCCCTGCGGAGCGCGTGCCGACCGCAGCCGCCGACGCCTTCGCGGCCGAGTTCGGCTGGGATCCGCGCACGGAGGAGGGCGCCTACGTGTATCTGCGCGTGACGCCGAGGACCGTACGCGCCTGGCGCGGTGAGGGTGAGCTGCGCGGCAGATTGATCATGCGTGACGGCGAGTGGCTGGAGCGGCGCCGGTAGGGCCGGTCGACGCGAGCGGAAGAGCCCGGTTCCCAGGGGGCTCCCGGCAGGGTGAAGAGCCGGGTTCCCAGGAGGCACCCTGCAGGGCTTTCGGAGCGTCTTTGCATGACCATGCGAGATGATGCATACTCTTCCCATGTCTAAGGTCCTCACCTCCCTCCCCGCCGGCGAGCGCGTCGGCATCGCCTTCTCGGGCGGTCTCGACACCTCCGTCGCGGTCGCGTGGATGCGCGACAAGGGCGCCGTCCCCTGCACCTACACCGCCGACATCGGGCAGTACGACGAGCCCGACATCGCTTCGGTGCCGGGCCGTGCGAAGTCCTACGGTGCCGAGATCGCGCGCCTGGTCGACTGCCGCGCGGCGCTGGTCGAGGAGGGCCTGGCCGCACTCACCTGCGGCGCGTTCCACATCCGCTCGGGCGGGCGTGCGTACTTCAACACCACGCCGCTGGGTCGCGCCGTCACCGGCACCCTGCTGGTCCGGGCGATGCTCGAGGACGACGTGCAGATCTGGGGCGACGGCTCGACGTTCAAGGGCAACGACATCGAGCGCTTCTACCGGTACGGCCTGCTGGCCAACCCGAACCTGCGGATCTACAAGCCGTGGCTCGACGCGGACTTCGTGACCGAGCTCGGCGGCCGCAAGGAGATGTCGGAGTGGCTGCTCGCCCACGAGCTGCCTTACCGCGACAGCACGGAGAAGGCGTACTCCACCGACGCCAACATCTGGGGCGCCACGCACGAGGCCAAGATTCTCGAGCACCTCAACACGGGTGTCGAGACCGTCGAGCCGATCATGGGTGTGAAGTTCTGGGACCCCTCGGTCGAGATCCCCACCGAGGACGTGACGATCGGCTTCGACCAGGGCCGCCCCGTGACGATCAACGGCAAGGAGTTCGCCTCCGCCGTCGACCTGGTGATGGAGGCCAACGCCATCGGCGGCCGCCACGGCATGGGCATGTCCGACCAGATCGAGAACCGGATCATCGAGGCCAAGAGCCGCGGCATCTACGAGGCCCCGGGCATGGCCCTGCTGCATGCCGCGTACGAGCGCCTGGTCAACGCGATCCACAACGAGGACACGCTCGCCCAGTACCACAACGAGGGCCGTCGCCTCGGCCGACTGATGTACGAGGGCCGGTGGCTGGACCCGCAGGCGCTGATGGTGCGGGAGTCGCTGCAGCGGTGGGTCGGCGCGGCGATCACCGGTGAGGTCACGCTGCGGCTGCGGCGCGGCGAGGACTACTCGATCCTCGACACCACGGGCCCCGCGTTCAGCTACCACCCGGACAAGCTGTCCATGGAGCGCACCGAGGACTCGGCCTTCGGCCCGGTGGACCGGATCGGCCAGCTCACCATGCGCAACCTCGACATCGCCGACTCGCGCGCCAAGCTGGAGCAGTACGCCGGTATCGGCCTGATCGGCAGCGCCAACCCCGCGATCGGTGCGGCCCAGGCGGCCGCGACCGGTCTGATCGGCGCCATGCCGGAGGGCGGCGCCGAGGCCATCGCCTCCCGCGGCGAAGTCTCCGGCGACGACGAGATGCTGGACCGCGCCGCGATGGAGTTCGGCACGGACTGACCGACCGCGACCGGCACAAGGCCGCCCCGACCGCGACGGGCACAAGGCCGCCCCGACCGCGACCGGCACAAGGCCGCCCCGGCCCCGACCGGCACAAGGCCGCCCCGACGCCCGAACAAGGGCATCGGGGCGGCCTTTGCGTCGACCGGCCCTTCCTCGGCCCCGTCTGGCTCAGGGCGCGGCCGTGGCGCACGCATCGCGCCTTCCCCCGCCCTGTGCCACGTACGCGCACGGCGGTCGTCCCTCCGATGTTCCGTGCCTCGTCAGAGCTCACGTGCGCGCGATCCTCAAGTGCCCCTGGCATAGGTCGGGTTGAAGCCACTTGCCCCTTTGACGCCTTGCCGGCTCGTGGGTGCCCCGAGCATGCTCCCGCCGCATGAGAGCGCTCTCGACGGCGGGAGCGCCCGCAACGGGAACGGGGTGTCCCCTCATGAGGCTCAGACGGTGGAGCGGCGTCGTGGCCGCCGCGGTGGTCGGTGTCGCGTTCGGCGCCGGTACGGCGCACGCGGACATACCCATCGGCCAGCCGATGACCGGAAAAGCCACCTACTACAACGACAAGGGCTACGGCGCCTGCGGCACGCCCATCGACGCGTCCACGCAGGACCTGGTCGCCGTCTCCGCCGCCTGGTGGACCAGCGCGAACCCGAACAACGACCCGCTGTGCAAGGGTGTTTCGGTGCAGGTGACCTACCAGGGCAGGACGATCACCGTGCCGGTGCGGGACAAGTGTCCGTCCTGCGCGTCGACACACGTGGACCTCAGCGAGACAGCGTTCCGCAGGCTCGCGCCGCTGGACGTCGGCGTGATCAACGGCATCACGTGGAAGTTCGTGCGATAGACAGCGGAGCCGGGAACCCGCACTGCTCGTGACCTGCAGTTCGGCCCCTTTTCCTGGGACCCTGACCGACATGACGAGTCAAGCGGACGGCGCAGGAGACGCCAAAGAGCACCTCAGCGCCGACCACGGTCGGCACCGCACCGCTTCGGGAACACCGCACCTTCTGACCGTCGGGGTCGAGGAGGAGTACCTGCTGGTCGATCCGATGACCAGACAGGTCAGCCCACAGGCGCAGAAGGTGGTGGAACAGGCGTCCTCGCTCGGCCTCGGCGACCGGGTCAGCCCGGAACTGACCTGCTATCAGATCGAGGCGCGGACCGAACCGCACACCGCCATGCGGGAACTCGGCGAGCAGATACGGTCGATGCGGGCGGCCGTCGCCCGTGCCGCGGCCCGGCAGGGGCTGCGCATCATCTCCAGCGGGACTCCCGTCCTCGGCCAGTCGGTGCCGACGCCCATCTCGCCCGGCATCCGGTACGCCAAGAGCGTCGCGACCTTCCAGGCGCTGGACGACGAACAGACCGTCTGCGCCTGCCACATCCACGTCGGGGTACCGGACCTGGCCAGGGCCCTCCAGGTCAGCAATCATCTGCGGCCCTGGATACCCGTCCTGATCGCCCTCCTCGGCAACTCGCCCTACTGGACGGGGCAGGACACCGGCTATGCGAGCTGGCGCACGATGGCCATGGCGCGCTGGCCCGTCGGCGGACCGCCGCCGTACTTCGAATCCCCGGCGCACTTCGAGGAGCTCGCCGGGCGGATCATCGAGACCGGCGCCGCCATCGACATCCGGGGTCTCTACTGGGACATCAGGCCCTCCAGTCATGTGCCGACCCTGGAGATCCGGGTGCCCGACGCCGCCGCCACCGCCGACGAGACGCTCCTGGCCTCCGCGATCGTCAGAGCCATGGTCGCGACGACGCTGCAGGCCGTGGTGGCGGGGGAGGCGTCGCCGCGTCCGCGTCCTGAGCTCCTGCGCGCGGCCTGCTGGCGGGCGGCGCGCGACGGTCTGTCCGGGGTCAGCGTCGAACTGCCCACCAGCCGCCTGATCCCCGTTGCCTCGCGCGTCGAACAGCTCCTGGCATGGATCCAGCCGGCCCTGCGGCACTACGGGGACCTGGAGCTGGTCCGCGCAGGGTGGTCACGACTGCGCTCCGCCGGCAATGGGGCCCATCGACAACGCGCCGCCTACCGACGCCGGGACAGTCTCGCCGACGTCGTCGACCATCTCATCGTCTCCACCTCGCCGGCGCCGGGTCCAGCACCGGCCTGATCCGTTCACCGGTCATGCGCAGGCCACTTGACCAGGCTGCTTTGTCGTTCTTTTACGATGTGGGCGAGGGCACCACGGCCCTCCCGAGCGAGAAGGGGCCCAAGACCCGCGATGGGTGAGCCTCCCAGTACCAGCCGTGCCACTCCCTGCCCGCGACCAGTGCGTGAGGGAACGGGGGTGGCGCGGTGACCGAGCTCCTGCTGTTGTTCCTCGCCCTGCTCCTGACCCTGGCCTGCGCCCTGTTCGTCGCGGCAGAGTTCTCCCTGACCACGGTCGAGCGCGGCGATCTCGAACGCGCCGCCGACGCGGGGGAGCGAGGTGCCGGCGGAGCCCTGAAGGCCGTGCGGCGCCTCACCTTCCAACTGTCCGGCGCCCAACTGGGCATCACCGTCACCTCACTAGTGATCGGCATGCTCGCCGAGCCGTCCCTCGCCACACTGCTCCGTGGCCCGCTGGAGGCGGCCGGGCTCGGCGGGGCCGCGTCGTCGGTGGCGACCGTCCTCGGGGTGGTCCTCTCCACGGTGGTCCTGATGGTCATCGGCGAACTGGTCCCCAAGAACTGGGCGATCTCCCGTCCGCTGGCCGTGGCCAAGGTGGTGGCCGGGCCGCAGCGCGGCTTCACCGCCGCCTTCGCGCCCTTCATCAGGCATCTGAACAACACCGCCAACCATGTCGTACGCCGCTTCGGCCTGGAGCCCGCCGAGGAGCTGGCCTCCGCGCGCACCCCCGAGGAACTCGTCGCCCTCGCCCAGCGGTCGGCCGCCGAGGGCGCCATCGAGGCGGACTCCGCCGAACTCTTCGTACGCACCCTGCACTTGGGCGAGCTGACGGCCCAGAACGTGATGACCCCGCGCGTCGACGTCCGCGCCCTGGAGGCGCACGCCACGGCCGCCGACGCGGCGAACCTCACGTACGCGACGGGCCTGTCCCGCTTCCCCGTCTACCGCGACAGCCTCGACGAGGTCATCGGAACCGTCCACATCCGTGACGTCCTCGCACTGGAGCCGGGCGAGCGGGCCGTCACGCCGGTCACCGAACTGGCCACCGAGCCGCTCCTGGTGCCCGACAGCCTCTCCGCCGACCGCCTCCTGGAGCGGCTGCGGGCCACCCGCACCATGGCGGTGATCGTCGACGAGTACGGCGGCACCGCCGGGGTCGCCACCGTGGAGGACATCGTCGAGGAAGTCGTCGGCGAAGTCCGCGACGAGCACGACCCCATGGAGGTTCCCGACCTGCTGCCCGCCGGCGCGGTCGAGGGCGGCCGTGCCGCCTGGGAGGCGGACGGCGGCGTCCGTGTCGGCCGGCTCGCCGCCATAGGGCTCCGGGCGCCCGAAGGGCCGTACGAGACCGTGGCCGGACTCGTCGCCACCCTCCTGTCCCGCATCCCCGCCGAGGGCGACAGCCTCGAACTCGAAGGCGGCTGGCGCCTGGACGTCCTCGACGTCGAGCACCACCGCGCCGACCGGGTACTGATCACCGAGCCCGCCCCGCTCCCGGGGCAGCGGCACGAGAGCGAGGAAGCGGTCCGATGACCACGCTGCAGCTCGTCATCGGGGCCCTGACCCTGCTGACCAACGCGTTCTTCGTCGGCGCCGAGTTCGCCCTGATCTCCGTACGCCGCAGCCAGATCGAGCCCCGCGCCACGGAAGGGAACCGGCGCGCCCGCATCACCCTGTGGGGCATCGAGCACATCTCCGCCATGATGGCCACCGCCCAACTCGGCATCACCGCCTCCTCGTTGGTGCTCGGCGCGGTCGCCGAACCGGCCATCGCCCACCTGATGGAGCCCGCCTTCGAGGCCGCGCACGTGCCGCACGCGCTCGTCCACCCGATCGCGTTCGTCATCGCGCTGGCCGTGGCCACATATCTGCACATGCTGATCGGCGAGATGATCCCGAAGAACATCGCGCTCGCCGCACCCGCGCGGACGGCCCTGCTGCTCGGCCCTCCTCTGGTGGCCCTCACCCGCGCCGTCAGGCCGCTGGTCTTCGGCATCAACGCCTTCGCCAACGCCCTCCTGAAGCTGCTGCGGGTGGAGCCCAAGGACGAGGTCGAGTCCGTCTTCACCGACGACCAGCTCGCCCGCATGGTCGTCGACTCCAGCCAGGCCGGACTGCTCTCGGCGGCCGACGGGGAGCGTCTGCGGGACGCGCTGGAGCTGGGCACGCGGCCGGTCGGCGAGATCATCGTCCCCGCGGCGAGGATGCGTACCGTCGAACACACCGTCACCCCGGCCCAGTTGGAGCGGGTGGCTGCCCGGGCGGGTTACTCCCGATTCCCGGTCACCGGACCGCACGGGGCGCTCCTCGGCTACCTCCACATCAAGGACACCCTCGGCGTCGCCGACCGTGACCGGCCCTTCCCGGCCGACGCCCCGCACCCCGTCACCCACGTCCGCATCGACACCCCGCTGGACGACACCCTCACCGCGCTGCGGGCCATGGACAGCCACCTCGCCGCCGTCACCGGTGAGACAGGGGCCGTCCTGGGCTTCGTGACCATGGAGGACGTCCTGAGCGAACTCGTGGGACCGGCACCGGCGGCCGTGTGATCACCGTCCGCGCCGCCGCCTGATCACCGGTCGCACGCCGCCTCGTTCCGGCAGGCCCCGAGCAGCGGGGCGAGGCGGCGTGCGGGTGTGGCCGGATGGACGGCCAGGAAGGTCTCGGCGCTCGGGACCGGTGGGGCGAACGGGCGGAAGACGGCGCGGCCGCTCGGCAGGTAGTGGGTGTGGGCGGCATAGAAGACCGTCCAGCTCGGCTCGCCGGTCGCGATGGCAGCCAAGGTGTCCTGATCGGTGGTGAACTCGGGCCCCTGAACCGGTTCGAACCCGGCGTCCGCGCACGCCCCGACGAGCAGGTCGACGAGGTGCGGATTGGCCTCGCGAGGCACGAGGCGCAACGGCATCCCGGCCAGCTCGGCGAGCGGGACCTCGGGGAGGGCGGCCAGCGGATGGGCCGCAGGCAGGGCCACGACGAGCGGGTCCCGCCAGACAGGGACGAGATCGAGGCCGAGGCCGAGGCCAGGGCCGTGCGCCCGGCCGCGGACGAACGCCGCGTCCAGCTCGCCGTCACGGACGGCCTTGAGCCGCGCGGCGGCCGGGGAGCTCACCAACTCCACCGTGACGCCGGGGGCCTGCTCGGCGAGCGCGGCGAGGACGCGCTCCAGGTGGGCGCCCAGGCCGACGCTGGTGCCGATGCGCAGCACCGACTCCTCGTCGGCGCGGAGGTCGGCCATCGCGTCCAGCGCCGCGTGGTGCGCGGCCAGGACGGCGCGGGCGTGGGGCAGGAAGGCCGCACCGGCGGGGGTGAGCGTGACCTGGCGGGTGGTGCGGTCGAAGAGGTCGAGGGAGAGTTCGCGCTCCAGGCGCCGGATCTGCTGGCTGACCGTCGGCTGGACGATGTGCAGCCGCTCGGCGGCCCGCCCGAAGTGCAGTTCCTCGGCGACCGCCACGAAGTAGCGGACCTGCCGCAGTTCCATCCCCACCAGCTCCCACTCGACCCGCACGTGTCGTGCGCCCCGCACGTTCCGCACGCCCCGTATTCATCACGATTCTTGATGAGTGTACGAGTGGAGTGGACCTTGGTCGGGACGAGGCGCCGGGGTCAACTGGCTCCGGACGCCGCCGCGATCACAGCGGCGGCACGAAGGAGACGAGGAGATCCACCATGCCGCACGCCACCGTGAACGGGATCCGGCTGTTCCACACCGACGGAGGGACCGGGGCGCCCGTGCTGTTCCTGCACGGCTGGGGCACCAGCGGTCGGGCGTGGGACGCCCAGGTCGCCGACCTGGAGACGGACCACCGCGTCGTGACCGTGGACTGGCGCGGGTGCGGCCGCAGCGACCGTCCGGCCACCGGTAACACCCTGGCGGCCAACGTCGCGGACATCCTCGCGCTGATGGACGTACTGGCCCTGGACGGGGCCCTGTTGGTGGGCAGTTCCATCGGGGCGGCCTACGCCCTGGAGGCGGCGATCCAGGCACCGGACCGCGTGGCGGGAGTGGTCTCCGTCGACGGCTCGGGCCACTGGCCGACCCTCGGCATGGCCGACACGCTGCGTGCCATGCGCACGAGCCTCGCCACCGACCGCGCGGCCACCCTGGCGGGATGGGTCCCCGAGTGGTTCGGCCCCGACGCGGACCCGGACCTTGCCGCGGAGACGATCCGGCAGATCCACCGATCGGGCACGCACATCGACGAGTTGCTGACCGACGCCGCGTCGCACGACCCGCGCGAGACGCTCGGTCTGCTGCGGGTGCCCGCGCTCTTCGTGCACGGCCTGCTCGACTCCCAGATCCCCGTGGAGGTCTCCGGGGAGCTCGCCGCGCTGGCCCCGCACGGCGAGCTCCACGTGATCGAGGACGCGGGCCACATGCCTCACCAGGAGCGGCCCGCGGCGGTCAACGCCCTGCTCCGCACGGCGCTCGCCCGCGCTGTGGCCGCTCCGGGGCCGTCGGCCTGACAGCGTTCACCCGCCTTCGGGAGCCGGATCGCAGTCCGGACGGTGCGGTGGCGGAGTCGTGTCGCCCGACTCCGCCTCGGCGGTCGTCAACACCCTTGCCTTGAGGGCGCATTCGACCTGCTTCACGGAGTGGAACGTCACGATGTCCTCCGGGGCACCCGGCTCCGAGCCGGTGGGGCCACCGCCGACGAGCATGGCGCCGTACACCTTGTGACCGTCGATCTCCGTGTCGATCGGGACGAACACCGGGGCGCCGGAGTCGCCTTCGTGCACGATGTTCACGTTCGGCTTCTCCGCACGGACCAGACCGCGTGTGCAGATCTCCACCGGATCGTCCTCGCACGATTCGCCGTCGGTCAGCGACTTCACCTCGATGCCGCAGACCAGCTTGGTCACCTTCCCGCTGACACACACGGACTGGCCGACGACCGGCCCGTCGGCCTTCCCGAGCACCCGGCGGGCCACCGGCGTGCCGGGAGGGCCGCCGTCGGTCCACAGGGTCGGCGCGTACACCTGCGGTTTGACGCGGGTGCCGCTGATCAGCGCGGCATCCACCTTTTCGTTGTCGACGGCCTTGACGAACGTGCCGAACCGGAACTCTCCCGAGGTCGTCTCCAGGCCCGACACGGCACTGGGGCAGTGCCCGGCGGTGGTCATGGCGCGCTTGCCGTCCTCGACCCTGCGCACGGCGAACCCCGAGGAACAGGCGTACGTCCTGCCGCTGACAGTGACGTGGTACTCGGCGCCACCACGGTGCGGCTGCGGGTCGTTGTGCCTGCTCGCCGGGGCGCCGGACGCGGGTGACGACCACGCAAGGGCAAGGACCATTGCCATCAGGCCGTACACGAACGGTCGTCGTGACATCGTGAACTCCTAGAGCTCGAAGTCGACCCGGCCGAGCAGACCCACGCTCAGTCCGAAGTAGTCGGCATGCACCAGACGCCGGGCCGCGGGCACCTCGGTGCCGTTCACGGTGGCCGTGTCCGTGGCCGTGTCCTTGTCGGTGCGGTACAGCTCGTACTCCTGCACCAGGAGGCGGTACGACGTCAGCAACTGCCCGTCCGGCGCCGCGATCCCACCGCTCCACGCGAATCCGCCGCCCTCCGGACGGCAGGTGAGCTCCACCGGTGTGCCCAGCGGCTTCCAGTCCATCTCGTCGGTCTGGAGGTTCGCCCGGCTCTGCAGGCTCACGGCGACCCGCCTACTCGCGGCCGCGGCGGTCGCGCCGGTGCCGCTGAGCTCACCGAGTTCGTTGTACGTCGCCGGGCCGGTCATCCGGAGGGTGAGCCGGTCGCCGTCGCGGTGGCCGGTGATCGAGCGGGGCGGGACCAGCTGTGCGAACTCCGCGCGCTCGACCTTCGAGAGGTGCAGCGGGTCGACCGAGTACGGCTGGTAGCGGGCCAGGGCGAGGCGTACGTACGGGAAGTAGGACGTCCCGGCGACGGCCGTGCTCCCGAAGTCCACGTCGATGTCGACGTACCAAAGGCGCCTCTCCGGGTGGTACGCCGGCGCGAAGGCCACGGCGTCGACCGACACCGGTGCGGAATCCGGGGACTCCGCGAGACGCAGCCCTGTCAGGCTCTTCGCCGCGTTCGGGAAGTGTGCGGCCTTCGGGGCGGGCAGGACCGTGGTGTCGGCCCAGACGGGGTCCACGCCCCAGCGGGTGGCCTGGGCGTCGGGCAGGGTCGTGCCGACCGGATCCAGGATCACCGCGAGCATCTCGTCGTCTCCCGAGGAGAACCACGGCCGGTTGAGGTAGACGCGCAGGCCTGCGGAGCGGCGCTGCTGGGTGACGGTGTTCTGTTCTTCGTCGACGGAACGCCGCCGGCGGAAGGTCGGGACGGTGTAGGCCACCGCCGGCGGCTCGGGCCTGCGTGAACTGGGCACCGGCAGGGGAGCGGCGGTCGGGCCGATCCGGGTGACGTTGGCCCGGTCCTCGGTGAGCGTGGGGTGGAAGTACTCGCGGAACCGTGTGACGGCGGTCGGTGTGTAGCGGACGTTGCGGTGCCGGGTGTCCCCGAACTCGTGGGTGCGGGCGATCTGTTCCTCGTCCACGCCATAGGCCAGGGTGATGTCCTCCAGGTGTGTGTGCCCCTCGATGCGGCTGGGCGCCTCCTGGGTGACGTCGTCCAGCCACTCGCTCCAGTGCGCGTCCAGCTCGACGTGCCCGCTGCTCTCGGAGTGGCCGGCCAGCTGCCCGGTGAGCCGCGCGGCGGTCTGCTCGGCGGTGCGTTCGCTCGCCAACTCGGCCAGCGCGGGGCGCAGTACGGGCTTCTCGACCGCGTGGACCAGCGTCAGTTCCACCCACGGCGTGAGCATCCAGTTCTCCCCGTCGGCGCTCGCCCGCGTCACGAACGCCTTGTCCGCGGCGGGCAGGTCCGCCCAGAACGAGGAGGAGGTGAGCAGACTCCACTGCCGTAGCAGCGGCAGCTTCCCCGGATCCACGTAGCAACTCAGGCGGACGGGGGCGATCTGGCCCTTGGTCAGGAACACCTCCAGGACGCGCTCGACGAGACCGTCGCGCCAGCGCGGCTCCTGGTCGCCCTCCTTGATACGGATCTTGAAGGGCTTGGCCTGCGGCCACGGGCCGGGGAAGGGGATCTTGCGGTTCTCCGTGTCGCCGGGCAGGCCACGCAGCATCACGCCCTCGGCAAGCACATCCGGGAGATAGGGCAGGAGCAGCTGGTCGGCGCTGTGCACCACGAACTCGCCCTGCCGCAGCTCGGCGCCGCGCCGGGGGAGGGGCAGCTGAGTGAGCGGCAGCGGGTCGTGCACGTTGTGCTTGGCGACGTGGATGTCGTCCTCCCGCAGCAGATCGTGCTCGCGGTAGGGCCACTCGGGTTCCCGCACCGTGGTGTCCAGGAAGGAACCCGATTCGCGGGACGCGACGGCGACGTACTCCTCACGGACCTCGTCGGGCTTGTCCGCGCCGAAGGCGGCGTCGAACACGCCGTGCTCCTCGGCCATCTGCAGGGCGGTCTTCGGCGGCGCCACGTGCCGCTCCGCGATCGGTTTGTAGCGCCGGTCGAGACCGTCGACCTCCGAGCGGGCGCCGTGGTCGGGGACGTCCGAGCGCCGCAGGGCGTACTCGTCGGTGGAGATCGACCGGCCGTCGTCGGTGACGGTGCTGCGGATGACCAGGCGCTCGGTGGACTCGCCTTCGTTGAACGGCAGGAGCGGTACCACCACCGGCTGGGGCACCGGCTCCCAGCGGCCGTAGGTGATCGGTTCGGAGTGGACGGCGCCCGGAGTGCTCGCCGTGTGGTCGAGGCCGTTGCCTGCCAGGTCAACGGTCCTCGCCCGCATCCGGTAGGTCCGGCCGTAGCGCAGCGCGGGCAGCGAGCCGGGCTCCGCGGTGAACTTGGTGTCCAGGGGCACGTCCGGCGACACCGGCGGTGCGGGCGCCTCCGGCTGGTCCGCCAGGCCGATGGTGCGTCCCGGCCGAGGCGCCGCGAGGCTCCAGCCGTGCCAGCTCAGCACGGCCTGGTGCCCGTACAGCTGGCGGTCGTCGGCGGCGTCGGTGGTGACCGCGCTGGCCCGCACCAGGCCCTCGTCGGGGCGGACCTGGATCTCGACGGGCTGCCGGCCCGGCCTGCGCACGGTGTAGCGGCCGCGGCGGCGCAGCACCGACCGCCACTGCGTGACGCGGCCGGTGGCCGGGTCGACGACGCCGATGTCCACGCGGTAGCCGCGCAGCAGGTCGATGGCGGTCAACTCCGCTTCAGCGGGCGTTACTTGACGATCCACGTCGGCGCCGATGCGCCCGGCCAGATGTCGGTCGTGGTCGCTGTGCAGGAGCGTGATCCCTGCCCCGCGGGCCGCCGGTGTGCCGGTGCCCGACACCAGGTGGGCCACCGACTCGGTGCCCGAGGGCAGGTTTCCGTTGCTCAGGGTGTCGATCGTGCGGGCGTAGTCGACGTGTTTGAGGGCGGCGCCGTCCACGTCGAGCTCGGTGAGGTGCCAGATCTCGGGGTCGGCGAGGTCGAGCATGCGCCCGGAGATGACCGTACTGTCGCCGACGGAGGCCTCGAAGACACTGCCCGGCGTGTACCGGACCTTCGTCCAGGGGCAGCTGCCCGGGGCGTTCAGTGTCTCCGCCTCGGGGATGCGGTCGTCGAAGTGGACGCGCACCTTCGATCCGTCGGCCACTCCGGCGGGCATCGCGAAGCTCAGGTCGAGGACGAGCCCGAACCTGCGCTGCAGCTCCGGATAGTCACCCAGCAGACCGCAGGCCTCGTGGAAGTCGATCCGGTGCGGTGGCTCCTCGGCGAGGGTCTCGGGAGCCTCGCCCCGGTCGTAGAACCGCGCGGCCTCGGCGAGCGGCAGCAGGCGTTTGTTCTCGCCGGTGTACGCGCCGCTGCGACGGTTCATGCAGCGGGGTTCGTTGCCCTCGTCGGCCGCGGCGACCCCGCGGGGGTTGAGGGCGTCCTCCAGGATCTCGTAACCGGCCTGCACGTTCCGGCCGAGTTCGAGCACCCGCTCGGAGAGCATGTCCGTCACCCGGAACAGCGCGGGCAGCTCCCAGCCGCGGTGGTCGGTGGGCGGCTCCTCGCACAACAGCCGCTCCTCACGGGCCCATTCGGTACGCAGCCTGCTCTCGGTCGTGTACACCGCGACCGCCTCGTACAGCCCCGTCACCTCGTCGTGCACCAGCTTGCCCGGGTAGGAGCGCAGGGTGCGCCGCTCCTGTGCCCCGAAGGCCGTCGGCGGTGTCTGCGGCCGGACGAAGGTGCTGTCGTCGAACAGGGTCCGCCACAGGGTGAGATCGGCGGCAGGGTAGCGGCCCGTCGGCCGAAGCTCCTTGGCGAGAGGGCCCTGCGGGCCGTCGAACCGCAGCCAGAGCGCGGGCAGCAGCGCGGCGAGCCGCTCGGGCCAGCGGGCGAAGTACGCGGACTGCCCGAGCGTGCCGATCCCGGTCAGGCTGGGGCTGACGAGCACGGACACGCGCACGGTGCCCGCGTCGACGACGCCGTCGGGAAGCACGGTCCATCGGATGCCGTCCATGGTCAGTCCACCTCCGCGAAGGCCGTGCAGTAGTCGAAGACCGGGTCGATGCGGGCGCCGGTCACCGGATCGTCGTACGGCGACATGAGGTCGACGAACGAGGGCGGGGCGATGGCCGGGGGCTCCTCGCCCGCGGCGAACGCGGCGGAGCGGGCCCCGCTGCCGGCGAACTTCTTCTCGCAGTGGATCGTCACCGGCGTCTCGAAGAAGCCGATCTCGATGCTGATGGTCAGGCTGGCCCGGCCGATGGCGTAGCCGTCCTTGTAGCCCAGCTCCATGTAGAGCTCGATGGAGGCGGAGACGATGCCGAGGACGTCGACCTCGCCGCGCGCCCGCAGATAACCGACGAGCGTGACGCTGTCCTGGGCCAGGTCCAGCCGGAAGTAGATGCCGGCCATCACCGACAGACTTCCGCTGGCCACGCCGAAGTTCATCGACACGGCGGCCCCGAACTCGATGGCGGCGTCCAGGACGGCGATCTGCCGGGGGTTGAGGACGATCCCGAAGTAGCCCCCGCCGCCCAGCATCGACACCGTGAGGCGGAAGGGTGCCTCCCTGCGGCAGAAGGCGAATCCGGCCTGCAGCGGGGTGTCGCCGATGAACGGGACCGACAGCGCGGCGTTGAGCGAGAGGTTCTCCAGGCTGAAGACGCCGACCGCCGCGTTCGGCAACTCATGGAGTAGTTCGCGTGGATGCCGGAGCCGTCGACCGTGATCGCCGGGGGGTCGCTGAATCCGTCGAGCGGGATGATGTTGCGCAGGGTCTGGACGAAGTCGAGGTTGCCGACGAAGTCGACGCCGCCGAACTTCACCGCCACGTCCGGTTTCTGCCCGGCGCGCATGGTGAAGCGGATCTCGTCGAAGTGCAGCACGACCGCGTCGAAGCCCGGGACCATGCGCAGGTCGAACTTGCCCAGGGTGCAGGTGACGTCCGCGGCCTGGCTGACGTCCGGGCGCAGCGATCCGCGCAGGTCGGTGACCAGCGTCAGCTTGCCGATCGGCCAGAACACGGCGTGCTCCGGGTCGGTCGGCGTCGGCTCGCCCGGTGTCCAGGCCTTGATGTCGGGCTGCCACTGCAGGCGGGAGTTGACGACGTCAGGCAACTTGGCTCCGAGGGCGGCGAGTTCGACCGCCTTCTTCAGCGCGAGCGCCTGTCCGGCGGTGCTCTCCCAGGTGGCGGACAGCTCCGCGATCCGGGTGAGCAACTGCCGCACTCCGGCGTCCACCGCGGCGGGCAGGCCGAGGCGCAGCGCGGTCAGGGCGTCGGAGAAGGCCCTGAAGGCGTTGTCGACCTCTTCGATGGTGGTGAGGTCCGGCGAGCCCTCCAGCTGGCTGGTGATGTAGTCGACCAGGGTCTGCGCGAAGACCGCCGCCGCGTCGGTCGCGCGGATGACCAGGTCCACCGTCTCCGGGAACTGTTCCTCCACGGAGGCGAGCAGATCGCGCAGTCCCCGCAGGTCGCCGAGGAATCCCGTGACGGCGTCGACCGTCGCGGTGAAGAAGTTCGGGGCCTTGAGGTTGTCGAGGCCGATCTCGCTCAGGATCTCGGTGAGCGGGAACATCCCGAACAGCTTCGCCCCGGCCAACTCGCCGAAGTAGTCCAGGGGGTTGAACCTGCCCCGGGCGAGCTTGGCCCACTTGTCGTCGGCGTCGCCGCCCGCTCGGCCGGTGAGCGCGCTGGCCGGGGTGGCGGCGACCGGCCCGGTGAGCCGGGAGAGACCGGCGACCGGGAAGTTCGGCTGGGCGAGCGCTCCGGCACTCTGGCCGCCGCCCCGGAAGGTCAGATCGAAGGGCGCGGCCAGTTCGACGAAGACCTGCCCCTTGTTCGCCTCGGTGAAGGCGTCCCGCACATACGGCTCGGGATAGAACACCGACTGCGGCTGATCACCGCCGAAGCCGCTGCCGAACTGGCAGAGCGCGGGGATCACGGCCCGCGCCCAGCGCACCGTCGGCAGGAACCGGGGGTGATCGGTGGGGTCCAGGCCGAGGATGGCCTCGGTGGTCACGGCGCCCCAGACCAGCTGCCCGGTGGAGAGCGACGTGTCGCCGGGCTTGCGGCTCGGGGCGTAGGCGATGGACTGGCCGCGTACGTCCGCGACGGCCCGCCTGACATTCGGACTGCCGAGGTCCGGCGGCTGCGGGGTCGGTTCGGGGACGAGCGTGCGGTAGTACTCGACGATGGCTCGCACGTCGGCCTTGTTCTCGTGCACCAGCTTGCCCACGAAGGCCATCGGCGTACGGAACTCCAGGAGGCGTCCGTCGAGATCGACCATGCTCACCTGGAACTGGAACGGATCCTCGGTGGCGGACACCGGAAAGAAGGCGAGCTTCTCGTCGGGCTGGCCGCCGATCGCCGAAAGCCCCGGGATCGTCACCGGCTGCTCCAGATCCGGCGTGACCAGGGTGAGCAGCCGGACGCTGGTGAAGGGGAAGAGCCGGCGCAGCCGCTTCTGGTCGTCGTTGTCCTCCGGGGCGCCATAGGCGCGCACCGGTTCGCGCACCATGATGAAGAACCGCTGGTTGAGATAGGCGGCGTTGTCCGGGCGGCCGTGGTCGAACTTGCGCTCGGTGACCTTGACCAGATCGGCCAGGTGCCCGAACGGCCAGAGCCTGCCTCGGTACATCACGCGTACGTAGTGATCGCGGCCCAGAGCGGCGCGGTGGCGCCACTGCGTGATGTCGAAGCCGGTCGGGGGACGGTCCCAGCGGCCGAAGGAGTCGAGCCAGCCGCCCATGGCGGACAGCACGAGGTGGTCGACGTCGATCGGCGTTGGCGTGAAGCCGTCCGGCAGATTGGGGTTCGAGCTCAGGTGCACCACCGAGGACCGGTCCTTGGGGTCCAGGGCCATGGTGAACTCGCCGCCGCCCGCGGGCAGAGGGTGCGGGTCGGCCGGGTCGAAGCCGGGATCGCGGGTCCACACCGCGCGGGCCGGACCCGCGGGCATCCGGGTGTGCCAGAGCTCGATCCGGTCGTCCGGGTCGGGCAGCGCGGTGCTGTGCGTCCAAGTGGCCGTCCGGGGAGGGGAGAGGAGCAGGCGGTAGGGCAGTTCGATGGCGGTGCGGGGGTCGGCGGCGTCGGCCAGGGGGTTCTCCGGGCCGGGGGCGGCACTGGCGTGTGTGGCTTCGGCCTCGGAGGCGCCCGGTGCGGACGTGGCGCGCAGCAGCCCCGCGGCCACAGGCCCGTGTGCTCCGTGCCGCGCGGCCAGGACCGCCGTCGTGCGGGCCAGGCGCAGCGCCTGGAACACGTCGGGGGAGGAGCCGGGGGAGGAGGGGCCGCCCATGGCCTGGGTGAGCCGGGCCGCCGACGCGGGTTCCCGAGCGGCGTCCACCACCCGGAGCGGAAGGGTCCGCATGGCTGTGAGCAGGCCGGACTCGGTGTACTCGATGATGTCTTCGGCGGCGACGGCGAACACCAGGAGGCTGCGGCCGCCGACGCGGGACGCGACCGGGGGCGGTTTGTGCGGCTCGCTGCCGGCGGGCGCGGCGCCCGCGGCCGGTGTTCCCGGGGCCGGCAGACCGGGGCTCACTTCGAAGAAGGCCTGTTCGGCGACGTGCTGCGGGCCGAAAGTGACCACGAGGAAGGCAGGTTGGGCGGGGTCCTTGCGCACCAGCCGTCGTGGGCCGAGCAGGGGGCGCTCCAGGCGCAGCCCCAGGAAGGCGAAGTGCAGGTCCAGCAGATCGGTCGCCCGCAGCAGCCGGTACGGCTCGGGCGATGGGGACGCGGCCATGGGTCTCTCCCGTCGAGCGGGTCAGGAAACTCTCGGAGCGTGGATCCGTCCCTCGACCGACACGGAAGCGACGGCGGCAGCGGAATCAGCGGTGGATCTCCGCGGCTGTCGGCACGAGGCGTGGCGGCGAACGGACGCGAACGGACTGTCCCGAAGTGCGTGGCACCGAGCCTCGGACGTGTGCGGCCTCAGAGCCGCGACGAAAGGAGACGCGCGGGCAGGGCCCGGCGTCGGGCGCCGAAGGCGTCACGTATCAACGGATTCCCGTCGCTCAAGGCGACCGCTTTCCCCATGACTGCCCCCCTGCCCTCTGCCCTCGGCGCCCCCTGCGCGCACAATGACTCCTGCCCAGGGTCTCGAACTGTCCCGGAGACTCTCCGACGGCCTCCCCTTTGCCACTCGAAGGAGTGAATGGATCACGCGGCGGACGGCAGGCGGCCGCGCGAGGAATATCCGCCGTGGGAGGGCGGGTTGAGGGTCACGTCAGGTGGCGTCGCCGATCAGCCGCATCGCCGGTCCCGCGTCGCGCGTCCCGCACCGCACGTGACCGCACGTGTCGCAGAAGGAGATTCGCATGGCCCTCAGCGTGGAAGAGCGTGAACTGTTCCTGGCCGAACCGCACATCGGAGCACTTGCCGTGGACGCGGGCGAGGGACGCGGCCCGCTCACGCTGCCGATCTGGTACCAGTACACCCCGGGCGGCGAGCTGTGGGTGCTGACCGGCCGCCACTCCAAGAAGGGTCGGCTGATCGAGGCCGCCGGACGGTTCTCGCTGATGGTGGACCGCCTGGAGCCGACCATTCGATACGTGTCCGTGGAGGGCCCCGTGGTCCGCACCGAGGACGGGACCTTGGAGAAGCTGCGGGAGATCTCGGCGCGCTATCTGCCGGCCGACAAGGTCGACGGATACGTGGAGTTCGCCGCCAAGGAGCACGGCGAGCACGCCGTGTACTACCTGCGGCCCGAGCACTGGTACGCGTCGGACCTCGGCACGGTCTGACCCGTCGGCGCGGGCGCGTCGACGGGTGACAGGAGTGACGCGCCGACGGGCGAGAGGGCGACCGGTCTCGCCCGTCGGAAGGTCACGGCTTGCGGGCGAGACCGCCGTGTTCGCCGATGGGCTCCGCGGCGGGGGAGCCGGGCTCGGGGCGCCAGAAGGGCACCGAGACGCCCCCGGGGTCCAGGAGTTCCAGGCCGTCGAAGAACGCCGCGATCTGGTCGACGGGGCGTAGGAAGTAGGGGACGGCGCCGGACTCGTTGTAGGTGTCCTGGGCCTGTTCGTAGCCGGCGTCGGTGCCTCGTGAGCCGTCGTTGACCGAGAGGTAGCTGCCGGACGGCAGTCCGTCCATCAGCCGGGTCACGATGGCGCGCGCCCGGTCGTAGTCGGCGATGTGCCCCAGGATGTTGCTGAGGATCAACGCGGTGGGACGGCTGAGGTCCAGCGTCTCGGCGGCGGCCGCCAGGATGCGGTCGGGGTCGGAGAGATCGGCGTCGACGTAGGCGGTCGCCCCCTCGGGGGTGGACGTGAGCAGGGCCCGCGCGTGCGTGAGGACCATGGGGTCGTGGTCGACGTAGACGATCTTGGCCTGCGGGGCGAGCCGTTGGGCGACCTCGTGGGTGTTGTCCACGGTCGGCAGGCCGGTCCCGATGTCCAGGAACTGGCGGATGCCCGCCTCGGTGATCAGGTGGGTGATGTTGCGGCGCAGGAAGGCACGGCTGCTGCGGGCGACGGTGACGATGCCGGGGAAGACCGCGCTGTACGCGTCACCGGCCGCCTCGTCCACGGGGTAGTTGTCCTTCCCGCCCAGCCAGTAGTTCCAGATCCGGGCCGAGTGCGGCACCGATGTGTCGATCTTCTGCTGCGCCGAGGGGTCCGGCGTCGTGGCGTGGTCGGTCATGAGGGGGGTCCGTCTTTCACCGAGGCGTAGAGCTGTTCAGCGCACAATTTAGGCCCCAACAGTAATGCTGCGCACACCAGTTCACCTCACTCGGGGATGGGGATACGGAGCCGCTCGGCCATGCCGAAGTCACTCGGGCATGCCGAAGTCACTCGGCCATGAGGACGGCCACGCTCTTGAGGCACTCCACGCGCAGGGCGGCCGCGACGGGCGAGGCGTGCCAGTGCCTTCTGGCAGCGGGCGTTGGAGTCCCTGTCGGCGCCGCGGTTGATCTCGTCGTCGTCGAGCGCCACATCGACGACGCCCGGCCCGTCGGACGGGTCGTCGAGGTCCTCGTCCGTGACGGAGTCCCAGCAGAGCAGGGTCGAGACCCGAAGGGCGGACGCGTGTCCCGCTTCTTCTGAGCCCACGACAACAGCCCTACGGGGTGCGGGCCCTGGACTACTTCCTCCGGACGCCCTCGATCACGAACGCGGCACCCAGGCTCACCACTCCGGCAGCCATCGACCCGAAGAAGACCCCTTCGAAGAGCTCGCTGTTCGCGCCCGCGACGGTTCCGTCCTCATACGTGCACGATTTCTCGAAGGGGAAGCGGGACGTGTGCAGATCTGCGCAGCGATTGTGCAGGTCCTCATTGTCGATGCTCGCATGGACCCAGGAGAGCGCCCACAGGAGAAGGAAGATCCCGTTGAAGGCGCAAACGGCACCCCACAGCCGGTTCACCTGGGCCTCACGATCGCCACCGCTCGTCACACGCCGGAGAGTACCGTGCCGCTATCGGACGCGTGTGTGGAGATGCATGTCGTGCCAGCCATCAGCAAAGGTCCGGGTCCTGGAACGCCTTCACGACGGCAGCGGCGTCCCGCAACAGCCACGGGCGCAGCACCGCGCCGCCCTCGACCGGCAAGGACGACAAGGACGGCCGGGGAGCCCCGGCCGGATACCCGGCGGGCATCAGCGGAGCGGCCACCACAAACATGGCGGCGGCATCTCAAGAGCCGGATCTTAGGGGGCATGAGCACTTCGAGGGGCACGACGGTTCAGGCGGGTACCCGGAGGCTCGCCGGGCAGGGGGCGCGGACCGCCCCTGCCGTGGGCTCAATGCGTCGTGTGTGCGCCTCCGTTGACGTGCAGCACCTGGCCGGTGATGTGCCGTGCCGCGGGCGACGCGAGGAAGGCGATCGTGCCCGCGACGTCCTCGGGCGATCCTGCGCGGCCCGTCGAGGTGTCCGCCACGAGCTGCTCGCGCCGCTCGTCGGCCAGGTGGTTCCGGAAGAACTCGGTGTCGGCGATGTAGCCGGGTGCGACGACGTTGGCGGTGATGCCACGCGGGCCCAGCGCGCGAGCGAGGTCGAGGTTCCAGACGTGGAGCCCGGCCTTGGCGGCGCCGTACGCCCCGGATCCGGAGCCCAGGGCGGCGGCGATCGACCCGACGTGCACGACGGCTCCGCCCTCCGCGAGCCGCTCGTCCAGGGCCCTCGTGGTCAGTGCCGCGCCGACGAGGTTCGCGTCCAGGTTGGCGCGGAAGGCCTGCGCGTAGGAGGCGAGGTCCGTCGGCCCGGCGGTGTCGAAGTCGGTGTTCCCGCCCGCGTTGTTCACCAGGACGTCGATGCGCTCCGGCAGTTTTGAGAGCAGCTTGGTGAGCGCCTCCGGCTTGGTGTGGTCGCACACCAGGGCGCGTACGCCGATCTCCTCCGCCAGCCTGTCGAGCGGTTCGGGGCGGCGGCCGGTGACGATCACGGCCCCGCCGTCCTCGGCGAAGTGCCGGGCGGCCGCGCGGCCGATGCCCGTGCCGCCACCGGTGATCAGGATGGTGCGTGTCATAAGCTGAGCTCCGAATATTCCGTTGAGGTCTAAATTTAGAGCTAAACGTATCCATCTGGAGAGACTGTGGCAAGAGACCCCGACCCTCGATCCGGGCGTGACGAGGGCGAGTTCGAAGACGGCGGGTCCGGGGCGCCGGCCGCGCACCGCGCGCAGGACATCGTGGCCGCCTGGGAGCGCGAGCGACCCGGCACACCGGCCACGTCGATCGGGATCGTCACGCCGATCTGGCAACTGGCCAAGCTCTTCGGTGACGACCGACGGCGGGTCCTCGCCCGCGCCGGGGTGGACGCCGCGACCCTCGACCTGCTCAGCGTGCTGCGTCGCAGCGGCACCCCGTACACCTTGAGCACGCGCGAACTCGGCCGGCGCTCCATGGTCACGGCGGGCGCCGTCTCCCAGCGCGTGGCCCGCGCCGAACGCGAAGGCCTGGTCACCCGTCGTCCCGGAGAGGGCAGGCCCCGCACCGTCCTGGTCACCCTGACCGAGGCGGGCCACACCCTCGTCGAGGCGACGGTGGATCAAGTCCTCGGCAGGGAGGTCGACTTGGTCAGTGGACTCACTTCTGACCAGCAGAGTCGGTTGACCGAACTGCTCGGTGTCCTGCTCGACGACGTCCAGCACCGCCTCGGAGACGACCGGATGACGCAGGTGGGCGAGAGCTGAAAGCGGGCTGGAACCCGGCGCTGTGGTCGGGAGCGAGCCGGGCGATGAAGGGGACGGCCGTGACCGTCGCCGAGTAGAGCGAACCCTGGTGACAGAGAGAGGAGAACAGCTCGTCGACGGCCTCGTCCCGCACCTGCGCGTCCGTCGAACCCGCCGCCCGCAGCAGCCTTGGCACGTCCTCGGCCGACCCGTAGGCGTGCGCCAGAGAAGCCCAGTCGATGCCGTCGGCCGCTGAGGCGATGCTCCCGGCCGCCGAAGCGATGGCACCGGCCGCGCAGTTGTTCCCGTCCACCATGCGAGGAACCCTAATGACGGGCGGATTCCTCCGCTGAAGCAGCCCGTGCCTCCTGCGCCGCTGCCTGCGCCTCGCGGGCCAGCGCCCAGATGTCCGCCACCGGGCCCACGTGCCCGAGCTTGTCGGGGTTGAGCACCGAGCGGATCGTCAGGACCTGTCCGTCGAGGATGTCCAGCGCCAGGGTGTTGACGACCTTCCCGTCCCGGTCACGGCAGACCGCGCCCGGCTGGCCGTTCACCTCGTGCGGCTCCAGCGAGCCGCCGATCCGGACGAACGGCACGGCCATCGCGGCGAGCGTCCGCGCCACGTTCTCGGCTCCGACCACGGGGTGGGCCCGCTGCGGTGCCTTGCCTCCGCCGTCGCCGACCAGGGAGACGTCGGCGGCGAGCAGCTCCCGCAGCCCGTCGACGTCCCCCTCCCTGAAGGCGTCGAAGAACCGCCCTGCGAGGATCTCGCGCTCCTTGCGGTCCGCCTCGAACCGGGGCCGCCCCTCGTCCATGTGGCGACGTGCCCGTACGGCGATCTGACGGCAGGCCGCGCCCGAGCGCCCCACGGCCGCCGCGACCTCGGGGAAGGCGAACCCGAACACCTCATGCAGCACGAAGACCGCACGCTCCAGCGGGGTCAGCCGTTCGAGCAGGAGCAGGGCCGCCAACGACAAGGAGTCGGACAGCTCCGCCGAGCGCTCCGGGTCCTGGTACGGGTCCGTCAACAGCGGTTCGGGCAGCCACTGTCCGACGTAGCTCTCCCGTCGTACGCGGGCCGAGCGCAGCACGTCGATCGAGATCCGGGTGACCACCGCCGAGAGGAAGGCCTTGGGCGACGAGGGCTCTGTCGGCGAGGCCTCCCAGCGCAGCCAGGTCTCCTGGACGGCGTCCTCCGCCTCGCTCACGCCGGCGAGGAGACGGTAGGCGATCGAGAACAGCAGGGGCCGCAGCTCCTCGAACTCCTCGGCCCGCGTCATGCCAGGTCCTCCTCGAAGCCCTGCCGCCACGACGGGTAGCGCAGCTCCCAGCCGAGCTCCCGTTTGGCCTTGGCGTTGGAGAAGCCGCGGCCCTCGGTCATCATCGTCACCGCCACGTCGCCCGCCACCAGGCGGGCGAGCCACTTGGGCACCCGCATCGGCGACTTGGCCCCGGCGCACGTCGCGAGCCACGGCAACCACTCGTTGGCCGGGGCCGGTTCGTCGTCGACGATGTTGAACACGCCCCGCGCCCGCTGCTCCACGGCCAGGACCGTGGCGCGCGCCGCGTCGTCCAGATGCACCCACGAACTGTGTCCCGCACCGCTCCCGACCAGTGGGAACTTCCGCTTGCGCACGAGCTCGACCTGGTCGTCGGTGGCACCGGGGCCGTACAGGCCGCCGTAGCGAAGGGCTGCCCCTCCGGCCTTGAGGACCATGTCCTCGACGTGGCGGATCGCCTCGGCACCAGGGCGCACGACCGTGTCCGTCTTCGGGTCCAGCGGGTCCTCCTCCGTCTTGACCCAGCCGCCCCGGCGGATGCCGTTCCACGAGGCGTAGCTCTGCGCGACGACGTGGGGCACCCCGGTGGCCTCGGCGGCGGCCAGCAGATGGTCCGTCCCCTCGGTGCGCAGCCGGATCGTGGTGGCGAACCAGCGGTCGATGTGCTTCAGGTCGGGCTTGCCCGCGTGCGCCACGGAGATCGCCGTCATCTGGTGCACGATCGTGTCCGGCCGCGCCCTGGCCACCGCATGACCGACCGACACGGCGTCGAGCCCGTCCATCACGACGCCGTCCGCGCCGAGCCGCTCCAGCGATGCCACCTTGGCGGAGCTCGTCGTCGTGGCCGTCACCCGGTGGCCCCTGGCCAGGAGCTGCGGCACAAGCCGCCGCCCGAGGACCCCGGTCCCGCCTGCCACGAACACCCGCATGCCGATCACCTTCCGGATTCCTGAACCGTCACTCGAGTCACGCGACGTCCGTGCTCGATGTCCGTCTCTCGATGTCCCTCTCTCGATCGATAGACGAGATAGCCCCGGCTTCTGTGACGTGGCGCGTGTTGCCCCGGCGGAGTGACCGGCCGGCACAGGGCACGCGAGCCGTCCCGGCGGGGTCGGAGGGCGGTCCTAGCCTGCGGCCGTGGACACCCTGATCTTCCTTCTCATCCTCACCGCACTGTGCGCCGTGGCCTGGGACAAGCCCCGCCGATGGGTCATCGGTCTGCTGCTGGCCTCCACGGTCGCCGCCCTGCTGATGTTCAACCACCACGTGACCGATTCACTCGGCTACTACTACTGACCGGGAGCGTCACGCCATGAGCACCCCTTCGACCACCCCCGCACCCGCACCCCTCGGCAACCGCGTCGGCTTCCTCCTCGCGCACGCCTTCGTGCTCGCGTACTGCGCGATCCTGCTCACCAGCCTCGGCTTCCAGATCTTCGCCGGGGACATGCCGTGCCCCCTGTGCGTGGTCCAGCGGATGGCGATGCTGCTGTGCGCCGCGGGAGCCGCGTACGTCGTCGTCCGCTCCCGCTCGGGAGAGATCAGCACGGTCGACTACATGACCGGCTACGGCCTGGCCACCGTCGGCGCCGTCGCGGGCATGGCGATGTCCGCGCGCCAGGTCATGCTGCACCTCACCCACCCCGAGGGGTACGGGCCCGCGGTGCTCGGACTGCACATGTACACCTGGGCGTTGGTGACGTTCCTCGTCGTCATCGTCTTCTGCGCGCTGAGCTTCGTCTTCGCGCCGGTCCTCATGCCGAAGGGTGTCGCGTACGGCGTCGCGTCCAAGGCGGTGGTGTGGCTGCTGCTTGTCATCGCGGCCGTCATCACCGTGCTGACCTTCGCCGAAGAGGGCTTCAACTTCACCCTCCCCGACGATCCGCTGCGGTACGAGCTCTTCGCCTGAGCTGCGTCCTGCTGGTAGGTCCTGCCTATGCCTGGCGTCGCAGGTGCGCGGTCAGGTGGTGCTGCAGCGGCTGGCCGACGGCCGCGAGGTCGTGCTCGAAGGTGAGGGCGCCGTCGTCGGTCAGGGTGTAGCGGCGGCGGGTGGCGTCGACCGTCTTGGCGGTCGGGGTGAGGGCCACCTGATCGGTGGGGAGGTCGACGGTGCCTTCGGCGGCATGGCCGACGGCGATCTCCGTGATGCCGGTGGGCTGGGTGATCAGCGCCTCCACCCGGCCGTCGGGCTGCAGCCGCCACCAGCCGCTCTCACGGGCCGAGGGGCGCAGGGGAGTTCCGTCGGCGTCGAGCAGCCAGGCGCGGGCTTCGTAGTGCAGGAAGGGCCGCCCGTCGTGGGTGAAGGTGACTTCCTGCGCGTACGTGAAGTCGTCCTCGACGGTCGGGTATTCGCCGCGTCCCGTGCCGCGCCAGGTCCCGAGGAGTCCGAGCACGGGGGTGAGGAGCGCGTGCGGCGCGGGTGCCTGGTCCGGCCTGTGGCTGTCGGGGAAGGGGTACTGCTGCGGTGCGGGGCTGGACACGGTGTGAGCTCCTGGGTCGGGGTGGGGCCGGTCTCGGCACCGGCGCGGACACCGGTGCCGGACGGAAGCCTAGGCCGCCGTCCGCCCGGTCCGATCAGTCCGACTCCTCGACGAGTCCGAAGCCTTCGGGAAACCCTTCCAGGAATTCACGCCGGGCGGGGTCCGTCCCGGCCTCGGTCATCGTCCCCAGCAGATCGAGGAACTCGCCCTGCTGCTCGCTCGACAGCCGCGTCACCAGATGGGCGACGCCCTCGAGCACCTTGACGGCGTCGTCCGGATCCATCTGCTCGTCCTCGCAGCTCTCGACGCACCGGAGAACGTCGACCAGGGCCTGGGCCAACGCATGGGTCAGGGACGGGTAGGCGGGCATCATCAAGACGGCCTCCCGGCGGTTCGGCGTCGGCGGCACGAGGTTCCGCCATCCCACCAGATGCCACTGACAACACTGCTGCCGAGTCCCTCAGTGACGGGCGGTCATGTGGGCGAGGGTCTCGGTGGCGCTGTCGGGGGAGAAGGCGCCGGCGATGCCTTCGGCCGCTCCCTCGGCGGCCTCGACGGAGCGGGGAAGCAGGATCTTCTCGTACTCCGTGATGGCTTGGTCGATCGTGGCGTTGGTGATGAGGGCCTGGGCGAGGTCGGCGCCGTCCAGCATGGCGAGGTTGGCGCCCATTCCCGAGATCGGGGACATGAGGTGGGCGGCGTCGCCGAGGAGGGTGACGCCGGGGGTGTGCGGCCAGGTGTGGGGGACGGGAAGGGCGTACAAGGGGCGGTTGGCGCAGCCCGTGTCGGAGTCGGTGATCAGCCTCAGCAGATCCGGGCTCCAGCCGGTGAACCGGGCCAGGAGGGCGTCGCGTACGGCGGCGGTGTCGGTGAGGTCGAGTCCGGCCTGCCGGTGCCAGTCCTCGTCTACACGCATGCCTACGTAGATCCGGATGTGTCCGCCGCTGTTGCGCTGGGCGACGAAGCCCTGGTTGTCGTCGAGCGCCATCATTGTGCCGTCGCCGGTGAGCCGGGCGAGGTGCGGGTGGCGGGTGTCGGCGTCGTCCAGGCCGGTCTCGACGAACGTGACACCGGTGTAGAGGGGCTTCGCGTCGGACACCAGGGGGCGGACCCTGGACCAGGCGCCGTCGGCTCCGACGACGAGGTCGGCTTCGGCCGTCGTGCCGTCGGCGAAGTGCAGGCGGTGCGTGCCGGTGGGGAGCGGGTCGGCGCGGGTCAGTTTGCTGTCCCACCGCACGGTGCCGGGCGCGAGGGAATCCAGGAGGAGGTCGCGCAGTTGGCCCCGGTCGATCTCGGGGTTGCCCTCGGTGGCGTCGGACTCGGGCGGAGCGGCGTCGAACAGGGTCCGGCCGTCGCGGCCGACCAGCCGTATCTGCTGGCCCTCGGGGCGCGACAGGGCGAGGAAGTCCTCCAGCAACCCGGCCGCGCGCAGGGCGGATTGGCCGGAGCCGGGGTGCATGTCGAGGGTGCCGCCCTGGTCACGGGCGGTGCGGGTGGGATCCATGTCGTAGACGGTGACGGAGGCGGCGATGCCGTGCCGTTGCAGGACGCGGGCGCAGATCAGGCCGCCGGGTCCGGCGCCGATGACGGCGATGCGGGGTGCGGCGGCGGTCGTGGCCGTGGCCGTGGGAGTGGTCATGGTCATGGTGGATCTCCGTACGTGTGCGCACAGCGGTGCCGTGCGGGCGTGGTGTCGGGTGCTGGGGGAGCGGCTCGACGAGGAGCGGCGGGGCCGGGGCGTGCTTCACGGCCGCCGTTCCAGAAGAGCACACCAACTCAATAAGTGCAACGACTAAACTTTTGAAGTTGGACAACCCAGGGGGTACGCTCCTTGGCATGACCGAATCCGACACCCACGCCTCCCGCGCCGGTGCTCCGTCGGCGCCGGTGGGGCGCCGCGAGCGCAAGAAGGCCGCCACCCGCCGGGCCATCGCCGATGCGGCACTGCGTCTGTTCCTGGAGCGTGGGTACGACGACGTGGGCATCCGGGAGATCGCGGACGCCGCGGACGTCTCCACCACCACGCTGTTCAAGCACTTCCCGGTCAAGGAAGCCCTGGTCTTCGACGAGGACGACGATGACGAGGCCCGCCTGCTCGCCGCCGTGCGCGAACGGCCCGAGGGGCAGTCCGTCCCCGCGGCGCTGTGCGAGCACGCGCTCCGCCACCGCATGGCGGCCGCGGACGGCGACCCCCGCTTCACCGCCTTCTTCGACCTGGTGAACAACACCCCCGCGCTGCGCGATTACGTGCAGGGCATGTGGCTGCGCCACGCCTCGGCCCTGGCCCAGGTCATCGCCGAGGAGCGCGGCCTGCCCGCGGACGATCCCGCCTGCGCCGCGCTGGCCCACTTCGCGCTCGAGGCACCGCGCGCCGCGGGTGGTCACGACGATCCCCGCCGGGCCCTCACGCGCGCCTTCGAGCTGCTGGAGAAGGGCTGGGACTCCCTTTGAGCGGAGCTTCCTCTGACCGGGCTCCCTCTGGCCGGGCTCCCTCTGGCCGAACTTCCTCTGACTGGAAACCCCTGCAAGGAGCTTGCCTTGGCACCTGATCCCACCGTTGTTCATCCACTGCCGGCGCACGACCGTGTGGTGTTCCTCAAACCGCTGGTCACCTCACCCCAGATCGTGGTCGGCGAGTACACGTACTACGACGACCCCGCGGGTGCGACGGAGTTCGAGCGTCAGAACGTGCTGTACGCCTATGGGCCGGAGCGCCTGATCATCGGCAAGTACTGCGCGATCGCCACCGGCACCTGCTTCCTGATGGCGGGCGCGGAGCATCCGACCATGGGTGTGTCCACGTACCCGTTCACCATGTTCGGCGGACGCTGGGCCGAGCAGACGCTCGACGTCGTCACCTCCATGCCCAGCCGCGGCGACACCGTCGTCGGCAACGACGTCTGGTTCGGACGCCAGGCCACCGTCATGCCCGGGGTGCGCATCGGCGACGGCGCGATCATCGCGGCCGGTGCCCTGGTCACCGCGGATGTTCCGCCGTACACGATCGTCGGCGGCAACCCGGCGAGGCCGATCCGGCAGCGGTACGAAGACGCCGACGTCGAACGGCTCCAGAAGGCCGCGTGGTGGGACTGGCCGAGCGAGCTGGTCACCGAACACGCGCGCACCATCATGACCGGCACCCCGGCCGACATCGAACGCATCGCCGCCGAGCGCGGTGGAGAGGAAGCGCAGTGAGCGAGGCGAGCCCCATGGCCGAGGTGTCCATCGACGAGTACGCCGTGTCCGACGGCAAGGCCGGTCCGTACGCCCTGACCACCGGCCCGGACGGCGCCCTGTGGTTCACGCTCGTCCACGGCGGCCGGATCGGCAGGCTGGTGCCGGGTGGTGAGGCGACGAGCCACGCGCTCGATCCCGGCAGCGGGCCGACCGTGATCGTCCCCGGGCCCGACGGTGCCCTGTGGTTCACCGAGTACCAGGCGCACCGGATCGGGCGGATCACCACCGACGGTGTCGTCGACGAGTTCGCGCTGCCGACCCCCGACTGCGGGCCGTTCGGCATAGCGGAAGGGCCGGACGGCGCGCTCTGGTTCACCGAGACCACCGCCGACCGCATCGGGCGCATCACCTCCGACGGCGACGTCACGGAGTTCGCGCTGCCGGTCTCCGGCGCGTTCCCCTCCGCGATCACCGCCGGGGGCGACGGCGGCATGTGGTTCACCCTCAACCAGGCCAACGCCATCGGCCGGATCGGCATGGACGGCACGGTCACCCTGCACCCGCTGCCTACGGAGAACGCCGCGCCGGTGGGCATCGCCGCGGCTCGCGACGGTGCCCTGTGGTTCGTCGAGATCGCCGCGGGGCAGATCGGGCGGATCACCCCCGACGGGGAGGTCACCGAGTTCCCGCTGCCGGATCGTGCCGCTCGCCCGCACGCCGTCACCGTGGACGACAGCGGCACGGCGTGGTTCACCGAGTGGGGCGCGAACCGCATCGGATCCATCACGCCCGACGGCTCCATCGCCGTACACGACCTGCCCACCCCCGAGTCGGAACCGCACGGCATCGCTCTCGGTCCCGACGGCGCGCTGTGGGCCGCTCTGGAGATCGGCGCCCTCGCTCGCATCTCCCCGGTGCGGAGCGGCAGTTGATCATCTGACCTCTCGCGGCGGCGCCGGGGGAGGTCAGCGTGTCCTCCAAGGCCCCAGCTTCTCCGGGTTCCGTACCGCCCAGCAGCGCGTGATCCGGTCGTCCGCGATGTCGAACGCCATGACCGTCACGGTGACGCTGCCCTGTTGGACGACGAGGCCGGGCTGGCCGTTGACCGTGCGCTCCAGGAGCGTCAGGTCGGGGGCCATGCCCAGGATGCCGATCAGGTGCCGCGCGATGTGCTCGCTGCCCGCGGTGGGGGCCGCCGCGTTGACCAGGCCGCCGGTGTCGGCGATGCCCGTGGCGTCCGGGTCGAGGAGGCCGATGAGGGCTTCGATGTCCTTCGCCTCCCAGGCCTGCTTGAAGTCCCTGACGATGGCGGCGCGCCGGTCCGCCGGAGTCGGTGAACCGTGCGACGCGGGGATGCGGCGGCGGGCCGAGGAGGCCAACTGGCGGCACGCCGCCGGGGTCCGGCCCACGATGTCGGCCACCTCGGCGAAGGAGTAGCGGAAGACGTCGTGCAGGATGAACGCCACGCGCTCGGCGGGCGTCATCGATTCGAGCACGACGAGGAACGCCATGTTGATCGACTCGTCGAGCGTGACACGGTCGGCAGGGTCGGCCGTACTGCCGCTCGGCCGCACGTCGATCCACTCCGTCCGGTCCGGCAGCGGCTCGGGGATCCATTCGCCCACGTAGTTCTCGCGCCGGACCCGCGCGGAGCGGAGCTGGTCCAGGCAGATGCGGCTGGCGACCTTCATCAGCCAGCCGCCGGGCGAAGCGATGGCCTCCTGCTGCTTCGCCGACATCGCGTACCAGCGTGTGTAGGCCTCTTGCACGACGTCCTCGGCGTCGGCCAGGGAGCCGAGGAGGCGGTACGCGAGATTGAGGAGCTGACGCCGCTCGCTCATGATCGCGTCAAGGCCCGGATCGAGCGGGCCCTCTCCTGGCTCGGTCGATGTCCTCATGGTGTCGCTGCTCCCTTGGCCGGATCTGTCGTCAGTCGTACGACGGGACGTCACTCGTACGACGACACAGCTCCGCGAAATGTGAGGCGACGCGCTGACCTCACATTCTGCGGGGCTGTCCCGTCGTACTGCTGGGACGAACGCGATCCCGTACGAAAGCGAATCCGTACGAAAGCGATCCCGTACGAAGACCATCGCGCACGAAGACGGTCGCGCACGAACACGCCCCGTACACAAAGGAGATCACTATGGACGCCCGTTTCGACTTCATGGCGAACCCGGTCGGCGCCAAGGCCATGAAGCACCTCGTCTCGGTGAGCAGGCCGGTCCTGGAGTCGACGCTGCCGGGACCGACGCAGCAACTGGTCGTGCTGCGTGCCAGCCAGATCAACGGCTGCGGGTACTGCGTCGACATGCACACCAAGGACGCCGCGCACGAGGGGGAGAGTGCTCAGCGCCTCCATCTGGTCGCGGCCTGGCGGGAGGCCACGGTGTTCACGGACGCCGAGCGGGCCGCGCTTGAACTGGCGGAGCAGGGCACCCGCATCGCCGACGCGGCCGGCGGCGTCCCCGACGAGGTGTGGGCCAACGCGGCCAAGCACTACGACGAGGACCAGCTCGCCGCCCTGGTGTCGACCATCGCCCTCATCAACGCGCTCAACCGCATCAACGTCATCGTCCAGAAGCCCGCGGGCGACTACCAGCCCGGCCAGTTCGGCTGAGGACGGGCCCCTGGGACGGGGCGTGACCGAAGCGGCGTCGGCCGGGGCCCCGGTACCGGGGTTCGGGGCCCCGGCCGACGCCGCCGTGACACCTTCGGTGCTTTCCTCCAGCGCTTTCCTCCAGCTTTTCCTCCAGCGCTTCCCTTCAGTCAGTGCTTTCCTTCCAGGAGTGACCAGGCATGGCAACCATGATCAAGCTCGGCGAACTGACGGGCGACTACGTCATCGACACCGCCCGCACCCGGATCGGGCTCGTCGCCCGGCACACGATGGGCACGAAAGTGTCCGGCCGGTTCGACGAGTTCGAGGGCAGCGTGCACCTGGACGGCGACGACCCGTCGAAGTCCGGCGCCCTGCTCAGCCTCCGTACGGCGAGCATCCGCACCGGCAACCCGCAGCGCGACGACATGCTGCGTGGCAAGTTCCTGGACGCGGACAACCACCCTGCCCTCACCTTCGCCACGGCCTCGGTCGAGCAGGTCGGCGAGACGTCCTTCAAGGTCACCGGCGACCTGACCGTCCGCGGCGTGGGCAGACCGATCACGCTGGACGTGGAGTTGACCCGCGCCGAGGAGGACCCGCAGGGTGGGGTGAGCGTCGGGTTCAAGGGCGGGGCCGTGGTCAACCGCCAGGACTGGCACGTCAATTGGAACGCCGCGACCGCGCTCATGGTCGGCCCCAAGGTGCTGCTGGAGCTCGACGTCACCTTGACCCGCAAACCCTGACGACCGAGCCCCCAAGCCCCTGACGACCACGTCCTGACAACGGTGAGAGACGAGAACAGAAGCCTTGCGATGACGAATTCGCGCCTGCGCGTCGTGACACTGAACGTATGGAACATCCGGGGAGACGCCGCCGCCCGCACGGCGCTCGTCAACGCCGAACTGCGGCGGCTCGCCCCGGACCTCGTCGCCTTGCAGGAGGTCCTGCCGCACCAACTGCCCGCCCTGATCGAGGGGACGGGGCTGCACGGCACCCACCAGTCGCAGACGGCCGCGCGCCAACCGCCCCACGCGGACCGGTACGGCGGGACGGCTATCGCGACGCGGTGGCCGCACCGCGTCACCGAGGTCCTCGACCAGCGCGCAACGGACGCGCCGGACCTCCCCTGGCTCACCCTGGCGGCGCTGGTGCCGCTGCCTGATCTCGACGACGTGCTGTTCATCGCGTCGACCACGTCCTTCCGGCTCGACATGGAAGCGCAGCGGGAGCGCCAAGTCCTCGCCCTGAGCGACCTGGACGCCCGGCACAGGACGGTCCTGCCCACGGTCATGGCCGGCGATTTCAACGCGGGGCCCGACGCGGCGAGCATCCGGTATCTGACCGGCCGGCAGTCGCTCTCGGGGCGCAGCGCGCACTTCCACGACGCATGGGAGGTCGCGGGCTCCGGTCCGGGCCACACCTGGTCCGCCGACAACCCCAACGCGACCGAGGACATCGAAGGCCTGGTCCGCCAGCCCGGCCACCGCCGCCGCCTCGACTACGTCTTCGTCGGTTCACCGCACGCCCACCCGAAGGCCTTCGCCCGCATCCGCGCGGCCGAACTCGCCTTCGACAAGCCGGTCGACGGCGTCTGGGCGAGTGATCACTTCGGCGTCGTGGCCGACCTGGAGGTGGGGTTGCTCGCGCCTGCCGAGGGAGACGGAAGGGGTTCCGCTTAGGCCCGACAGGGCCGAAGAGCCTACTGTGGCGGGATTCCGGAACAGTGTGACGCAGTGATCACCGATCGACGGATACGTGATCATGGACATGGGCATGCATCGGGCGCTGATGATCATCGATCAAGGAGTACGACGCCCGACATGTCCGCTGCCCCCGCCCCCATCGCGACCTCGTCCAGCCCCGCTCCGACCCCTGCCGCACCGGGAGCCCTCCCGCTGCTCGGACACGCACTCCAACTGAAGCGGCGGCCCCTGCAGTTCGTGGACTCGCTGCGCGAGCACGGGCCCGTGGTGCGCATACGGCTGGCCCACACCTCGGCCTATGTGGTGACCGATCCGGCCCTGACGAAGGAGGTGCTGGTCACCGACGCGGCGAGCTTCGCCAAGGGCGGGCGGATCATCGACGCGCTCCGTGTCTTCTTCGGCGACGGTCTCGCGACGGTGGCCGACGGCGACGTCCACATGAAGAACCGCCGCCTGATGCAGCCCATGTTCAACCGCGCCCACATCGCCACCCGCGGCGACGCCATGATCGAGCAGGTGCGGGAGCTCGTCGACGGCTGGGGGCAAGGTGTTCCCCGGGACACGCTCGCCGACATGACGGAGCTGACTCTCGCGGCCTTCCTCGGTGCCCTGTTCGGCTCGGACCTGCCCGGCCATCTGCAACGCGAGTTCATCGCGCTCATGCCGCCCATCATGAGGGGGACCATCCGGCAGACCATCCTCCCCGGTTGGATCAACGGGCTTCCGCTGCCGGCCAACCGCGCCCACGCCGAACGCGTCGCGCGCCTGCGGCGCCTCATCGACCAGGCCATCGAGCACCGCAGCGCGGCGCTGGCCGAACGGTCGACGGATCCTCGGGGCGATGCGGCGCTCGAACCCCGGTGCCCGCACGCCGATGCCGCGGACACCGGTCGGACAGGCGTCGGCGGCACGGAGACCGGGCTCTTCGACACCCTCCTCACGGCACCCGAGTCCCTCTCGCGCCGCCAGCTCCAGGACGAGGCGATCACTCTGCTCACCGGCGCCATCGAGACCACCGGCACCACACTGGCCTGGGCTCTGTACGAGATCGACAGGAACCCGGAGATCCGGCAGCGTTTGCAGGACGAGCTCGCGACCGTCTGCGGCGGCGAAGGCCCTGTCCGCCACGAGCACCTGGACCGACTCACCTACACCCGCGCGATCCTGCAGGAGGCGATGCGCCAGTACGGACCGGCCTGGCTGGTCACCCGGACGGCGACCCGTACCGTCACCCTCGGCGGTCACCGCATCCCCGAGGGCGCCGACGTCGTCTACAGCCCCTACCTCCACCAGCACGACCCCGCGGTCTTCCCCGACCCGGACCGCTTCGACCCCGACCGCTGGACCGAACGGCCCGACGCGGCCGCGCGCGGCTCGTTCCTGGCCTTCGGCGCGGGGCGGCGCAACTGCATCGGCGAGGCCTTCGCCTGGACGGAGCTCCTGGTCGTCCTCGCCACGGTCAGCCGACGTTGGCCCGGTCTCACCCTCGCTCCCGGTTCGGCGCCCCGGCCCCGGGCGGTCGTGACCGTGAAGCCGGACAACCTGTCGATGATCCCCGGCTGACGACGTCGACTGCCCGCTTCGCCTTCGTCCCGGTCCCCGGCCCCGTACGCCGGTACATCCTGGCGACGGCCGCGCACTGCAGCGCCATGGAAGCCGCCATGGCGCCGCAGACGCCCGGCAGTCCCGACCCCGACAGGGCGTACGCGAGGGCGAGTTGGGTCGCCACCCCGCATGTCGTGATGCGGGCCAGGGCGGGGGCTGCGCCGCCGGCCTCGAACACTCCGCCCAGCGCGATGTAGCAGGCGAGGAGCATCAAGTAGGGGCCGAGGCAGCGCAGGTGGAGTGCCCCCGCTTCGGCGGCCTCGCCTCCGCTGCCGAAGGCCCGCATGATCCACGGAGCGGTGGCGAGCAGGGCCAGCGCGGCCGCGAGGCCCAACGCCCCGGCGAGGAGCAGGGCTTGGCGGCCGATGGCCCGTCGTTCGTCGCGCCCTGTGCCGAGCAGATGGGCGGTGTGGATGGCGGCCGCCTGCCGTACGGAGTAGAAGGCCATGGTCGCGACGTACGTGGCCTTTGTCGCGATTCCGTAGGCGGCGACCTCGTCGACGCCGATCCGGGCGACGACGGCGACCAGTGCGAGCGAGCCGGCCATCCGTGCGACGAAGTCGGCCGACATGGGCAGCCCGGTCGCGGCCGTCCTGCGGGCGTCGGTGCCGAGTGACCGCGCCCGGCTCATGGGTCTCGTAACTGTTCGGCGCAGTACGTCATTTCGGTGCAGCGCCACACACCCGCAGGCCAGCGCGGCCGTCCGGCCGAGGACCGTGGCGATCGCCGCACCCCGCACACCGAGGTCGAACCCCAGGATGAGCAAGGGGTCCAGGACGAGGATCAGCCCGTTCGCGAGCATCGCGAGCCTCATCGGCGTACGCGTGTCGCCCAGGCCCTTGAGGATGCCGTCGACGACGTTGGTCGCGAAGTACACCGCGATCCCCGGCAGAGCGATCGCGAAGTAGTCGGTGGCGAGGGGGAGCGCGGCGCTGTCGCCGCCTCCGAGGACCAGGCGGGCGAGCGGCTCGCGGCAGAGGTATCCGCCGACGGCGACGAGCGGCGTGAGGATCGCCCACAGGGCCCAGCCGCCGCGCACGGCCGAGCGCATCGCCCTGTGATCCCGTGCGCCTCTGGCCCGCGCCACCAGCACGGTCGTGCCGGAGCCCGCGACGAGGATGACGCCGAGCAGCAGGTTCTCGACATTGGTGGCGACGGCCACGGCGGCGACGGCCTCGCCGCCCAGCCGTGCCACCCAGACCATGTTGATGATCCCGGCCGCCACCCCGGAGAGAAGCTCGAAGTAGACCGGATACGCGAGCGACACCAGCCTTCGCCGATGCCCGTCGGCCCCTGTTCCTGTTCTCGTTCTTGTTCTTGTTCTTGTTCTTGTTCTTGTGTCTTTCCCTGCTCTCACTGCAGAGCCCCCTCTTTTCGCGGTACCTCTAATCGAGGTACCGCGAAAAGAGATAGCATGGCGGCACGTGCCGGGCAAGGGTCCGGGGCGGGCGCGCGGGAAGGGGGTCCGGCAGATGCTGGAGCTGTCGATTCTGGGGTTTCTCCATGAGGAGCCCTTGCATGGCTACGAGTTGAAGGCCCGCATCCAGAGCCTCAGCGGTCACATCCGCCCCGTCAGTGACGGCGCGCTGTACCCAGCCATCACCCGGCTGGTGAAGGCCGGCCTGGTCGAGCAGCGCACCCGACCAGGGAGCAGTGCGGCACCCCGCAGGACCTTGTCGCTCACCGCGGCGGGCCGTGCCGACCTGGAGGCCAGGCTCCGCCACCCCAAGGACGCCGAAATCACCGACGGACAGCGCTTCTTCACGCTGCTCGCGTTCCTGCGGCACCTCCCGGACCCTGCGGAGCAGGCCGAAGTCCTGCGCCGCAGGCAGAGCTTCCTCGACGCCCCGACGAGCTTCTTCTACCGCGACGGCGAACCGGTGCGGGCCGAAGAGGCCTCGGACCTCTTCCGGCAGGGCATGCTGCGCGTCGCGCGCGCCACCGCCGTCGAGGAGAAGGCGTGGCTGGCGGAGGCGATCGAGGCTCTGGAGAGCTGAGCGGAACCGGGTGCCGCGTGACGGTGCCCGGAGGTGCGCCGCGCGTGGCTGTCAGTAGCCGATCGTGAAGCGGCGCTGCACGAAGCGCGGCAGTTCCACTTCGTCGATCAGGGCCACGGCGGCGTCCTCCGCCGAGATGCGGCTGCGTCCCTCCGTGTCCAGGACCGGCTGGTCACCACCGATCCGGAAGCGGCCGGTCCGCTCGCCCGGGGCGATGTCCTCGGCCGGGCTGAAGTAGGTCCACAGCCGGTTCGATGTGCGCAGGACGTTCAGGGCGTCACGGTGGCCGCGCACGGCCGCCGCGTACTCGCGGGGCAGCCCGAGCTGGTCGAGGCTCCGGTGGATGAGTTCGTCGTGGTCGGCGTGGACGACGCCGGGGGAGACCTCCAGGCTGCCCGCGCCGCCGATCACGATCAGCCGGGTCCTGGGACGGCTCTCCAGCGCCTTGAGGAGGGACCGCGCGGCGGTGGCGTAGACGGTGGGGTCGTCGATCGAGCGCCGCACGGTGTCCGTGAAGTCCTTGGCGGCATTGCCCGGTTGATATCCGCTGATGAGCACGTCGAGGCCGGGCAGGGCGGCGGCGATGCTCGCGGGGTCGAAGACGTCGATGTCGGTCCAGGTGATGTTGTCGCGACTCTCGCCCGCGGTGGACCGCGCGGCGTCGCGGCTGAACGCCGTGACGCGGTGGCCCCGTTCGAGCGCCTCGGTGACGACCCTGCTGCCGATCGTTCCGGTGGCTCCGATGACTCCGATGTGCATGGTTCTCCCCTGGTCATGCAGGCATGGGCGGCGCCGCCGAAGCGGCGGCGCCAGACGAGGACTATACGCCGTGAAGTGAACTGCACGCCGTAAAGTTTCTATACGGCGACTCGCGAAGGTGACGCTGTAGAGTGCTCGGGTGGCAGGCAACGGGAACAGAGGGCGGCGCGAGCGGCTGCGGGCCGAGACGACGGCCGAAATCAAGGACGTGGCACTGGAGTTGATGGCCTCCAAAGGCCCCGACGCCATCACCCTGCGGGCCATCGCCCGCGAGATGGGCATGACCGCCAACGCCCTGTACGGCTACTTCGCCACCCGTGACGACCTCGTCACCGCCCTCATCAACGACGTCTACACCGCACTGGCCGACGCCGTGGACGCCGCCTGGCGGGACGCCCCCGACAAGGACGCGGCCGCCCGTATCAGGGCCTGGGCCGATGCCTTCCGTACGTGGGCGCTGGCGAACCCCGAGGGGTTCCGGCTCATCTACGGCGACCCGGTTCCCGGCTACCGCGCGCCCGAGGACGGCGCCGCTCCGGACGCCGCGCGCCGCGTCTGCACGGGCCTCGCCGGTCTCGCGGCGGCCGCCTGGCCCCATGCCGGACACCTCTACGAGGACGACGAGTTCACGTGGTCCGACTTCGACGCGGGACTCCTCGACAAGGTGCGCCCCGCCTTCCCGGAGCTGCCGCCCGCGGCCGTCGCCCTCGCCCTGCGCATCTGGGGGCATCTGCACGGTCTCGTGTCACTGGAGGTCTACGGCCACCTGCGCACCCAGACGGTCAGCCCGGACAAGCTCTTCCGGGCGGAACTCGCTCAGCTCATCAGGGCGTGGGGCGTTCCCGCGAAGTGAGGGGCCGCCGTGCCGCACCCGCATGGCTCAGCCGCTCGCGCGCCGCTCTCCCCCATGGCGCTGAATCAACAGGCTCCCCAGCGCGGTGCGCTGGTGCAGGACCGCCCGACCCGCGCGCACCGTGGTGATCAGGCCCGCGCCGCGCAGCATCGTGGCGTGGGCCGAGGCGGTGGCATTGCTGACGCCGAGGAGCCGGGCGAGGTCGCTGGTGGTGTGCTCCTCCGTGAGCCGGAGCAGGATGTCGAGGCGGGTCCGCCCGAGCACCCCGGCCAGCGCGTCGTGCGTGCCGTCCGCGTCGGCCTGCGTGAGCGGCAGGCCCGGACCCGCCGAGTAGGTCACGACCAGGGGGTGGTCGGGCAGGTCGGCGAGGAGGGGATGTCCCGTCCAGTGGAAGGTGGGCAGGAGCAGCAGGCCTCGGCCCTTCAGCGTGATGTGCCGCTCCGGACCGGCCAACTCCCAGACGTCCTCACGCAGTCGGGAGCCGGGAACGAGTCCGGCGAGCGCGGCACCGACGCCGTGTTCGGCCACCGCCAGGGCATGGCGGGTGAACTCCTTCTGGTGCAGGTCCTGTACCGAGTCCCACACAGGACGTACGACGGTCTCGAAGGCCGCGTGCTGCGCCCGACGCACGATCTGCCAGGCGGCGGCATCGCCCTGGCGCAGGTCGCGGATCCACGGCGGTGGCGGGGGCGCCTGGGTGGCGTAGACGCGCTCGAGTTCGCAGCGGACCAGGTCCGGGTGCGCGGCGCGGACGGTGTCGAGGCCCTCATCGAGGGTGTCGCTGAACACGTCGAAGAAACGGGGTGCCTGGTCGGCAGGGACCAGATCCCTCAGGGGGGCGACGGAGGCCGGAAGGGCACGGAGGACTCGGAGTCTCCACCGGTCGAAGAGCAGGCCGCCGTCAGGGCGACTCATCATCAGTAGCGCCGTGTTGAGTGCCTGCAGCGGCGCGGGGCGGGGCGCGAATCGGACCCGCGCGAAGTCGGCGGCCGAGAAATGGATCCGGATCACTACGCTCCCTGGCCGTGCCGCGCCACCTTTTCGGGCAGGTCCTAAAGCCTCGTCCGCGGCCTGCGCCGGGCGCCAGCATTCAGGACGTGCCCCCTGCGTCCATTCACTCAGGCGGGCGTCAGCAGGCACAAGGACCGGCGTCACAGAGGCGCCGCCAGGGGCGTAAGGAGACAGCCATGTCAGCCATGTCAGCCGTGTTCCGAAGGAAGACCGGCCCCGGGGACCGGCGTGCCGCCGGAGTCACCCGACGGATCGTCACCACCTCGGGAGCGCTGGCCGCCGCGACGGTGCTCACGGGCGGCGGCGTCGCACAGGCACGGGCGGAGGCGCGGTCACGCGCGCAGGTACAGGCACGCGCGCAGGTACGGGCACGCGCGCAGGTACCGGGCCGGTCGCAGGAACCGGCACGCGTTGCGGGTGACGTCTCACTGCGGCTGCCCGCGCCGACCGGCCCGCACCGGATCGGGGTGACCACCCTGCACCTGGTCGATCGGCACAGGCCAGACCCGTGGGACAGCGCCCTCCCCGCGCGGGAGTTGATGGTCTCCGTGTTCTACCAGGCCCGCACCGTTCGCGGATACCCGCTCGCACCGCAGATGACCCCCGCCGCGGCGCGGACGTTCGCGGCGTTCGACCCCCTCTACCTGCATTCGGAGCTGCCGAAGAGCGGTGTGGACTGGGCGGCCACGACGACTCACTCCCACACGGGCGCACCTGCGCAACCCGTCCGGCGGCCGGTCCTGCTGTACACCCCGGGAGGAGGCGACCCGCGCACCCTCGGCACCGGGCTCGCCGAGGAACTGGCAAGCCGCGGCTTCGTGGTGGTGACCATCGACCATCCCGGCGAACCCAGTGCGGTCGAGTTCCCCGACGGCGGCGTACGAGAGTACGCACTGCCCGGCACCCCCAGGGACCCGCGGGTCTTCCGCACGATGATCGACACCCGGCTCGCGGACACACGCTTCGTACTGGACGAGTTGACGGCCCTGGCGGCCGGCCGGAACCCCGACGCGGCAGCACGCACACTGCCCGAGAACCTCGGCCGCGCCCTGGACCCGCGGCGCGTGGGCGTCTACGGCCACTCGGCGGGCGGCACGGCCGCGGCCCAGGCCCTGTACGAGGACCGGCGCATCGACGCGGCGGTCGACCTGGAGGGCTACCTGGACTATCCGCCCGACAGCCCCGGCGAGGAAGGCGAACTGCTCCCGGTCGCCCGGCACGGCGTGGACCGGCCGCTGCTGCTGCTCGGGACCGACGGATTCCGCGACGCCAGGTTCGAGCGTTCCTGGTCGGCCGTGCTGGCCCACCCGGGAGGGCGCACCCGCCGACGACAGATCGACGACGCCACGCACTGGGTGTTCACCGACTACGCCGCCATGGCGCCCCAGCTGCAGGACGCGGGCCTGATGACCGCCGACGACCGGATCAAACTGGTCGGCGCCATCGACCCGGCGCGATCGGTGCCCGAAGTACGCCACCGCGTGGGCGCGTTCTTCACCTCTCAGGTGTGAACGCCTTCATACATCTGACATCTGAAGCGACCTTCGAGACCTTCAGAATGGCGTCCCCGGATACGCCCGGTGCAGCGCTTCGACGTGGGGGCTCAGGAACTGGCCTGGGCACTCGGTGTAATTCCGGGACCCCGCCTGCTTCTTGCGCTGCTGGTGGGACCAGACGCTGCGGATGCCGAAGCGGACGGCCAGGACGTCCACGAGGTCGTCGAGGCTCCGGAGCTGCTCGGGCGTCGGGCCGCTGTCGTGGCCCACCCAGCCGTTCTGCCAGCGCCGCTGGAAGTCGCCCGTGAGCAGGATGCCGAGGTTGGCGGCGTTGAAGAGTTCCGCGTGGTCACCCTCGATGCCCAGCGGTCGGCCCTCGTAGATGGTGCCGGTGCCGTCGATCACGTAGTGGTACGCGATGTCGGACTTGCTCGTGTCGATCTGTTTCCTCTGGACCTCCCGCACGCCCTCGCGCGTGAACGTCATGGAGTCGGCCGAGTGGTGGACGGTGATCCAGCGGTAGACGGAGGCGAGGGGCCAGTTCTCGCTGAGCGGTACGGGGGCGTCGCGGTAGGGCGGCGGTGCCGCGGGGCCCGACGCGGCCTGGTGGAACTCCCAGGCGCGCTGCGGTGGTTCGATCCGCGGCGGAGCAGCTCCCCAGGTGGTCCTGCCGACGACGGAGACGGACAGCGCCCCCCTCGGCGTGGAGGCCCACAACTCGTAGTCGCCGCGCGTCGGATGCAGGAAGCGTGACTCGTCCCAGCAGGCGGCGACGGTGCCGTGCGCGGTGGGGATCGGCCGGGTGCCGCAGGACCTCAGGTCCAGGGGAGTGCGCTCCGGGCGCTGCCCCGAGACCGGGGCGATGAACCGGCCGATGTCGGTGAGGACGGTGGTGCGCAGGTCCGACAGGTCGTAGCCGTCGTTGGGACAGCCGAGGGAGCGGGGCGGCGGTTCCACGACCCTGATCGCCGCGTCGCACCGCGGGCAGACGAGGAGGAGCACCTCACGGGCCACCAGCTCCGTCGTCGCGCCGGGCGGGAGCCGGTGGTGGCGGCCCGGATCGAGCGGCGTGCGGCCGGGCCGCAGTTCGGTCACGGCCACCGGGTCGGTGGCCTCGGCGACGGGCACCAGCTCGTGGTCGGCGCAGGTGACGGTCCAGGCCCGGGTCCCGGCGTCGGGAACCGTGATGGTGCCCCGCACGTCGGTCGTCGCGTCGATCCCCGCGTGCCGTCCTCCCGAGGGCTCGATGAGCCGCACGGTGAACTCCGGGATCGGGGTGCCGTCGCGGCGCAGAATCACCAGGGACGTGTCCGACGGCGGCGAGAGCTCGGCGACGAGCCCCTCCTCGACCAAGTCCAGCAGGCGGTGCGCGAGTCGGCCTGCCTCGGGGGAGCCCGGCGCGAGCACGTCCTTGGCGCGGTCACGCACCCGCTCGTACGTGCCGCCGAGCGCGAAGCGCAGGAAGTCCTCGGCGAAGTCGACGATCTCCCCGGCGACGAATTCGACCGCGGCGTCGGCGAAGCGAGGAGGACCGAACCCCGGCACCAGGGGCAGCGCGGGCGCACCGGCCGGGGTCCTGGTCGCGGCGACGAAGGCGGTGCAACGCCGTCGCACCGCACCGTCGTAGTACGCGCGCAGCTGTGTCGCCAATGAGCGATGCGGGTCGTACGACGCACCGAGGTTCACCCCGTCGATGTCGCCGAGCAGCCGGGGCACCGACGCATGGCGGGCGATCCAGTGGTCCAGCGCCCGGTCCCGGTCCGCCGAGGGCGCTCCGGGCGCGTGGCGGGCGCGGACGTACGCCGCGAGCGCGAGTCCGAGGTCGCCGCTCCAGGTGAGGGCGAGGTCGGCTCGCGGCTTCGGGTACAGAGGGCCGGGCGTCTGCCGGTCGGCACCGTCGATCCCGGCCAGCACCTGGGCCAGGTCGATCCGCTCGAAGCCGTTCCGGACCCGCAGCAGGGCGGCGAGACGGGCGGCGGCCGGGCCGCGCGGCGGATTCGGGGAGTCCGAAGTCCGGCCGTAGGGCGGGACGTTCCGCCGGTTGTTGACCATCCGGTGCCGGTACAGGATCAGTTCGGGCTCGACCCGGAGCTTGCGTACGGAGGTGAGGTACTCGAGGCGGGTCCTGCCCGCGGGGCGTTGGTCCTCGCCCTCCTCGGCGAGTTCGAGGAAGCCGTCGAGCGTCGCCGTCTCCACCCGGACCCGCTGCTCGGCGCACACACGCCGGGGCGTGCCGACCAGGACCCGGTAGTCCAGATGGCGCGGGGGCGGCAGGTCCGTCCGCAGGTTGACGCGGGTCTCCTGCCGGAAGTAGCCGTCCGCCGCGGTGGGCAGCACCCAGGACGTCTCACCGGTGAGGTGGGCCCGGTCCACGTCGGCGGCCACGCGGAAGGCGTCCGTGCCCCGGCCGTCCACGGTCACGCGGCCGATGGTCACCAGCGTGAAGTCGGCGGGCAGGGGCTCGACGAGGAGCCCCTCCAGGTCGCCGTACTGACGGACCTGCAACAGGAGCGGGGTGTCCGGGAGCGGTGCGCGCGGCCGGATCAGCACCTGGTCGATCTCGATGCCGATCCGCGGCGGCCGGGCCGGAGGCCGGCCGAGCGACACCGCCGAGAGCCGGGCGAGGGCGGAACTCATCCCGCACCTCCGTCCTCAGGCGCCTCCCGCGCCTCCGGCGCGAGGCGCAGACAGCCCTCCTGCGCCCGCGCGGAGACCTCGGGCAACAGGGCCTGTTGGCTCGCGGCCACGACGGGGTCGTCCCGCCACGACAGGGGCGCGGTGCGGCGGGTCCACAGGCGGTCGCCGTCCGGCGCCGGCATCAGCGGCATGCGGATGGTGCCCGGATCGACGAGGACGGGGCCGACCCGCACCGACGGAACGAGGCGGGCCAGATCCTCCGCGAACCAGTCGCGCAGCAGATCCACGCTCTTGCGCGGCAGCACACCGGAGGTGGCGTGCACCTTGGCGGCCGGGTCCATGAGCAGCGTGAGCCGCAGCGCCCGGCCGGGCAGCAGGGAGAGCGCGGAGGCGTCGGCCACGGACGGGGTGCGGACCGGCCGGGCGGCCGTGCTGCGCCGGCCGAGGGCGGCGAAGTCGCCGCGGTGCCTGCCCGAGGGCGTGGCGAGGCGGGCCACCTCGGCGTGGACGGGACGGATCAGGCCGTAGTCGTCGTCGACGAAGTAGGCCAGGAGCCCGTCGTCGAGCCGGGTCAGCGCGCCGAGCCGCACCGGGAAGGGGCGACCGGCCAACCACGCCCAGGCCGCGGCCCGTTGGGCGCGCTCCGCTGGGGAGAGCGCGGGATGGTCGTCCTCCGGTTCGATGTCCAGGACAAGACGGGCGCGGACCACCGCGATCGGCTTTCCCACGAGCTGCGCGGTGTGTTCGCTGCCTGTCGAACCGCCCGCTCCGACCGTCGTCGCGGTGGTGTCGACGATGCGCAGGAGCGCGTCCAGCGGAGTGTCGGACCGAGGGACACCGGCGGCGCGTTCCCGGCCGTCGCGGTCGATCAACCCCTCGGCCAGACCGAGGAGATGCCGTAGGCGCGGCTCCCCGGCGAAGGCCGCCGACGCCGGAGCTCCCCAGGGCGCGCGGTCGCCCGGCGGGCCCTCCCAGACGACGGCGCCGGACAGCGCGTCGTGCGCGAGCTGGCCGAGCGCCCGGCCGCCGGGGGCGAAGAACTCCACCGCCCCGTCCGCGTGGTCGGCGAGCAGCCAGCCCGCCACCGGACTCACCGCGCCGTCCTGCTGGTCGACGGCCGCCTCGCGCCCGTCGTCGGCGGCGTCGACGAGGCGGAAGGACAGCGTCGCGGGCTGGTTGACGCGCGGAGGCAGCGCGAGGATGTCCCGGGCGGGACCGCGCAGCCCCGCCCCGACGTAGGCGAGCGGGGTCGCCGGATCCAGCAGGTCCACGGTCCTGCCGTACGCGTCCACGATCCGCAGCTGTCGCAGCCGGACGAACCCGGCCCGCAGCGGATGGGGAGGCCCGGTCGGCGCCGGTGGGACGCCGGGGGTGGTCGCCATGTCGTCGGTGAAGCCGAGCATGCGCTCGCGCAGCCGGTCGAAGCCCGCCGACACCAGGTCGGGCACCCCCTCCGAGGCCGCGATGCGACGCAACCGGTTCTCCAGCGCGTCGTCGACCCTGCCCTCGCCGCGCAGATCGAGGCGGTCCTCCTCGGCCAGGAACCGGGAGATGTCGTCGCCGAGCGAGTGGGAGGGCGCCGACACGAGAGAGGACCTGCCCCGCAGTACGACGGCGCCGGCCCGGGAGAATCCGGCATGGGGGCGCGGGGCGAAGTCGAGCTCGCCCAACTCCCAGTCCCCGGCGTCCGGATGGGGGTTCCACTCGATCTCCCACTCGCACCACAGCGGCACCCACGCCTGCCGCCACAGCGTGATCCCCACCGGCGACGACCCCTTGCCGTCCTTGAGGGACAGATGGGTGAGCGGCGCGGCACGGCTGGGGAAGGCGAGGGACCAGACCATCATGGCGCCCTCGGCCCGAAGCCGCCGCACGACTTCCGCCAACGGCAGCCCGTACCGGGAGAGTCGGCCGAGCATCTCCGTGTAGTCGGCGTACGGATCCTCGACGGCCGCCTCGACGAGCAGCGCGTCGGCCTCCGGCGGGAGCGAGCCGTGGTCGAGGCCGCGCGCCAGCAGGTCCCTGCCGTCGATGACACCCGCAAGGCGCGTCACCGTGTCCCCGGTCAGCCGGCAGGCGAGGCGTTCGCCGGGCGTGCGGGCGCCGTCGTGGCCGTGCCGCAGCGACCGGCGCAGGCCCCGCATCACGAGCACGGGGTCCTGGGGGTGGAACCGCCGGGGCAGCGGCCGCGGCACCGGCTCGGTGCGGCGCGGGTCGGCGGGCGGCGCCACGTGCTCGGGCCGGGTCCTGAGCAGGTGCAGGTCCGCGAGGGTGTCGCGGCCCACCGCGAAGTCGGGGACACCGGCCGCGGTGTCCCTGCGGATCCGGTCCAGGGCAGGGGTCGGCGGCGTGGTGGGCCTGAGATCGGTAAACGGGTCCCCGGTGGCGACGCGTTCCACGCGGCTCGCTCCGGGGCGGGCGACGAAGCTCCTGGCGTGCGACTCCTCCTCGATCCGCGCGAGGCCGTCGGGCTCGCCCAGCGCCGTGGCGAGCCCGTGCGCGAAGGCCTGGTACAGGATCTCGGCGTCCGGCTGCCGCAGTTCGCCGGCGACCAGCGCGGCGAGCGCCTCCGCCGAGGTCGCCCCGATCGCCACCCGCGGTGTACCGGGCTCGGGCCGCGGGTCCTCGGTCGTCCTGGGGTCCGCGTGCACCCCGTACACCACTCCGTGGAAGAAGGACTGCCGTGGCCACCAGGCCTGCGGGTCGGCTGCGGGCCGCCCCGCCCCGAAGAGCCCGGCGAGGGGAACGGAGGCCGGGGGCGGCAGGTCGGCCGAACCCCGGCCGAGCGCCTCGGCCCCGGCGGCGGAGCGTTCGGCATCGGCCTGCGCGCGGACCAGCCGGGCGGTGTCCACCTGCCAGCCGAGCCGGTCCAGGGCGGCATGGAACGCGCCGGGTGTGTCGGCCGCCGCGAGCGGGTCGAGTTCGGGGCGGGAGTACCAGCCGACAACGACGTACGCCAGCGCGGTGCGGTGCTGGGCGGGAACCGTCGACCAGTCGTCGTGGTGGGCGAACCGCTCGGCGACGTTGTCGTAGGAGGCGGCCCAGGCAGGGTCTCCGCCGCAGACCGCGGTGAGTTGGTCCGGGCGCAGCAGCGGGGTCCGATAGGCGCGGGCGCCGCCCGGCCGCCAGCCGTCGAGCTCCGCACTGCCGCCCTTCTCGGCCTCCAGAGCCCACGCCTGCAGGGTGCGGGGCGTGCCCGTGCTGTGGTCGAGCCGGACCACCACCCAGCGGTCGGGCAGCGCGGGCCAGACCGGCTCCGCACCCGGCCCGTCCGCGACCGCGTGGGTCAGTGCGTCGGGCAGCGCCCAGTGCAGATGGACGCCAGGGGGCAGCGGCGCGGCCGGGGTGAAGGGATCGGGCGCGTACGGTCCCGGCGCGGACGGGTCCCGGGCAAGACCGTCGAACAGCCGCAGCGCGACATCGGCCCTGGCCTCCTCGACGCCCTCGTGCACGACCAGGGCCTGCACGTCGACCGGCACCAGGAGCCGGGGCCCGCGGTGCAGCCCTGCCGACCAGGAGCGGGAGGCCGCGGCGGTCAGTCCGGTGCGCGCGGTGACCGCGAACGCGGGGTGCAGGGGAAAGGGCTCGCTCATGACGGCTCCTCGAAGGCCTCGCTCATGACGGATCAATCGCGTCGTCCGACGGTTCCTCGAACACCTCGGCGAGGTCCTCCAGGGAGATGGACGGGCTGAACAGCGGTCCCCCTTCCGTTCCGGAGAACTCCTGCTGGAACGGGTTCTGTACGAGCTGCAGCGCCAGGCCCGCCGAGCCGTCGGAGTCCGTGTGCCCGAGGTCGGTGTGGAGTCTGCGTACGTCGACGACGCCGGCGCCCGTGGAACGGAACAGGACGGTGGTGGTGCCGACGGGCAGCGGCGGGCGGCGCGCGACGGTGAACCCGCCGCCGTCCGGCGCCTCCACACCGAACTGCAGCCCCTGGTGCGGCTCCTCGATCAGGACACGCGTGGCCGGGCCGTCGAAGAGCGCCAACAGCACGGCGGGCGCCAGGCGTTCGATGCGCAGCGGCCGCAGCGGCTGCCCGTCGTGGAAGGCCTGCGCGCGCAGCCCCGGCCAGCCCGAGACGGCACGGGAACGGAGCAGGAAACCCGTGACCGTGCCGACCGGTTCCGCGTCGTAGGACAGACCGGGCTCCGCCGCCTTGATCCACACATTGCGTTCGGTGGCGTCCACGGCGTCGCGGATCCGCTGGTGCCTGGCCACGAGATGGGCCCGGTCCCGCGTGGTGGAGGCCCCCGCCGAGAGCGCGCCGTCCACGGCCGCGTCCGTCCAGTTCCGGTCGAGGAAGAAGAACCGCGCGGATTCCAGCGGCAGGAGCCGTTCGTCGGTGACGAGATAGGTGAAGGGGACCCCCTCCAGCAGACGCAGCCGGGCGAGCCAGTCCAGGACGTCGTCCGGGGGCGGCTGCGCCGCGCTGACCTTGCCTGCGGCGGCGGTGAGCACCTGCTCGACGGCGGCCTCGGAGCGGTATCGGGCGCTCATGGGAAGAGCTCCTCCAGCGTGGTCGGCGCGTGGTTGGGGTCGAACAGCGTGGCATCGGGGTCGAGCCCGGCCTGCCGGGCGATCTCGCGCACCCGCTCGTGCAGGGCGTGGCGGAGCGGGTCGAGGTGGCCGGGGTCGTCCCGCAGCCCGTCGAAGGTCTGGAGGAGCGGTGTGGCGGGCGGCGCGGGGTCGGTGTCGGTGCTCACCGGCAGGTCCCCGAGGATGTGCCGTACGACCTCCGGCCGCAGTCCCGTGCCGGAGACGATGAGATCGGTCGGGAACCGCGGCAGCGCCCACACCGCGTCGGCGAGCGGCACCGGTGCGCCCAGTGGATCGCGGCCGTCGACGAGCGTGCCGATCAGGGCCAGGCCGAGCCCCTGGCCGACCGTGAGCCGGGTGAGCCCCAAGTCCCGTACCTCCGGTACGAGTTCGAGGGCCGCGGCGGTGAGGTCGAGAGCCAGGGTGCGCCTGCGCCAGTCGCGCAGCGAGGCCAGGAAGCGTGGGGACGACAGGGCGAGCAGCCGGCCGACCTCGTGCGCGGCGGCCAGGCTGAGGTCTTCCAGGCCGTCGGTGGCGACGGCACGCCCCTGGTCCGCCGTCAGGAACGGGGAGCCCGCCGTACGTCGTGGCACCTCGCGCGGCGTCAGCGGCCCGCGGTACCAGGCGGCCGTCTCCTCGCCGCGCCGCGTCGTGTGACCGATGACGGTGTGCCCGCTGGGCGCGACGGCAGGGCACTTGTCCCGCACGGTGCCGAGCGCTCCCACGTGGAGGTGCTTCATGAGGGAGCCGAAGTCGCCGGCCTCCGGGGCGCAGCGGAACCGCCAGTGGGTGAGGACCGGGAAACTGACGGCCGGGCCGCCGGGCGCGGCCTCCGCGCCGCCGGGACTGCCGCCCGGAGCGCCGGTGGCGGTGGGCAGTTCGGAGATCCGGCCCTCCAGGGAGACCAGACACGCCTGGTACGCGAGCCCCGGGCGCGGCAGCCGGGCGCAGATGACGACCGCCAGGAATCCGTCGTCGTCGCCGAGTGAGAGCTCCGAGTCGCCGAGCGACACCTCCCGTACGTGGCACAGCAGTTCCAGCTCGTCGGGGCGCGGGAACAGGGCGTGGACGACGTCGAGGGTGGTGTCCAGACGGTCGCAGGTGCCCGAGGCCCCGGTGATGCCGAGCGCGCCGTGCAGGGCGGCGGGGACGGCGGTGCTCACCGGCTTGTCGAGGGCGACGGCGCCCTCGCTCTCGGTGAGCAGGACGAGGGCGAGCCACGGCCGACGCTGCGGATCCGCGTCGACGGTGACCAGCCGTTCCCAGGGCAGGGTGCGGCGGCGCAGCACGACCTGGGCGAAGCGGGTGTCGAAGGAGCCGACCGCCTCCGGGGGAGGGAAGACGCTGCGCAACTCGCCGGGAGTCAGGGCGAATTGGGGAGCGGTGACGAGTGCGTGACGCTCCACCGGGGTGATCGAGGGGGCAAGGGGGCCGTCCGGGGCGATCGTCTGCGTCATGCGGACCAGGTGCGGCCCCGCCGTCACCGGTGGGCGGGCGAAGCCGTGCAGACGGTACTGCCCCGGGCCGAGATCACTCATCGCGCCACTCCGATCCATGTCACGGCCGACTGTCCCGAGCCCTCGCCCGCCAGATCACCCGCGAGGGCGGGCAGGCCGTACCGGAGGATCGCGCGGGCCACCCGCTCCGCGGGCTGCGCGCTGCCCAACACCCCTGCGGGGCACCACCGTTCGTCGTACCCGGTGGTGACCGACACCGAGGTTCCCCCTGTCGGCGTCACCGGGTAGAGCAGCAGGCTCTGTCCGCCCTGCTCGACCGCGAGCGGAGGCGTCGGCTCCGTGGCGCCGCGGACCCGCTGGGCGCCGTCGAGGCCGAGGAGCAGTCCGTCGGTGTCCTTGACGGGTTCCGCGGCGGACACCACGAGGACGACGCACCGCGTGGAGGCGGGCAGTTCAGTGGTGATCAGGCCCTGCCGGCCGACCAGTTCGCCGCCCGTGACGAGGGCGACCCGCGCCGGACGCAGCCCGCGCTTGGCGCCGGGCGCGTGAGTGTTGACCCGGGCGCCGGGCACGAGCACGGTGCCGGGCCGCACCTGCGCCCCGAACGTCGACGGATGCCAGCCGGAGAGACCGGCGCGCCGGGGCCGGTTCGCCGCCGGCGTCGTCCCCAGCCCGATCAGGGCGAGGATGTGCGCGCCCCGGGGAACCGGCAGCTCCGTCGTGGCCGCCACCTCGGCGTCCAGGAGAGCGGCCCCCGCCCGGTCGAGCGCCACGACCCGGACCCGCTGATCGCCGGTGAGGGCGAGGCGCGGCCGCTCGGTGCGCACGTCGTCGGCGGCGCGGAGCAGCCGCCACACCTGGACCTGACCCGCGCCGAGCTGCACCGTGCCGTCCACGATGTCCCGCTGCCCCGAACGCAGCCACGGAGCCGAGTGGTCCACGCTCAACAGGCCGCGCAGCACCTCCCGTTCCTCGCCGCCGCGCGAGAAGCGCCGCCCGCGGTCGCGCGCGGTCGCCCCGGTGGTAGCGACGGCATCCGCGAGTGCGGGCACGGTGTGCAGCCGGGCGGCCGTGGGCAGCGCCTGCACACGGGCCTCGGCCAGGGTGGGCGCGGCCCGGCGCGGCCACTCCCGTGTCCGCACGGTGGTGCGCCCGTCACGACGGACCGGGCCGACCGGCGGCCGCAGGGACGCGAGGAGCACCGGAGGCGCGACGTACGGCGGCTGGGGGTCCGGCTTCTGCGGCGGCCGCCGCGGGACGAGCTGCAGCGGCGGCAGGACCGGAGCCACCAGACCCTCCGTGACCCTTGACAGCCGGGGAGGCGAGATCCGGTCGGCGGCCAGCAGCGCGAGGGCGAAGCCGCTCGGCCTGTTTGGACTGCCCCTCAGACACCGGCCGAACGCCGCGAGCCCCGCGCCGCGCGCCAGGAACTCGGCCGTCCTGGCCAGCGTGTCGGAGCCGGACTGCGCGCGTGACCACCGCACGGCGGCCTCCATCGCTGCGGACCAGGCGCCCGCCGGATCGCGGTCCTCGCTCAGCGGCAAGGACTTGCGCACACCGGGTTCGACCTCGTCGACGGTGCCGGTGGCGAGTCCTCCGCCGAGGCGGGTGACCGCGGCGAGGACGAGCCCGGTGAACGCCTCGCGCACGCCGCCCTCGTCCAGCTCCACGTCGTCGAAGCAACGCCACACGCCGTCCGGGACATTGCCGCGCACGGGCGTCGTCGCCAGTGCCACCGCGGTGCCCACCGGAGTGCCGCCCGCGTCGAGGCGGACCATCTCCACGCGGTGCTCGGAGACCACGTCGAGGTGTTTCATCGGGCCGAGGTCGAGCGCGGCCCCGCCAAGGACCGCGTCCCCGGCCCGGTTGCTCGCCGTACGCGTGGTGGAGACGAGGGTGAACTCCGAGGTGAGCCGCAGTGGGTGCGCCAGGCTGCCGTCCTCCGGGGTGCCGCTCGGGCTGCCCGGATCGAGGGCCACGCCACCTGCTCGTACGGTGAGACTCATCGTCTCGCCGTGCGGGTCGCCTGCGACCAGGTACTTGTCGTGGAACGCGGCCCAGCCCAGGGGCGGCGGGGAGTCGGGTGTGCCGACGGCGCCGAAGGCGACCTCGACCTTGGCCACGTCGAGGTCCAGGAGAGCCACCCCGCGCAGGTCCGGGCCCTGCACGATGAGTTCCGCCGAGAGGGAGAAGCCGATCGTGATCCGGATGTGGACGAACCAGACCCGGATGTCGATCTCCAGGCGGGCGCTGACCCGGACGAACACCCCGACGTCGTAGAAGAAGGGATCCCAGGAGACCAGCGCGTCCAGGCCCGCGGCGAACGACGCCTGGACGAAGCCGCCGTCGAAGGCCGCCTCCACACGGGCGCCGGCCATGACACAGCTGGAGGTGAGCGTGAAGTAGGACTCGCCCTTGATCGCGATGGCCTCGCTGACCCGCCAGTGGATGCCCAGACGGGGCACGTCGGGATAGTGGGCGGGTTTCGCGAAACGCGGATGGTAGCCGCCCAGGGACAGGAGGAACTCGCCGGTGCGGAACCAGATCACCATGGCGAATCCGCCGCTGAGCCGGCAGTCGCGGCTCAGCAGCCAGGAGTTGTCGGTCAGTTGGGCCTCGACGGACAGGAGTGCCTCGCGCGTGGAGAAGCGGGCGCGCAGGGCCAGTTCGATGGAGGCGATGGGTTCGGCGGGGTTGGGCAGCCCCATCCGGGACAGCCCGAGCAGGACCACCTCGACGTCCTTGTCGAAGGCCACGGCCAGCACGGCCACGGACTCCACGACGGTGAAGCTGGTGAACCGGACCCCCGCGGCCAGCCAGAACGCCCCGCGCCGCGGCGGGAACGTACGGCCCATCGAGTCCAGTGCCTTCATCGGCTCGCGGACCACCTCGCTGCCCGGATCCATGGCCGCCACGAGCGGGAACTGCCCGACGTCGGTCACCTTCGCGGGGAGTTCGAGTCCCCGGTTGAGGCCGAGTCCGGCACCGATGCCCGTGATGAAGAACGCGGGCGGTCCGCCGATCGGCGCGGCGATCGCGGCGATGCCGAACATCGAGGTGTAGCGCTCGGCCGAGCCGGCGACGGGGTAGGTGCCGTACGCGCCGACGGCGGTGAGACCGAAGCCCGCCGCCTCGACCTTGAGCATGCCCGCGTACTCCACCCCGCCGTCGCGTTCGCGCTTGCGCAGCCCGCCGGCCACCTTGACGCTCGGGCCGTCGTAGGAGACGGCGAGACCGGCGAGGCCGAGGCTCCAGGTCCTCGGATCGGCCGGTGTCGCCCAGGGGATGTAGAGCCCGAGGTCGTCGACGTCGACGGCAAGGCCGCCGAGCGCCACGCCGCCGTCGACGAGCACGCCGACCTTCCGCGGCTCTTCGCCCTCGTAGGTGATGTCGAGGCCGACCTGCGCGAGGTGGATCGGGCCGAGCTGCTTCTCCACCACCAGCCACCACGGGCCGGAACCCTCGCCCGCGCTCAGCCGCAGCGTCACGGCCTCCTGACCCTGCTTCCACAGGGCGAGCGCCGGATGGAAGCCGGGCGCGGCCGGGGTGGCGTCGCCGCCCGCGGCATCCGGCTGCAGGATCTTCGCGGCGACCGGATTGGTGCCGCCCCCGGCGGAGCCGAGCGGCACGGCCATTCCCTTCAGCGCAAGGCGCGCACCCGCGTGGCGGAATCCCGCCGTGTCGTGCGCGTACGAGCCGTGCAGCTCCAGGGCGTCGATCCGCAGCCCCTGGTCGAGCAACGGGCCCTTCGCGCCGCCCGCCGTGAACCCGAGCCCGCGCACCCGCAGCGCGGGGGAGAACCGCGGGTCAGGTCCCGGCAGCGCGTCCGGCAGGCTGGCGAGCCACAGCTCCACGTGCGCCGAGCCCGCCCCGGCGGCCGGTGGCTCCCAGGAACCGTCGGCGGAGAGGGCGATGACGACATCCCCCAACTCAAGGAGCGGATAAGGCGTTTCGACGAGTTCGAGACCGAGGCCGTACCGGCTCGCCCCCTGTCCCTCCTCGGCCCTGAGCACGGACAGCCGCACCGGCCCGAGCCGTGGCGTCACCGCGAGCAGGAAGCCCGCCAGAGCGCTCAGCACACGCGGGGTCGGTGTGTCGAGCAGCCCGTCGGCCAGCCGCCACGGCGCGCCGGGCGGGCTGCCGGTTCCGCTCAGGACCTGCGCGGTGTGCAGGATCTCCCCCACGGTTTCGCTGCCCACGGGAGTCTTGAGCAACTCCGTGACGGGGTCCGGGGTGAGGGCCAGATCGGCGGCCAGGGGCACGGCCACACGGCGCATCAGCTTGGGCACGGCTCCCGCGACATCGGCGGAGTCGTCGCCTCCACGACGGTGTACGAGCAGAGGGCTGCCCGGCACGCGTACGACCAGCGCCTCGCGGTCCGTCGTTGCGGGCGGATCAAGCCACAGCCCCGTTTCGAATCGGCCCTCGACACCGTCCAGCGCGATCCGCACGAACGGCATGAGGTCGACCGGGCCCGGGAACAGGGCGTCGGGATCGACGACGGACCACGACACATGGCAGGGGCCGAGCCCGGCCGTCGTGGCGGTGAACGACACCTCGGCGTCCGTGCCGGGCACGGGGCGCAGCCCGCCCGCTGAGACGGTGAGGCGCGGCTCGCCGCCGGGCGCCGTGTCCAGGTCGACGACGAGGCGACCGCCGGGACTGCGCCACAGAACGGGCGGGTCCTCGGACGCATCCCCGATCAGGGCGCGGGCGAGCCCCTTCAAGGCTCCCGTCACCTCGGCCGGGCGCCGCCGGAACCGCGCACCGAGCTCGTCGGCGGGAGCGGACGCCAGCAGCTTCAACTGGTCTGTCGAGGCCGAGCCGTCGGTCTCGGTCAGCCCCAGGGCCGACAGGAGCTCGGCGAGCGCCGTGGCGATGCGCGCGAGCCGCGGATCGACCGGGCCGCCCGGTTCACCCGGTTCGCCCGGTCGTGCCAGGTCCCGCAGCGCGTCCAGAAGCATCGGAAGGGCGTACCGCGCCGCCTGCTCGCCGAGCTCCGCGAGCGCGCCGAGCCCCGGCGTCTGCGGATACAGCGGTATGTCGATCCGGGGCGCCCCGGCCCGTGGCGTGAGCCGGGCGGACACCCGCACCTCGGGCCCGGCCTCCAGCTCCAGACCGACGGCGAACCCATCGGGCCCGGACCGCTCGGCTGACAGCGTCAGCCAGGCGGTGACGACGGGACCCGGCCGCACCCGCCAGCGCACCGCGGACTCCAGAGCCGAGGGCCCGGCCCCGTCCCGCAGCCGCAGAGTGATCTCCAGGTCCGCGCCGACCTCGGCGACGCCGATCGAACCCCGCCCCGGCAGCGGCAGGACAGTCAACCCACCGGGTACGCCGATCAGTTGGGCCACCGCGTCCAACAGCCGCACCATGCGCCCCGGCGCGAGCCGGAAGGGCTCGCCCGGCTGCCGGTCCGCGCCGAGGACCTCCGCGAACTGTCGCGCGGGCGCGGTGAGGAGAGGAACGGGGGAGCGGACCGACGACGGAGCTTCGGGGCGCCGAGGATCGTGCGCCAGGAGGCCGAGCACATCGAGGAGCGGGTCGAGGACGATGCCTCGCTCGCGCAGGGACTGCAGCGCCCGGCGGACGAACTCACCGCCGGTGGTGAGCATCAGCAGACGGGCCAGCGCCGGCAGATCGGGTTCGGGAAGAAGGGCTGCCTCGGCGTCTCCGGAGCGCAGCCCGAGGGTGAGGGCCGGGGCGCGCCGCGGAGCGGTGACGAGCGTGCCGTGCAGGGTCGCGACGTCGGCGAGCGGCAGCCCGCGCGACGGCGTGCTGACCGTGATCACGCCATCGGGGCCGACGGTCACGACCAGGCCGCCGGTGGAGGGCGACTCCGCGCCGCCGTCCGGCAGTCCGGTCAGTCGGCGCAGTGTGTCGAGCACAGCGGGGTCCGACAGGACGACCCGTATGAGCCCTGCGGGATCGGCGATCACGCGCTCCAGGGCGTCCGGCCGGATCTCCACCCGCTCGTCGGTCGTCAGGGCGGCCACATCCGTGCGTACGAGGAGGTCCACGAGGTCACGGACGGGCCCGGCCGACGGTCGCGGCGACAACTGGTCCGCCAGCAGCCCCAGGAGCCGGCGGGCCGCCGCGTCCAGGGTGTGCGGGGTGATCGCCAGCCGGCCGTGCCCCACTCCGTCGAGCGCCGCGTCATGGAGCACGGCCGACACCGAGGAGTCCGCGAGGCGCGGGCCGACGGCGACCAGGAGCTCCGCGCCGCGCAGTCGCGGCGGCGGCCCCGCCTGCGCACCGGCCTGCGGCGGCCCCTCGACGAGCCAGCCGCCGGGCCGCCGCAGCGTCACCCGCACCCGCAGCCGGGGCGTGGTCCGCGCCGCCTGTCCCTGTGTGGTGGTCAGCGCCAAACGCCATGCGTCCAGGCGCAGTTCACCGCGGCAGGTGAGGCCTCCTGCCGTGGTCGCCTCCGTGCGGAAGGCCAGGCCTAGGCCGAGATGGGTGGCGCGGGCGCGGCTCTGTGCGGCCCCGCCGCCGGGCAGCCGTCGACGGACCTGCGCCGCCACCTCGGTGACGAGGGCGGTGAGCGCGCCGTGCAGTTCCTCCAGGGTGAACTCCGTGACGACGTTCAACAGGGGAGCGGGCGCCTGCGACGGCATGGCCATGGGCGTGAACGCCGACACCGGGAACGGCAGGGAGCGCCGGCCCGCGGGCGCGTCCCCGCTCACGGCGGCCCAGGTGGCCAGGAGTTCGGCCAGCGGTGCGGCACTGGCCGGAAGCCCCGCGGGCAGCAGGTCCACCAGGGACTGGAGCAGCCGGAAGGCATCGCGTACGCCCGGCAGTTCGAGCCCGTCCAGGGGGCCCGGCCGTGCGGTGTCGGACAGTGCCCCGCCCAGCGTGACGAGGTGCGCGAGGCCGCCCTCCGACCAGACCTGGGCGGCGGGACGGGCCGCCAGGGAATGCGCGACGAGCACGACAGGGGCCCCGGCCAGGCGCCGGAGTTCGGCAACGACCCTGCGCAGACGCGCCGTCGACTCCTGCGTCGGCGGAAGCAGCACGTACCACGGGCCGCTCGCGGCGAGCCCGCCGAGGTCGAAGGACTCGGCCGCGAGGCCGGGCGTCCGCAGATCGATCAGGCGGGCACCGGGTGCCCCCGGCTGGCCGGGCCAGGGCCGTATGCCGGGCAGGTCGCTGGAGACGTACACCGTGCGGGAGGCGTCGGCGGCGGGCAGATGGTCGGTCAGCTTGTACGTCTCCGGCGCGCAGAGGTGACCGTGCGGCACCGCGGTGGTGGCGAGCGTCGCTCCGGACAGTACCTGCGCGGAGGAGGGCAGCAGTCCGTCGCTGCCCGCGGCGTTCTCCAGCAGCGTCGCCAGGCCGGACGCCAAGTCCGGTCGGCCGTCGAGGAGTTCGGCCAGGGGGTCGTCGAAGCGGGCGGCTCCGGCGAGGACCGACGTGAGCCGGTCGATGCCGGGGAGCGGGGCCGTGCGGTCCAGCGCCGCGGTGAGATCGGCGGGGACGAGCTGGTCGAGCACGTCGCCGAGACCCTGCAGCCCGGGACCGTCAGGATCGAGCCATACGAGGAGTTCGGGGCCCGAGGCCGGCTCGCGCCGCGAAGCTGAATCGGACCCTGAGGCCGGTTCGTTCCGCGAGGCGTGTTCGCTCCGCGAGGCGCCGAGCGGGAGCCGCCAGGGTCGGTCGTACGTCCCGTCTCCCGCGACCGCCACCTCGCGGACCTGCTCCGGCCCGCCCCGGGAGAGGAGTTCGCGGACCAGCGCCACGGCGGCCACGCTGCGATCCGTCCCCCCGGCGCCCGCCAGGACGTCGCCGAGCCAGGAGCGGAGCGCGTCCACCGGGTCGGCGACCAGCCCCTCCAGTGGCAGTGGGGGCCAGTCGGTGAGCAGCTCGCCCAGGTCGAGGCCCGAGTCCTCCTCGCCGGGCACCCGCAGTCGTCCGCGTGCGGGCAGCCAGCCGAGCAGCGCGGCCATGACCTCCCGGGGGTCGAGTCCGTCCGGCGGCGTCGTGCGCAGCAGTGCGAGACCGGCGAGCCGCGTGAGCGCGGGCCACAGCTCCGAGCCGGTACCGGGCGGCAACGGCTCGGCGCCCGTGGCGAGTTCGAGCGGATCAGGCAGTGCCACCTCGTCCTCGCCGACCAGGACCGAGGCCCCGGAGATCCGGGCGCCGGCCACCCAGCCGGCCCCCTGCCGCCACCCGCCCGCCAGCAGGATTGAGCGCGCCTTGAGCCGCACGGGCCCGGCGTCGAACACGAGATCGTCCCCCCAGGCAAGACGCACCTCGGCGGCGATCAGCGCGACGACGGAGGGCGGGGCCGCAAGGGGCAGCGTCAGCCGTACGGCCTCCAGGGCGGCGGACACCCGCACCGCTCCGCCCGCGACGGGCAGCGGCGCCGCGTCCATCCTGATCCCGACGGTCAGCCGGGGGGAGGCGCCGGCCTCGTCCTGCCACAACAGCACGGACATGCGGACGGGGAGTCCTGGGCCGTCCACGGGAACGACCCAGGGGTCTTCGGCGCTGCCCGCGCCGGTCGGGGCGGGAGCGCGCACGAGCACGGTCAACTGCTCCGCGATCGCGCCCCATCGGCCCGGGGCACCGGCGAGGACCCGCGCGTGATAGCGCAACAGGGCGCCCGCCGGGTCGCCGACGATCTCGGTGAGGGGCGGCAGCTCCACCGGCCAGTCGGCCGTCGGTTCGCGCAGGGCCAGCAGCACGAGCAGGGCCGTGGCACGCCGGGCGCCGCCGTCCTCGTCGTCGGAGAACAGGGTTTCCAGCGCGTCGGCCAGGGCGTCCACGCCCATCCGAGCGGCGGCCTCGGCCAGCGCCTCGACGCTGGAGAGGTCCAGACGTGCGTACGGATGCCCGTCGAGGACGACGTCGACCGCCTCCAACAACAGCCGCACGTCGCGGTCCACGCCGACCGAGAAGCCCGCCGACAGCGTCCCCACGCTCAGGACGGCCTCCTCGGGAGGGGCGGGGCGGCGTACCAGGTGCCCATCGGCGCCGGAGACCTCGACGTGTACGCGTACTTCGGGCAGCCAGAGCACATCGGCCCCGCCGCCGAGCCGCACGGCCAGCAGATCCGCCGAGGCATGGGCGGAGACCGCCTCGCCCCACTCGGCGGCGGCCGCCAGTCCCAGCTTGAACTCCAGCCCGTCGTCCGCCGCTTGGGCGACGAGCCGTACGCAGACCAGCACGCCGGGCAGCGGACTGACGCAGAGCAGATACGGAGATGACTTGGTCCCGTCGCCCCGCACAGGGAGCTCCGGTGAGAGCCCGATCAGCTCGGCGAGCGTCTCAAGCCACGCCCGCGCCGCAGGCGGCGGCACCGGTTGGCCCGGCCTGGGGAGGAACACCGCACGGACCCAGTCGGCGAGCACCAGCGGTCCGGAGGCCGGGAGTTCGGCCAGCGGGAGCGGCGGAATGACGGAGGTGTCACCCAGCCCGAACAGTGTGAGCAGCAGCCACATCCGGTCGGCGCTGTCGGGGTCGATCGCCCCCCGCGACCGGAGCAGTTGGGTCAGCAGGTCGGTGAGCAGGGGAATCAGTTCACCCAACTCATCGGGCAGCGACCCGTCGTCGATGTCCAGATCGCGCGGAGGCCTGCCCGGTATCCGCAGACCCATCAGGCCGAGCCGCAGCCGGGGGCGGCTGTCGGAGTGGGTCGGGACGTCCGCTCCCACACGCAGGCGCCCCAGACCGAAGTCACCCGGTGCGGGCGGGAGTTGGAGGTTCACCGCGACACGGATGTCGCCCTCCGCCGTGCCCGGCAGGAACTGCGTGCCCTCGGGACCGGTCCCCAGGATCGGTACGACGAGCGAGGCGGCGCACTCCACCTCGGCGACCCGCAGTGTGGCGCGGGCGGCCAGCGACAGCGTCACCGCGTCGCCGGATTCGTCCACCACCAGAAACAGGCGCCCCGCCCCGGCGCCGCTGCCCGTGGGCAGGGGGATCCAGGTCCTGCCGGGTTCCGCGCCCTCCGTTTCGAGGGCGGCGCTCTTCGCGCTGCCGAGCAGCGCGGTGGCGAGTTTCAGCGCGGCCGCACGCCGTACCGGATTCCGGAGTACGCCGGACAACTGCTCGGCGGGATCCTTGAAGAAGTCCTCGTTCACCTCGAGGCCGCTCGCCGCGCCGCTTTCCGGATCGCCCTTGAGGACCCCGAGCGCGACGGCGAGGCGCAGCAGTTCCACGGGCAGGCTCGGAAGAGTCATCGCCGCCTCGGAGGGTCGATGGCGTGCAGGGCCTGGGGCACGACGGTGAGGACGCCGTCGGAGGCGTGGACGGCCCCGGGGACGAGCGGCCGGCAGTGCTGGTCCTCACCGGCCAGCGAAGCGACGTAGCGGCACACCGCGATCAGTGCCTGCCAGCTCGCCGCCACGGCGGTCTCGCCCCAGACGTCCACGAGGAGCTGGGGTCCCCGCGCGGTCGTCTCGGCCGCCACGACCAGGCCGGCCGGTGCCTGCGGAGTGCCCACGGCCATCGGAACGACGAGCTCCACCTGTTCCGCGTCACTGCCGGAGATCTGGTCGCATTGCGTGCGCAGCCCCACCAGGACGACGCCTTCCAGGAGTGCCGTGCGACTCTCGCGGTGGTGGATGCCCAGTTCACTGTCGAGGTCCTGCCAGACGAACCACCCGTACCGGCCCTCGCCCCGGGCCAGGGCGGCACGGAACAGGCACTGGAAGAGGACGTTCCGTACGTCCGAGGGCGGCGCCGGCCACCCCGGTGGCCAGCCACCCGCCGGTTGCCGGCCGCTCGCCAGGGCCCGCAGCGTCTCGAGTTCGTCGCGGCACTCGCCGGACAGCGGAGCCTGTTCGAGATCGTGGTACGACCAGCTGTCCTGCTCGGCCCAGTCGGGACCGGGCCGGGCGGCGGCCGACACGTGAGAGAGCGCCATGGCTGACCCCTCCGGAAGGTACGGCGGGTGCCGGCGGCCCCCTTTGTCCCCTCTGCTTTGTCCCCCTCTACCTTTTACTAGCTGATCTCGCGGAGCTGCATACGTCAGGAGGCGTACAAGTAGGGGAACGTGAGCCTCGAGTTCTAGGCTGCTGCGATGAACGACATCACCGGCACCGTCAAGACCATCCGGATCAGACCGGGCAGCCCGCAGGACGCGCCCGCCGTGCTGGGCATGCTCGACTCGGCGGTCGCCTGGATGAACGCCCGCGGCAACACCGAGCAGTGGGGCACGACACCGTTCTCGCAGCGGCCCGACCGGGTGGAGCGGGTCGAGCGGTACACGATCGAGAACACCCCGTACATCGCGGAGTTGGCCGGAACGCCCGTCGGGGCCCTGGTGCTGGACGACGGACCGAGCCCGCAGATGCCGATCCCCGAGGCCGAGGAACCCGAGCGGTATGTGCGGCTGCTGGTCACCGACCGGACATACGCGGGCCGGGGCATCGGAGCGGCGCTGCTGGCCCATGCCGTCGAGGAGACGCGGCGGGCCGGGGTGGAGCTGCTGCGGGTCGACTGCTGGGCGGGCGGCGGGGGCGAACTGGTCGCGTTCTACGAGCGCAACGGCTTCGTCCCCACCGACCGTTTCGTCGAGGACGGGTGGCCGGGACAGGTGCTGGCCCGGCGCGTGCCCGCCTCCTAGCTCCCTGCGAGGTCGAGAATGCGCTGGACCAGGTCGGGGTAGGTCCAGCCCGCTCCGGACGCCGCGAGCGGCAACAGGCTCGTGGCCGTCATGCCCGGCAGCGCGTTCACCTCGATGCACATCGGCTCGCCGTCCGCGTCGCAACGGAAGTCGGTGCGCGAGTAGGAGTCGCTGCCGAAGCCCAGCGCACGGTGCGCGTGGAGGGCCGACTCCTGCAGCCGGGAGGCGAAGTCGTCCGGGACGCGTGCGGGGCACACCTCGCTGGTGGCTCCGGGCTGGTACTTGGCCGCGTAGTCGAAGACCGGTGTCGTCAGCTCGATCTCGACCACCGGAAGCACCTGGTCGCCGAGGACGGCCACGGTGAACTCGCGCCCCGGCAGGAACGGTTCCACCATGAGCTCGACGCCGCCCGAGTGCACCTCCGCGGCGACCTGGGCCAGCCGCGGCAGCGAGTCGACCCGGTGGACCGACACTCTCGACCCGTCCGCCGCGGGCTTCGCCACCACCGGGCCCGCGGCGAGCAGCCGTTTCACGCTCTCGGGTACGTCGACGATCCCGGGGCGCCACAAGGCCCGCTCGACGACCGGCAGCCCCGCCGCGGCGAGCACCGCCTGGGTCCGTCCCTTGTGCCAGGCCGCGGCGCACGGCGCGCTGCCCGCCCCGGTGAACGGGATGCCCGCCATCTCAAGGAGCGCCTGGACGTGCCCGTCCTCGCCCCAGCCGCCGTGCAGGGCGAGGAACACGACCTCGGCGGCGCGCAGGTGGTCGAGGACCGGGCCGCCGGTCAGGGCCGCGTACATGCGCCGCCGCCACTGCTGTTGATCGGCGAGGGAAGGGGGTGCCTTCGCGACGCCGAGCGCCTCGACCGTGTCGCCGGGGCGCAGCGGTCCTGCGAGGACCGGCACCACCGCGGCAGGATCGACCAGCACCACCTCGTGGCCCCGCTCCAGCAGGGCCTGGGTGACCGACCGCCCCGAGGCCAGCGAGACGTCCCGCTCGGGGCTCTCTCCACCGCACAAGATCACAACATGCATGGAGGAGATTCTTCCGCATGGCTGCCGGGCGTACCCCGGTGGTCGGCCCGAGCGGTCCCGAGCGGTTCCATCAGGACGCGGAAGGCACCTCGCGCCCCAGCCAGGCGGCCAACTGCCCGTACGCGTCCGCTCCTTCGGGGGCGGGCCGGACCGGCGCGAAGGGGACGGGCCCGCCACGCCGATCCTGCGCGATGGCCTGCCGCGCGAACGCCAGGGAGAACTCGGCGACGTCGGGGGCGAGTTCGATCGCACTGTCGAGAGCGGTCCGCAAGTCCCAGGAGTGCGCGGCGATTTCCATGACGACGGCGCTCAGGGTGCCACGCAGCGGCATCTTCGCGAATCCGAGATCGACCACGTGCTCAAGGGCGGGATCGTCGAGTCCTTCCCCGGCGGCGACGAGACGCTCCGCGGCAGCGGCGTAGGCCGCGGCCCAGCCCTCGTCCGCGATCTCGCCCGCCCCGCCCGTCGCCTGCTCCAGGGGGCCGCCTTCGGTGATGATCGCGTAGGCGAGGGTGTTGCCCAGGACATGACTGATGAGAGCGCGGACGTCGAACTCGCTGCAGGGGGTGGGGTCGCCGAGCCGCTCGGGTTCGACGGTGGCGACGAGCGCGGCGAACTGATCGGCGGTGCGGCGCAGCAGGGGGCGGGGGTCCGTGGCGGTGGTGGTCATGTGGGGTGGCTCCTCAATCGGTTCATCGGTGGTTCGGCGGTGCGGTGGTGCGGTGGTGCGGCGATTCAGGGGTTCGGCGGTCCTGCGATGGGTGATCCGCGTTTCCGGAGAGAGCATCACGCCATAACTTGACAAGTGCCGTCAGGTTTTCTTCAGGAGTGTCGGCAGGGCCGGTCGAGAAGGCGGAACGTGGGGCGCAGGTGGGAGGGCGGTCCGGTTCGCCGCTCGGGGTGATCCATGACTCGGACCTGCGTGTCTGCTGGGGAGGTCTGCTGGCGCGACGCTGCCGAAGGCAGAGGCCCGGCCTCGCGGGCCGATCTGGGCGCGTCCAGGGCGGATCCCGGGCGTTGACTGGATTTCGGCGTCCTTCGCCCTCCGAATTCTCTGATGGAACGTCATCATGAATCCGTCCAGGTGTAGTTGGGGCCTGCGAGGCGCATGAAGGTCCGAGGGGGATGCGTGAGCGACGCGGAGTGTGGGGAGAGCGGGGGCATCCTCGGGCTGCGTGCCTGGGTGGCCGCCGCGACGGAGCGGGCGGTACGGCTGTTCCCGTTCACGGAAGGGTCTGCGGCGGCCCCCGCGGATTACGACAGCTCCGTGGCAGAACTGACCGCACTGGTCGAGCTGTTGGGCCATGATCCGGCATTGCGCGGCGCGGTGACCGTGCGGCTCGGCTCCGTGTTGACCATGCGGTATCTCGCGGGGGACGGCGCGACCGAGGACAGGCAGCGCGCGCAGCTGCTGCTGCGGGGAGCGCGGGATCAGGGCACCGCCGTCGGGGCGGGGACAGGGCCCGAGGACCGGCAGTGGGCCGCGCTCTTCCTGTTGCTGCTGGTCATACCCGTACGCGAGATGGGCGGCGGGATCAACAAGGCGCCCGCTTTCTCCACCGTGTTCGACTGGAACACACGGCAGGGTCCGGTCGGCATCGCCGACGCCGCCGTGGAGATGCGGGAGCTCACGGCCGAGGTCGCCGGGCTGCCCCTGCCGCCGGAGATGACGCGGCAGATCCAGCAGGTGGGCGGGTTGATGTCCGCCTTCTCCGGCAACGAGACACCTGCCGGGATGAGCCGTCTCGTCGACAGCCTTCCGGACGGTTTTCCGTACATGGACGAGATGCGGATGATGATGAGCATGATGTCGGGGCCTGGTGGGCCTGGTGGGCCTGGTGGGCCTGGTGGGCCTGGTGGGCCTGGTGGGCCTGGCGAGGCCGCCGGGGTCGCAGGGGGTGCCGGGGTCGCCGGAGCAAGTGGTGCGGCGGGAACTGCTTCGGTGCCCGCCCCCACCCCTGCCCGGACCGAAGCCGCCCTCGCCCCGGAAGCTGACGACGCCGAAGCCGCTGATGACACCGAAGCCGCCGATGACACCGAAGGCGCCGCCGTCTCCGCCGCCCTCAACGCCATCCTGCCCGCCGCGTTCTCCGCCATGGAGGCCGCCCGAGGCGGCGACCCCGAGATCCTCAACCAGGCCATCGCACGCCTGCGTGCCGCCCGTCAACGGCTGCCGCGGGACCACGAGATGGCCGCCCTCTCGGAGGCTCTCATCGGCTCTCTGCTGCACCTGGCACAGGGGGTCGGCGGCAACCTGCAGGACCAGACCGTGGCCCGCGCCTACACACAGGACATGGCCGGGAAGCTCGCCGCCCTCACCGACTCGCCGGACCCCGACCCCGCGACCGCCGAATTCGGCCTGATGACCGACCTGTTCGGGCTCCTCGACCAGGTGCGGCAGGCGGACGAGGCGGGCGACGCCGCACGGGCGCGTGAACTCGTCGACGAACTCGAAGCGCTCGTCGCGACCACCCCGCCCGATCACGACTTCCGGTTCCAACTCCTGCTGGCCGTCGGCCAGGCGTGCACGACACTCGGCAGGCTCACCGGCGACGAGGACATGCTGCTGCGCGGCGTCGCCCACCAGGAACAGGCCGTGGCGACGGGCGGCACCGGCGCCTCGTTCGCCAAGGAGTGGCTCACCTCGCTCAGCACGAGCTGCACCGCCATCCGGGCCGCCCTCGCCGAGGACCCGTCCCTCATCCAGGACAGCCCTCCGCCGCCGGACGCCGCGACGGGCGACCACTGGACGTTCGCACTGTCGCTGGTCACACGCTACGGCCTGACTCGGAACCCCGCCGATCTGGACACCGCCCTCGCCGAGTTGGAGCGGGTCCGCGACGGCGTACGAAGGGGTGACATCCCGCACTTCGCGGCCGACGCCCTGTGGAAGCTGGCGGAGGGCTACCGGACCCGCTGGTCCCGCAGCGAGAACGCGGCGGACCTCACCGCGGCCACGGCCGCCGCCACGGAGGCCCTGCAGGCGCTTGCCGCAGACGTGGTGCTCCAACTGGGCGCCGAGCACGGCCTGGTGGCGGCACGCTCCGGCGCGACGCGCGGTGTGCAGGCCGCCATCTGGGCCGCATCGCGCGGACAGGTCGAGGAGGCGGTGGCCGCGCTGGAGCTGGGCCGGGCCCTGGTGCTCCAGGCGGCTTCCGCGTCCCGCGCCGTACCGGAACTCCTGGCGGCCCGTGGACACCACGAGCTCGCGGAGGCATGGCGGACCTCGCGCGCCACGGACACCGAACTAGGCTCCCTCCCGGCGGAGTTGCCCAGCACCCTTCGTCGCCGCGCCCTGGAGGCACTCGGGTACCGGCAACAGGGCCTGTTCACCACACCCACCGTCAGCGAGCTGCAGGCAGGTGTCCGCGAGGGCGACGCGGACGCCCTGGTGTATCTGCTGGCCGGCGAGGGCGAGACCCCCGGCATGGCGATCATCGTGGGGCCGGACACCGGCACCGGGGTCCGCGCGCTGCCGCTCCTCTCCGAGACCGAGAGCGGGCCCTTGGAGCACTACTTCGGCGCGGCCGCCGCGCGGTCCGAGCACCCGCGCGACCCCGCCGCCACCAAGGCCTGGGAGGAAGCCCTCTCGGAGCTGTGCGACTGGGCGTTCCGCGCGGTGCTCACCCCCGTACTGACCGGCGTCACCGAACGGCTCGCCGCCGACGAGGACCGCCGCAAGGACCGGCCGGGGCCGCCCCGCATCGTGTTCGTCCCGTGCGGCCGTCTCGGCGCAGTCCCCTGGCATGCCGCGCGCCTGCCCGCCGCCTCGCCCGCCGACCACGCCTGCCAGATCATGGTCATCAGCTATGCGGCGTGCGGCGGCCAGTTCCTGCGCACCGTCCGCAGGGCACGGCGCGACCCCGCCACCGCGCCGACCGCGCTCGTGGCGGACCCGCGTCAGGACCTGACCCGCGCCGAGCAGGAGGCCACCGCCCTGTACGAGGCGTACTACCCGCAGGCGCGCCTGTACGGGGAGTTCTACGAACCGCCCGCCGAGCCGGAGGCCACCGGCACGCCGGACGAACTCCTCGCGTTCCTGGGGGAGTCCCCGGCCCTGCTCCACGTGGCCTCCCACGGTTCGGCCGGAATCCGCCCCACCGTCTCGGCCCTGCACCTCGCCTTCCCCGACGGCAGCGACGCCCTGCCCGCCGAAGAGGGCGGCCCTGGCGCCGCAGCGGATCTCGGCATGCTGACGGTGGCCCGGTTGCTCGACGGAGCCAACGGTGAACAGGCCGCCCCGGACGGCCCGTTGGTGGTCCTCAGCGCCTGCGAGACCGACCTGAGCACCCGCGACCACGACGAGGCACTGACCCTCACCACGGCGTTCGTGTCCGGTGGCGCGCGCGACGTGGTCGGATCGCGGTGGACCACCCAGGACGGCGCGTCGGCGCTGATGATGGCCGTGTTCCACCACTACCTCAGCGTCGAGAGGCACAGCCCGGCCGACGCGCTCAGGGCGGCCCAGATGTGGATGCTCGACCCCGACCGCGAGAACCCGGGTTCGCTGAGCGGCGAGCTCCTGCGCGAGATGGGGCGGCCGGGCCTGGACCGGCTGCCGGTCTGGGCGGCGTTCATCCACCAGGGGCATCCGGGCCAGGGAACGGAGGCGGTGTGAATCCCGAAGAGAGGCTCCTCGACCTGGTCGGCGAGCACCGCGAGAGCATCCGCGCATGCCTCGACGACACACAGCACGAGCTGCTGGTCGCTCGGGTGCGCGTCCTCGCCGATACGCCACAGGACGACAACAAGGCCGTACGCAGGGCCTTTCAGGGCGTCCGGCTCGCACTGCTCCCGCTGCCCTTCGACCATCCGGTGCGGCTCGCCCTCGACTCCGAGCGTCTGGCGGGGGCGCCGCTCGGGCCGCCCGTGGTGGCGGAGGCGCACACGCTCCTCGTCCGGCTCGCGGACCCGCCACCCGCCCCCGACGACTGGACGACGATCGTCACCTCCGCGCGGCGCAGACTGCTCACGTCCCCCTCCCTCTCGCAGGACGAGGCACGCACCCGCTGCGGAGACCCCGTGCCGTCCGAACTGATCCGCCTCCAGGACCCCGAACGGGGCCCGCGCTACCCCGAGTTTCAGTTCGTCCGCGACGGCAGCCCGTACGCCGTCGTCCTCGAGGTCAACCGCCTCCTCCTCGCGGACATCGACCCCTGGGGCGCCGCCGAATGGTGGCTCACCGGCAACACCTGGCTCGGCGGCCCGCCCGCCTCCTTCCTCGGCCGACTTCCGGACGAGCGGTTGACCGGCGCGGCCCGCGCACTGGTGGAGGGGGACGGATGACCGGCACCGTGCCGCCTTCCTCGTACGAGATGACGCCGCGCCGCCAGGCGCTTCCGAGGGGGACGCGGCTGTGGCGGACGCACAAGGCGAAGCGGCGGCCCGGGCAGTTCAACCCGGTGTCCGTGGACCCGCACTTCGGCGGCAACCGCTTCGACGGCACGTCCTACGACCCGTACCCGTATCTGTACGTCGCCGACGACGCCGCCACCGCACTCGCCGAAACGCTGCTGCGCTCCCTGGAGTTCGACGTCGGGACCGGGATGCGTCTGATCCCCTACGCCGCCGTGAAGGACAAGTCGCTGAGCCTGCTGCGGACGCGCTGCGAGCTGACCCTGGTCTCCCTCACCACCGAGGCGGATCTGGCAGCCGTCTGCCAGGATTCCTGGCTCCTGGAGGCGGAGGGGGAGCGCTACGCGAAGACCCGCCGCTGGGCCAGCGAGATCCGTGTCCAGGCCCCCGACACCGCGGGCCTCATCTGGCAGTCCCGGCGCAACCGGCCACGTCTCGCCCTGGTGCTCTTCGGTGACCGCTGCGCCGAGGACGCCCTGGCGGAGGAGCGGGGCGGCGGCATACCGGACCTGGGCTCACCCGCGGGCGTCACGGAAGCCAACCGACTCCTCGCACCCCTGAGGGCGGCGATCGTCCCGCCGTGGCCGGGCGAAAACCCGTTGGGTGGAGGTGGCGGCCACTGCTAATGTCCCGGAGGCCGTGCGAGAGAACGAGGAGGTGGTACCCGTGAACGCAGTATCGACATGGGTGCTCCCCTCCGGGGTCACGGTCGGGCGATAGGTCGCCCGGGAGCGCCGTTCGAGCGCACTCCCGAAAGGCACGACCATGCACTTCACTTCCGAACAGCGCCTCGACGGCAACGTCATCGAGCGCGCATTCACCCTCGGCGAGATTCCCGGCATCCTGTGGACGCCCGCATCCGCATCCGCACCGGTACCACTGATCCTGCTCGGCCACCCTCCCCTCGGGCTGCGCAAGATGTACCCCCGGCTGGAGGAGCGGGCCCGGCACTCCGCGGCGGAGGGCTTCGCCACGGCCACCATCGAGCTCCCCGGAAGCGGCGACCGGCCCCGCTGGGCCGCCGCCGAGCAGGCCCGCGCCGATCTGCGGCGGGTGCTGGAGGCCGGCGAGCCGGTGAGCGACGAGATCGTCGACGCCGTCGTCCTCCCGCTGGTCGACAGGGCGGTCCCGGAATGGCAGGCCACCCTGGACGCCCTCCTGTCGCTGCCCGGGATCGGCGGCCCGGTCGGGTACTCGGGGGGAGTGATCTCCATCGGCATCCGCCTCGCGGTGGTCGAGCCCCGCATCGTGGCCGCCGGTCTCTTCGCCGGGAGCTTCGTGCCTCGCGCCATGTTCGAGGAGGCCCGCCGGGTCACCATTCCGCTGCACGTCCTGCTGCAGTGGGACGACGAAGGGAACGACCGGCAGGCGGCTCTGGACCTGTTCGACACCTTCGGCTCCAAGGAGAAGACCCTGCACGCCAACATGGGCGGGCACACCGGGGTCCCGCAGTCCGCGGGGGAAGCGGCGGCCCAGTTCTTCACCCGCCACCTGAAGTGAGGTCCGACTGACACGCGAACGCCCCGACCGCGGCGGCACCGGCCATCGTCGGTACCGGCCGGTCGGGGCGGCGCCGGGCCCGCCCCTCGGCTTCGTGGACGCGTCCACCCTCATCCGCGCAGGAACCAGAACACCAGCCGGGCCACCGCGAGCGGCGGGACTTCGCCGATGCGGTGGCGCGGGGCGGAATCCGGTTGTCCGGAACCGGTGGCTGAACTCCGGACGAACGGATTGGACAATGACTCCCGGGGCATCGGTGGGCCGGGGGTGGTAGTGGTGCCACGGGGCGAGCGTCCGCTTGAGGACGACGGTGGCGTGCTCACCGAGTTCGCAGGCGATCTGCGGCAGTTGAGGGAGAAGGCGGGCAGCCCGCCGTACCGGCAGCTGGCGCGTGACGCCCACTACTCGTCGACGACGCTGGCCGACGCGGCGGGCGGCCGCAGGCTGCCGAGCCTGCCGGTCACGCTCGCCTATGTGCGGGCCTGCGGTGGGGACGTGACCTCGTGGGAGGAGCGATGGCGTACGCTCAGCGCCCGACTCGCCGCCAGCGAAGCCGCCGAGGAGAGCGCCGGTGTCGAGGAGCCCGAGGAGCGTGGACCCTACGTGGGACTCGCCGCGTTCCAACCGGAGGACTCGGCCTGGTTCTTCGGGCGGGAGCAGCTCACCGACGACCTGGTCCACCGGGTGCGCGCCCGCCGCTTCCTCGCCGTCTTCGGCGCCTCCGGATCGGGAAAGTCCTCGCTGCTGCGGGCCGGTCTGCTGCCGCGTGTCCACGACGCGCCCGACGCCAAGGGGCTCACCGTCCTGTTTGCGCCGGGCGCGCATCCCCTGGAGGAGTGCGCGGCGCGGCTTGCCGCCGTCAGCGGCGGCTCGGCCACCGCCCTGCGCAGGGACCTCGCGACGGACCCCCGGGCCCTGCACCTCACCGTGCTCAAGGCCCTCGTCGACCAGCCGCCGGACGCCGAACTCCTCCTGGTGGTCGACCAGTTCGAGGAGGTGTTCGCCCTCTGCTCCGACGCCGAGGAGCGCACACGGTTCATCACCGCGCTGCTCACCGCCGCCGGGGCCGCCAACAGCAGGACGAGGGCCGTCCTCGGCGTGCGGGCCGACTTCTACGCGCGGTGCGCGCAGCACCCCGATCTCGTCGAGGCGCTGCGCGACGCCCAGTTCCTCGTCGGGCCGATGACCACCGACGAACTGCGCCGCGCGATCAGCAGGCCCGCCGCCCGCGCCGCCTGCACCGTGGAGGGGGCGCTCCTCGCCCGTGTGATCGCCGACGCCACCGGCAGGGCCACGGTGCTGCCACTCGTCTCCCACGCGCTGCGCGAGACCTGGCGGCGTCGCAGCGGCAGCGCCCTCACCCTGTCCGGTTACGAGGCCGCGGGCGGCATCCACCACGCCCTGGCCCAGACCGCCGAGGCCGTCTACGCGGGGCTCGCCGGCGGGCAGCGCGACCTGGCCCGCACCGTCCTGCTGCGCCTTGTCGCGATCAACGACGGGACGGACGCCACCCGACGCCGCCTGGCCCGCGCCGACCTGGACTCCCTGAGCGAGGACCGGGCAGGCATCGGGGCGGTCCTGGACGCACTGGCCGGCGCCCGGCTCATCACCCTGGACACCGACACCGTCGAACTCACCCACGAGGCGCTCCTGCACGCCTGGCCACGGCTGCGGCAGTGGATCGACGAGGACCGGGTGGGGCTGCTGCTGCACCAGCGGCTGAGCGAGGCGGCCACGGCCTGGGACCGCGAGCGCCGCGACCCGGGGGCGCTCTACCGCGGCACGCGCCTCGCGGCGGCCGAGGAGTCCTTCGCCGCCCCCGACAGCGCTCTGACCCCGCTGGAACGGGACTTCCTGACCGCGAGCACCGCCGCCAGGGACCGCGAGCGGCGCACCTCCGTCCGCACGACACGGCGCCTGCGACGGTTCACCGTCACCCTGTCCGTGCTGCTGGTGGTCGCCCTCCTGCTGGGGCTGATCGCGTGGGACCAGTACCAGACCAGCGAGAGCCGTCGGCGCGAGGCCGTGGCCGAGCAGCGCGGCACCCTGTCCCGGCAACTCGCCGCGCAGGCGGCCAACCTCCTTGCCGACGAGTCCGACCTGGCCCTGCTCCTCGCCGTCTACGCCTACCGGGTCCTCCCCACCCCCGAGGCCACCGCCAGCCTCCTGGCCGCGGCCTCGCGCCCTCTCCAGCAGCGGCTCACCGGACACGCGGGGGAAGTGGAATCGGTGGCCATCAGCCCGGACGGACGGCTTGTCGCGGGCGCGGGCCACGACGGCACCGTACGGCTGTGGGAAGCGGCGACCGACAAACAGAGGCGCGCGCTGAAGGGACATCGGGGTGCGGTGAACGCCGTGGCGTTCAGCCCGGACGGGCGCTCGGTCGTGAGCGCCGGGCACGACGGCACGGTGCGCCTGTGGAACACGGCAACCGGCAAGCGGCAGAGCGTGCTGAAGGGGCATCAGGGCCCGGTGAATTCAGCGGTGTTGAGCCCCGACGGCCGCACGGTCGCGAGCGGCGGCCACGACGGCACCGTACGTCTGTGGAACACGGGCACCGGCAAGCAGCGGCGCGCGCTGAGCGGGCACCGGGGTGCGGTGCGGTCGGTCGCGTTCAGCCCCGACGGCCGTACGCTCGCGAGCGCGGGCGAGGACGGAACGGTACGGGTACGTGACGCGGTGACCGGCAAGGAACGCACCACGCTCGAAGGACACGAAGGGGCCGTGAACTCGGTCGCGTTCAGCCCGGACGGCCGCATGGCTGTCAGCGGGGGCAAGGACGGCACCGTACGTCTGTGGAACGCGGCCACAGGCAAGGAGCGCATCACGCTCACCGAACACCGGAGTGACGTGGAGTCGGTGGCGTTCAGCCCCGACGGCGGCATGGTGGTCAGCGGCGCCCGGGACGGGACGGTGCGGCTGTGGGACACGGACGGCGGGGCGCGGCGTGCCGTGCTGAGCGGGCACGGGAGCGCCGTGTGGTCCGTGGCGTTCAGCCGGGACGGCAACACGGTGGTCAGCGGCGGACGCGACGGCACCGTACGGCTGTGGTCCGTGGCCACCGGCAAGGCGCGCATCACGGCGGCCGGGCATCGAGAAGCCGTGCTGTCCGTGGCGTTCGGCCCGGACGGCCGCACGGTCGCCAGCGCGGCGAAGGACGGAACGGTACGGGTACGGGACGCGGTCACCGGCAGGACGCGGACCACGCTGAAGGGACACAAGGGGGCCGTGAACTCGGTGGCGTTCGCTCCGGACGGCCGCACGGTCGTGAGCGGCGGGGAGGACGACACCGTGCGCCTGTGGAACGCGGCCACGGGCGAGCAGCGGGCCGTACTGACCGAGCATCAGGGAAGCGTGCACTCGGTGGCGTTCGGCCCGGACGGCCGCACGGTCGCGAGTGCCGGGCATGACGGCACCGTACGCCTGTGGGACCCGGACAGCGGCAAGCAGCGGGACGTACTGAAGGGGCATCGGGGCAGCGTGTACTCGGTGGCCTTCAGCCCCGACGGGCGCATCCTCGCCAGTGGCGGACACGACGGCACGGTGCGCCTGTGGGACACGACCACCGGCAAGGCGCGGACCGTCCGCACGGGCGCCAAGTCCCCTGTCCGCTCGGTGGCGTTCGCCCCGGACGGGAAGACCGTCGCCGGTGGTGGCGACGACGAGACGGTGCGGCTGTGGGACACCGACATGGGGCGGTCCCGAGGAGTGCTGACCGCAGGCCGACGCGGTGCGCAGTCGGTGGCCTTCAGCCCCGACGGACGGACGCTGGCCGGGGGCGGGCGTGAGAGTGCGGTACGCCTGTGGGACGTGGCCACAGGTCTGCAGAAGGCTGTGCTGCCCGGCAGGGAAGGCCCCGTGTGGTCGGTGGCGTTCAGCCCGGACGGGCGCACCCTCGCCGGTGGCGGCGACGACGGCTCGCTGCGGCTGTGGAACGTGCTCCTCAGCGCCGACGAGGCGATCAGCAGGATCTGCCGGTCGCTGCGCAGGGACCTCAGTCCGCAGGAACGCGCCCGGTATCTGCACGACCCGTACCAGCAGTCACCCCGGCGGGCATGCGCGCGCTGACGCATCCCTCGTGAGACGTCGTCCGGGGGTTGTTGTCGGAGGCTGTTGTCCGGGTTTGTTGTCCGGAGTGCGTTGTCCGGAGGTTGTTGTCCGGCGCCGGGGCATCGGCGCCGGACAACCAAGGACCGGTAGAAGCGAGGTGTCGACCACTTGGCGACCGTGTCCGGGCACCATCCGGGGACAAGGAGCCTGCTGCGATCATGACGTCTCTGACCAGCACGTCCAGCACTTCCAGTACGGCCGTGCCCGCGGAGGTCCGACGGCCGCGGCGCCGCAGGGAGTTCTGGCGTTCCCCGGACGACCAGCCGCGCTGGGCGAGGCCCTCGCTCCTGGGGATCGCGGGCCTCGCCGCCCTGCTCTATGCCTGGAACATCACCAGCAGCGGGTTCGCCCCGTACTACTCGGTGGCCGCCCGCAGCATGACGGAGAGCTGGAAGGCGTTCCTGTTCACCACCGTCGACCCGTCGGCCACCCTCACCCTGGACAAGATCGGCGGCTTTCTGTGGCCGCAGGCCCTGTCGGCGCGCGTCTTCGGCTTCCACGACTGGTCGTTGACCCTGCCGCAGTGCGTGATGGGCGTGATCTCCGTCCTGGTGATGTACCGGGTGGTGCGCCGCTGGCAGGGGCCCGCCGCCGGGCTGCTCGCCGCGGGTCTGCTGACGGTCACGCCCATCGCGGCCTCGGCGTTCGGCCACTCGATGATGGACGGCTCGCTCACCATGTGCCTCGTGCTGGCTGCTGACCAGTACCAGAAGGCAGTCGGCAGCGCCCGACTGCGGGCGCTGCTGCTGAGCGCCCTGTGGATCGGTGTCGGCTTCCAGATGAAGATGATGCAGGCCTGGGTCATCGTCCCCGCCCTTGCCGTCGGCTATCTCGTGGCGGCTCCGGTCCGGCTGCGGAAGCGCCTCGGTCAGCTCGCGGTGGCGGGCGTGGTGCTCTTCTCGGTGTCGCTGTCATGGGTGGCCCTGCTCACCTTCACTCCGAAGGACGACCGTCCCTACGTCGATGCTTCGACCAACAACAGCGCCTTCTCCATGGTCTTCGGGTACAACGGCTTCGACCGCCTGCTTCCCGGTCTGATCGACGGTGGGGGGTTCCCTCCCGGTGACGGAGGCGGGAAGGGGAAGGCGCGCAAGAACACGCACGGAAGCGAAAACAAGGACGGCGCACGGAGCGCGCCGACGGCCCCGCCCGGGAGCAGCGGGCCGGGGCAGCTCGGGAGCGGTCAGGAGACGAGGGCCGCCGAGAAGGGAGGTGCCGGACGGCAGCCGACGGCAGACCGACCGTCCGGCACGTCTCCCGGCCGAGCCGAGAGCACGGCCTCCGAAGGCCAGGACAAGGGAGAGGCCGATAAACCGGGCTGGTACGGGCCGGACGGTGGTCAACAGCCGCCAGGGAAGCCCGGCTCCTCGGACTGGTTCAAGCTCCTCCTCGACTCCAGGTTCACCCCGCAGATCGGCTGGCTGTACCCCCTCGCGCTGTTCGCCCTGGCCTTCGGCCTCGTACGGCACCGTGCAGGCCCTCGCACCGACCAGGCCCGCACCGGCTATCTGATGTGGGGCGTATGGCTGGCCTCGGCGGCCGGTGTGCTCAGCGCCGTATTCATCCCGCATACCGCCTATGTGGCTTCCCTCGCTCCTCCGCTCGCCGCACTGTCCGCCGCGGGGACCGTCGCCCTGTGGCGTGCCCACCGCGCCGCGACCGGTGGTTGGCGGGCCTGGGGGCTGCCCGCCGTCATCGCCGTCGAGGCGGGCTGGACGGTCCATCTCGCCTCCGATTACACGGCATTCGCGCCCTGGCTCGTCCCCGTGGTCGTCGTGACGGCGCTCGTGGCAATCGCCGTGTTCGTCATGCGTTCGGCGACCTCACGCCCCAGCCTCCCCGCACGGCGCCTCGGGCTGGTCGGGCTGCTCGCCGGATGCCTCGCGATGTTCGCCGCACCTACGGCGTGGTCTCTGTCCGTGCTGGACGAGCGGCACGGAGGATCGGCGTTCGATGCGTCTGCGGGCCCGGCTCCCGCAGGGGTTGCGGGCCGCGTCGCCCGGAATGCCGACACTTCGATGACCGCCGACCAGAGCAAGCTCCTCGCCTACGTCCAGAAGCGCAACGGCTCCGCCAAGTACGCGATGTCCGCCGAGACGTGGATGGACCTGGCCCCGTACATATACGCCGAGGCCCTGCCCGTCCTTCCGCTCACAGGAAGGAGTCTCACCGAGTACCGGGAGCTCGTCGCATCCGGTGACGTCAGGTTCGCGCTGGTCACCAAGGTGGAGTTCAGGAAGTCGGAGATAAGCGCCTGGGTGAAGTCGGCCTGCGCCAAGGTCGATCCAGGGGTCTACGGTGCCGGTTCCGGGCCCGATGCCGAGAGTGACCGACGTGGCGGAGACGAGGGAGGTAAGGAAGGTAAGGGAGGTAAGAGGGGCGAGGGAGGCAAGGGAGGTAAGAGGGCCGCGGTACCGACGCTCTACCACTGCACCGAGGGCGACGCGACCAAGTCCTGAAGCGGGTCTGGGAGTTCTGCCCTCCACATAACTTCCCGCGGCATGACCACGGGCCGGGGGAGGACGGGGGAAACGGGGGAGCACGGGGGAACGTGGGAACGGGGAGCACGGGGGAAACGGGGGGGAACGGGGGAGGACGCGGCGGCCGTCCCGGCCAACACAGGGGCGGCCGCCGCCATGTTTCTCCGGCCGGCGTCAGGCCCGGCCGCCGCTGACCGGAATCTTTCCCTCCTGACCGAGATCGTTCCCTGCGGGCGCACTTCTTCTACATGGCTGTAGAGTTCACGCATTCGTGACCCATTTCATGACCATGCGGGCGGAGGAGCGAGCGCCGGTGAGCGGTACGAGAAGGCGAGGGCGCGGCGGGGCGGCCGGCAAAGCGACCAGGCTGACCAGGCGGGGCAGGGTCCTGCTCTGGATCGCGGGTACGTTCTCCGCCCTCATCCTCGCGGTGGCCGGAGTCGGTGCGTGGGTCTACACCGACCTGAACGGGAACATCCACGGGGCGGACGTCGACGACAAGTTGGGCGGGGACCGTCCCGCCAACCTCAGCCCGGGTTCGCAGAACATCCTCGTCGTCGGTTCGGACAGCCGGGACGGCGCCAACGCCGAGTACGGCAAGGGCCTGACGACGATGCAGTCGGACACGCTGATGGTGGTGCACGTCGCCGCCGACCGGAAATGGGCCTCGGTCGTCTCCTTCCCGCGCGACTCCCGGGTGGAGATCCCGGCCTGCGACAAGGGGGACGGCACCAAGTCCTCCGCGCACCACTTCAAGATCAACGAGGCGTTCGCGATCGGCGGCACGAGCGGCGAGGTCGCCGGAGCCGCGGCCTGCACCATCAGGACGATCGAGGCGAACACCGGGCTGCGCATCGATCACTTCATGTCCGTCGACTTCCAGGGCTTCAAAGGCATGGTCGACGCCCTGGACGGCATCGAGGTCTGCCCGAAGTCCGCGATCCACGACAAGAAGGCCCATCTCGACATGGAGGCCGGCTGCCAGACGGTCAAGGGGGAGAAGGCGCTCGGCTACGTACGCACCCGCTACAGCGTCGGCGACGGCTCCGACATCGGACGCATCGGGCGGCAGCAGGAGTTCATGGAGGCGCTGACGGAGAAGGCGCACTCCAAGCTCACCAGCCCCAAGTCGCTGTACGGATTCCTGCAGTCGGCCACCAAGTCGCTGACCACGGACGAGGAGTTGGCGGGGATCAAGCCGCTGTACGACCTCGCATCCGAGCTCAAGGGCATCCCGAGCGACCGCCTCGGCTTCCTGACCGTGCCGAACTACCCGCGCGAGGCCGACGTTCCTACCGACAAGGCCAACGTGGTGTGGCAGTTCCCGCAGGCGGCCGACCTGTTCTCCGCACTGGCCAGGGACAAGGAGGTCGACAAGAAGGAGCTGGAGGCGAGCGTCAAGGACCCGGTGTACGCGTCGAAGGTGCGCGTTCAGGTCCTCAACGGATCCGGTGTCACCGGGCGGGCCGCGGCCGTCGCCGAAGAACTGCGTGCCGAGGGCTACATCGTCGTGGGGACGGGCAACGCCCCCGATGAGCAGCGGACCACCGAGGTCACCTACGCCCAGGGGCAGGACCGGCAGGGCAAGGTGCTGGCCTCCCGGCTGCCCGGAGTCCGGGCCGAACAGGACGCCGCCGCGGCGAGCGGCACCGTGACTCTGGTCGTCGGCAAGGACTACGACGGCCTGCGCTGATGCGGGGGCGCGGCCGTCGAGCCCGTCACCAGTGGGGTTTTACACCACTGTAGATGTGTGGCTAGGGTGCCGGAATGTTCTGCGACGGCGTGGTACTCGCATTGGAGCTAAGACGCGATTTCGCAGGCTTGGGTTCACTGCGGGAGGCATGTTGAGCGAGACGGTGCGGCCGACGGGTCGCCGCGCGATGCCGCTCCCGCCCCAGCGACCCTCCGGCGCCCGCGAGAGCGCCCCCGGGATCGGGGCCGGGAGTGGGACCGAGAACGGGGCCGGGAGTGCCTCCGGGCGCGGGGCGTCCCAGGGCGGGGAAGCGGCCCGGACCGCGCGGCCGGTCAAGAAGCGGGACTCGTTCTTCGACAACGCCAAGTACCTGGCGATCGTGCTGGTGGCCATGGGCCACGCATGGGAGCCGCTGCGCGGCGACAGCAGGGCCGCCGCCGCGCTGTACATCACCGTCTACACCTTCCACATGCCGGCGTTCATCGTGATCTCCGGCTATTTCTCCCGCAGCTTCGACGCGAGCCCGAACCGGATCAAACGCCTGGTCACCGGCGTCGCCGTGCCGTACGTGATCTTCGAAGTCGCGTACACCTTGTTCAAGCGGTGGGCGGACGACGACCTGACCTACCCCATCAGCCTCCTTGACCCCTGGTACCTGACCTGGTTCCTGGCCGCCCTGTTCATCTGGCGGCTGACCACCCCGCTGTGGAAGATCGTGCGCCGGCCGCTGCCGCTCGCACTCGCCATCGCGGTCCTGGCCTCCGTGTCACCCGACATCGGCGACGACCTCGACCTGCAGCGCGTCCTGCAGTTCCTGCCCTTCTTCGTCCTCGGACTCGTCCTGAAGCCCGAGCACTTCCAGCTGGTACGCCGCAAGGAGGCGCGTCTCCTTGCCCTGCCGGTCGTCGCTGCGGCCCTGCTCTTCGCGTACTGGGCGGCCCCGCGGATGAACGCGGCCTGGTTCTACCGCCGTGACAGCGCCCAGGAACTGGCCGCGCCCGGCTGGGCGGGCGGCGTCATGACGGTGGCGATGTTCGGCTGCTCCCTCGTCCTCGTGGCCTGCTTCTTCGCCTGGGTGCCGGGGCGCAAACTGTGGTTCACGGCGCTGGGCGCCGGCACCCTCTACGGCTACCTCCTGCACGGCTTCCTCGCCAAGGGATCCCGCTTCTGGGACTGGTACGAGCACGACTGGGTCCACCGGCCGCTCGGCGCGATCACGGTCACCCTCGTTGCCGGAGCGGTGATCACCCTCCTGTGCACGCCACCGGTGCAACGCGTGTTCCGCTTCGCGATGGAGCCGAAAATGGAGTGAGCCTTCAAGCAGGACACGACCGCCCTGGCCAAGGGCCGCGGCCGGGCCGGACAGGGCGCCCGAGGCAGGGAGGCCGGTCGGGCCGGACAGGGCGCCCGGCGCAGTGAGGCCGGTCGGGCCGGGCAAGGCGAAGGCTGACAAGGCGGCAGATCCGAGTGACCCCTCCGGCCCGGCCGCCCGCCGTCCACTTCGAGCGCGCCGCCGAGACGCTGCCCGCGGGCCGCCAGGCCCTCACGATGCTGGACCCCTGCGACCGGCCGGTCGGCTGCCTGGAGTACCAGGTGTGCCATCTCTGCCGGCGCGGCTACATCGGCAACATCGCCGTCGCCACGCACTGGCAGGGCCAGGGACTCGGCCGGCACGCCGTCCACACGGTCCTGGCCCCCTGCACGGGGTACACCTGGTCCACCTCACGCCAGTCGTCCGAGGGGCGGCTCTTCTTCGCCGCCATGGTGGAGGAGACCGAGATCGACTTCCCGCCCAGTGGCGACCGATGCCCGCACATGGTGCCCTGACCTGTGGGAACGGGAACTCGACACTTGCCACGGCCGTTGTCCTGAAACACACGGAATGAGGAGCAGCGCATTGTCCGCCAGACCGACGGACCCCCCGGGGCACAGTCCCCGACCACCCCGCCAGACCCTGGACGGTCCGGCTGATCGCGGCACGCGGCGGGGTGGTGTCGGATGAGTGCCGCACTGGGGCTGCTCGCCGTCTTCGTCCTGACCGCGGGCACCGGCTATTTCGTCGCCCAGGAATTCGCGTACGTCTCCGTGGACCGCCTCGCCCTGGCCCGCGAGGCCGAAGCGGGCGACAAGCGTGCCGCCCGGGCCCTGAAGGTCCTCGAGCGGCTGTCCTTCATGCTGTCGGGCGCGCAGCTCGGCATCACCGTGACCGGCCTGGTCGTGGGCTTCATCGCGGAGCCGTCCGTGTCCGCCCTGCTCAGGCCCGCGCTGAACGGCATGGGCATCCCGGACGGCGCCGTGAGCGGCATCTCCGTCGTCCTCGCCTTCGTGCTCGCCACGGTCGTCCAGATGGTCCTGGGCGAGCTGGCGCCGAAGAACCTCGCGCTCGCCGTGCCCGAGCGGCTCGCCAAGTCCCTGGCGGCCTCCACGCTCGCGTACCTCAAGGTCGTCGGCCCCGTCGTACGGATCTTCGACAGCGCCGCCAACCGGCTGCTGCGCCGCGTCGGCATCGAGCCGGTCGAGGAACTGCACCACGGCGCGACCCTGGAGGAGCTCGGCCACCTCATCGGCGAGTCCCACGAACAGGGCGAGCTCCCCAAGGACACCGCCGCCCTCCTCGACCACGCCCTCGAATTCTCCGAGCGCACGCTGGACGAGGTGATGGTGCCGCGGGCCGACGCCGTGTTCGTCCGCAAGGAAGCGAGCGCGGCCGACGCCATCGAGCTGATCGCGAAGCACGGTCACTCGAACTACCCCGTCCTGGGCGATCACCCCGACGACATCGGAGGTGTGCTGGGCGTCCGCGAGCTGATGAGGCTGCCCGCGGAGCGCCTGGCCGGAGCGACGGCCGGCGCGGTCGCACGGCAGCCCCTGCTGTTGCCCGACACCCTGGAACTGCCGGACGCCGTGGCGCGTATGCGGGAGAGGGACGACGAGTTCGCGGTGGTCCTCGACGAGCACGGCGGGGTGGCGGGTGTCGTCACGTACGAGGACATCGCAGAGGAACTGGTCGGGGACATCGCCGACGAGAGCGACACCGTCGTCGAACTGGCCGTCGCCGACGGCAGGGGATGGCTCGTGGACGCGGGCCGGCGCCTGGACGAGGTGGCCGAGGCCACCGGCATCGAGCTGCCCGAGGAGGACGACTACGACACCGTCTCCGGCCTGATCGTCGACCGGCTCGGCCGCTTCCCCACCGTGGGTGACCGCGTCACGATCCGGCTGTCCGACGGGAGCGGCGCGGTCATCGACGTACGCACTCTGGAGCGCCATGTCGCGGAGCGCGTGCGCCTGGAGCGGCTTTCTGACGCCGATGACCCGGACGCCGCCACCCCGGACGCCGCCACCCCGGGTGCCGCCACCCCGGGTGCCGCCACCCCGGGTGCCGCCACTCCGGGCACCGTCACCCCGAGCGCCGTCACCCCGGGCGTCGACAACCCGCACGAGGAGTCCAGCTCATGAGCTTCCCGATGGCGCTCTTCGTCACCGTCCTGCTGCTGATCGGCAGTGGATTCTTCGTGGCCGCCGAGTTCGCACTGGTCGCCGCCAAGCGGCATCGCATGGAGAAGGCTGCGGCCGACGGACAGCGCGGCGCCAAGGCGGCGCTTGCCGGCATGCGCGAGCTGTCGCTGATGCTCGCGGGCGCCCAACTCGGCATCACCGTCTGCACCCTGGGCCTCGGCTCGATCTCCAAGCCCGCGATCTCGCACGAACTCGACCCCCTGCTGCACCAGTGGGGCCTGCCCAGCGGGCTGAGCTACGGCGTCGCCTTCGCCTTCGCGATGATCGTGGTGGTGTTCCTGCACATGGTGGTCGGTGAGATGGCGCCCAAGTCCTGGGCCATCGCCCACCCGGAGCGCTCGGCGATGCTGCTCTCACCGCCCTTCCGCGCGGTGGTGAAGGTCGTGCGCCCGGTGATCTGGGTGCTCAACAAGGTCAGCAACGGACTCGTACGCCTGTGCAGGGTCACCCCGCGCGACGAGCTCGCCTCGGTGCACAACCGCGAGCAACTGACCCATCTCGTCGAGGAGTCCGAGCGCCTCGGACTGATCAGCGAGGCCGACTCCGAGCTGATCACCAACTCGCTCACCGAGCCGCACATGCCGGTCGGCGACCTCCAGACGCCCGCAGACCGGATCACCTCGGTCACGGCGGGGGCGGGCATCGAGGACATCCTCGCCACGGCGGCCGCGCACGACCGCAGCCGTCTGCTGGTGTTCGAAGGCGCTCTGGTCGTCGGCTCCGTGCACGCGCGCGACGCGCTGATCGCCCGCGCCCGCGGCCGGGCGACGGTCACCGCACGCGAACTCGCGCGCCCCGCACCGGAACTGGCCGCGCACGACACAGTCGGCCACGCCATCGAGCAACTGCGTCAGCGGCGCGCCTCGCTCGCCGTGGTCTGCGACGACACGGGGCGCCTCACCGGAATGGTCACCCTCGACGACCTGCTGGCCCGCCTGACGCATCCGCAGGCGGCCTAGAGGGCGGAAGGGCTGAAGGGCTGAGGGGCTGAAGCCCTGGCGGGCGTTGTCACAGCCCGCTGACAGCGTGCCGCTTCCGAGTGGATGGATCATGGAAAGGGGCGGCGTCCGTGCCGGAATCCGTGCGGGAAATACAGCGTCACGAGGTCGGTCGGCAGGGCCTGGAGCGGGCTTTGGAGGACATCTGAGGGCGGGCCTTCGGACACTGGCACTCACTGCGCTACGACGCCCTGTCGCTGGCGCGGATCCGGGTCCTGCAGGACGAGCTCCTGGACCACGTCGCCGCCCGAACCGTGCAAGGCGGCCGGGACGGCGCGCTCGACAGACCACCCGCCTGGCCCTGCGGACCGCGGCGGAATGCGCGCTCGGCGCGCTGAGCGTCGGCTGTTTTCCCGACGGGTACCAGAGGATCCCGCTGCCCCTCGTCGACGAGGAACTCAGCACCGAGGAGCAGTCCTTCGGGGACGAGGTCGTGGGGGAGGCGCCCACCGCGCGGACGTGGGGCGACGCGTTCGCGCTTGCCGTGGCCAGCGGTGTGATCTGGGAGTGGCAGCGGGTGATCGGCCTGCTGCTGGAGGTGGACTACGCGCCCTCGATCCATGACGGAGTACCGCACTCGGCCCTGGAGTCGACCTCGGCTCCGGCGGACCTCGCGGAGATGGACGCGCTGTGCGGCTATGTGACGCGGGCGGAGGGTCACCTTCCCCGGGACTGGCCCAAGGTGCCGTTGTGCAAGGCGGACGACGAGGCGAGCAGGGCAGGGGCCAGGGCGCTGGATGCCGCAGGGCCGCTGGCCCCGGACCAGCGCCTGCTCCGCGTCCTCCTCGACGACGACCAGCAGGCCTTCGAAGAGGCCCTCGCGATCCGGCTGGCCGAGCACAGGGAGAGCGCGGGCCCCGATCCGCCCCCAGGACCCTGCTGCCGATCCGTGCCCTCGCGCTGGCCGCCCTGGCGGTGCAGGCCCACGGATGGGAGCTCGGCGTCAGGTCCGCCTATCTGCCGCTCGACCTGCTGGGCACCCCGGGCGCGGTGCAGGTGGCCGACTCCTCGACTTGATAGGCAAGTGGGGGCTTGCCTATGCTGAGGTTGTGGCCGACGACCTTTTCAAAGCATTGGCCGACCCCACTCGCCGCATCATCCTCGACGAGCTGACGGACAGATCAGGGCAGACACTGTTCGAGATCTGTTCCCGACTGAGCATGAAGCACCAGCTCGGCATCTCACGCCAAGGGGTCTCCCAGCACCTCGCGGTGCTGGAGGCCGCCGGGCTCGTCGAAACCAGGCGGGAGGGCCGCTACAAGTTCCACGACCTGAACGCCGCCCCGCTGCGGCAGATCACCGAGCGATGGCGCGTGCCCGAGCCGCCCGGACCCGAGGAGAGCACCCCATGAAGATCCATATGACCAGCGTTTTCGTCGACGACCAGGCCAAGGCCGAGCGCTTCTACACCGAGATCCTCGGCTTCGTGAAGAAGCACGACGTCCCGGTGGGTGAGGGGGCCCGCTGGCTGACCGTCGTCTCGCCCGACGAGCCCGGCGGCACCGAGCTCCTCCTGGAGCCCGCCGGGCACCCGGCCGCCAGGACCTACCGCGACACGCTCGTGCAGGACGGCATCCCGCTCGCCCAGTTCGCCGTCGACGACGTCCAGGCGGAGTACGACCGCATGAGCAAGCTCGGCGTCCGGTTCACCCAGGAGCCCTTGGAGATGGGCCCTGTCGTCACTGCCGTCTTCGACGACACCTGCGGCAACCTGATCCAGATCGCGACCGAGCCGAAGTAACCCGCAAGGGCAGGAGGGGGACGGAGTGTCGGAAGCGTACGACGTCATGCTGGACGCCGAGCTGAGCAAGGCGTTCGACGTGTGGACCGGCTATCTGAGCGCCCGCACGGGCGAGGACCCCGAGGTCCGCGCCCGGCTGCGCTCCATGCTGGCGTCGGCCCGAGCGGCCGCCGACGAGGGTGACCCCTCGTCGGCGCGCACGCTGGTGGCGGACATGTACGACGAGGCCCGTGCGGCCGGCCTTCCTTGGGCCCCCACGCCACCCCGCCCCGACGAGGCCGATCGGCAGGCGCGCGACTACGCCAAGGACGAGCTGCGGCAGTCACTGCCCCTCGCCCTGCGCGATCGCCTCGACACCATCGCCCTCTTCCTGCGCGTCACGTCCCGCAGCCTCCAGGACGTCCCCGGCCTGGACTGCGCCGCCCGCCAGGACATCCGCTACATCACCGGCCGCGCGGGAATGGCCCTCGACCTGGCGCACCCGGCGGCGGCACAACGCGAACTCGAACGCCTCGAAGCGGTGGCGCGCCGCTGGGGTGTCGAGCGCTGAAGGACGGATTCGCGGGCCGGGCTCACTCGTCTGGCCGCCGCGGCAGCCGCGCGGTATAGCGGTAGAGCGGGCACATGTCCGCACGCAGCGGCTGCCCCGGTGACCTGCCCGACGTTCCGCGGGCCCATCGGCCGCGCCCCGTCCCTGAGTTCTCCCCAGTTCTCCCCAGTTCTCCCGGTCCGGGGAGGCCGCGATGCAGTGGTTCACCCTGCTGTCGACTCTTCTGGGCACGACCATCGGAGTGGCCAGCACGCTGATCGCCGAGCGGTTTCGCAGCAGAGACGCGCGCCGGCAGCATCGCGAGACGGCGCGCGTCGAGATCTACCTGGGCTTTCTGCAGGCCATGAACGAATCCGCCGAGGCGCTCCGGAGTCTGGCCTCGCGAGTCGACCGGCTCACCCCTGAAGAGCTGGAGGAGTCCAACCGGCAGGTCTTTCAAGGGAGTCGGCTCTATGTGATGCGGGAGCGAGTCATTCTCTTCGCCCCCAATTCCGTGGCCGCCGCCATGAACGAGGTGTTCAACAGCCTGCTGACGATGCGTGAGGCCACCGCCCAGCGCCGCGGACGGCACAGTCCGGAGTTCCTCGCACGCATCGGCGAGTACGCCGATGCCGTCCAGATCCTCAGAGTTGAAATGCGGAGGGACATCGGTGCCGCTCCGCTCCAGGACGACATCGACTGGGCGCCCCGCGGCTGATCCTCCCCGGAGGCGGGTGCGACGGCGGATACGACGATCATGCGACGTCCGCCGACTCCGCCGCTTCCGCAGCGCCCGTCACGCGGAGCGGTCCCGCCTCCCCGGCGGCTGTCGCGCCGTTCCTGGAGAACGCCCAGAACACGAGCGCGAGCCCGCTGAATCCGGCGCCCAGCAGGCACACCGCCGTCCAGCCCGCCGTGGAGTACAGGGCGGTCGCCGCGATGGCTCCGGCGGCGCTGCCGATCGAGTAGAAGACCATGTACCCGCCGATGAGGCGGCTGCCCGCGTCGGGGCGCAGCGCGTGGATCACGTTCTGATTGGTGACGTGGACGGCCTGGACGGCGAGGTCGAGCAGGATCACGCCGATCGCGAGGGCCCACAGGGACTGGCGGGTGAAGGCGAGGGGCAGCCACGAGAGGACGAGCAGGGCCAGACCGAAGCCGGTCGTCCGGTTCGCGTGGCCGCGGTCGTTGAGGCGGCCCGCGGCGTTCGCGGCGAGCGCCCCGGCGGCGCCGAGCAGCCCGAACGCGCCGATCGCGGTCTGCGACAGGGACATGGGGGGATCGCTGAGGGCGAGGGCGACGCTGCTCCACAGGGTGCTGAACGAGGCGAAGACCAAAAGCGCGAACAGAGCGCGCAGGCGCAGCAGCCGTTCCTGGGCGAAGAGGCGGACGGTGGAGGCGAGCAGCCGTCCGTATCCCAGTGCGGGCGGGGCCGCCTGCCGCGGCGGGACGACCCGGTGGAGCGCGACGGCTGCCGCGCAGGCCAGCACGGCCGACGTGAGGTAGACGGAGCGCCAGCCCGCGAGGTCGGAGAGCAGTCCGGAGACGGTCCTGGCCAGCAGGATGCCGACGACGATGCCGCTGGTGACGGTCCCGACGACGCGCCCACGGCGTTCGGGCCGCGCCAGCGAAGCCGCGCAGGCGACGAGCGACTGTGTGACGACCGCGAGCAGTCCGACGACGGCCATCCCGGCGAGCAGCACCGCGGCGGTGGTCGCGGTGGCGACCAGCAGCAACGCGACGCCCAGCAGGAGCAGTTGGGCGGTGATGAGGCGCCGGGGGTCGAGCAGGTCGCCGAGCGGGACGAGGAAGAACAGGCCGAGGCCGTACCCGACTTGGGTGAGCGTGACGATGGCGCCGAGGGCCACCGGGGAGATGCCGAACTCGTCACCGAGGGCGACCAGGAGCGGTTGCGCGAAGTAGACGTTGGCGACCGCGATGCCACCGGCGAGCGCGAACAGTGCGGTGGAGCCACGGGGCAGTACGGCGGGAGACGCCTGAGGCATGGGAAGCCTTCCGACGGATCGGTGAATGGTTGCAACTTGCTACCGATGACCGTAGAGGTGAGTGGTAGCATGATGCAACCAACATCGGGTCGAGGGAGAACTCAGTGGTCAAGCGGACCCGCTTCGACGACAGCGACTGCCCGGTCGCGCGCTCGGTCGACGCGATCGGCGACTGGTGGTCGCTCCTGATCGTGCGCGACGCCTTCGACGGCAGCCGTCGCTTCGGCGAGTTCCAGCGCAGCCTGGGCGTCGCCAAGAACATCCTGAGCGCCCGACTCCGCGCGCTGGTCGCGGGCGGAATCCTGGAAACGGTGCCGGCGGCAGGCGGAGGAGCGCACAACGAGTACGTACTCACGGACAAGGGCCGTGATCTCTTCCCCGTCATCGTCGCCCTGCGTCAGTGGGGCGAGGCCCGATTCTTCGCCCCCGGTGAACCCCACTCGGAACTGACCGACCGACGCGACGGCCGCCCTCTGCGCCCCCTGCGGGTCTACGCGCAGGACGGTCGGCCGCTGACGCCCGACGAGACGGTCGTCAGCAAGGTCGCTGAGGTCTGAGTCGGGCGTTGGGGTCGAGGTGCTGGTCGCGGACTGCCCTCGGATGGAGGCCTTCGCGCCCGGCGGCCGGGAGGAGCTGCTGATCGATCACCGTCGGTCCTGACCAGGTCGTCGAACATCATCGGCGGGCAGGCGGGCAGGCGGGCAGGCGGGCAGGCGGGCAGGCGGGCAGGCGGACGAGCGGGCGGCCAAGGCGGGTCGGCCGGGCCGGGGGCGGTCGTACGGCTCGATCCCGGAGTCGCCGGAAGCGACCTGAGTACATGGTTTCCTGAATTCAGGATTCTCTGTACTGTGGGTGCGGTGCTGACCACCGCTTCCCAAGTCGAGGTCCTGGCGCGCTTCGGCCGCGCCCTCGCCGACCCGATCCGCTGCCGCATCCTGCTCGCCCTCGCCGAAGGTCCGGCGTACCCCTCCGAGGTGGCCGAGTCCCTGGGCGTCTCCCGCACCCGGCTTTCCAACCACCTTGCCTGCCTTCGCGATTGCGGCCTGGTCGTGTCCGTGCCGGACGGTCGACGCACGCGCTACGAACTCGCCGACGAACGCCTGGGGCACGCGCTGGACGACCTGTGCACCGCCGTGGTGGCCGTCGAGGCCGACCGCACGTGTCCGGACGCGGAGGAGAAGGGCTGCTGCTGATGGCCTCGATATCGCTCGGCCCCGGAGCCGACCCCGGTCCCGGCGCCGCCCGCCGCGACGTGCTCACGCGCCGCATACGGCTGCTGGTCGCCGCCACCATCACGTACAACGTCATCGAAGCCGTCGTGGCCATCACGGCCGGTGCGCTCGCCTCCTCCACCGCGCTGATCGGCTTCGGTCTCGACTCGGTGATCGAAGTCTCCTCCGCCGCCGCGGTGGCCTGGCAGTTCTCCGCCACCGACCACGCGCTGCGCGAGGCCCGCGAGAAGACCACGCTGCGCATCATCGCCCTGTCGTTCTTCGCCCTCGCCGCCTACGTCACCGTCGACTCCGTCCGTGCCGTCACGGGAACGGGGGAGGCCGGGCACTCCCTCCCGGGCATCGTGCTCGCCGCACTCTCGCTCGCGATCATGCCGTTCCTGTCCGCTGCCCAGCGCCGCGCGGGCCGTGAACTGGGCTCGGCCTCCGCCGTGGCCGACTCCAAGCAGACCCTGCTGTGCACCTATCTGTCCGCCGTCCTCCTCGTCGGCCTGCTCGCCAACTGGCTGCTCGGCTGGTCCTGGGCCGACCCGATCGCGGCCCTGGTCATCGCCGCCGTCGCCGTGAAGGAAGGGCGTGACGCCTGGCGCGGTGACGCCTGCTGTGCCGTTCCCGTCGCCGACGCGCCGGACAAGGCACGGGAGGGCGCGTGCGGCTGCGGCCCCGGCTGCGACTGCTGCGCCTGACCCCCCTCTGCCCGTGACGACGCGTCCGGCAAGGGCAAGGGCAAGGGCGACGGCGACGGCGAGGCGTCAGGCCACCGCGAACTGCGCGACGTACTCGTCGAAGGGCTCGATGCCCACCTCCGCGCGCAGTTCGTCCATGCGCTGGGGCTCCTCACAGGGCCATGGGACCGGCGCCCCGTCCTGTACGCCGGCGATCTGGGTGCCGTAGATCTGCTTGTGGCCGTCGTTGACGAGCGTGCGGTCGCGCAGGAAGGCCAGGTCGCGGGGGCTGGCCGTGCCCTCCGACACCGCCTGTTCCATCAGCCGCAGGGCGCGTCGCTGGATGTCGAGCTGCCGGTCGGCGTGCTGGGCGATGAGCCATGCCGCATGGGCGGCCTCCTCGCCGACCAAGTCGGCGGTCGGCCAGCCGTGTTCGTCCATGATCTCGCCGAGACGGTCGCCGTGCCGGGCCGTCAGTCGGCGCCAGTTCAACTGCTCGACGGGGTCGTCGCTGTGCGCGCGGACCGAGGTCCGCTGGTCGGCTGCAGCCATGTCCTTGAGTTCCGCTGCCAGTGCGGCGGTGTCCTGGGCCACGATCAACTCCTGTAGTGCGGTTGTGCGTTGGTGCGTCATTGCTTCGCCTGAAACCCTAAAGGGGCAAACAGGCGCAAAGATCATTCAGGAGGACGGTGACAGCAGCCTTCGCGCACACGCATAATGGATCTACCCCGTGCACTTCTGGGCGGCATTCGCCCGCTACCTGAAGCGCATGAGGAAGGCGCAGCCCGAGGCATCCGACTGACTGTCCGATGCACGGGCTGGGCCGACGGTGCTAGCGCGCCGTCTCTGTCCATGTGACCGGCAGTTCATGGACGCCGTAGATGTTCATGTTGGTCTTGAGCTTCACCTCGTCGGAGGGAACGGCGAGTTCGAGGGTCGGGAAGCGGCGCAGCAGTCCGTCGAAACCGGCCCGCATCTCGATGCGCGCCAACTGCTGGCCGAGACACTGGTGGACGCCGTGACCGAAGGACAGATGGCCGCGGGCGGTGCGGTGGATGTCCAGGGTGTCGGGGTTCTCGAAGCGCTGCGGGTCGCGGTTGGCCGCCAGCAGCGAGACGGTGACGGTCGATCCCTTGGGGATGGTCTCGCCGCCGAGTTCGATGTCCTCCGTGGCGTAGCGGTAGAAGATGTCGCCGATGGACAGGTAGCGCAGGAGCTCCTCGACCGCCCCGGGCATCAGCCCCGGGTCGGCCCGCAGTTCGGCCAGCTGCTCGGGGTGCTCCAGGAGCGCGAAGGTGCCGAGGGCGAGCATGTTGGCGGTGGTCTCGTGGCCCGCGAGCAGCAACAGGAAGGCGGCGCCGGTCAGTTCCTCGATGGAGAGGTCGTCATGGCGGGCCAGGTCGGACAACAGGTCGTCGTCGGGTTCGGCGCGCTTGCGCGTGACCAGCTCGGCGAGGAACGTGGTCAGCCCCGAGAGCGCGGCCATCTTCTCCTCCAGCGTCACCTCCTTCTCCAGGAACTTGGCGGAATTCGCCTGGAAGCTCTCGCGGTCCGTGTACGGGACGCCGAGCATTTCGCAGATCACCAGTGACGGCACCGGCAGCGCGAACTCCTTGACCAGGTCGACAGGCGGGGCGAGCCGCGCAAGATCCTCCAGCTGCCGCTCGACGATGCCGACGATGTGCTCTTCGAGCTGCTTCATGCGCTTGACGGTGAAGGCCCCCGTGAGCCTGCGCCGCAGCCGGGTGTGGTCCGGCGGGTCCATGGCGATGAACACGCCGGGCATCGTCGGCGACGGCTCGGTGGGAGCGGGCATGCCGGGCGTCTCGTACGGCACGTGGACGACACCGATGTCCTGGCGTGAACTGAACCGGGTGTCGGCCATGAGCTGACGTACCGCTTCGTAACCGGTGACGAGCCAGCCCTCGTGACCGTCGGGGAAGAGCATGGGGCTGACGGGACGGGCCTCGCGCAGCTCGGTGATGCGGCGGGGCGGGTCGAAGGGGCCGGCGTCGCGCTCCATGGGCAGGCCGTGCGGGACGGAAACCGGTTGATCCATCGGAATGCCTTTCGTAGCGGTGGTCGCAGCAACAGTCGCCGACCGTCCGGACATACGACTGACACGGTCCTGACACCGTTCGCGCTGTGGACATGCTCGGTGTCAGGACCGCGTTCCGCCGGGTGTCGGCGGTGACGTGATCACGAGGAACCGCGTCGGGCGTCCGCGAAGCAGTCGTCGATGTGCCGGGCCGGGGCCAGTCCCTCCCCGGGGTTCTCGGCCTGGGAGCTGACGCGCCGGAGCAGATCGACCCCGTCGAGCGTCAGCCGCTTCCACGGCCGGTGCGGTCGGTCACCTGCAGGATCAGGTTGCGGGCCGAGCGCTCCCAGAGGGTCTGCTGGTCCTCGATGCCGGCCAGTTCCAGTGGGTACGCCTCGAACCGTCCGGCGAGTGTCTCCGGCCGGCCCCGCCATTCGCGCAGCGCCGTGACGACACGGGGAAGCATGTCCTCGGGGTGGTGATCGAGTGCGGCGGGCGGCACCAGTTGCCGACCGGGCCGCCGTCGAAGTCCCCTTCGTCGTGCGAGCGGCGCCAGCCGACGGTTCAGCGGCCGTAGCGCTTGCGCCACCTGCTTCACCGAGGCGCTGTCGAAGGATGACGGGCGGGGCCACCTCGTCCCAGCTCAGACGGCCGGGGGCTGGGGGCTGGGTCGTCCGGCGCCGCGGGCCCGCGCTCAGCTCTGCGGGCTGAGCCCCGCCACCGTCAGCCGGAACAGCCGGTCCGCACGAGCGGCGGGGTCGGGATGGTGTTCCGTGGCCAGGGCGATGCCGACGATCAGCGTGATCAGGTCGGTGACGGTGACATCGCGCGCCACCGTGCCGTCCCGCACGGCACGGTCGAGCAGTGGCCTCGCCGCCTCTTCCAGCGCTGCACCGCAGCCGTTCTCGTGCACCGGGTCGGCCGCGGTGTCGTAGGCCAGCGCGGCCGCGAGACCGCGGGCCCGGACGCAGTAGTCGACGACGTCACTCAGCCATTCCAGGAGCGCCGCACGGCTGTCGTCCCGGCCGGTCAGGTCGCGGGCGCGGACGCACAGAGCCTCGATCCGCTTCTGCGCCACCGCCTCCAACAGCGCGCGGCGGGTGGGGAAGTGGCGGCGCACGGTGGCCGAGCCGACGCCCACGGTGCGGGCGATCTGCTCCAGCGAGGCGGCGGCACCGTGGACGGCGACCTCCGCCTCGGCGACGGTGAGAATCCGCGCGAAGTTGCGCCGGGCGTCGGCTCGTTGGCGCTCGGGCATGGCGTCCTCCAGCGTTGCTAAGCGGCGGGGCCCGCCGTATCGTATCGAAGCGTAAACGGCGGGGCCCGCCACTTATTTCCCGAGTGCCGCGAGCGCCCGAGTGCCGCGAGCGCCCGGGTGCCGCGAGCGTCCGAGCGCCCGAGCGCCCCGGGTGCCGCGAGCGCCCAGAGTGCCGCGATTTCTCGAGTACCGAAGGAGAGGCATGTCCACAGAATCCGCGCCCGTCTTAGTCACCGGCGCCACCGGCAAACAGGGTGGCGCCACCGCCCGAGCCCTGCTCGCGCAGGGCGTTCCCGTCCGTGCTCTGGTGCGCGACCCGGCCACCGACCGCGCCCAGGCCATCGAGGCGCTCGGCGTCGAACTCGTCACCGGCGATCTCCACGACCGCCATTCCGTGATCAGGGCCGCCGAGGGAGTGCGTGCCGTCTTCTCCGTGCAGATGCCCGCCATCACCGCGGAAGGCGTGGACTTCGAAGGGGAGTTGGCCCAGGGCACCAACCTCGTCGAGGGAGCGAAGGCCGCCGGAGTGCCGCAGTTCGTGCACACGTCGGTCAGCGGCGCGGGCCGGCACACCGAGGCCCCCGGCTGGGCCGAGGGCCGCTGGGCCTCGATGGAGCCCTACTTCGCCGCCAAGTGCGGGATCGAGGACGCGGTCCGCGCGGCCGGCTTCCCGCACTGGACGCTGATCAGGCCGGGCTTCTTCATGGAGAACCTCCTTCCCTCCGCGGGGGTCCTCTTCCCGCACGGCATCGAGGGCGGCCTGGTGAGCGTCCTGAAGCCCTGGACCCGGCTGACGCTGGTGGCGGTGGACGACATCGGCAGCGCGGCCGCCGCTGCCGTCGTCGCGCCGGAGCGCTTCGACGGGGTCGAACTTGACCTGATGAGCGACCACTTGTCGGTGATCGAAGTCGCCGATGTGCTCTCCCGCGTGCTGGGTACGAAGGTGTCCGCGCCGGACATGACCGAGGAGGAAGCGCTGGCCGCCGGGATGCCGCCGATGGGTTCCTCGTACGAGTGGATGAACGTGGCCGAGCAGCACGGCCGCCCCCAGCACGCGAGGGACCTCGGCATACCGCTCACCAGCTTCGAGGCGTGGGCGCGGCGGTACGTGCGGGCGTGAGTCTGAGCGTGGCCTCAGGCTCTCCACATGCTCGGCAGGTCAGTCGTCCCTAGCCGAACATCACGCTGTGCGGAATGGGCTCGGGGAAGCCCTGGCTGCCTCCCGGCAACAGCGTGCCCGCGGACTCCTCGCAGCCCTGGTCGAAGTAGACCGTGGCGATGGTGTCCGTCTGGTTCGAGGCGCTGTCCGCACCTTGGAGGAGGAGACGGCACTCGCCGTTCCCGGGGTCGGTCATCTCCAGGTCACCCGACTCGGGGGAGTGGTAGAAGAACGTGCCGGTGGCGGCGTAGGCGGTGCTGGTGGGAAGGGCGGTGAAAACGGCGAGAGCGGCACCGAGGGCCAGAGCCGCACGGACGAGGCGCGCCGTCGACGCCGTCGCCCGAGTGTGTGTGGTCATGAACCCAACGGTTCCGCACCCGGGCCGGGTTGCCCAGGGGATATGCCTCCGGGCATCCGGGCAGTGAGAGTGGACGTGACGAACACGCGCTGCCCCTCACCTCCGTGTGCGCGGGCGGCGCCAGTGGCTGCGGGGATATTGCGAGGGCAGACGCGACGACACCTTCGCCCGCTTCGCATCCGCCCGCGCGGAGAACTGCGAGGTCGCTTCGTGGGCCGACCTCTCCACGGACCCGGAAACCGGCGTCGCCCGATTCAAACCGGCGTCGCCCGATTCAAGGCCCTGAACACCGCGGCGGACCACCTGGAGCGCGGTGATGCCGATGAGGTCCTGAGTGCCGCCCTGGGCCGGGCAGTTGACGAGAGCTGCGGCACCCGGTTCCTGGCCGCGTCCGCGACGGATCGGCCGCGCCACTGGTACGCACGCCGTGGCTTCTCCGTGATCGGCACCATGCGCCGCTTCGAACGCGACTGAGCACGGGACGCCGGTCGCCGCGTCCAGCGGGGCTTCCGGAAACTCGTTTCCCGAGGGCGCCGAGGGTGTGCAAGGGTCGGCCGGTGACTGCGCCCCCACACGAATCCTCCTCACGGCACGCACGTGAGCTGCTGCGCTGGCAGTTCGACCTGACCTGGTCGCTGTTCGAGTACCACTTGGAGCGGCTCGAACCCGACGACTTCCTGTGGGAGCCCGCGGCGGAGTGCTGGACCGTACGCAGGGCCGCTGACGGGACCTGGGTGCCGGACTGGGCGGACAGCGAGCCCGACCCCGTTCCCGTGCCGACCATCGGCTGGCTGAGCTGGCACATCGGCTGGTGGTGGAGCGTGGCCATCGACCACGCCCACGGCAGGGCTCCGCGGGAGCGCGGCGACATCATCTGGCCGGGCGAGGGCAGGCCGACCGTCGCGTGGCTACGGGGACTGCGCGAGGACTGGCTGACGGCGCTGGACCACTTGGCCGACGCGGACCTGGCCGCAACCGCGCCGTTCCCCTGGCAGAACGACCCCCGGCACACGGTCGCGCACATGGTGGCCTGGGTGAACGCGGAACTGATGAAGAACGCGGCGGAGATCGGCCAACTCCGCCTCCAGAGAGCGGTCGGCCCCCGATAGCGACGCAGCGAGGAACTCTCGGCCTTCCGGGAGCAGTTGACGGGCCCCGACCTGCGGCAGATGGCCGCGGCGACGAGGAGGCACCACTACGAACGCGACCACCTCGGCTCAGCTTTGATCAGAGCTCACCTGAGCCTCGATGGCTCCTCGACGGCTCGTCAGAGGAAGTGCCCGCTGGCCAGGTACGGCGCCGGAACCGGCATGCCGCGGACGGCGATGTAGCCCTCCTGGCCGATGTCGAGGCGTGCGGCCAGGCCGACGTCGATCGCCCATTCGTTGGGGGCGGTGATGCAGTTGACCAAGGTGTCGCCCCGTGACGAGGCCAAGGCCTCCCACAGCAGTTTCCGTGCGGTCTCCGGGTGTGCGGCGGCCAGGAGCGACGCCTGGCCCTTGTCGTCGAGGTAGGTGTACCCCGGCCTCGCCGGGTCCCGGTGCACGACCAGTCGCAGGGTGTCGTGCATGTAGCCGTGGTCGGGGCCGTGGCCTGCCACGCGCAGGTCCTGGTCCAGTCGGTCCATCCACTCGAAGTCGTCCGGTCGGCCTTCCCGGAGGCCGTCGACGACGGGGAGCGTGGACCGGTCCACGGTGCCGACCATCCGCATCTGCGGGTGGAGGGAGAAGCCCGCCATCCGATAGCGGCGGGTGGCTCCGGGGTGGACGCTGGACGAGAAGATGCCAGGGCGCCCGTCGGCGTGGGCGAGTGCGGCGCCCATCAGGCGCTTTCCGATGCCCAGTCCCTGATGGCCGGGCAGCACTCCGTACGTGGCGAGGAACCACAGGTCGTCGCGGTTCTGCGAGATGGCGAACCCCACTGTTCTGCCGCCGTCCGCATCCTCGTCGAACGCGACCCAGCAGCCTTCGGGGTCGACGTTCAGGAAGAAGCGCATCCGCTCGATCCACTGCTTGGAAGCGGCTGCCGACCGCGGCTCGGGCTCCGGTTCGCTGACCCGTCTGGTGCTCTGGTCGGCCTCGAAGAACGTCACCGCGGAAGCCCGTTCCGTCGAAGCGAGGTCGTCCTCGTGCATCGGCCTGACCTGAACGGAGTCCATCGCTTCAGCGTAGGGATCAGCCGGGCAGGGGCGCATGCGGTTTTCCCGCGGGGAAGCGGCTGGAGCGGCTGGTGTGGCTGGAGCGGCAGCTGGGAGCCGGGAGTCCCGGTTCGGCGGCGATACTCTGTCGATTCTTTCGTATGCCTTGACGGGAATATTCTCTGCGGAGAATATATCTTTCCATGGACGCACTCCTCACTGCACTCGCCGACCCGGTCCGATGGCGGCTCGTGAGTCTGCTGGCCGAGCGGCCCCGCTCCGTCGGCGTCCTCGCCCAGCTCGCCGAGGCACGTCAGCCGCAGACGACCAAGCACCTGCAGACCCTCGAACGCGCCGGAGTCGTCACCTCCCAGCGTTCCGGCCAGCGCCGCATCTACACGCTCCGGCCCACCCCCCTGCGGGAGTTGGCGGCCGCCCTCGCCGCCCTCGCCGCGCTCGCCGACACCGCGGAGGCGGCCGACGGCCCGCGCGCGACCTACGACCGCTACGGGCTCAGCCTCCAGACGGAGCGGCTCGCGGCGGAGTAGCCGGGGTGGGCCGACGGCCGTTCGTCCAGGTTCCAGAGGTCGCCGGCCGGGCGTCCCGCGCTGGTGTGGCGCCACCTGACCGAGGCGGCGCTGCTCGCCCGCTGGTGGACTCCCGACGATCTCCGCGTCTCCGAGCTCGTCTTCGACGCGCGGCCGGGCGGGCGGATCGTCCAGGAGTACCGCGAGGCCGAGGACACCGACGGCTCCGCCCTGGCCGCCGGGCGCGCGGAGGGAGTTGTCGACGAGGTGCGCCCCGGCGAGTGCCTCGCCTACCGGCTTTCACCGCAGCTGCCCGACGGCAGCGGCCTCGCCTTCACCTTCCATGTCGACCTCGGCCTCCGGCCCGCCGACGCGGGCACGGGGACGGACCTCGACGTGCGCTTCCGGATCACCGACAGCACCGTCGACTCCGCGGACTTCATCGCAGGCATCGAGATCGGCTTCGGCCAGAGCCTGGACAAACTCGCGGCGACCCTGGCCGCGGACACGCACAACGCCGCGGATACGCACACCACCGCAGACGCGGACGACACCGCACGACGCCCCTGACCCCATTCGACGGCCACTACGCGAAGGCTGACGACCCGCTGGACATGAGCTGGGTGATGCCGTACGCCGTCACCGACGTCGCACGCGACCACCTGACACGCCTCTGGGAGCCGGCGACGACGGCCTTGCTCGGGCGGGTCAACGCCGAGGGGGTTCCTCGGCTTCTGGCCGACCGGCATCGGCTTGGAGGGCGCGGACCCGCTCGACGAGGCCTTCGCCAAGTGGCTCGTCGACGCCGACAAGGTGGTCCTGTCCTCCACCCTCGACGGTGCGCCGTGGAAGCGTACGAAGATCGCCGACGCCCGGGCCGCGCCTTTTCGACGACGGCCTGCCCGCGGGACAGCGGGCGCTCGTTCATCAATCCGCGGGCGAACACGGCACGTTGTCGCTCGTCTACGACCGCGTGCGCTGAGCCGGAACCGATGCCACTTCGCTCCCTGCGGTGCCGGTCGGCCGGGAGGTTAGGATCCTCCAGAGGTGTTCGGGCAAGGGGCCCGAGCTGGTTTGGGGGGTTGTTGTGACGGTTGTCGGTCGAGTGGTGCGGTTCGACAGTGCGCGGGGCTACGGGTTCATCGCTCCGGAGGTCGGCGGCGACGACGTGTTCCTGCACGTGAACGACCTGCTGTTCCCCGAGGAGCAGGTGCGGCAGGGGCTGGCCGTGGAGTTCGAGATCGAGGAGGGCGACCGCGGTCCCAAGGCGTCGTCCGTCCAACTGGCCCTCGAAGTCGGCGGAAAGGGCCTGGCGGCGTCGACGGCGTCCGCGTCGCAGAGGTCGGTGGTCGACCACGACGGAATGTGCGACGTGCTCAGCGCCGACGAGTACCTCAGGGAGGTGACCGAGGTGCTGCTGCAGTCCGCGCCCTCGCTCACCGGCGAACAGATCCTGAGCGTGCGCACGAGCCTCGCCCAGAGGGCGAAGAGCCACGGCTGGACCGAGGGCTGACGGACACCACAGAGCCCAGGTCGCCCGCGCGGGCGACCTGGGCTCTGTCGTGGGTGGATCCGCGACCCGTGCGCTCGGCCACCGGGCCGCGGCCGTACGTGCGGCCTCTGGCCGGCTAGTCGGCGCGGCCCGTCGCCGCCACCGTCACGCCCAGGCCGATCATCGCGAAGCCGCCCGCACCGCCGACCATCGACAGACGCCGGTCCGACCGGGCGAACCAGGAACGCGCCGCCGAGGCGCCCAGGCCCCAGAGCGTGTCCGTGACCATGCCGATGGTGACCGGGACCAGCCCCAACAGCATCATCTGGAGGGGGACATGGCCCGCCGAGTGGTCCACGAACTGCGGCAGCACCGCCGCGAAGAAGACGATGCCCTTCGGGTTGGTGACGCCCACGAAGATCCCGTCCAGGATCGTGCGCAGATCGCCGCGCCGCTCACCCGCAGGCGCCTCGATGTCCGCCGCGCGCATGTCCTTGCGGTGCCGGAACGCCTGCACGCCCAAGTAGACGAGATAGACCGCGCCTGCCAGCTTCACGCCCATGAACACGGCCGCTGAGCTCTCCACCAGCGCGCCGAGACCCCACGCCACGGCGATCACCAGGAAGTACGAACCGACCAGGTTGCCGAGGACCGTCGCGAGGGCCGTGCGGCGGCCGTGGGCGAGGGCCCTGCCGATCACGAACAGCACGCTCGGCCCCGGAATCACGATCACCAGCAGCGACATCGCGGCGAATGCGAGGACGCTATCCGTGGACACCATGTCCGTCACCTCCTGAGCTGCGTTCCGAGGGGTCGTACAACAAGGAGTCGTACGACAGCGGGTCGTACGACAAGGAGTCGTACAACAAGGGGCCATACAAACAGATGGCGGACCGTTCGCTCCAGGCTCATCGCATCCCGATGTCACCGGTCGACCGCCGCATGCCGATCGCCGAAGGCCTCTGAGCACCGAGCGTATTGCTACTCCAGTAGCTTCCGGGCGGTGAAGTAGCTTGCCGATGCCGCCCGGGATCACCGGGTGACGGACAGCGAGCGACGGGAGAGTCACCCATGCCCCGAGAGGCGCCCTACCTTGCCGTGGCCGACGCGCTGCGTGCTCGGATTCTCGCCGGGGAGTGGTCCATCGGCGAGCGGCTGCCGTCACGGGCGCGGCTCGCCGAGGAGTACGGGGTCGGGCGCAACGTCATGCAGAGGGCCGTGGACGGCCTGATCATCAGCGGCCTCCTCGAAGGGCGCGCGGGGTCCGGCACCTACGTACGCATGCCGCGCGAGCGCCTTCGGATGGTCCGCTCCCGGCACCGTGATCGCCGGGGTGGCCTCCCCTCCGGCGCAGGCGTGCGGGAGCGGGGCAGGGCAGGCGCCTGGGACGCGCACAGCCAGGTGCGCGTCCCCGCCCCGGACGCGATCGCCGAGCGGCTCGCCATCGTCCCCGGAGACCTCTGCGTCACCACCCACTACGAGTTCCTCGCCGACGGTCAGCCCGTCCAACTCTCGCAATCCTGGGAGCCGATGGCCATCACGGACGGGACGCCGGTCGTCCTGCCCGAGATGGGTCCCCTCGCGGGAAAGGGGGTGGTCGAGCGCATGCGTTCCATCGGCGTGGTCGTCGAGACCGTGCTGGAACTGCCGCGCCCGGCCCGTGCCACCCAGGAGCAGGCGAATCTGCTGGGGGTCGCCGTCGGTGACCTGGTTCTCCAGATCGAGCGGATCATCTACGACACCGACGGGCGTCCGGTGGAGACCGCCGACATCGTCATTCCCGACGCGCGCAGGGAAGTGGCGTACGAGTTCGGGGTCGATCTTTCCAACCCGTCGGCAGCAGTCCCCTCCGATCCGCTGGCAGCAGTCCCTTCCGATCTGCCGACAGCTGACCCTTCCGATCCGCCGGCAGCTGACCCTGTCAATCCGCCGTCAGCCGTCCCTTCCAAGCCGACAGCAGGAGAACCGCATGCCTTCCCCCTCCCGTCCCGGCCTCTTGCGTGACCCGGACTTCGCGCGTCTGTTCGCCGCCACCGCGCTCGGTCAGCTGGGCGACCGCATCATCTTCCTCGCCCTGCCCCTGGTCGCCCTCATGGCGTTGGAGGCCGACGAGTTCCAGATCGGCTTGCTGACCGCCATGACCACGGCGGGCTCGCTCCTCGTGGGGCTGCCGGCCGGCGCCTGGGTCGACCGCATGCGCAAGCGTTCCGTCATGATCAGCACCGATCTCGCAAGGGCAGCCGTCCTGTTGACGGTGCCGGTGGCATGGTGGGCGGACCTGCTGACCATCTGGTGGCTCTGCACGGTCGCCTTGGTCCACGGAGTGCTGACCGTGTTCTTCGACGTCGCGTACGTCAGCTGTCTGCCGCACTTGGTGGGCCGCGGCAGGCTCGTGGAAGCCAACGCGAAACTCTCGGCCATCCGCTCGGTGACCAGCATCAGCGGACCGGGGGTGGCCGGACCGATGGTCGGCTGGGTGGGCGCACCCGCGACGCTGTTGGCGAGTGCGTTCGGGATGGCCATGTCGGGCCTGCTCGCCCTGGGGATCCGCACGCGCGAAGAGAAGCCGGTGCCGAGTGAGCGTCCTCGACTGGGGCGCGACATCAAGGAGGGGTTGAGATTCGTCCTCGGTCAGCCCGTCCTGCGGGCCGTCATGACGGGCGACGCGATCTTCAACCTCTTCCTGATCATGTATCAGACGATGCTGCTGGTCTTCCTGGAGAGGGAAATAGGCCTCGGTTCCTTCGGTATCGGCCTCGTTCTGTCGGGGATGGGCTGCGGCGCTCTGCTCGGCGCGTTGCTGGCGACGAGGGCGTCGAGACGTATCGGGCAGGGCCCGGTCGTCTGGATCGCGCCCCTTGTCACCTGCCCCCTCACCGTCCTGATGCCGTTGGCGCGACCGGGTTGGAGTGTGTACGTCGCCGCGGTGGGGCTCGCGGCTCTGTCGCTGGGCGGAGTCGTGCGCGTGGTGGCCCAGGCCAGCTTCCAACAGGCCCTCACCCCGGATCGCCTCCTGGGCCGGGTCAGCGCGACGGCCCGGTTCGTGTCCTGGGGCGGTATTCCTTTGGGCGGGCTCCTGGGCGGGGCGTCGGGCGCCGCACTCGGAGCGACCGCGACGCTGTGGGTCGGCGCGGCAGGCATGACGCTCAGCTTCCTGCCCAACTTCCTGTCACCGCTTCGCACTACGCGTGCGGTGCCGCAGCACGCGGGTGACCCCGAGCGTGTGTGACAGACCCAAGGCGTGTCACTGCCCGAGCTCGTGCGACGGGTCGACGACGTCCTGCGGGTACCGGACGACGTCCTGCGGGTACCAGCGGAGTTCCACGGTGTTGCCGTCCGGGTCCTGGACGTAGACCGACGTGGCGGTGCCGCGCGCACCGAAGCGCTCGACCGGTCCTTCGAGGACGTCGAAGTCCTCAGACGCGATGAACTCGTCCCAGTCCAGAGGTTCCACGGTGAGGCAGATGTGGTCGACGTTGGACTCCCCGCGAGGGCGGCTGAACAGGTCGAGGATGACGTCCGGGGTGACTCTGACCGAGGGGAACGGGACCTTGCCCGCCCGCCATTCGGCCACCCGTACCGGTTCGAGGCCGAGGCGCTCCGTGTAGAAGTGCAGGGACCGCTCCACGTCCCCGACGTTGAGGACCAGGTGGTCGAACGCCTTCACGCGCAGAGGGGTCCGGCCCTGCTGGGTGGGGCGGGTGGTGGTGACCGAGGCGTCCATGGCTGCTCCCGTGCATGGCTTGGCTGTTGGGGTGCCTTCCACGATCCGCTGGGCGGGATCGGTCATCAAGGCACCATTGGCGAACGATCGTTGAGTCAGATGCAACGCCGGGGGAGTGAAGAGCGGCCCGCGGGAGCGTCTCGGCAGCTGGCTGCCTGCCTGAATGCCTGCCCGAGTGCCTGCTCGAACGACCGTGACAAAATCAGCAGGTGCAGATCGGGATGCTGGGCCCATTCGAGGTGCGTACGGACGACGGCAGGCCGGTCGACGTGCCCGGCGCGCGGCTGCGCGGACTGCTGGTCGCCCTCGCGCTCAAGCCGGGCCAGGTGGTCCCGAAGTCGGCGCTCGTCGACTGGATCTGGGGCGAGCGCCCGCCCGCCGACGCGGCGAACGCCCTGCAGCGCCTGGTGTCCCGGCTGCGCAAGGCTCTGCCGGACGCGGTGGTCGAGGGGCAGCGGGACGGCTACCGGTTGTCGCTGGAGCCCGACGCCGTCGACGCCGTACGGTTCGAACGCCTCGTCACCGCGGGCCGGGGCCTCACCGAGGACGCCTCCCGGCGGGTACGGCTGCTGCGCGAGGCCCATCAACTGTGGCGCGGTGCGGCCCTGCAGGACGTCGCTCTGCAGGACAGTGCCGCCTTCGACGCCGCGGCCGTCCGACTCGAGGAGTTGCGCCTGACCGCCACGGAGGAGCGGGCCGACGCGGAGGTCTCCCTCGGGCGCGGTGCCGAGCTGATCGCGGAGCTGACCGACCTGGTGGCCGCGCACCCGGTGCGGGAACGGCTCGTCGCCGCGCTGATGCGGGCCCTCGCGGCGGCCGGTCGCGACAGCGAGGCGCTGCTGGTGTACCAGCGCGCGCGGGAGGCCCTGGCCGAGGCGCTGGGCGCCGATCCCTCGCCGGAGCTGGCCGCGCTGCACGTCGCGTTGTTGCGGGGCGAGGTGGGGCGGCGCGAGGAGAGCCGAAAGACCAACCTGCGTGCCGAGTTGACCACGTTCGTCGGCAGGGACGCCGATGTCGCCGCGGTCCGCGGACTCATGGCCGAGCACCGGCTCACCACAGTGATCGGTCCGGGCGGCGCGGGGAAGACCAGGCTGGCCACGGAGACCGCGCGCACGCTGCTCGGCGACCTGCCGGACGGGGCCTGGCTGGTGGAACTCGCAGCCATCGGCACGGACGGCGACGTGACCGACGTGACGCAGACGACGCTCGCCGGGATCGGCCTGCGCGACTCCCTGCTCGGCGGGCCCCCGCACGCAGAGCCGATCGACCGCCTCATCGCCGCGATCCGCGAGCGGGAGGCCCTGCTGATCCTGGACAACTGCGAGCACGTGATCGAGTCCGCTGCCCTCTTCGCCCACCGGGTGCTCGGCGAGTGCGGGCGGCTGCGGATCCTGGCGACCAGCCGCGAACCGCTCGGCATCACCGGCGAGGCCCTGTGGCCGGTCGAGCCGCTGGCCCTGCCGGAGAAGGACGCGGACGCGGCCGGGATCGAGTCCTCACCGGCCGTCCGTCTGCTGCGGGACCGGGCGGGTGCGGTGCGCAGGGACCTCGCGGCCGACGGCCACACGCTGGCGACGATGGAGCGCGTCTGCCGGGCCCTCGACGGGAGCCCGCTGGCGATCGAACTGGCCGCCGCCCGGTTGCGCACCATGTCCGTCGACCAGCTCGCCCACCGGCTCGACGACCGGTTCCGGCTGCTGACCGGCGGCAGCCGGACCGCACTGCCACGGCACAAGACGTTGCGCGCGGCGGTCGACTGGAGCTGGGAGCTGCTCACCGACGCGGAGCGGACGGTCCTGCGCAGGCTCTCGGTGTTCTCCGGCGGGGCGAGCCTGGAGGCGGCGGAACGGGTCTGTGCGGGCGCTGTGCTCGATGAGGGGCGAGTGGTGGAGCGGGAGCAGGTGCTCGACCTGCTCACCGCGCTGACCGAGAAGTCGCTGCTGCTCGCCGAGGGGGACGGTGCCCCGCGCTACCGCATGACCGGCACCATCAAGGAGTACGCCGGTGCGCGGCTCGCCGAGGCGGGGGAATCGGAGTCGGTCCGCCACGCGCACCTGGCCCACTTCACCGAGCTCGCCGAGGCCGCGGAGCCCCGTCTGCGCCGCGCCGAGCAACTGGACTGGCTGGCCGTGCTGGAGGCCGAGCACGACAACATCGGTGCGGCGATGCGGGGTGCGCTCGCGACGGGCGATGCGCAGGGGGCGATGCGGCTCGCGGCGGGCGCGGCCTGGTACTGGTGGCTCAGCGGGCACAGGACCGAGGGCTTCGAGCTGCTCACCGCGGCCACCAGGACGCCGGGCGAGGTGACCGACGAGGTCAGGGCCGCGGCGTACGCGCTGGTCGTGCTGTTCGTGAGCTCCGGGCGTGGCGACGAGCGCGTTGCCGCGGAGTGGATCCACAAGGCGTACGCGTTCGGTCGGCGCGGCGAGCACCGCTACCCGCTGCTCGGGCTGGTCGGCGCGCTGGACCGCATGCTGCGTGCGCCGGACGCCCTCCTGGAGGCATGGGAGCCGGTGCTCGACGAGGAGGACCCATGGGTGCGCGCGCTGGCCCGGCTGCACCTGGGCAAGATGCGGATCGTGCTCGGCCTCGGCGGGCAGGAAGGACTTGCGGCCGAGGCGTACCTGGAGACCGCGCTCGCCGAGTTCCGGGCGCTGGGTGAGCGGTACGGGACCTACTTCGCCCTGAGCGAGCTGGCGGACCGGGTCGCGGTGCGCGGTGAGTTCGCCGGGGCGTGCGCCTACTACGAGCAGGCGATCGCGGTCGTCACCGAGCTCGGCGCCGCCGAGGACGTCATCCGGATGCGGGCACGGCAGGGGCAGCTGCACTGGCTCCTGGGCGACAAGGACGCCAGTGCGGCCGCCCTCGCCGAGGCCGAGCGGTGCGCGGAGCGGGTGACCTGGCCGGACGCGCTGGCCGAGCTGGCGCTCGCGAAGGCGGGGCTCGCCCGGTGGAGCGGCGACGCCGAGGAGGCACGCGGTCAACTCGACGTGGCACGGGCCCTGTTGGGCGACGACGCGGATCATGTCCGCGCGGTGACGCATGACGTGCTCGGCTACCTCGTCGACGACCTGGACGAGTCCCGTGCGCACCGCGCGGCGGCCTGCGAGGCGGCGGCCGAGTCGGGGTACCTGCAGGCCATCGCTCAGGTGCTCGTCGGGGTCGCGGACCTGGCGCTGCGCCAGGGCGAGCACGAGCAGGCGGTTCGGCTGCTCGCGGCGAGCACAGGCGTGCGCGGACTGCCGGACCGCTCCCACCCTGACGTGGCCCGGATCGAGCGGGTGGCGCGGCGCCACCTCGGGGATGCGAGGTTCGCCGAGGCGGAGCGGGAGGGGACGAGGACGGACTGGCCCGAACTGGTCGAGGCGACGCTCGCCCCATGACGGCACTGTCGGAGCCGTCCCCTGCGGTCGACATCATGATCAAGCACCTCGCGGCCGCCGCGTACGAGGGAGGACCTGGGCCCCAGGAAGAGATGCGGGCAGCTTCGAGGAGGAACCCATGCCCGTGTTCCCCTTCGCCGACGACACCTTCGACGCCGTGGTCGGCAACTTCGTGCTCAACCACGTCGGACGACCTCGGACGGCGCTGGCGGAACTGAGCCGGGTGACGCGGACCGGTGGGCGGATGGCGGTCACCGTCTGGGCGGTACCCGCAGCCGCAGGACAAGCTCTCCTCGGGAGAGCCGTCCAGGCCGCGGGGGTCGACCGCCCCGTTCATCTGCCCGCGCCGGCCCGCGACGACGGCTTTCCCCGTACCGAAGAAGGTTTGGCCGCCCTGCTGGGTGAGGCCGGATTGCGGGACGTCGTCTGCGAGACCCTGGAGTGGGATCACCGGACGACCCCCGAGGAGTGGTGGAGCGGCCCGGCCGCCGGTGTGGCCACGATCGGGCAGACGGTGACGAGCCAGCGTCCCGCCTGGAGCCTGCTGACGGGAACCGGCTGACAGGAACCGGCTGCCCCTGCCCGTCAGTGGACGACGTCGAAGATCTGCTTCTGCAGACCGTTGGCGTACGCCTCGTGCTCGACGAGCCTCAGCTTCTGGGCGTCCTTGTCCGAGTCGCTGAACAGCCGCTTGCCCGCGCCGAGCAGCAGAGGGAACACGAGCAGGTGGTAGCGGTCGATCAGCCCGGCGTCCGAGAGGCCGCGGTTGAGCGAGGCGCTGCCGTGAATGATGATCGGCCCGCCCTCGGTCTCCTTGAGCGCGGCCACGTCTTCCAGTGAGCGCAGGATCGTGGTCCTGCCCCAGTCCGACACGAGGTCTCCGTCGGTGAGGCTGGTGGAGACGACGTACTTGGGCATCTCCTTGTACTGCGCGAAGTCCTCCATGCCCGGCCAGACGGGGCTGAACGCCTCGTAACTGACCCGGCCCATCATCATCGCGGTGGCCTCCTGCTGCTCCCGCCCCTTGATCTCGAACGCCTCCGGGAGGAAGTCGACGTGCTTGGCCGTCCATCCGGAGTTCCGGTAGCCGGGCTCACCGCCGGGAGCCTCCACTACACCGTCGAGCGAGACAAAGGAAGTGCTGATCAACGTACGCATGCGAGAGGCTCCTGGAGGTCCGTCCGATCGATGATCTCTACGATGCGCTGCCCCCCCGCGGACCGGCAAGCGCCGATGGCGTTACGATCATTGCCTTGCGGGCAACGACGCATGGTGAACACCGGGGGACGGATTCGGGGGAGGGGCGCCGACGCATGTGGGAGCGGCATGAGATCGAGACGTTTCTGATCCTCGCCGAGGAGCTGCACTTCGGGCGCACCGGGGCCCGGCTGCATCTGACGACCGGTCAAGTGAGCAAGACCATCAAGAAGTTGGAAGGCCGTATCGGCGCGGCCCTCTTCGAACGCACCAGCCGCCAGGTGCGGCTGACCTCCCTGGGCCGGCAGCTCGCCGACGAACTGCGCCCCGCTGTCGCCGAGATGGAGGCGACGATCCGCAGGGCGGTGGAGGCGGGCAAGGGCGTCACCGGCGAGCTGCAGATCCACTTCCTGGGGCCGGGCACGGAACAGCTGGTCCTCAAGGCCGTCACCCTGTTCGCCGATCGCCACCCCGACTGCGCGGTCCGCCTGCAGGCCGGCGAGATGGGCACGAGTGCCACGCGGCTGCGCGAAGGCGAGATCGACGTCCTCGTCGCTTCCTTCCCTTTCCCCGGCGCGCGCAACGGCCCCGTGCTGCTGTCCGAACCCCGCGTCCTGGCCATCGCCGCCGACCACCCTTTGGCCCGCAGGGAGTCGGTCTCCCTGGAGGTGCTGGCCGAGGTCCCGCTGGTCCAACTCCCCGATGAGATCTCCGCGGAGTTCCGGCGGGACCGCACGCCGAGCCACACGCCCAGCGGCCGCCCCACGCTGAGGGGGCCGGTGTGCAGCGGGCTCAGCAACATCCTCACCACGGTCGCGATGGGCCGCGGCGTCTATCCCGTGGGCGAGCACTTCGGTCAGTACCACGCCCGTCCCGACATCGCGTACGTTCCGTTGTCCGACGCCCCGCCCGTGCAGTGGGGCCCGGTCTGGCTGCCCGCGAACGAGACCGCCAGGGTGCGCGCCTTCATCGGCTGCGCGGTCGAAGCCAATCGACAGAGAGGTAGGGCATGACGGCCATCCGTCATACGCCGTCGGAGTTCGGTGATCACCCGAAGGCGGCGCCCGCCTTCGACCCCGAACTGGCCGTCGCACTGGAGGCGGTGAGGAAGGAGGCCCGGGAGTCGATCACCCCGGAGAACCTCGCGGCCCGGCAGCGGCGCGATGCCACCTCCCGGCCCAGGCCGACCGCCGACGACCTCCGCGCCGACGGCCGGTTCGAGGTGACGGAGGTCCACGTGCCGGGACCGCGGGGCGCACCCGACGTGACGCTCGTGAGCGCGCGGCCCTCCGGGCTCACCGGACAGCCGCTGCCCCTGCTCTACTACATGCACGGCGGCGCCATGATCATGGGCAACGCGTGGTCCGTGCTGCCGCGGATCCTGAGCGAGTGGGTCCTCCCGCTCGAACTGGCCGTCATCTCGGTCGAGTACCGATTGGCGCCCCGCGCGCAGTACCCGGAGCCGCTGGAGGACTGCTATGCCGGACTCGTCTGGGCCGCCGCGCACGCCGCCGAACTCGACGTCGACGCGGACCGCATCGTCATCGGAGGCAAGAGCGCGGGCGGCGGGCTCGCCGCGGCCCTCGGCCTGCTGGCCCGCGACCGCGGCGGGCCGGGGGCGCTGGGCCAGCTGTTGCTGAGCCCGATGCTCGACGACCGCAACGACACCTTCTCCGACCGCCAGATGACGGGACGCGGAGTCTGGGACCTCACCTCCAACGAGACCGCCTGGAAGGCGCTGTTGGGCGACCGCTACGGAGCCGCGGACCTCCCGCCCTACGCGTCCCCCTCCCGCGCCACGGACCTGTCCGGACTTCCGCCGACCTATGTCGACGTCGGGTCGGCCGAGATGTTCCGGGACGAGGGAGTGGCGTACGCGAACGCGATCTGGCGGGCGGGAGGCGAGGCCGAGCTGCATGTGTGGCCCGGCGCGTACCACGGTTTCGACGGCATGGCGCCGCGGGCGGCCCTCACGCAGGACGCACGCAACGCCCGCACACGCTGGCTCCGACGGCTCCTGGGCTGAGCCGGTCCTTCCCCCTTCCGCCCCCTCTACTGCTCGGCACCGTCCGCCACTTGGTGCTGGTAGAGCTCGGGAACGGAGACCTTGATCGGCTCCTGCGTGGTGCGTGCGATGACGACGACCGCGGGCTCGTCGGGGTCGGGGTTCTCCTCGCGGTGGGGGACGAACGGAGGGACGAGGAAGAAGTCGCCGGGGCCCGCGGCGACGCGTACCTCCTGTGTGCCGTCGTGGTAGACGAACACGGGGTGGCCGCTGACGACATAGATCCCGGCTTCCGAAGCGCCGTGGTGGTGATTGTCCGTCGAGCTCAGCGGCGGGTTCTCCACCATGCCCATCCAGAGCTTCTTCGAGCCGACCGTGCTGCCGCTGATGGCGGCGAAGCCGTCCAGCTCGCCGGCCCGGACGTGGTGCACGCGGTTGCCCAACGGTCCCTTCTCGTCGGAGGTCCGGGCGGTGGTGGACGTGTTGTCGTGATGGGTCGTCATGGTGCGCTCTCCTGTTGATCGTCGGCTGTCCTCTGGTTGATCACCAGACTGCAACCCACGACCCTGATGCGGCAATCGAAGTTGCCGCCTCGGCAAATCGCTTGCCGTGCTTGGGTCGCCCGGGGCGGGCGCGGTCGGTCCTCAGGCGCGGCAACGCAGCATCGTCAGCGGGGGGTTGGAGAGGGCCTGCGCCCAGAAGTCCGCGCCGAACCTGCTGACCCCGGCCTCCGATACCTCGAGCGGGACCCAGGTCACCTCGCTGAACCCGGCCGCCCGCAGGGACTGTTCGTAGACCTCGCCGCGCGGGCAGGCGCCGATGAACGAGATCGGCGGGTCGAGCAGCGCGGTGATCCGGACGCGCGGCCCGGTCTCGATCTCCTCGCCGGTCGCCTCGCAGAGGAAGCCGTACTTGGCCAAGGACGGTCCGTCGAAGCGGTATTCGGGCGTCTGGGCGAGCATGAAGAACTCGCCACCGGGCTTCAGGTTACGGTGCACGTTGCGGCACATCCGCTCCATCGCGGCGGTGTCCGGCGCGTAGTTGAGCAGCTGAACTCCCAGCGCGATGTCGAAGGGCACCTCGAGCGGCCTCAGTTCGGCCACATCGCCCACCTCGTAGCGCACGCCCAGCGGATCGCGCTCCTCGAACCCCCGCGCGGCGGCGACCATTTCACCGGAGATGTCGACGCCGAGCACCTCGGTGGCACCGCGCCGCTTGAACTCCCTGCTGTAGAAGCCGGTGCCGGACGCGAGGTCGAGGACCGACTTGCCGCGCACGTCACCGACCATGGCCAGGAAGCTGGGGACCTCTCCGTACTGCGTCAGCGGCAGGGCCTTGAATCCCTCGAACGCCTCACCGATCTCGTCGTACTGCTGCACGCCGCTCATCGTGCTGTCCTCCGTGCGCCTGTAGCGCCGTCCGGGATCATGGCGCCGCCGACGGTACCCCGCGGATGTCGATCACAGCCGTAGTGCCGACCTACAAGGCTTCACCGCAGGTCATGTAGCTGCCTACAGAGATCACCGCAGAGGCCCTTGTCCGCAGGGCTCTTGTCCGGAGAGGCCCTAGTCCGGAGGGCCGAGACGGCCGGGGATGGTGCGGGCTTCCCCGGCCGGCGATCCGTACGAGGCTGACGCGCGTGCGGTACCTCAACTCGCCCTAAGGTGAAGGGCATGAGCCTGGCCGCCGTGCCTTTGTTCCTCCTCGACCCCTTGGGGCAGGACCACCACGCAGAGGGCGCGCGTCTGCGGGCCGAGGGCCCGGTGGTTGCCGTGGAGATGCCGGGTGGTGTCGCGGCGTGGCTGGTGACCCGTCAGGAGATCGGTCGTCAGGTGCTCGCGGATGCACGCTTCGCGAAGGATCCCGCCCTGTGGGGTGCCTGGCGGCGCGGTGAAGTCGCCGCCGACTGGCCGCTGGCGCCGCTGGTGACCATGCAGAACATGACCACCGCGACGGGCGCCGACCACCGCCGCCTGCGCACCCCGCTGGCCCGCGCCTTCACCGCGCGTCGGGTGCGGGATCTGGAACCCCGCGTCACCGCGCTGACCGACGAACTCCTGGACGGAATGGCGCAGTTGCCCGCCCGCGCCGCGGGGGAGCCGGTGGATCTGCGGGCGTGCTTCGCCCACCCGCTGCCCATCCGGGTCATCTGCGAACTGTTCGGCGTGCCTGCCGACCGGGCCCCGCGGGTCCGCGCGCTGTGCGCGGCACTGTTCGGCACCGCGGCCTCGCCCGAGGAGGCCGCGGCCACGCACGCGGCGCTGCGCGAGGCCCTCGCCGAGCTGATCGAGGAACGCCGCGCGCGGCCGGGAGGCGACCTGACGACGGCGCTGGTAGCCGCACGGAACGCGACCGCGTCTGAGACCGGGACCGGGACCGGGGCCGAGACCGGGACCACGACCGACGAGACCACGACTGAGACGGGCGCGACCGCGCAGCCGGGGCCGAGCGCGTCCGAACTGAGCGCGTCCGAACTGGTCGACACCTTGATGCTGATGCTCGTCGCGGGCCACGAGACGACCGTCAGTCTGCTGCTGAACGCGGTACGCGCCCTGCTCACCCACCCCGCCCAGCTCGAACTGCTGCGCAGAGGACGGCACTCGTGGGCCGCGGCCGTCGAGGAGACCCTGCGCTGGGACCCACCGGTGGCCAACCTGCCGTTCCGCTACGCCCGCTGCGACGTGGACCTCGCAGGGCGCGCCGTACGTGAGGGCGAGCCGGTGCTCCTGGGGTACACATCCTTCGGGCGGGACGCGGAGCAGCACGGCCCGGATGCCGACGAGTTCGACCTCACCCGCGGTGACACCCGGCAGCACGTCACCTTCGGGCACGGCATCCATCACTGCCTGGGCGCACCCCTGGCCCGACTTGAGGCGACGACCGCCCTGCCCGCACTCTTCGCCCGCTTCCCGGATCTGTCACTGGGGCAGGCTGCCCCCGCCCCGCTGCCGTCCCTGCTGTTCAACAGCGTGCGCAGCCTCCCGGTCGTCCTGGAGGGGGCGCGGCGGGACCCTTGAGCCAGTCATCAGCCCCGCGGTGACGCCGGAGCCTCGAGGGAGAGGGCGCGGGCGACTTCGGAGGTCGTCGAGCTGGTCTCGACCGGGGTGTAGCCGTCGCGCAGGGAGGCGTCCTGGTCCTTGAGCCCGTTGCCGGTGAGGGTGATGACGATCGTCTGGCCCGGGGTGAGCAGGCCGCGGTCGTGCCGGTCGAGGAGCCCGGCGACGCCGGCCGCCGACGCCGGTTCCACGAACACGCCTTCACGGCGGGCCAGGAGCCGGTAGGCGTCGAAGATCTGCTCGTCCGTGACGGCACCGATCAGGCCGCCGGACTCGTCGCGTGCGTCGACGGCGCCCTGCCAGGTCGCGGGATTGCCCACGCGGATCGCACTCGCCGCGGTCTGCGGGTCGGCGACGGGCGCCCCGTGCACGAGCGGGGCCGCTCCGGCGGCCTGGAAACCCCACATGCGCGGCAGCCGGCCGATGCGCCCCACGGCGTGGAAGGTCCGGTACCCGCGCCAGGTCGCGGTGATGTTGCCGCCGTTGCCGACCGGCAGACAGTGGATGTCGGGGGCGGCGCCGAGCGCGTCCGCGGTCTCGTAGGCGACGGTCTGCTGACCGGACAGGCGCAGTTCGTTGCCGACGCTGTTGACGAGTGCGACCGGGTGGTGGTCGGCCAGGTCGCGGGCGATGCGCAGGCAGTCGTCGAAGGTGCCCGCCACCTCGACGATCCGTGCGCCGTAGCGGACGGCCTGGCCCAGCTTGCCCAGCGCGACGCGGCCCGCGGGGACCAGGACGGCCGAGGTGATGCCGGCCCGTGCCGCGTAGGCGGCAGCCGAGGCGCTGGTGTTCCCGGTGGAGGCGCAGAGGACGAGCTCGACGCCCTCCTCCGCGGCCTTGCTGATCGCCACGGTCATCCCGCGGTCCTTGAAGGAGCCCGTGGGGTTGGCTCCCTCGACCTTGAGCCGGACGTCGCAGCCGGTGACCTCCGACAGATGGCGGGAGCGCAGCAGCGGGGTGTTGCCCTCGTTGAGGGAGACGGACGGGGTGCGGTCGGTGACGGGCAGCCAGCGCCGGTACGCGCTGTCGATCAGTCCTTGCCAGGATTCCATGAAGGGGAACGTAACATCTGTTTCATCATCGGCGTCAAGCAGTGCCTCATGTAACATATGGCGACATGGATCCTGTGGTGTCCCCTGTGGTGTCCCGACTCGAAGCCGCCTATCCCAAGCTCCCGCCGGGCGAGCGCGCGGTCGCCCGGGTCGTGCTGGACGACTATCCCTTCGCGGCGCTGGACTCGCTGCGTACGCTCGCGGACCGGGCCGGGGTGAGCGCTCCCACCGCATCCCGGCTGGTCGACCGGCTCGGCTTCGGTTCCTTCGCCGAGTTCCAGACCGCCGTCCGGGCCGGCGCGCAGGACCGGTCACGGTTGCGCGAGTTCGCAGCCCAGGCCCCTGATCCGGGCAGCGCCGCACGCGAGTTGCAGGACGGCCTGTCCGGCGCGCTGGCAGCCGTGAACCCACCCCTGCTGGACTCGGCGGCCGACAGTCTCGCGACAGCCCGATCGATCTGGGCACTGGGCGGCCCGCTGAGCGAACTGGCCGCCGACTACCTGGTCCGACAGCTGGGTGCGCTGCGGCCCGGAGCCCGACTCGTCCCGGAGCCCGCGCACGAACGGGCCAGATCACTGCTCGACGTGACGTCCCAGGACCTCGTCGTCGCCTATGACTTCCGCAGGTACTCGGCCCGGACAGCCGCCTTCGTCCGGGCGGCACGCGAACGGGGCGCACGGCTTCTGCTCGTCACGGATGCCTGGAAGTCGCCCCTGGCCGAGCACGCCCGGACCCTGATCCCCCTGCCCCGCGAAGCCGCGGGACCGATCGCCCCCCTGACCCACCAGATCGCCGTGACCGAACTGCTCCTCGTCGCGACCGCATCCCGCCTCGACGCCACGGCGCGCCTCGCCGAACTGGACGCGCTCACGGCCTCGCTGCAACGGGACGAGCCGTAAGGTCCACGCCGGAACGCGGCGAGACCCATGCGGCAGTGCGGCCGTCGAGGCCGAGCGGCGGCACTTCGAACGGCCGGAACGCCTGCACACCGTGCTCTCGGAGTTCCTGGAGACACACTGTTCTGTTGCCCGTCGTAGCGCGTGAGCGGCAATGCCTGCACGTGGGACGGGGGAGGCAGGACGGATCGAGATGCCGCGAGCGTGTGGTGGGCGGGGCTGGCTCGCCGGGCGGCTGAGTAAACAGGCGGCGACGAGTCCGCGATGAGGCAGCAATCCCAGCCGTCGGATGGGAGAGTGCCGCCATGTCTTCCTTCGTTGTGTTCGACCTCGAGTTCACGTCGTGGCCCGGTGCGCTGGAGCAGGACTGGAGGGCACCTGGTCAGCTGCGGGAGGTCGTGCAGATCGGCGCCCTGCGCCTGAGCGAGGACTGCTCGATCGTCGAGGAGTACGAGACGCTGGTGAAGCCCGTGGCCAACCCCCGCCTGTCCGCGTACTTCACCGAACTCACCGGCATCACCCAGCAGTCCGTGGACCAGGGCGGCCTCCCGCCCGCACAGGCGCTGGGCGAATTCCTGGGGTTCTGCGAGGGGCAGACCGTGCTCTCCTACGGCAACGACATGGTCGTCCTCGGAGAGAACCTGGGCTGGGCGCGCGCACGAGGAGAAGAGCTCAAGCACAGCATGCTCGACGCCGCCTTCGTCAACATCCGCCCCTGGGTGAACACCGTGGCACCGACGACAGCGACGGCCAACGTGGGCCGCCTGTGGGACGTGCTCGGCCTGCCCAAGCCCGTTGCCGGACAGGAGCATTCAGCGCTCTTCGACTGCTACTCCTTCGCCACCGCTCTCGCGCACCTGTCCCACAACGGGGCCACGCTGCCCGAGGGGTGCCGCTAGCACTGCTCGTCAGGACGGAGCGCCGGCCGGATCATGCACCACCGGCACCGGAAGGCACACGCCTGCGCTCACGACATGCCTTGCAGAACTCCAGGCACACCCAGGTGCCGACCGCGGCAACCGTGGTGAGGATGGCGACGCCGATGAGAAACGGGAAGATCATGCGGTGAGCTTAACTCTCCGCCACTCCCCGGCGTAGGGGGGGACTCCGAAGGGTTCCGGCCGAGACGGTCGCCGCACATGACGAAGCCGCCCGCCCGGGTCCCCCGTGGCGGGCGACTCGCGCCGTCGGTGTCCAGAGATCGAGATCGGCGGCGGCGACGTAGCGTCCTTGGCCGCTGGACGACACCGACCAGAGGTCGGCGACGGGATTCGAACCCGCGTTGCTCTCTTTGCAGGAGAAGTAGCCGCAACCTGCGCACCTGAACGAGGGCCACCGTAGTCGCGGTGGCCGCGGCGAGCACGCGAATTACAGCCGCCCCGGGCGCATGCGACGATCTGCTCGTGACCGATTTCGTGACACCTCAGCACATCGCTCACCGCACCTCCGCCGCCGTGGACGCGGCTGTCGGCGCGGGGCGTGATCTCGGGCTGACCGTGACCGACGCCGAGGTGCTCCACGACCTGTTCTCCGTCGTGGTCCACCTCGCGCCCACACCGGTCGTCGTTCGCGTCCCCACCGTTCTGGCGCGCCACGCGGACCCCGACTTCCAGTCGCGCCGCCAGCGCACGGAACTGGACGTGACGCACTGGCTGGCAGGCCGGGGAACCCCCGTGATCCCGCCCAGCCCCCTCGTGCCACGGGAACCCGTACAGCGCGACGGATTCTCGATGACGTTCTGGCAGTTCGTCGAGGAAGCCCGGGACAAGGAACCCGACTACGTGGCGAACGCCGAGAGCACCGCGGCCCTGCACGCCGCGATGCGCGACTACCCGGGGCCGCTGTCGTATCTGGACGCGGCCGAACCGCAGTTCATCGCGGACAGCCTCGCTCGGCTCGAAGAGCGCCCCGACCTCATCGAAGCGGCCGACCTCGACCGCGCGCGCCGCGAGTGGCAGGTCCTGGAACCTCTCGTTCGCTCACGCGCCGCATTCGAGAACGCCTTCCCGGGCATCGACCTCCAGCCCGTCCACGGCGACTCGCCGCCCGCGAACATCTTCCCCGGGGTGGCAGGGGACCTGTACGCCGACTTCGAGCTGGTGACGCTGGGGCCCGTCGAGTGGGACGTGGCGGCCCTGGGGCCCGACCTCGAAGCCGCGTACGACCGCGGCGCGCAGCGGAACGGCATGAGGCCGTTGAACAAGGACGTCCTCGGCTTCGTGAATGCCGTCGGCGCGCTGCGCGTCGTCGCCGCCCTCGCGCTCGTTCCCCAACTGCCGGTGTTGATGGAGTACTTGAAGCCGTCCGTCGGCCAGTGGCGGACGATGCCGTTCGCGGGCGGCATGGCCGACTGAGGCCGGCTGCCGGTGCCGTCACTCCTTGACGGCACCGGCGACCGGTGACGCACGCTATCCCTGTGCGCGCAGGGTCGTCTGCCGCAACGGCGCGTCGAGGTGCAGCTGTGGCCAGGAGTCGATGTCGCGCCGCAGCTGCCGGTCGTGTGTCGCCAGGACCACGGCCGCCCGGGTGGTCCGGAGCGCTTCGGTGAGTTCGTCGACCAGGGCGATCGACAGATGGTTGGTCGGTTCGTCCAGCAGCAGGACGTGGGGGCGCGCGGCCAGCGTCAACGCCAGCTCCAGACGGCGCTGTTGGCCGAGCGACAGATCCGCCACCGGTTTGTCGGCGTCACGTGAGGTGAGCAGCCCCAATGCCCCGAGTTCGACCGCGTCGCCCGCCGCGAGCGCACCCGTACTGACCAGGTGCGCCGTGTGCGCTGCGTAGAGCTGACGAGCTCGTTGGTGCGTGGCGGTCGGCGATTCCTGCCCCAGGAGCCGCAGCCGCGTGTGAGGAGCCCGGTGCACGCCACCTGTGCTGGGGGAAAGTCCTCTGCTGGGGGAAAGCTCTCCCGTGTCCGCCAGGACGGACAACAGGGTCGACTTTCCTGCCCCGTTGGGACCGGTCACGGCCAGTCGGTCCCCGGAGCGCAGCGTCAGGCTGACCGGCCGGTGCAACCGGCCCTCGACGGTCACCTGGTCCGCGTACAGCAGGGTGATGCCGGGCCGAGCGGGAAGGGACGGCAGGCTGAACCTCTGCGGCGGCACAGGCGCGGTGATCTTGTGCTGCTCCAGGTCGTCCTGGCGACGGCGGACCGAGCGGACCAGCGCCCCCGCCCGAGTGGCCCGCTGGTGCTTGCCGGTGCCTTTGGGCGGCCGCCATCCCGTGGTGAGGCGGTTCTGCGCCTCGGTCAGGGCCTGCGTGAGACGGGCGTGCTCGGTCTGTTGCTGCTCGAACTCCGCCTGCCAGCGCACCAGTTCGGCCTCGCGGCCCGCGCGATAGCCGGCGTACCCGCCGCCGTGCACGGAGGGACGGCCGTCGCGCGTCGGGTCCAGGTCGAGCACGGAGGTGGCCACATCCGCCAGCAGGGCCCGGTCGTGGCTGACCACGACGGCGCCACCGGGATGGTCGCGCAGACGGACGGTGAGGAATTCGAGACCGGCGAGGTCGAGGTGGTTGGTGGGTTCGTCGAGAAGCAGGAAGTCGTACGTACCCCCCAGCAGGCAGGCCAGGCGAATGCGGTAGCGCTGGCCCACGGAGAGGGTGTTCAGCGGGCGGGAGCGGTCGCTGACCGCGCCGAGGCCCGCGAGCGCGACATCGACGCGACGGTCGGCGTCCCAGGCGTCCAGCACCTGCGCCGCCTCCAGGGCATGGGCGTACGCCTGGTCAGCCCGAGGACGGTCGTCGGCGAGTGCCTGCGCCGCGGCGTCGAGTGCGGCGAGGGCCGCGCGGGAGTCGGCGAGGTGTTCGTCGACGAAGTCACCGACGGTCCGCGCGTCCTCGGTCGGCATCTCCTGCTCGGCCAGGGCGAGCGTGCCGCTGCGGTGCACGCTCCCGGCGTCCGGGGTGAGCGTGCCCGCGAGCACGTGAAGCAGCGTGGACTTGCCACGCCCGTTCTCGCCGACGACGCCCCAGCGCGATCCGGGCGCGACCTTCATCTCGACGCCGCCGAGCACGGTGCGGCCCCCGCGCTCGACGCGGATGCCTGCGCAGGTGAGCTGGGCGCGGGCACGGGCAGGCAGGGTGAGGGCGGTCATGGTGTGTTCCTCCGGTGTTCCGGGGTCCGGAAGAAGGCGTACGTCACCCCTGGCGCGACCCGGGGCCGCGGAGAGGGTGCGAGCGAGCCTTCGTCTGACGACGGCCGGGCCCCGGTGAAGAAGCACGGGGCGGGCCGCAGGGCGACGTGGCGGCTCCCGGCGCCTCACGCGTCAGGCGAGGGCGGAGCCGGCGGACCCGGTCAGAGGAAGTAGAGATGCATACGTCAAGGGTAACAAGCCCGTGCGCCGGCAGTGCTGCCGCTCACTGTTCTGCTGATTCTCACGGTCACCGCAGCGGCAATGGGCAATGCTGCACGGGTGATTGACCGAGAAGCCGCGGTGCGCATCGTCGAGGAAGAGCTGGAAGGCCCGAATCAGGCATGGGCCGCCCTGGGCGTGGACTCGATGCGCATGGCCGTGGCGGGGGTCGAGGAGCACGAGCTGGTGTGGATCGTCTACTGGCAGACAGAGGAGTACGTGCGTACCGGGAAGCGCGATGTCATGGTGGCGGGCAATGCGCCGTATCTGGTCGACCGCGTCGATGGCGGGCTGCACCAGATCGGCATCCCCTCCGCGATAAGCGGGGAGTGGGAGGCGGACTACCGTTCCCGCATCCGCGGGCTTCCTGTCCGGACCGCGGTGGATGATCTCCACGACGAATTACGAGGGATCGTGACCGCAGGCGGACGCATGCAGGCCGTGCGGACACTGCGCACGAGGGTGCCTGTGCTGCCCCCGGGGCAGTGCATCGAGTACGTGAGCGCGTTGCTGGACGGCGATGCTCCGGCCCACCTTGTTTCGATCGCCCTCGAGCAACTCGTCGAACCCATCGACCCAATGGATACCGCGATCACCATCAGGCAGGGCGACCCCGGACGCTCCTGACGCGCGACGCGGGCGACAAGCGGCCGCGGCCGAGGTCGATGCCGGTCGAGGCCATCGGATATTCCCTGTCGTGTCGGCCCGTGGACGTGCAGACTCGCAGCATGGCGGACATGTGGGCGTTTCGGGACGCGGTGCGTGAGTGGGCGGCCGGTGGGCCCGCCGAACCGGCGAGTGAGCTGGCCGTGCAGCTGGGGTTGCGGACGGCGGTGCTGCTGGAGGGGCCGAGCGACCTGGCGGCCGTCGAGACGCTGGCCCTGGGGCGCGGCAGGGATCTGGCCGCCGAGGGGGTGTGCGTGGTGCCCATGGGCGGGGCGATGAGCGTCGGCCGCTATGCCGGTCTCCTCGGGGAGCCCGGCCTCGGCCTGCGCCTGACCGGGCTGTGCGACGAGAACGAGCGAGGCTTCTACGACCGCGGCCTGGAGCGGGCCGGGGCACCGCGCGAGGGCATCTTCGTCTGTGTGGCGGACCTGGAGGACGAGCTGATCCGCGCACTGGGCACGCCGCGGGTCGAGGAGATCGTCCGGGCCGAGGGGGACGACCGTGCCTGGCAGACCTTCCTGCGCCAGCCCGCCCAGCAGGGCCGCCCCCGCCACCAGCAGCTGCGGCGCTTCCTCGGCACGAAGAAGGGCCGCAAGATCCGCTACGGCCGGCTGTTGGCGGAGGCCCTCGAACCCTTCGCGCCCGGACAGGTACCGGCGCCGCTGGACGACCTCTTCAGCAGTGTGTAGAGGTGTGATCCGCAGTGTGCAGAGGTGTGATCCGCGCTCAGCCGACCGCCGCGCCGAACCACTGAGCCAGCCTGTCGGCCAGTTCCCCCTGGCCGTCACCGACCCACGCCACGTGACCGTCGGGGCGCAGCAGCACCGCGGGCGCGTCCAGTTCCTCGCTGACGTCGACGACGTGGTCGACGCGGTCCGCCCAGCCCGCCACCGAGAGCCGGCCGGTCCGGTCGAGCAGCAGGCCGCGGCCTGCGTGCGTCAGTTCGTAGAGGCGGCCCCGCTTCAGCGTCATGTCCGGCAGGCGCCTGCCCAGGAGTTCGTGCCCTTCGCCGAAGTCGTAGCGGATGCCGGTGGCGATGATCTTCTCCGTCAGAAACCGGTTCACGTTCTCGAAGGCCATCAGCTGCGCCATCAGTCGGCGCAAGGCCTGGGGCCCCGGCTCGGTGGACATCAACTGCATCTGGGCGCGGGTGAGATCGAGTACGTCGGCGGCCACCGGGTGGCGTTCGGAGTGGTAGCTGTCCAGCAGGCCATCCGGTGCCCAGCCGCGGACCTCGGCGGCCAGTTTCCAGCCGAGGTTGAACGCGTCCTGGATGCCGAGGTTCAGGCCCTGCCCGCCGACCGGCGGGTGGATGTGCGCCGCGTCGCCGGCGAGCAGCACCCGGTCGACCCGGTAGCGCTCGGCCTGCCGCGTGGCGTCGCCGAAGCGGGACAGCCAGCGCGGTGAGTGCACGCCGAAGTCGGTTCCGGCGTACACCCGTAGCTGGCGCTTGAACTCGTCGAAGGCCGGCGGGACCGAGCGGTCCTCAGCCATGCCCTCGGCCGGCACGATGACGCGGTACACCCCTTCGCCGAAGGGCCCGAGGCCGAACAGCTTGTGGGTCTTGCGGACTTCGGCCACCACGGCGGCCACCGTCTCCGGCGACTCCGCCACCTCCATCTCGCCCAACAGGGTCTCGATGGTGCTGGGCTCGCCGGGGAAGTCGACCCCGAGCAGCTTGCGCACGGTGCTGCGGCCGCCGTCGCAGCCGACGAGGTAGCGCGATTCCAGCCGTGTGCCGTCGGCGAGTTCGGCGGTCACCCCGTGGTCGTTCTGGCTCAGTCCGACCAGTTCACAGCCGCGCCGGAGCTCGGCGCCGAGCTCGACGGCGTGCTCGGCCAGGAGGCGGTCGATGGTGGGCTGCGGCATGCCGAGGACGTAGGGGTGCGCGGTGTCGAGCTCGGCGGGGGACGGCTTTTCGATGCCGGCGAAGAAGCCGTGAACCGGGTACTGCCGGCCCTGCGCGAGGAACCGCTCAAGCAGCCCGCGCTGGTCCATCACCTCGATGCTGCGCACGTGCATGCCGAGCGCGCGGACCACCGGGGTCGGCTCGGCCTCCTTCTCCAGTACGAGCACGTGGACGCCGTGCAGCCGCAACTCGGCCGCCAGCATCAGGCCGGTGGGTCCAGCACCGGCGATGATCACGTCGATCATGAAGGTCCCCCATTCATTCCCGCAGGTCCGGGCTTCGGCCGGAGATTGTGCAGCATGAATGGGGCCTTGCCGCAAGGCCCCCCGTGAGCTATATGTTGAGAGTGGCAAGGAGTGTGTGACCTCCTTGCCTTTCCTTTTGTCGCGCGTGCTTTGTGGGGCGGGGCGTTCCGCCCGACCGGTGCACCGCGAGACCGGAGCGGCGCTTGCTCCGCGCAACGGCCCCGGCGGACATCCGTATCTGCCGCATGACCAGGCCGGTGAAGCCATCGCCCGAGGCTCAGCCGGACATGGGGCGCTCGGAGGAGCCTGCGGGCGTCGCCGCGCCGGTGGGAGGCTCTCTCGAACTTGTCGATTATCGATATGGTCCTCTACGCTCAGGCATATCGAAAATCGATAGGGAGGGGCGCGGTGAACACGCGACTGACAAGGACCCTGGCCGCACTGACCTTTGCGCTGGCGCTGCTCAGCGGGCTCGCCTTCATCGGCACGGGGTTCACGCACATGCTCGACGACGGCGCGGTCTGCGTGGAGACGGGCTTCTGGCGCAACGCCTCGCTGGGGCCGGAGGGCCTGCCGATCAACAAGGGCGTGGAGGCGTCCAGCAGCGCGGCGCGCCTGTGTCAGGACGACCCCTCCGTGGGACAGCGCGCCGCCGACCTCGGAAGCCAGCTGCCCTGGCTGCTGTTCGCCTTCCTCGCGCTGCTGTTCTTCTCACGGCTCCTGAAGGCCGTCGTATTGGAGGGGCCGTTCACCGACGCGGTAGCGCGACGGCTTACCGTCCTGGGGTGGTGCGTCGCCGTGGGAGCGCCGCTGGCCGGCCTCGTCGCGGGCTGGTCCCACTCCTGGCTCGTCGGGAGCATGGCACCGATCGTGGGTTCCGGGCCGACGGTCGCCGGACCGCAGGTGCTGGTCCTCGCGGGACTCGCCGCGGTGATCATGGGGAAGATCATGCGCGAGGGTGTGCGCATGCGGGAGGACCTCGAAGGGACCATCTGATGTCTGACGAAGGGGTCATCTGATGCCTGAAGAGGAAGTCCACGGAATCCGGATCCACCTCGACAGGCTCCTCGCCGAGCGCGGCATGACGCTCACGGAGCTGTCCGCGCAGGTGGGCATCACCGTCGTCAACCTGTCCGTACTGAAGAACGGCCGGGCCAAGGCCATCCGCTTCTCGACCCTGTCGAGGATCTGCGACGTCCTGCACTGCCAGCCGGGAGACCTGATCACCCACGACCCCGACCACGGGGCCTAGTCGGCCCACTGGTCGCCGAACACCTTCACCACCTGTTGTTCCGAGGTGTACGCGGACCAGCCCGGGTCGCCGTCGCGCGCGAACGCGACCCAGGCTCCGTGCATCGCCTCGGCAAGACCGGCCGGCGCCGCCTCCGGGCCCAGCAAGCCGTGGTCGCCGTGCAGCCACGGCTCGTCGGCGAGGTCGAACACGTACGGGAGCTCGGCCGTGTGCGCGGCGCCGAGACGGCCGCCGAGAGCGGTCGAGCGCCGGGCGAAGGAGTAGACATGGGTCCGGTGGCCCGAGATCCGGGAGTGGGCCCCGGCCATGCGCGCGCTGCCGGCGCCGAACAGCGCTTCGCCCAGCAGCGCTGAACGCAGTTCACCGGGCGTGGCATCCGGGCGTGCCGCGCGGTGGGCCGCGACCGCGGTGGCCGGTTCGGTGAACCCCGCCGCGGCGACGGCGAACACGTCGGCTTCGGTGGTGGGTTCCAGCGCGTCCTGGGGCACGAGGTACAGGTTCCCCTCCTCGGTGTTGCTGCCGATGAGCACCGAGACCTCGGCAGCAGGGCCGTCCACGAGTGCGTCGGCCGGCTGGACGGGAAGGACCAGGCCGAACGGGCTCAGCCCGAGCAGCGGATCCCCGGCCGTGGAGGTGCGCAGGTCGATTCCGGACAGCTCCGGCATGACGCCGAGAAAGGCCGCGTCCGGGATCGTGGCGAACCGCTCGACGGTCGGCTCGACACCGAGCGCCTGCGCAGCCCTGGCTGTGACTCGCTGGGCCTGTTCGGGGGTGAAGGCGCCGGTGCCGTTGCCGCTCTGGACGATCGCGCCGCGGAACAGGCCCTTGGCCTCCGGTGTTGCCAGCAGCGCGCAGATGATCGTGGCACCCGCAGACTGCCCGAAGACAGTGACCTTGCCGGGGTCGCCGCCGAACGACGGGATGGTGTCGTGCACCCAGCGCAGCGCGGCCAGTACGTCGAGCAGTCCGCGGTTCGCCGGGGCTCCGGGCAGGTCGAGGAAGCCGGGAACGCCCAGGCGGTAGTTCACCGTCACCAGGACGACTCCGTCACGGGCGAAGGCTCGGCCGTCGTACAGCGCGGCGCGGGTGGAGCCGCTGACGAAGCCGCCACCATGCACGAAGACCATGACCGGGCGCTTCTCGCCGCCCCCTGCGACCGGGGTGCGGATGTCGACGGTCAGGTACTCGTCGCCCGGCACCCAGCCAGGTCCGAAGTAGGGGGTCATGTGGAGACGTCCGAAGTCGCGGGTCGGCTGCGGCGCCGTCGGCGAGGGCTGCGTGGCGTCCCTGACCCCGGACCAGCCGGGGTGCGGTACGGGCGGGGCGAAGCGTCGAGCGCCGCGTGGGGCCATCGCGTACGGAATGGCTCGGTACAGCTCGCCGAACCGGTCACGCAGACCGCGTACGTCGCCTGAAGGTGTTCTGACCAGCGGGTGTGAGTGCTGGGGCATGGATCTTCCTCTCCGCTCTCTTCTGTGTGCCTGTGTGCTTTGCCTGTGTGCTCTTGGCTCCTTGCTCTCGGCCTTGGGTCCCTGCGCTTCACGCGATGCGGGGGAAGCCCGCCCACCCCTTGATCGCGAACTTCGAGCCGTCCCTCGCGATCTCGGCCGCACCGTGACCGCCGAAGTGGGCGGGAAGGACAAGGGCGTTGCTGTCGGCCGCCCGGCCGAGCAGCTTGCGCCGCGTCGCCCGTGCCTGGGCCGGGTCCTCACAGAAGCAGGAGTTGGTGTCCGGCTCCGTGATCTGCAGTGCGGTGTGCAGCAGGTCGCCGACGAAGAGCGCGCGATCGCGTCCCGACTCCAGCGCGAGCACGGACGAACCCGGCGTGTGGCCGGGTGCGAGCTCCAGCCGCAGGTTCCTGTCGATCCGGTAGGGGTCGTCCCACAGTTCGACGAGCCCTGCCCGGTGCACCGGTGCGACGCTGTCCTCGAACACGTTCTGATTGCCGCGGCCGAGGAGCGGCTCGTGGCCGTTGGCCGGATTCCAGAAGTCGAAGTCCCGCCGCGGCACGAGGTAGGTGGCATTCGGGAACGTAGGCACCCACGTACGGCCGTCGAGGTACGTGTTCCAGCCGACGTGATCGATGTGCAGATGCGTGTTGACGACGATGTCGACGTCTTCGGGCCGGACTCCGGCTGCCGCGAGATGGTCGAGGAAGCCGGTGTCGAGCCGGTTCCAGACCGGCGCGTACGGCCGGTCCTTGTGGTTGCCCACGCCGGTGTCGACGAGGATCGTGCGTCCTTCGCTGCGCAGCACCCAGGACTGGATCGCCGAGTTGCACTCGTTCGTGGCGGGGTCCCAGAAGTCCGGTGCCAGGGTGGGGTGATGGCGTTCCCATGCGCCTTCGGGACTGTCCGGGAAGAAGTCCGAGGGAGTCATTCCGACCGGGCCGTAGTACTCCTTGACGCGGGTGACGGTGACGTCACCCAGGGCGATCTGTGCCATGGTCTTCCTCGTTGCTCGGGGGAGGGGGCGTGGACGGACGCTCCCGAGCTTGGAAGGTGCCGCCCGGACCGGCCAGCCCCGCTGTGTCCTACCCCTGGCAGGGAGTGGCTGGGCCGAGGGCCATGTTGCACACTGCGTGCATGGACGGACCTGGCCCGCTGGGCGACTTTCTGCAGGCGCGCCGGGCTCGGCTCCGGCCCGAGGACGTCGGGCTGCCCGCCTTCGGGCCGCGCAGGGTGGCCGGTCTGCGCCGGGAGGAGCTGGCGCAACTGGCGGGCGTCAGCGCCTCGTACTACACCCGGCTCGAACAAGGACTGTCCCGCGGCGCCTCGGCCGAGGTGCTCGACGCCATCGGGCGGGCCCTGCGACTCGGCGAGCACGAGCGCGATCACCTCACACGGCTCGCCGACGCCTCACGCCGTACGAAGCGGGCCCGTCGGCCGCAGCCAGAGCACGTCGCGGACGAGACAAGGGATTTGATGCGGGCCCTGGACGGGGTTCCGGCTCTGGTCCTCGGCCGGCGCACCGATGTGCTCGCCTGGAACGGCCTGGGCCATGGGCTGCTCGCAGGGCACCTGGACCCGCTGGCTCCACAAAGCTCGGACCACCGCCCGAACATGAGCCGGATGCTGTTCCTCGACCCGCACTGCCGTGAGCTGTACGGGGAGGACTGGCGGCGCAAGGCGCGCGCTGTCGTCGGCAACCTCCGCACCGTCGTGGGCAGGCACCCCGAGGATCCGCTGCTCGCGGAGCTGATCGGCGAATTGACGATGAAGAGCCCGGAGTTCGTCGCCCTGTGGCGGGACCACAGCGTGTCGCCCTGCGACGCGGCCTCCTACGACCTGCACCATCCGGCGATCGGAGCGCTGACCGTCACGCAACAGACGCTGGCGCCCCTCCGCACGCCGGAACAGGTCCTCGTGGTGTGCACGACGCCCGCCGGTTCCTCGTCGGAGGCCGCGCTCGCACTGCTGGGCGGTGTCGCTCTCGCCTAGCCCAGCCTGCGGGCCCGTTCGAGGACCTCGGCCGGAGCCTTGGCCACCGAGCCGGTGTCGAACGGGGGTTGTGGGTCGTACTCGGTGTAGAGCTGGATCGCCTGGGCGGTCACCTCGTCGGTGAGCAGCGCGGCCAGCTGCACGGCCATGTCGATGCCGGAGGAGACACCGGCAGAGGTGATCACCCGGTCCTGCCGTACCACGCGCTCGGGGGTGTAGACGGCGCCGTACGACTCCAGGTGGGCGGCCGCGTCCCAGTGGGTGGTGGCGGTCAGACCGTCGAGGAGGCCCGCCGCGCCGAGCACCAGGGAACCGGTGCAGACCGAGGTGGTGAAGCGGGACCCGACATGGATCTGACGCACCCAGCCGAGGAAATCGGGGTCGTCCGACATGGCCTTGAAGCTGCCCCCGCCCGGGATCAGCAGGACGTCGCAGCGTTCGACATCGGAGTACCTGGTCGGGACGTGCACCGGCAGGGAGCCCAACACGTCCTGCACCAGGCCGGGTTCGGCGGTCACGAACCGCACGGTGGCACCGGGCACGTACGCGAGGACCTCGTACGGCCCGATCGCGTCGAGCGGCTCGAACTTGTCGAAGAGCGGGATCACTATGTCCATGCGCCGCAGCTTAGCCATCCCGCGATCAGGCCTCGCCGAGGCTTAGGGAGGGCTCGTCGCACCCTCGCGTTCAGGCCGCCGCCCGTAGCGCGGCGAGCCCCGGCCCGTCGAGCTCGTCCAGCGCCTCGTCGCGCCCGGAGACGGCGAGCAGCAGGGAGAGAGCGGTTCCGCGCACCTGCGGTCCGTCCGGCTCCCCGATCAGCACGTCCGTGTCCGTCGAGGCCAGTTGGAGACCGGCCACTCGTTCCTTGGCCCCGCCGAACGACGCCGAGGTGCGCACCTGCAGGCGGAGCGATCTGGCGACGGCCTCCGGAGGGTAGGCGTGAGCGATGCCCAAGGGGCGGCGGATGTCCTCGCCATGGACGACCTCCTCGACGAGCCGGGTGTCGAGGGGAGCGGGAGGGCCCGTTCTGCGCGAGGCCACCTGCCGCAGCCGCTCCAATGTCTCCTGCGGGAAGGCGCCGCGCTCGCGCTCCACACCGCGCGCGTTCTGACGGTGGAAGTCGAAGCGGGCCCGGACGAGCCCGCCCATGAAGCGGAGGCGCGTCGTGCGCGCGGTGTCGACCAGATGGGCGACCACGTCGTGCACGGTCCACCCGGCGCAGAGCGAAGGGAGCTCCCACTGCTCGTCGTCGAGGCGGGTGAGGTCCTCGATCAGCGCCGCACGCTCCACATGCACCAGCGACCAGACGTCTTCGTTCACGGCTGTTCCTCTGCTCGACCTCGGTCTCAGTTTCTGCCAGGGGAGACTCACGGCGGGGCAGGAACTCATCGCTGGGAGCGGATCACGGTGCCAAGGGGGAGAAGGGGGGGGGCGGTGGGCGCCCACGCGTTATCGATCTCTGCGTCCCGGCACCTGTCCCGCACCTCGGGGAGCCCATCGGCTCGAGCCCCCCGGCTTGCCCGCACCGGCCGACCACACCGTCACCGCTGCCACCGCGTCGCCTTCATCGTCGTACGCGATCGGACAGCGGGCGTCGGTGTACGGCAGCCCGGCCGCCATCGCGCGCCAGCCGGGCCGACGCCGCCACCGGCCACCGCGGGCCACCCTGGGCGCGGACCGGATCATCGCGAAAGCTAACGTGGCGTTGCGATACGAAGCATCAGCTTCCGCTGTGACAACGACGGCGGCGGCAGCAAAGGCAGCAACGGCAGTGACGCCAACGACGATTGCGACCAACGGGGAATCTCATGTCCTTGCACCGCACGATCCGTACCACCCTCCTCATGGCCGCGGGCACGACCGTGCTCGCCCTCACCGCCGGCGCCTGCTCGTCCGGCTCCGGTGACGACTCCAAGTCCGGGGACGGCAAGGGGACTTCCGCCGACCGTGCCCCCAAGGGCGTGGTCACCCAGGCCGAGGCGAAGAAGATCGTCGACAACTACGTGAAGGTCAACAACCGGGCCAACGCGAAGCGCGACAGCGACATCCTGTCCGCGGTCGAGGGCGGCGGGCTCCTCGAGACAAGCGCGAACACCTACAAGCAGGACAAGCTGCAGTCCGCGAAGGACAGGGCCGAGGGCCGCAAACCGTTCTCCTACGTGAATCGCGAGTTCGTGATTCCGTCCGCGAAGAGCGGCGTGACCTGGTTCGTGATGCGTGCCGACACCAAGGACCACAACGGCACGTCGCCGAAGACGAGCCGCGCCACGGTCGTCTTCGACAAGCAAGACGACGAATGGAAGGCCGTCTGGAGCGGCTGGACGACCAAGAAGGACCCCAAGACGCCGGCACTGACCAAGGACGCCGACGGCTTCGCGGTTCCGGTCGGCGACACCGCCAAGAGGCAGGGCGTCCTCGCCCCCGACCAGATGGACGACGCGCTCGTCGCGCTCTACTCGGGCGACGAGAAGCTGGGTGCGAAAGTCGGCGCGAGCGAGACCGCGAAGTGGATGACCCAGTTCCCGCTGGAGCAGAACAAGATGCTCACCCCCGGCGGCAAGGCCACGTACGAGGCGGGCGAGACGGACCACAAGAAGGTCTACGCGTTGAAGACGGAGGAAGGCGGCACGCTGACCTTCTTCAACGCCGACGTCCAGGAGTACATGCGCACCACCGACCCCGCCGCGCGCATCACCCCGTCCCCGCAGATCGCCTTTCTCGTCGGCAGCAAGAAGGGCGAGATGGTCTTCCTGCTGGACTACCTGCACCAGGGCTCGGCGTACATCCCGGCCAAGGGCAAGGTCTCGATGGTCACGGACAGTTGGGACATGATCAAGGCGAAGGGGCCGCAGCGGGGCCTTCGCTGAGGACTTCGCCGACGTCGTCACGCATCCCGAGAACGTAGGTGGCCGTGAGCGCGACGGCGTGATCCTTGTCGTGCGTCAGCTCGGTGAGGGCATGCGTCGCCGTGGTTCCCGGGATGTCGGCGAGTGCCTGGGTGAGCCGTCGGCGGGCGGAAGGGGCGGCGGTGGCGTCGGTGAGGCGGTCGATGAGCCCGGTGGCGATCTGATCCGCCAGCGCGGTGTCGTCCGTCGACACGGCATCGTCCGCCGATGCCGTATCGCCCGTCGGCACGGCATCGTTCGCCAGAGTGCTCAGCGCGTCGGCCGCGTCGACGTCATTCGTGCCCCCGACGACCATGTCGATGAGCGTCGGGATCGCTTCGGTCGCCCCCCGCGCCCCGAGCGCCAGGGCTGCCCAGCGTCGCACGGTGAGGTCGGCGTGGGTGAGGGCGTCCCGCAGCAGCGTGGTCGCCTCGGGAGTGGTGATCTCGGCGAGGGACTTGACGGCGCGCTCGCGGACCGGGGCCGACGGCGATCCGAGACCCTCCGCGAGCAGCGCGGGACCGCGGTCGCCCGACTGTGCCAGTGCCCATCGCAGGGCCCCGGCGACGTGCGGGTCCGTTTCGCTCAGCGCCGCCTGGACCAGCGCCTCGACCGGCACGGGATCCTCCGTGGCGGACGACAGGGCCGCGCGCTGGCGCGTCCCCGCGCTCTTCGACCCCAACGCCTGCAGAAGCGACACGGTCTGCAGGACGTCCTCCCAGCCGGCGGGCTCAGCGGCATCGATCCGACGGAGGCGTGTGAGCAACTCCGTCTCGACCGCGATGCGTTCCTGTGTCTGGCGGATGAGGTCGTCGACGAGCTGCGAGGGGGCGAAGCCGGGATCGTCCAGCGCACGCTTGACGTCCCGCAGTGACAGACCCAGCGACCGCAGGCTCTCGATGTGGAAGATCCGCTGGACGTCCTGGCCGGAGTACTCGCGGTAGCCGCCGTCGGTCCGGCCCGTCGGCCGCACCAGGCCGAGCGAGTCGTAGTGCCTGAGCATGCGGGCGCTGACCCCGGACCGCCTCGCCACCTCACCGATCAGCACGGATCACCCATCCTTCCGTTCGTCTCCGCCGAGAGCGACGATGCGCTTCGCCTCCTCGACCGCGAACTCGAACCCGGCCTCCGGGTCGCGCAGCAGCCGTTCCGTGGCGATGGCATGCGTGGACACGTGAGGGTCGGGATCCGTCGCCGCGGCGCGCAGGGCCGGCAGGATCACCTCGCCGAGCGCGATGAGCGCCCGGCTGAGGCTCAGCTGCGTGTCGCGCCCGCCGCGCCCGAGCTGGGTCGCCAGTACCGCGGTCAGTGCGGGCTCTTCACCTGGGGGTACGAGGACGACCGCCGCCCGCCAGGCGCTGCGGGCCACCTCGTCGTCGGCGTCGGTCAGCAGTGCCCGCGTGATGGCGGGCCACGCCTGCCGGTCCCCGATCTTGGACAGGGTGTGCAGGGCCTGGCTGCGCGCCTGAGCACGTTCCGACCGCACTTCACCGACGAGCGCCGGAAGCGTCATGGAATCCGGGTGGCGGATGAGTGCCCACGTCAGCATTTCGCGTACGTAGAACTCGGGCTCGATCGCGCACCGCCGGATGAGCGCGTCGACGAACCGCGGGTCGGGGGCCGTACCGAGGGCCAGCGCCGTGCGCAGCCGCACCGACGAGTCACCGTGCTCCAGCCCCTGGAGAGCCTGCGTCGTGCCGGTGTCCTGTTTCGCCATGGTCATCGGGACCACCTCCTTGGCTCCCCAGTGAAGACCTTGTCATTGTGTCAAGGTCAAGCGAGGGGACGCGCGCCGCGCGTCCGGGTCGAGCGCATTCCGGCAGTTGTACGGGGCAGAGTGCCGCGATGCGGGCCGGGCCTGGTCCGGCCTGTTCGTCCTGGGCCGGGTCCCGCCGGTTCGTCCCGTGCCCGGCCCGGTCTGTTCGTCCCGTGCCCGGCCCGGCCGGAATCCCCACGCGGTGGGCTCAGGCGGGCAGCTTCGTGTCCACGACGCAGCTGATCTCGATGACCTGGCCGGGGAAGGTCAGTTCCGTGATGCCGACGACCGTGCTGACCGGATGGTGGTCGCCGAAGTACGCCAGGTTGCCCTCCGCCGTCGCCGCGGCGTTCTCCCGCAGGTTCACCACGTACAGCGTCTGGGAGACGACCTGGTTCCGAGTGACGCCGTAGTGGCCCAGGACCTTGTCCGTGTTGGCGTATGTCTGCTCGAGCTGCGCGGCGAGTTCGTCCGCGTGGACGAACTCGCCCGCCTCGTCGAGCGAGAGCTGCCCGGAGATGTGGATCAGGTCGCCGGACCTGATCGCCTGCGCGTAGCCGAAGTCGCTCTCGGCCGGCACGTGGTGATGGAAGACATCGATGGTGGTCACGGTGGTCTCGCCCTTCCTGATGTGCTCTCTTGCGGTTACTGGGAAACCGTAGGAGAGTGAGCGCCGACCTGGAAGAACGCACTTTTCGGTGACTGGGGTACCTGATGGTGACCAAGCAGCTGCTCAAGGGCCTGCCCGAGGACGCCGACCTGCGGCGCGCGGACTCCCTGGCGCGGGAGATCTTCTCGGACGTCGCCAACAAGTGGGCGCTCCTGATCATCGAGGCGCTCGGCGAGGGCACCCTGCGCTTCAGCGAGCTCCGCGACGAGGTCGAAGGCATCAGCCACAAGATGCTCACCCAGAACCTGCGCATGCTGGAGCGCAACGGCCTGGTCGACCGGAAGGTGCACCCCACCGTGCCGCCACGGGTCGAGTACACCCTCACCGAAGCGGGCCGGGGCCTGCGCGCCACGGTCGACGCCATGTGCGGCTGGACCCACGCATACCTCGGCCACATCGAGGACGCGCGCCGTCACTTCGACGCCTGAGCGGAGCTCAGCGACGGGCATTCGCCGCCGACTTGGCTCGGACCGCCATAATTCCCGTGCTCTTCAAGCGATCGTCGGGCTACTCTGCCCGCATGGGTTTCGTCATCAAGGTGCAGCTCTCGCGCACCCGTGCCACGCGCTGACCGACGTCGGCTCTCGACGTCGGTCTCCGGTACCGCACGCTTGCGTCACACCGATGACTAGGACCTCACCATGACCACGTACGTCTTCATCCCCGGTGCCTCCAGCAATGCCCAGGCATGGGGCCCTCTGCAGAACGAACTCGCCCTGCGCGGCCACGCGTCGTACGCCATCGACCTGCCCGGACACGGCAGTTCGGCCGATCGTCCCGCGCCGTACTTCGCCTCGCCCCAGGACCTGGAAGCGCTCGCCGCAGCGCCGTCGCCCATGAAGGGCATCACGCTCGACGACAACGTCCGGTACGTCGTCGACATCGTCACCCGCCTCGCCGCGCACGGGCCGGTCGTGCTCGCCGCCAACAGCTTCGGCGGCATCACGCTCAGCGCCGTCGCCAACGCCGTGCCCGAACTGCTGCATCGCATCGTGTACATCTCGGCCGCCTGCCCGACCGGCTTCACCACGCCGGAGGACGAGGTGCAGCCCGCCGAGGACGACGGGAACCTCCTGGACGCCGCCGTAGCGAGGATCACCACCGGCGACGTCGCCGCACAGGGCTTCGCGCGGCTCAACTGGCGCGCCGCGCACAGCGATCCGGATCTCTTCGCCGAACTCAAGGCCGCCATCATGGCCGACGGGACCGACGCCCAGTTCCGCGCGGTCATCGACACGATGGACCCGGACGAGAACTACGACGTGATCGGCCCGGACTCCGTGATACGCGCCGACCGTTGGGGTTTGGTACCGCACACCTACTTCCGGCTCTCCGAGGACCGCAGCATCCCCGTCCAGGCGCAGGACCGCATCATCGCGGAGGCGGATGCCGTCACCCCGGACAACCCCTTCGACGTGCACACCCTGGCCACATCCCACGTCGGCTACTTCAGCCGCCCAGCGGAGTTCGCCGAAGCCCTCTCCAGGCTCGCCTGAGGGAAGGGCCTCAGGGGCAGGGAAGGGCCTCAGGGTCAGGGATAGGGAAGGGAAGGGAGCGAAGGCCGCCCGTCCCGCCGGCGTCTCATCCGCCGGCGGGACCCGGCCAACTCGCCCTCCCGCCACACCGCGTTCCACGGGGCGGCGTCGTGGTGCCCGATGATCAGCCCAGGCCCGCACCCCGCTCTCTACCTCAGGTTGCAGGAGGGGTTCCTTCCGCGGGGCGATGCGACCTCCGCCCCGGTCAGGAAGGCTGCTGCGCAGGACCAGGGAGAAGGAGAAGAGGAAAGGCCGCATGGAAGCGACCAAGTCACCCGACTGGAACGTCGTGGGAATCCTGGGGGCCTCGCGCGGCGCGCGGACGGGCGCCGGGGGACCCATCGGCAGCGAGCACCTGCTGGCCGGCATCACCGCGGCCAAGGGGGCGGCACGCGAGGCACTCGCGGCCGAAGGGGCGACCAAGGTCGCGCTCCTCGCGGTGCTGCGGGACCGGACGGACCGGGACGACGCGTGGAGCGCCGACGACGACGCGGAGGGAGTCGTCACCGAGAGGGACGTCCTGGGGGAGGAGGGCGAAGACCGCACCCGCTACACGGGCGCCGCGGCCAGGGCACTGACCGCCGCGATGGAACAGGCCCGGCGAGAGGACGCCAAGAAGTTCGGTGCCGAACATCTGCTGCGGGGACTGCTGGAGGGGGACAACCGCGCGGTGGAGGCGCTTGGCACGTGCGGCATCCCACCGCAGGCCGTACTCGCCCGCCTGGACGGCGGCACCGGAAGCCAGGAGGACAGCCTCGACCCCTTGCTGCACCCCACCCGCGACGTCCTGCTCGGCCACCGCCACTACCGCCGGGCGCCGTTGTGGATGCGGTGGCTGCTCAAGCTCAGCGGGGTCAACTGGGCGGCCCGGCCCGCCTGGTGGGTGAGAATGGAGACCTACGAGCAGGCACGCCGTCTCGGCAGCGACACGGTGGGCACCGAGCACGTGCTGCTGGCGGTCCTGGCCACCCACGAGGTCGCGCAGCGGTACCCGCACCTGGCGGGGGAGAGCACCACCGGCCTCGGCTCCCGATACGCGGGTGGCGAGCGACTCGCCGACCTGGGCGTCGACTACGCCTCGGTCCACAGCGCCCTGACCGCTGGTGACCGTGTTCGCCTGACGCCCGACGCCCGGCCCGTCGAGCAGTACATCGACGAGACCAAGGGCGCGGGCCCGACGAGTGTCCCGGACCCCGGCCGCCCCGACTCCCGTTCCGACGCGGAACCACCGGCCGATCCGGGCACGGGCCCTCTGGTCGAGACCCTCCTGGGAGAAGAGACGCGGGCCCGCCGACTGGTCGAGGCACTGGCCGCCCCTCCCGGAAACTGAGCGGGCCCGCGTCTGGGGGGCACGGTTACTCCGGCAGCACGTCCGCCGGTATCTGCGCATCCTTTGCCTTGTCTCCTGCGAGGAGTTGGTCGGCGTACCCGGCTTCGGTCCACACCAGCTTCTTGAACTGCTCCGGGGTGAGCACTCCCCGCCACGGGGTGCCGCCTGGGCAGAACACCGAAGTGCAGCCGTAGCAGTAGTGCGCCGGCTGCCACAGGCGCTCCGCACGCGGATACCCGGCTTCGGCGGCGTCCTTTTCCCGCCTGTCACTGCGTACGACCATGAAGGTGCCGAAGAAGCAGACCAGCGCGAGTGCCGCACCGCCGAGTGAGTACAGAGGTTTGTGCTGATCGACGCCCATGTACACGAGGCCGATGCCGAGAGCGGTCAGCAGCATGCCTTCCGCGAAGTGCATGCATCCGTCGCCGGTCTTGTCCGGACCCGGATCCAGACGGTCGTACAGGCCATGACGCCTCGCACCCTTTCTCTGGCGCGCTTCCTCAACCGTCCGGACCTCGACACCACCGCAACCCGGACACATCAACCCGACCGTTTCTCCGGCACCCGCAGATTCCATGCCGATCAGCCTAGGTTCCGACCGAACTCGCTCCCGAACCGGGCCTATCGGGGTGTGATCCCCTTGACCCAGTCGTCGACGGTGACGACGTCCGCCCACTGCGGGAACAGCCGGTCGATGAGGACATGGTGCACCTCCGGGTCGGTGTCCAGGCAGGCGTCGGCGAGGACCGTGAGGTCGAAGTCCAGGTCGTTCGCCTGGCACAGGGTGGACAGTACGACCGCGCTGGTGGCGATGCCGGTGAGCACGAGGCTGTCGATACCGCGTGCCCTCAGGACCACATCGAGATCGCTGCCCGAGAACGCGCTCGCCCGTCGCTTGGTGACCACCACGTCGCCCGGCCGGGGCGCGACCTCGGGATGGATCTCGGTGCCGGGGGCGCCCTCGGTGTAGAGGCCTGCGCGTGCGATGGCGGCGAGGGCCCTGTTGCGTGTGCCGACTTCGGGGAAGCCGGGGCGCAGCGCGATCACCACGTAGATCACAGGGATACCCGACGCTCGGGCGCCGTCGATCGCCTTGCGCAGGCGTGGCAGGTAGGTGGAGTCGACGTCGTCGCCGATGTCCACGATGTCCACGATGGCCTGTTGGACGTCCATCACGAGAAGGGCGTTGCTCATATCGTTTCAACGAGGTCGGTTCGGTGGCGAAACGGGCCGCTTTTCAGCCGGTTCTCGCTGGTGACGGGTCGGTCGCCGGTGTCGCTCACAACGTCGTCGCCTAACCTCGCGTACGAAGACGTCATGTGACGCCGTGTGCATTCGCATTGAGGAGGAGATGGTGTTCGGTAGGGGCAATCGGTTGCTCGCGGGCGCCATGATCGTGGTGTGCTTGGCGCTCGTCGGCCCCAGCGCACCCGTTGGAACCCTCGCCCTCTTCGGCAGGCCGCTCGCCGTCGAGTCCGTCAAGGACGTCGTGCCGAACCGCGTCATGACATGGAACATCTGCAACCCGTGCGAGGTGGGGAACGCGGGCCGGGCGGCGGAGATCGCCTCGTACGCGCCCCAGGTCATCGGCATGCAAGAGGCGTGCGTACGTGACGTCGAGCAGATCCGCGACTACCTGGAGCACCTCTACGGGCTGGTCTACCACGTCGAGTACGGGTCGGTTCTGCGCAATTGGGGTCGCTGCGGGGGAATGCCGTGGCGCCCCGGAGCCTTCGGTCAGGCGATTCTCTCGGCGGCACCGATGGCGGACCACGTCAGCGTGGAGTACCCCGACGGCGGATCCGAGGACCGGGGGTACATGGCAGTGACCACCCTGGTGGGCGGCAAGCCCGTCCGGGTCTTCAACACGCACCTCGCCCAACGACGTCAAGAGACGGTCCGGGCGGCCCAGACCCGCGTACTGGCCGCAGAGGTCGCCCGGCACGACCGCGCGATCGTTCTCGGCGACTTCAACGCCGTGCCGGACGCGCCCGAACTCGCGCCGATGTGGAAACCGGCCGCGGACGCGTCACCTCGGTGCCGTCCCTCGCCCACCGCCGGCACCTGCGAGCCGACCACCGACTGGCACCTCAAGTTCGACTACATCTTTCTACGGGGCGTCGAACCGCTCAATCAGCATGTGGAACCCAGCGATTATTCGGACCACCACCTGGTGCGGGCCGACGTGAATCCGGCTTAGCCGACGTGGATCCGGCTCGGCGGTCGGCCAGGGCAGGGCCCCCTCGGGCCCTCGTTCATGCCGCCGTAATGAAGTTGCTGCCGTTCCCGACGCCGGGCAAGGTCTGGATCATGCTTGAGCTACGCACTCTGGAATCAGAAGACTGGCCTTTGTGGCGGGAGTTGCGACTGGCGGCGCTCGCCGAGGCGCCCCATGCGTTCGGATCGACGCTGGCGGATTGGCAGGGCTCCGGCGACCGGGAGGAGCGCTGGCGTGCCCGGTTGTCCATTCCTGGCGCGCGGGATCTCGTCGCGTTGCTCGACGGCCGTCCGGTGGGGATGGTCAGTGGGGTTCCGGGCGAGGGGGCGGACAGCGTCGAGCTGATCTCGATGTGGGTCAGTCCCGCGGCTCGGGGCCAGGGCGTGGGGGACTACCTGATCCAGGCAGTGGAGCGCTGGGGCGCCGAGCGCGGTGCCAAGACGGTGCGCTTGTCCGTGATGCCGGACAACAGCAATGCGGTCGCGCTCTATGAACGCAACGGCTTCACGGACACGGGCGAGCCCGGAGATCTCCTGTCCGACGGCGTACGTCGGGAGCGGGTCCTGGCGAAGAGCCTGGTCACTGTGTGATCGTCTTGGTTTGATCGTCGAGCTTCTCGCGAAAGCCCTCCGCCGCCCCGAGTCGAAGCCCTCCGCCGCCCCGAGTCGAAGCCCTCCGCCGCCCCGAGTCGAAGCCCTCCACCGTCCCGAGTCAGGGGAAGGGGAGGGCTTTTCGGTGCCCTCCCCTTCCGGATTCCGTAGGCCGGCTGCGGCCGGGGCTCAGGGCCCGTAGGACCCGGCGTTCTGCCGCGCGGCGTTCGCCGCACTCAGCCCTTGCGCGAGTCCCTGGTCCGCGGCAGCACGCTCCAGTGCCCCGCGTTCCCCCGAACCGCCCCTGCGCCGCAGCACGATGACGCCTGCCACGACTGCGGCCACGAGCACGACCGCTGTGGCGATGATGAAGGTCATGATTTCCCCGCTCTCCTGGTGGAGCCGTTCTATGGGCCCCAGTTGAACTGTAACTCCGTGATCAAGGGCGTTCACCCTACGCTGCGTGTATGTGGAAAGAAGTCGCACTTGCAGCGTTCCCCGAAGCTGAGTTCAGTTCCCCGATCGGCTCGGGCGCGACAGCCGATGCTGAGCAACGGCTGGGCTGCGGCCTGCCATCAGCGCTCGTAGGACTTCTTGCGGAAACTGACGGCGTTGTGGGGCACTACGGAGTGGACACGGTCTGGCCGCTCGAGCGGCTCGTCGAGGACAACCTCCGCTTCTGGTCGGACCCGACCCTCGCCGGCCTGTACATGCCCTTCGGTCCGCTGCTCTTCTTCGGCGACAACGGAGGCGGAGACCAGTTCGCCTTCATCCGGACACCGCCCCGGGAGGACATCTACGTGTGGGACCACGAGGACGACAGCCGCCGATGGGTCGCTCGGAACCTGCAGGACTACCTGGGCCGGTCTCTCACGAGCGACGGGGACGACTGGTACCGGTAGCAAGCGAACGTCGGCGCCGCGAGGCGAGGGCCGGTTCATTCTCCGGTGGTGTCACGTGGTGCGGCGTGGCGCCATGCGGCACAGGTTGACGCCATTCGGTGTCATGTGGCGCCACTGGGTGCTAGTCCTTTCTGGCGGGTGTGCGTGATCGTGCGCGGCGTCCCTCTGTCTCGGCTTGCCTTCCTCGTGTACCTGCAGGTCAAAGCGGCTCGCGTGGAGCTCATTTCGCGTGAGGCGCCATGAGGCTTGCGCGTGGCGCCAATATGGTGCCATGATGGCGTCATGGACCTCACCCCGTACGTCGACAACCTCCGCCGCGACCTCGCGGTGGCCGCCGAAGCCGGCGGGGGAGACGCGCGCGAGCTGGCCGAGAGGCTCATCGCTCCCCTGGAGTCGGCGAGTCGGCTGGCGATGCTTCACGTGCTCTCCGCCGCGATGGGTGAGATCACCCGCGAGCTCGCCCCCGGCTCGGTCGACATGCGGTTGCGCGGTCTCGACCCGGACTTCGTGGTGACGCAACCGCCCCTCGACGACGCTGCCACCCCGGTGCCACTCGCACCCGTCGAAGCGGTCAAGGTCACGGCCGATGACCGCGAGGGTGGCGTCGCCCGCGTGAACCTGCGTCTGCCCGCCCGTCTCAAGGCCCGCGCCGAGGAGGCCGCCGGCCGCGAGGGCCTGTCGGTCAACGCGTGGGCGGTGCGTGCCCTGTTGGCCGCAGCCGACAGTGACGACGGCCCCCGGCCCCGTGCGACGGAGAAGACCCAGGACCTCGGCCAGGCCGGGACTGGCCGGGTGCGGTAGCCGCGACTCCCCCCCCGCGCTGCTACAGCCACACACTCCACTGCACTCCGCTCCACTCTCCACTTCACCCACGCCGCGTCCCCTCCTCAGTGCCACCAGCGGGGACACCCCAAGACCCATGAGGACGGGACAGCCATGCCTTCTTTCGACACCCCCGAACCGATCTCGGCCACGACGCACGTGGAAGCCGGTTCCATCCAGTTCATCGCGGGCGACCGACTCGACACCGTCGTCGAGGTGCGGCCGCGCAACCCGAAGAAGGACCTGGACGTGCGCGCCGCCGAGCAGACCGAGATCACGTACGCGAACGGAGTTCTGACCGTCACGACGCCCAAGCCCCTGCTCGGCCTCGGCCGTCCCGGCACCGTCGATGTGACGGTCGAACTGCCCACGGGCTCGCGTGTCGACGCGACGGGCGCCTGGGCCCAGGTGCTGGGCGTCGGCCGGCTCGGTGAGACGCAGGTGAAGACCTCGTCCGGAGACGTCCGTCTCGACAGCACCGGCCCGCTGCAACTCACCGCCTCCCACGGTGCGATCGCCGTGGAGCGGGTCGAGGGCCCGGCGGAGATCGCCACCGGTACCGGCAGCCTGCGCGTCGGCTTCGTCGGCGGCACCGCCGTCCTGAAGAACTCGCACGGCACCACGACCGTCGGCGCCGCCATCGGTGACCTGCGGGTGAGCAACTCCACCGGCGACATCGACATCCGGCGCGCCGAGGCCTCGATCACCGCGACCACCGCCAACGGCACCCTGAGCGTCGGTGAAGTGGTCCGCGGAACGGCCCAGTTGGAGACCTCGTACGGCGCCATCGAGGTCGGTATCCGTGAGGGCACCGCCGCCTGGCTCGACGTCAACTCGGACTCCGGTCAGGTACGGAACATGCTCGCCAAGTCCGAGGCCCCGCAGGAGACCGAGGAGACGGTCAAGGTCCACGCCCGTACTCGGTACGGCAACATCCACATCCTTCGCGCGAGGGTCTGAGCGCCGCGTCCACAGCCGCTCCCTGCCCTGCCCCCCACTTGCTTCAGCTTTCGAATGGTTCGAATGGAGAGCCCCATGCCTTCCTCTGTCATGCCCACAACCAGCCGGGCGGACGGTCACGCGTCGCCGCCCGCCGTCTCGGCCGTCGGTCTGCGTAAGTCGTACGGGGACAAGACCGTTCTGGACGGCATCGATCTGCGTATCCCGGGCGGGTCGGTGTTCGCGCTGCTCGGTCCGAACGGCGCGGGCAAGACCACCGCCGTGAAGATCCTGTCCACGCTCATCACCGCCGACGGCGGCCAGGCCCAGGTCGCGGGCCACGACCTGGCCGCCGCCCCGCAGGCGGTGCGCGCCACCATCGGCGTGACCGGTCAGTTCTCCGCCGTGGACGGGCTGATCACCGGTGAGGAGAACATGCTCCTCATGGCGGATCTGCACCACCTGTCCAAGCGGGAGGGGCGGCGGGTCGCGGCCGAACTCCTGGAACGCTTCGACCTCACCGACGCGGCGAAGAAGCCCGCCTCCACCTACTCCGGCGGCATGAAGCGGCGCCTGGACATCGCCATGACGCTGGTCGGCAACCCGCGGATCATCTTCCTGGACGAGCCGACCACCGGCCTCGACCC